>CACZHP010000018.1 GCA_902780935.1 uncultured Bacteroidia bacterium | reverse complement strand
CCTTCTTGAGCAATCCTGGCGAATTAGATATATGGTCCAATGACTATTTCCTACAGTTAGCGGACATGATGAAGGTTCAATGACCGTATGGCATTAAGCAGAGAATACAGGATCCTCTCTAAATCCATCAAACCACTCATTCCCTATCTCGTCTCGGGTCATTCGCAGAGTATCCTGCAACTCATCAACCTTTATCATAACAACCAATTATTCAAGAAAGAAACAAATCTATAACTCTATGCGCGACTTAAAGTACCCAAGTATTCTCTTAACTCAGGAAGATCACGTTCGAGAATCATCCAGACCGTCTCCATGTTGACGCTATAGTAATCATGTACGAGCACATGAAGCAAACCTTTTATCGCCTCCCAATCCATTTGAGGATGCGATGAGATAAACTCTGAAGAGAGCCTGTACTTATCTCTCATAAATCAAGTACTTATCCCTCTCCGCTGATTCAAATGCGAACGGCTTTAAGTAACCGTTTTCCACCAGATCCACTTTACGACCTGTAATCTTTTCAAGATCAAGCCGTTGCCGGATTATTTCCAACAATGAGACCTTTGCCTCAGGAGCGTAATCAACAAGAATGTCGATATCACTTTCCGGCGTTTCCTCACGGCGGGCGAACGATCCGAAAACCCAAGCCCGGACAATCGACCGAGAAGAGGAAAAATACTTTTGGATACTCGTGAATAGATTAACCCGTTCAGCATCCAATCCAGCTATTTTCGCTTCTAATTCTCGAGCGACACTCCTCCTTGTCGCATATCGGCGTAAAGAATTCATATTCAAAGGGTACACCTCAAAGATCCTTTGAAAATCAAGTCTTTCTCCATCATTCCCCGAAGCATTCAGAGAATCGACCAGCCTTTTTTCTAGAGATGGGACTAAACAGTCCGAGAGCTCGATAAGCGGTGCCTCTGAAATTAAGGGACCAACCACAATAAAGCCTTCAAGGGAAACAGGGAAATGATCATATTCCTTCTTTGTGACAACTTTCCCATAATGCCTCTTTAAAGAATCGATCACAACAGGAATGTCAGAGCGGGAAACCTCAACGAAAAGATTCGAACCTTTCTGCGAGATACAATGATTAACGCCTTCACAGTTATTAATCATGTAACCATTCACTTCCAGCATCCACCCCGTAACCTCAACCTTAAAAGCAGGCTTACGGACAGCGACATAACGACCCTTGCCGACCCGAGACAGCGCACCACTTTGAACAAGGGCCCTGATTTTGGAATATACCGTAGGCGAAGGATGGCCTGGACAGGCCCTGAAGAAATCAGCGACAGTCAATTCTTCATTGCGATTAAGCAGCTCCTCAATCAGATTAGTATTATCACGACCTTTCATACAACACGCCGTTATTACCAGCCAAAGATAATAATAATCCGGCAAAATTCAATAAGAATTGCCGGATTATTAAAATAAATATCAGAGGCAGTATCAGAAACCCAGCGCACACTGGCCGAAAGCACGAGGAGGATGACTATTCAAACAGTTCGGTGGCCTGGCGGAAGAGTTCGTCGATGAGGTGGGCGTCGGTGGATTTCTTGGAGGTGGTTTTGGGGTGTTGCTTTTTGGTTGGGGCGGCCGGCCCTTCGGCTCCGCTCAGGGACCGTTTTGTGAGTGAATCAGAGCTGGTGAGCGGAGTCGAACCACCGTTAAGGGACTGGGAGGTGTCAGGGAGATTCTTCACTTCGTACAGGATGACAGATGGGGCAGCAGTAGGGGCAGTAGGGGCAGTAGGGGCGACAGAGCGGAACCAGCGCTCGAAGAGCGGGACGAGCGCCATGACGGCGATAAACAAAACAAACACAATCCCGGCGACAGCTGGCATGTCGCTCTTCAGGGCTTTCTGGACTTCAGCGACGGAACCATACCGTCCTTCCGGCTTGACTGACAGTAGTTTCCGCACAATCGGAGAATATTTCCGGACAGGGAAAAGCGACAACACTACCCCAAGCGAATAAAGGTCGCTCCGCACACTGGCCTTCCCTCCGGAACGGACTTCCGGAGCGGCGAACACGGCAGTCCCCGCGGGAGTCTTAAGAACGGAAGATGAGTCAGCGTCCGAGAGCCCGAAATCAATCAGCTTGACATTGTCTCCGTTGTAGGTCACGAGAATATTCGTGGGTTTCAAGTCCCTGTGCAGCACCTGCTTGGCATACATGTATGAGAGCGCCGAACAGATTTCGCCCACAACTTTGTCGTAAACAGACCGCTCACGCTTACCCTCGGAAAGGAACTCCTCCAAAGTCCTGCCATCCACCCATTCCATCTCTATACAGTTCCCGAGGTCGGGATCCGAGCCGAAAGAATAGTACTCGCAGATGTTCTCATGGTTAAGGGAATATCCGATGTCAAACTCCTTGAGCAGCAGCCGCTCGTAGAGCGGATCGCCCCTGAACTTGGGCTTCAGGCACTTCAGAACACGGAACCGTCCTCCCCTGTCCACACGCCATATCTCGGAGTAGCCCGACTCCGAGGAAGACACGATCTCTTTTGCTGAAGTCCCGGCAGCGGCTCCCTCAGCAGGCGACTCGAAGAACCCGGAAGTGTTTTCCATGCTCAAATATATACATTTTTGACTACATTTGTATTAGTCATGCGGACACTCATCTCATACATTGGCGTATTCGCACTTCTGGCATTGTCATCAGTAACGGCGGCCTGGGGGCAGAGCGACCGCTGGGACAGGGCGCTGGACAGTTACCAGACTATCTGCGACCGGTGCATCCTGCTTAGGGAGCAGTCGCTGCGTGGAGACGAGATCCCAGCAGATGAATTGCGCTCGCTTTTGGAGCAGGTTAGCAGCCTAAGAGCCTCACTTCAAAGAGGTTCCGGAAGCATGTCGAAAGCCCAGAAGGAGAGGTTTGAGAGGATACGGAGCCGTTATGTTGAGGCTTTCTCGAAGCAGGGATATTCCACGGACGGCCCAGCGCTTCGGATTGCCAGGCCGGCTTTGGACCTTCCGAGGATGGACTGGAGTCCTCAAATCAAAGCTAACGAGAGGAGTCGAACCACCGGCCCTTCGGCTCCGCTCAGGAACCGTAGGGAAGGGCTCAGGGACCGGAGCAAGAGCGCCGGTTTAATGGCCATGGGAAGTTGGAGCCCCAACACCCTCTCCTACGGGGCTATGGCAACCATGACCTGGGGCAAAGCCGGGATCTATGCCAAGGGCCGCTCGAATTTCCAAAACAAGAAAGGAGAATATTCCTGCCTAAGCGACGGCACATCCGGCGGGAAAGTCATCTGGACTTCCGGACAGGAAAGCCACCCCACATGGACTCTCGGAGCCGGAGGAATATTCAAGATCGCCGGACCGGTCAGCCTCTATGCGGGATCCGGCTATGGATCCGCCCAGACCCTTTGGGAAGACGCCTCCGGCAAATGGGTGACAGTGGAGGACTATTCAGCTAAAGGAATATGCGCCGACGCAGGTATCATATTCAGTAAGAACCACTTCCAAGCCTCCATCGGCATCAGCACGATCACCTTCAAGAAGCCCGCCCTCGAACTCGGTCTGGGAATCCGGTTCTAATAATCATAATTACTAAGAGGTACTCCGGCAGAATCTCGCAGCCATAGCTCCAGGAATTTGTCGTCAATTGTATAGACATCTCCAGATCTGGAAATCATTTGCTTTTTCAGCAAAGATCGAGCTGACGACTGGACTGAACTCGGGACTCCAAGATGGTAGCGGGACACGAACTCAGCGGACAGGATATTCTCAGCCTTGCCAGCTAATGCTATGGCGGAAAGTAATTGCCTTTGATTTGCCGTCAGTAATGAAAGGATATTCTTGAAATTGTGGCTCTCTGTTTCCAGAAGGCCCCTCAAAAGGAGAAGCAATTCTGCCTTGAAAACAGCTCCACCATCAGATATTCTCGAAAACACATAGCTCATCGTCCGCTGAAGAAAGTAGGTGTAACCATCGACAATCCTGTACAAAGACGAGACCGCATCTTCTGAAATTGACTTGCCATAGAGTTCAAACAACCCGCAAGCGAATTCACAATACACATCTTCAGGGATCCTATCCAGTACAATAGTACTGCCGCTCCTATAAAACGGTCTTGCTTTCGTGGCGAACATGAGAGAGAGCAAATGAGGCTCACTGCCCGAGAATATAAAACGAACATTCCTCAGACGCTGCATCTTGGTCCTCAAAATCGCCTCGACATTGGTTTCTTCATAACCCGCTATCTGTTGAAACTCATCAATAGCCACAAGAGAAGGTCTCTCAAGACTGTCAAGATAGCTGAAAATCTCATCCAGAGTCATTGAAGGATCTGAGATTTGACCGACTGACAAGGCAAACCTGGGTCCCATAGTCAGAGGGTCATACGAAAACTCCCCTCTCAACGACTTTAGCACTCCAAGGAACCCGGAAGCCTTCACTTTGTCCCATAGGGACATCCGATCAAAAACTTCCTTTCCGAGACGGAAGGTCAGTTCCTGAAGAGTCGAAGTGTCAAAAATATCAATAAAGAAAGTATTATAACGATCTTTGATCCTTTCATCTTCAAATAGATGATTGATTAGCCCTGTTTTACCCATCCTGCGTGGCGACATCAGCAGCACGTGGTTTCCACAGATAATCTCCCTGATTAGATTCTCCGTGTCGTCCTTCCTGTCGCAGAAATAATCATCCGGAACAGGGTTAGTAGTGAAAAAAGGATTGGCTGGACGCATTGTCTTTTAGTTTTGTCCAGACAAAGTTATCATTTAAATTAAATAATTCAAAATAAATTATTCGATTCAAATAGTAGTTTTAATCCTCCGATAAGACCTCCAGAACATTCAGGCCGTCGGTTTTGGCGGCGACGTAGGGAGGGGTCTGAGTGCCGTCGGAGCGGCGGACAGAGCTGATAAAAAGCGGGGCGCCAAGGATAAACTCAGAGGTTTCGAAACGATCTCCGGGACGGAGCTTGGCATTCTCGGCTGACTCGACCTCAAAAGTGGTCCCACCAAGGAATCTCAAGTGTACCAGGCGGTTAGGAGCCCAGCCAATGAGAATGCCAGTTCCCTCTTCGAGAGAGGCCGCCTCAAGAGTCTTGGAGGTTAAGAACGAGGACACGACCGCCCCAGAGTCCCTCAACACTTTGCAGAACACCTTGAAATCCTTATGCCCGAGATAACGGCTGAGAGTGTCCATCGTCGCTATCCTCGGTGTGGATGAATATGAGACATATCCCCAGAGCCGCTTGAGGGTGGACGCGGAGATGAGTTCCCCTATCTCCCGTTCGATGACAAAGGAAAGGAGTTCATAATCAGTCGTTGTGGAGAGGCGATGGCCGAATTTCTCCTCGACCTGGTGGAGAAGCTCGCCTAATTCAGGTATGAAAGGTGTTCCCATAAGTATCCGCGAAGATATTATCTCCTCCTGGTTCAATCAAGTCCACATTGGTTCAAACGAAGGGCGATCATTTGGACACAATCTTAGTGGCGGAAGGAATATGATCCTGGCTCCGTCCAAGCGTCACTCCCTTTATCTCAATGCCTTTCTTGACATATAGAGTCTGGAACAAGTTGTTTCCGGCATCGTCATCCATCGGAGAGCAGAACAGGCCTGTTATGTCATCCCCGTTGGGTTCCTCAAAATGCGGGTTCTGACTAACATCAAGGGATGTTAGACGATTATTACCGCATGTCATCCAGCGAAGTAAAGGACATGAGGACACATCCAACGCCACAAGTGCGTTCGAAGAGCAATCAAGTTCCTGAAGAGCATGGTTATTGGACAAGTTCAAATCAGACAATTTGTTATCATCGCAGTAAAGCCCCCATAGCGCTTGATTTGAAGACACATCAAGTCTCGTGAGGAAATTATGGGAACATCTCAAATCCCAAAGATCAGGATTATGCGAGACATCAAGATCGGACAGCCCTGCATATTCACAGAACAACTTACGGAGCCGCCTGTTATTCGATAAATCAATACTATTCAACGGGTTCCCCGCCACGTACGCCTCTTCAAGCAAAGGGACGCTCCTGAAATCAAGGGACGTGATTGAGTTCCAACCGCATTCAAGATATTCCAGATTCTTCATCCCCGAAAGATCGAGAGACGAGAGTCCGCAGGAAACGCAAACCAATCTCTTCAGACCGGATAGTCCGGAGAGATCCAACGAGCCCAAAGGATTGTCTGAAATAGCCAAAGACTTCAGGTTCTTAAGACCAGACAAGTCCATGGAATGCGAATCACAGCCGATCCTCTCATATTCCTCAAGAAGAGGAACCGCTGAAAGATCTGGTTCGACATCTGCGCACCAACTGACTTTCAGCACCTTAAGCTTCGGATTATTCCTAAGATCCGAAAGACTTGATGCCGCCGCATCGACATTAAGTTCCTCAAGGTCAGGGCTACCGGAAACATCGATTGGCTGTAGCCTTCCATGCTGGTCATGACTGACATCCAGCCAATGCAAATACGGCAGATTTGAAAAGTCCGGCATCTCTCCATGTCCATGAGAGAAACTGATTCTTTCCAATAAAGGACATGCGCTAATGTCAGGATACTTGATCCAGCACATGGCGAGATACAGTTCCTCAAGTTCTGGATTATTCGACAGATCCAATGTCCCGGTACCATTCTCCCCTATCCCGCTGTTGTGCGTTAGTTCCAAAACTCTCAGTTTATGATTATGTGTGACATCGACATATCTCAGCGTCCCGATAGGTCCAATGCGATCGTCCCAATGGTAATGCTTGCTGAGATAATAATGCTCCCGCGCGAGGACGGTTGTTCCTATCCAATTTCCAGGGCATCTGAGAACTTCCAGGTTCGGCATGAACTCGATTCCCTTCAAGGAAACGATGTTAAGCTCGTCGGAACAGACATATATCTCTCGAATATCTTCCGCTTCCACCATAGAGATTTCCCCATCCCTATCATTGTCGTAACGTCCTAACAGCCAAGCCTTGAAACCTTCGTCAGGAATAATTACGGTACCCGCCTTGATCGGTACGATCTGGGTGTCTTCCGGAATAGTCTTAGTGGAACGATTGACGGTCACACCCTGGATCACCTGATCTTCCGAGACATACAGTCTTTTCAGGATATTCGTACCCGAAGTGCCGGTCATCGGGGAACATTCCAGAGTCTCAAGCTTTGGCAACATGCTGACATTCAGATCTACCAGCTGACAATCCCAGCATTTCAGCTCATGGAGTTTAACACATGGAGAAAGATCCAGCTCCTTGACCGGGGAATTCTGACAATTAAGCAACTCAAGATTCGAATTATGGGACAGGTCGAGTTCAGAGATGTCTGTACCATAAGTGCCGAGCCAAACTAGCATTGGATTGCCACTCAGATCCAACTCCTTGATTCTCAAATCACCGATATTGAGGGTACCCAGCCTAGGACACTTCGACACATCAATGGAAGTGATATGATTGCCTCCACACTCTATGGTATGAATCAAAGGAGTGTTGGAAAAATCAAGAGCACTTACGTTATTGACCCACATGCGAAGCTGATTAAGCCTTGGAACTGCAGAAAGATCAATTGTTTCCAGAAGATTATATGAACACAGGATCTCCTCCAGGAAAGGATTGTCGGATATGTCCAGCGAACGAAGCATGTTCTTGTCGCAGGCCAGGTAACGGAGCTTGCGGTTGGAACTGACATCCAGGGAATCCAGAAGACCAGGATGGCCTACATCGTCATATTCATTGACAGCGGCACCTCGACAGAGGAGCGAGTCGAGGTTCTTGAAATGCTCGATTCCCTTCATCGAGGAAATCTTGTCCGTCACGACATCAATCTTGCGGATAATGAGGGCCTCATCTTCAGACAACGCGCCATCACCATCGACATCGAAGTTTTCCAGAACATAGCGCTTGAAATACGGGTCTGGAATATTGATGCCGACCGGCTCTTCGGCAGGACCAGGAACCGGGGTGACAGGCTTTGGAACAGTAAAGGTGCCGGTCTGTGACCGGATTTCCGAGCCGCCAGCCCTGGCAAAAGCATACCATTCATATTCCTTTCCCTGGATAAGGCCAGAGATAGTAGAATTAAAGGAAGTAGTTGATAATTCAGAAATTACGGTCTTCTTTTCTTCTCCTTCAGCCCAGAATACAAACCCGCAGGCCTCTGCTCTGGGCGATGACAACTCACATTCCAGGCTAACAGATGATCCATCCACTGTCGCCTCTGCCGAGACAATCTCGGGAGCCAGAAATCCCTCGCTCTCCTTTTCCGGCTCGCAGGAGAAAAGAAGGAACAATAGCAAAAGGGATATGACACGCCACGGCTTCATCTTCACAAAAATAAGAAAAAACGGTCAGAGTTTCTGACCGTTTTTCTATTTTGGTCGGGATGATCCGACTCGAACGGACGACCCCTACGTCCCGAACGTAGTGCGCTAGCCAACTGCGCTACATCCCGATTGCTCCTTAAGCGAGCTTGTTGATGTAGACAGCGATGCCGCTCTTGAGGTTCGAAGCCTTGTTCTTGTGGATAACACCGATCTTCGCAAGCTTGTCGATCATGGCGTACACCTTGGGTGCTCCCTCTTCGGCGGCCTTCTTGTCTGTAGAGTTCCTGATAGCGCGGATCGCGTTCCGCGTCGACTTCGCATAATACTTATTATGCAGTCTGCGCCTTTCGCTCTGGCGATTGGCTTTTTTTGCTGATGCGTGGTTTGCCATTGTTTTTATTTTTTAATATTTTGGTAGTGGGTAGGAGAATCGAACTCCTATTGCGGGAATGAAAATCCCGAGTACTAACCGTTATACGAACCCACCAGGATCACCAATGGAACGCTATGCGCCAAATTGGGTTGCAAATATAGAGATTATTTTCGAGCCTTCAAAATAAAATTGAAGGCAAAAGGGCTTATTTATCAGCATCATCTTCCTTGTCCCATTCGAACGAATAGAGAAGCGACTCGACCTGACGTAGATACTGCCTCTTGTCGTACTTCGCCGCATACACCCAAGCCTCCAGGACGATAATGTCCTTACCGTCCTTGCTGTAGAAGGAATGCGACACGAACGGCCCGCCCATGAAGTCGTTGTACACCTCCCAGAGTCCCCTGGTCTCGGCAAAGTCCATGTCGTGGTACTTGAGGAACTTGACGCCCGGGGTGATGAACTGGCTGGTGATCATGTAGGTGTTGTCGAACATGCCGGGGACATATTTCTGAAGGAAGGCGTCCCTGTGGGCGATGATACGCTCCTCAGTGAAAGGCTGCTCTTCGTTGGCCGGGTACTTATAGATGAACACTCCCTGGGTCGTGTACTGCTTCTCGTCGGCTATCCAGATGAAATCGTCGGCAACTTTCTTGAGGTTATAACCCATAGGGAAATGAACCTTCCCGCCGATCATCTGGTCCACGACTTCGGCGAGCTTGCCCTCCTCGTAAAGGAGTGTGTTGGCTATAACCCTGTTGCGCTCGGCCTGCTCGATGGCCCCGGCGATATTCTCCCCGTTTTTCCGTAGAACGACAATCGCCGAATCCGGGGTGGAGGCGTTAACCTGGACGACACATTGGGGCTTGGCCCAGACGTTGGTGCGATAGATGACACCCTGCTTCTGGACGGTGGTATCCACATTGAATATGACTATGTTCCTGTGGTACTTGAACATGTCTGTGAAGGAGCCAGGGGCGAGGTTGACAAGGGAATATAGGGGCTCCCTCTGGGGCAGGAACTCGCAGTCCCTGGCAAGCAGGCCCCTTATCTCATTTCCAAGGTTGCCTTCCCAGCCTTCCCTATCGACGACGACGATAACCTCACCGGCCTTTCCGCTGACATTGGGCAGAAGGGCTTTCCCGTTGCTGCCGCAGGACACCATGGCAGCGACCGCTACTATTGCCGCTGCCATATATCCGAAAATCCTATTCATAACTTTATAATTAAAACACTTTTTCACGGTGCAAAGTTACGACGGATTGTTGGATATCGCCAAATTTCCAGCCCTGAAAAAACTCTCGCAAAGTCCATTTATTCTCCTAATTACCAACCACTTCCGATTTCAAAATCTCTCGCGCCTCCTGCCGGCAGGAGGACACGGTGGCTATTTGGCATTAGGATCGATGCCGCGGTGCCAGAAACGGGATGTGATGTCGGTAAGACGGTAATCGGGTTTGGCGGAGGTGTCGTGGGTGACTTTGTAGAGACGCTGGTTGGTCGTAGGGGAATTCAGCGGACCGAAATGCTCGATGTAGGGGCCGACCTTGACATAGTCGAAGGTCATGTAAAGAGCCTTCTCAACATCGCGGCGGCCGGAATAAAGCGCAGGCGAAAGGCCGATCTCACGCACATGGTCAGCCAGGGCGATAAGAGCCTCCGGATCATTCCCCTCTCCAAGGAACAAGAAGCAATTCACACCGTAATTGTCGGCGACAAGCTTGTCAATAATCTCATTGGTAAGTTCCTCACCGACATCTTCCTTCAAGAATGGGGAGTGGCACCCAACGCAATTACCTTGGCAGTTGCTGATGTCAACCGCCAAGGTAACCCTGTCAGGTATCTCCTCAATGACCACTGAGGTCATCTGGGGGACATATTTAATCATATTTTCGTCTTCTCGACGTAGACCGGAGCCGAGGTCTTGACAGTCTCCCTCGCTCCCTCATGGATGTAGAAACGGTGCGCCGCCTCTTCCTGACGCATCTCGCTGAACGACGAGACCCTCTTGAGGTAACCGATCACCCTGGTGAGGTAATCAAGGTTGTGGCTTCCGCACTTCGGACAAACCTCGAGGGTGTCCTTGCTGATGTACCCGCAGTCGTTGCAGACCGTGTTGCGGCAGTTGAATGTGAAGTAGTTGGTGCCGTAGTGGGCGGCGGTCTTCAGCAGCTGCCTGTACTGGTCCTTGGAAAGGTGCTCAGCGACGTTCATGTGGAGAGCCGAACCTCCGTCAAGATGCTTGACATAGTCGTTGCCGTGGAGCTTGAACTTGTCGATCATCGAGAGGGTGTCGTCCTCGGGATTGTAGAAGTACGAGCTGTACATGTTGTGCTTCGGAGACACATAGTAGCCGTCCTTCTGGTCCCACTTGTAGTTCTTCCCGGAAAGGTTCTCACCAGGGACAAACTCGGTGTTGAACATCGCGTCCGGAGTCTTGTCCTTGCGGTTGGAGCGATTGATGGTCTCGAGGATCGTATCCACGAACTCGTTGTACTCGGGGTTCGGGCTGATCGTCAGGCCGAGGAACTCAGCCGCATCGGTAAGACCATTGACACCGACCGTCAGGTACTGGCGCCTCATGTCGATGAAGCCGGCCTGGTACACATCCAGCATGCGGGCCTTCAGGAAGTCCTTGATGATCTCGTTGAAGGCGTTCTGGTACTTGTGGACCCTCTCGGTCTCCTCGGTCACAGCGGCGCGGATGTACTCGTACAGCTGGTTCTTGTCGTAGTCCCCTCTGCTGAGAGCCTTGCCTCCCTGCATCATCACACCCTTCTTCTCGAGGAAATAGCGCCTCGTGGCATCCTGGATCAACCGGTTGAGGTTGATTGTCATCACAGACTTGGAGCCAGTCGATACCGAGGCAGTTCCCATCGAGTACTGGTGGGTGGTGTGGTTGTGGGAGGAGTCTGACTTGTCGAGGTCGGTCAGGGAGTTGCGCAGGCGGCAGCAGCTCGCGAGGCTGTCCGGGCTGTCGGACAGGTAGCAGAAGAAGCTGTGCCCCTTGGACCACATCTCAGCGGTGAAGTCAGCGTACTCCTGGTCGGCGAAATCATCGGCTCCGTCGGTCAGCAAGGCCATGGTCTCGACGGGGAAAGTCAGGATGTAATGGTTCCTTTCCTCGTTGAACCAGTTCATGAAGTGCTTCTGGAGCCAGGAGAGCGTCTCCCACTTGGGAGCGCTGCCGTCCGGGAAACGGAAATCGCCGAAAACGCCGCGGAAGTAGGGCTCGTCAAAGTAACTGATGTTCCAGAACACGGTCTGGTAACCGCGGTTGCCGGCGGGCATGTTCATGGAGTGCACCACCTGCTGGAAATAGTTGTCGATGACCTTGACGAGGGTCCTCTTCTTGACGTTCATCTCGACGACATCCTCGAGATGGTCGATGTAATCGTCACCGTAGTCCTTGCGGATGAAATAGTCGAGATACATCAGGAACTCGGGAGTAGCCACGGCGCCCATGAACTGGGACGAGATGGAATACACGAGGTTGATGAACTCGCCGCAGAAAGACTTGAGATCGGTCGGGGCGATGGACACGCCGCCGAGGTTCCGCAGACCGTCGGTAAGGAAAGGATACATCGTGATGGCCACGCAGTAAGGGTAGCCGGGAGTGCCGCTCTCGTCATGCTTGTAAAGGACATGGCTCTCAAGGTCCTTAATGTACTGGTTGGCGAGGCCACGCCCGTACAGGGACTTGATCTTGTCCTTCATGATGTAGCGGTTCTGCTTGATATTGTTCTCCTTGTAGAGCTCCTGGCCAAGCGTCACTATGTTCTTGCGGGTCACATTGGCGTTGGCGTCGAACTTCGATCCCGTGGCGGCGTTCGAGGCGGCGATATAGTCTTTGATGAAGTCCCTCTTCTTGCGGAGGTCGAGGCCAGCGTCGAACTTCTCGATGTAGGCCACAGCCACCTTCTTGTTGATAGACATGAGGCTCTCCTCAACCTGCCTGCGGATCTCGCGGCTGGTGATCTTGTCATAAATGTAGAGGTTCTCAGCGATAGAAACCACCACAGCCTCAGGGCATTCCTCGCCGGCCGTCTTATAGGCCTCGCGTATGCCGCTCATCAATTTGACCTTGTCGTATTCCTCAAACGAACCGTTGGTCTTGCGTACAGTTACATCCATATATATATTGTGTTGCTTGATTTCAGTTATCAGCCGCGATTAGGAGGTAAAGTTATTCGGACTGTCCACGGCAGTCCGAACAACCGTTAGCAAATATAATAGATAAATCGTCCCTTAGTTTAAAGAAAATACTAAAGTTATCAACAGGCTCGTAACGTTGTTGTTAATTCGTTAACGGCCAATAATTTAGAGGAAAATATACTTCAGCACGAACAGGATCGCCAGCACAATCATGAACCAGCTCACCTTTTCCTTCTTCCCAGTGCACAGATTCAGAACCACATAGAAGATCAGGCCGATGAGAATTCCATGGGAAATGGAATATGTCATGGGCATGAGGATCATGGTCAGGTAGGCCGGGATAGCCTCGGAGAAGTCATCCAGAGGGATGTCCTTGATCGGGCTGAGCATGAACAGGCCGACAATGACAAGGGCAGGGCACACGGCGGATCCGGGGATAGCCGTGAAGATCGGGGCGAAGAACAGCGCCAGGACAAAGCACCCGGCGGTGGCGGCGGCGGTGAGACCGCTGCGGCCTCCCTGCGCGACACCCGAAGCGCTCTCAACATAGGTCGTCACAGTGCTGGTTCCGAGGGCCGCGCCGGCCATGGTGCCGATGGCGTCGGCCAGGAAGGCCTGGTTCAGGCGGACCGGCTTGCCTTTCTCATCCACCATGTCGGCCTTGGTGGTCACTCCCACAAGGGTGCCGATCGTGTCGAACATGTCCACGAACAGGAAGGTGAACACGACGACCAGCATGTCCAGGCTCAGCACCTGGCTGAAGTCGAACTTGCAGAAGATTGGGGCTATGCTCGGAGGTGCGGAGACGAACCCGGAGAGCTTGGTTATCCCCATGGGGATGCCGATAAGTGCGGTCGCGATGATGCCGATCAGGAGGGCTCCGGGAATATTCAGGATCACGAGGATGCCGGTGAGGACCAATCCTATGACCGAGAGGAGGCCAGGGCCGCTGGTAAGTGTTCCGAGATCCACGAGAGTGGCGGGGCTGTCAACGACGATGCCGCCGCCCTTCAGGCCGATCAGCGCTATGAACAGACCGATACCGGCTCCGATCGCCTTTCGCATAGACATGGGCAGTGCGTTCACTATCGCTTCCCGCACGTTAGTCAGGGTGAGGATCACGAAGATGAGACCCTCGATCAGGACGGCCGTGAGGGCGAACTGCCATGAATATCCCATGCCGAGGCACACCGAGTAGCAGAAGAAGGCGTTGAGGCCCATTCCGGGAGCCAGGGCGAACGGAAGCTTGGCGTAGAGCGCCATCACGAGGGTGGCGACAATGGAGGCGATCGCCGTAGTGGTAAACAAGGCGTTCTTGTCCATCCCGGTATCAGCGAGGATGGAAGGGTTGACGGCCAGGATGTAGGACATGGCGAGGAATGTGGTGATTCCGGCCATAATCTCGGTCGAGACCTTCATCTTGGACGGGTCAAACCCGAAAAGTTTCGTCAACCAGCCCTTCTTCTCGGCAGGCTGGGACACAGTTTTAGTTTCAGCCATGGGTTATTACTGTGATTAGAGTGTGGTGCCTTGTTTGACTAGAACGCCCAGCGGAGACCGGCGCAAGGATTCACGAGGAAGCCCTTGGCGACAAAGTTGTTCGATATCTCAATCTCGCAACCGATATCGAGGTGGTTGTCAAATGCGCTGCCGAGGTTCATCCAGAGCTGCGGCTCGGTCAGGAAGGACCAATTGGTCTCAGTGCCTCCTAAGACCTGCTTATTGCCCCAGAAATCAGCGAAGCCCTTGAAGGTGAGCCCCTTGACACCGAACAGGTTGTTGATGCCCCAGACAGCGGTGAACTTGAGGGGAACCCCGGGCTTGGGTGTGACTTTGGAGTTGAAATGCTCATACATCGCATACAGGGACAGGGTCTTGGAGAAATCCTGGGAATGGAAGAAATACTTCGCTCCGAAGCAATACGTTCCCTGGTTGAACCCGCCTCCTGTGATCAGTCCATCATATTCAAGATGCAGGCTGAAATCCTTCATGCCGCTGTCTTGCCAGAAATTGATACCGCGCTCGATCTCGAAATAGCTTCCGTTGGCGGGGCCGCTGTTCTGAAGTCCCTTGAGGTTCTTGTCCGTGGAGTTGTAGTAGTGGTCGATGAAGAAGAAGGTGTCACCGAACTTGTCGCCCTTGAACATCTCGAAGGTGGTAGTCACGTATTTACGATCCTTGCCGAAATCGTAAAACGTCTGGACATTTGTCTGGGCCTTTGCAGCGAAAGAAAAGGCCAGAGCCGCAACCGCGGCTGCGATGATGGGTTTTGTTGACATAATTTATAGAAGTTGGACAATAGTCACTCAATCTATTCACAAATTTAGTCCTATAACCAGAGAAAATCCATATCTTTGTTATACAATAATCCACAAAGTTTTCAACAACCATGTTCGAGGAACACCTTAAATTCTACCAGGACTTCCCCACTCCGGGGATCAAGTTCGTGGACATCATCCCTTATCTTCAAGACCGGGAGGTATTCAAGAAAGTGACCGCCGAGGTCGCCAGTCACATCAGCGCGCCTTCAGTCGCATGCCCCGAGGCAAGGGCCTTCCTCTTCGCGTCTCCGCTGCTCATCGCCGACAACTGCGACGTGGACAACATAATCCTGTTCCGCAAGAGGGGCAAGCTACCTTACACGGGCGACGATCTCAAGACCATAGAGATCATGAAGGAATACGGTTCCGACAAGCTTATCTACCGCAACTCCGACATTGCGGCCGGCAGGGCTGAGGACGGGATCATCCATGTCTCGATCGTCGATGACGTGCTTGCCACGGGTGGCACAGCCGAGGGTGTGGCCAAGGCGTTAGAGGCCACGAAGCTGGTCATTGACGGGAAGGAATATGGGGTCAAGGTCAACGAGTTCGTGTTCATCGTCGAGCTCGACGGGCTCAACGCCCGCGACCGCCTCTCCCAGATCGCGCCGGTGTATTCCATCGCCAAAGTATAGTCAATCTCAGTGGCAGGAGAACACTAACAAATGATGATGAAGACCAAATATATTTCACTATTAATCGCGGCAACAACGCTGCTGGCGGGCTGTGCGGACAAGGGACCGTCGGACTTGAGGTGCGAGTTCCAGGATGGTGATGTCCTGGTGGAGCCGGGCACTTCGCCGAGGATGAGCTGGATCAACCACAGCGACCAAAGCGCCTACGAGATTGAGGTCACCTCCGGGAAAGATCTCGTATGGAACTCAGGGAGAATAACTTCCGGAGATTCCCACCTCGTCCCTTACGCTGGCCCGGCCACCGTGCCGATGAAGGAATATTCATGGAAAGTCAGGACCTGGGACAAGGACGGCAAGTCTTCAGGATGGAGTGAGCCGGCCAGATGGACGACAGGACCGGCCAGGGACGGCTGGGAGGCCGAGTGGATCGGAGCCTCCTGGCAGAAGGACGAGAGGGGCAACTGGTACACCCGCTACCCGATGTTCAGGAAAGAGTTCAACGTCGGAGCGGGGCTTGAGAGCGCCAAGCTGTTCATAAGCGGCCTGGGTTATTTCGAGGCAAGGATCAACGGCGGAAAAGTCGGGGACGACTTCTTCGCTCCCGGCCTTACGGACTACACCCGCAGGCCTTTCCTGGGAACCAATCCCCGTATCCCACTCGACCCTGATGTGACGGCCTACAGGACCCTGTACCTCGGATTTGATGTCACCGGCATGCTCCGCAAAGGCGCCAACGCCATCGGTGTGACCCTCGGCAACGGATATTTCCACACCCGTCCGACCGCCCAGTCCGCCCAATGCGAGCCCTTCGGGGTTCCCAGGATGATCGCGCGGATCGAGCTGACTTACAAGGACGGCCGCACCGAGCACATCTCCACCGACACTTCCTGGAAGGCCGCCGAGTCGCCCTTCATATTCGGAGACATCTGGGCAGGCGAGGCGTACGACGCGAGGGAAGAGCAAGCCGGCTGGGACAAGCCCGGCTTCGACGATTCCGCCTGGACCGCGGCAGTCAAACGTTCCACCCCGGACGGCCCCCTTACCGCCAACAACGGCCCCACGGACAAGGTCACCGAAGTGTTTAAGCCCCAGTCTTTTGAAAAGCTGGACAACGGATCCTACAAGGTCGATTTCGGGACCGTTATATCCGGATGGACCCGCTTCAGAGGCATAACCGGAAACGCCGGAGACACCCTGAAAGTTGAGTATATCAGCGAATATCCCAGCCCCCGCTGCGAATATATCTTCGCCGGAAGCGATCCGGTTGATTTCGCGCCCCGGTTCACCTGGTACGTCTTCAGGGAGGCTGTAATCTCCGGGATCAAGGATCTCTCGGCAGAGCAGCTCACCGCCGAGGCCGTCAACACCAATGTGCCCGTGAACGCCACTTTCACGAGCTCCAACCCCTTGTTTGAGAAGGTCTTGACCATATTCGAGCGCTCCCAGATGGACAACATGCACAGCGCTGTCGCCTCAGACTGCCCTCACCGGGAGCGCCTCCCCTACACGGGTGACGGAGAGATCGCCATGGCCGCCGTCCTGACGGCATTCGACGCAGCCTCTTTCTACAACAAATGGATAGGAGATGTTATCGGCAGCCAGAACCCCAAGACCGGGCATGTGCCGAACGGAGCCCCATGGGAGCCGATGTGCGGAGGAGGGCCCGCCTGGGGCGCCGCCATCTGCGTGATGCCTTGGGAGTTCTATCTCCGTTATGGAGACAAGGATGTGCTGGAGAAGAGCTTCGAGGGGATGAAAGCCTACACCAAGTTCTTCGAGTACTGGACCCGTCCGGACGGTACTGTCCATGTCCAGAAAGCCGCTCCCGACGCGCCAGAGACCATGTGGTTCAGTCTTGGCGACTGGGTGCCTCCGTATGAGAATCCTGACGCGTCCCTGGTCCACACCTTCTACTACTGGCTCTGCGCCCACAACACTTGTCTCACCGCTAAAGCCCTGGGAAAGGATGCCGAGGCAGAGGAATATGCCCGACTGTGCGAGACGATCAAGAGTGTTTTCGACAAGGCGTATTACAACCCCGAGGAGAAGTCTTATGGAGACTACGGGAGCAATGTGTTCGCCCTGTACATGGGAGTCCCAAAGGAGCACTACGCCGATGTTTGCGCCACACTCAGGAACGAGTTGGAAATCAAGTATAAAGGCCATGCCAACACTGGTTTCATAGCCACCAGGTTCTTGTTCGAGACTCTGGCGATGAACGGGATGGCGGACCTCGCGTACACCATCATGAGCCAGCGTGACTACCCCAGCTTCGGCTGGTGGCTGGAGCAAGGGGCCACCACTACATGGGAAGCATGGGACGGCGGCGGTTCCAGGAACCATCCGATGTTCGGCGGCAGCCTGACTTGGCTGTCAAAGAATCTGGCAGGTGTTGACGCTGACCCGGAAGCTCCTGGTTTCAAGCACATTATCGTGCGTCCTATTCCAGTAAAGGAACTCCCGGACGTGAGATATTCCCAGAAGACTCCCTATGGCACTGTCGAGTCCCATGTCAGCCATGACGGCAAGACGGTGAAAGTGGAGGTTACGGTTCCTTTCGGTTCGACTGCGACCGTGTATGTCCCGAAGAGCGTCGAAGCCGCATCGGCCAATCCCCTCTCCGACGACAGCTACACCATCCAGGAAGTCGGCCCCGGAGTTCACAGTTTTTGATATTACCAGATAATGTTGAGGCCGGCGACGAAGTTCGGAGAGCCGGTGGTGGAGCGGAGGAATGTCGAGCCTGAAGTGCCGATGAGGTTGTCGGTGCCCGCAAAGATATTCACGAAACCCAGTTTGGCATTGGCGAAAGCGCCTATGCTCGCACCCAAAGTGCCAGCTCCGACGCTCCCGATCAACTCAACCGTCTTCACAGGCTTGTAGATCACATTTCCCCTCACGTCCCAGAAAGGACAGACATCGTCGTAACGGAAAGTCGCCAGACCACCGAAAGATATGTCTGACAAATAGAGGTATTTGGCACCCAGACGGACAGTCAAAGGCAAAAGGCCAAGAGTCTGGTACTCATCCTCTTTGATGAAATTGGCCGCGTCGCCGAGAAGCGCTCCCATATCAGTGAACTCCCTTTCGAGGGCATCCCCGCGCTGATGACTGGAATATGTCGCCTCGTAGGCCTTGGCCGAGGAAGGAGAGTGGCCATACAGATTGTGGAACCAAAACACGCAACCGATATCTGAGATAGAGGCGGAAAGCTGCCAAGAACTGTCGTCATAGAGGATACCCACATCGGCGCCAACACCGTATCCATTCATGATTCCTCTCGGCTTACCTATTCTTGTCCTATGGAAATCAATGAGTTCTGTCGAAGGATCATAATATGCCGGCATAGACGCGATCTGATACCCATCATAAGCCGAGGCAATCACACCGTCGGAGTTGACAGTCCAGTTTTCCCCGGAATGGTTGATCGTCATCCGATCCATGTCAATGTAAGAGTTGACAAAACCGATAACCCCCTTGAAACGCATACCCAAAGTCAATTTGCGGCTTGCTTTCCAAGATGAGGTTATCCCCAGCTCGAAAAAGGTCGAAGAATGCGCCTTCAGCCCGGACAGGTCATATACCCCGTCGGTAGTGGCGCCGTCCTTGAGAAACCTTCCCAAGTCGTAAGGGAGCTTCGCGCTCGCGTAATTCCTGACATTGACATCCACAATGTTGTACAGCCCCCCGGCCTTGAAGCCGACAGCAGCCAGGTTGGTGTACGACTCGAGATTGAGATTGTTCAGCCCCTCCTTGAGATTTCCGAGGAAATCAGCGGACGCAACCGACTCATTCATGAAAGTCACCCTTTCCCCGCCGTTCTTGTAGAAAATATCATTCAACGCGAAATTGCCTTTGTAGGCACCGGTAGTCAGGCCGGCGAAAGGCAGGCCCACGAAACTGTACTCCGGATGGAAGGCCGGGTTCAGCCTGTAGGAATAAGTGAAATCCTCAGAGAAATACGAAGTCTGGAGCGTCTGGGCTCCGAGAGCCGCGGATACGAGAATACCCAGCGAAAGGACGATTACCTTTTTCATAAACAAATGCTTGCGATTCAATTTTCAAATATACAATAAAATCGGCAAAATGTTAGTGTTCTTTTGTTACCTTTGATTCGCGCAAACAATCCACATATGAGAATAATCACATCGATAACCAGTATCTTGGTGGCTTTAATAACCACGATATCGCTTCCGATGACGCGGAGTTGCTCTGACAAGCGAGACTTAAATGACAGCATCGTCCTCGAAACTGAGTCTTTCAAGTTGACAGTAGGAAAAGACGCCATAGTGAGATCCCTTATCGTTAAGAAAACCAATAAGGAAATGGTTCTGGGAAGAGCGGGAGTGCCCCTGTTCTCCGCCACACAAGCAAGGCCCTTCAACAATGAGATTAAGCTTCAGCATCCGAACACCAGGACAACTTACAATGCCAACTCCCTCTCCTGGGACGGAGAGAAACTGACCGTAGGGTTCGACACTGCCCCTTACGAAGCCGTGGTCAAAGTTGAAAAAGGGACCGGCTATCTCAGGTTCACTTTGGAGGATTTCATCTGTAAAACCCCTGGATATGAGGATCTTGTCATGGATGCTCCTCCAGTGGCCGAGTTCCGTATTCTTCAGCTTCCCGTAAAAGAGCGTGAGAACTTCGGAGAATGGCTGAACTGTATGTGGGATGACGCCTCAGCTGTCTGTGTGGCAGGATGCGACCCTTGGTCACAAATATGGCATGAGGACCGTCCCGGCGGCAAGATTCTCACAGCAGACCTCTTGTCCGGCAAGAAACTCCGCGGCGGTTCCGCAGCTATAATCGCGGCTGACGGTAAGGAGCCCTTCCTCGATGCCATGGATGGCTTTGAAGTTGACCTCGGTCTCCCTCGAGGTGTTCAAAGCCGACGCTCCCCTATGCTCAACCGCTCCATCTACTGGACAAGTGAGGCTGTACCTTCAAACATCGACCGCATTATAGCCATAGCCCAGAAGGCAGGTCTCAAGATGATGCTGTTCTACTACCCTTGTTTCGTCAAATCAAAAGGCTATAAACTCCTCGGTGATTATGACCTGAGAGATGAGTACCCGGGCGGTTATGACGACATAAAGAAGATGCTTGACAAAGTTAAGGCCGCTGGAATCACTCCCGGATTCCACACTCTCCAAACCCACATCGGAGTGGAAAGCCGTTATGTGACCCCATCTATCGACCCACGTCTCAACCTTAAGCGCCTCTTCACCCTCAAGGAACCCATCCCCTCTTCCGGAGAGGTTACGGAAATCTTTGTGGAAGAGAATCCTACCGACTCCCCACTGCGCGACCGGGTGAGAGTTATCAATATGGGAGGTGAAGGATTCTCCTATGAAAGCTACACTACAGAGCCTCCATTCAAGTTCACTGGTGTGAAACGAGGGACCTTCAATACAGCCCCTGTTGCTCACCCCAAAGGTGAGATAGGTGGTATACTTGATATAAGTGAATACGGAGCCACCTCGCTATATCTCAGCCAAGACAACGACCTGCAGGACGAGATAGCGGAGAAGATAGCACGAATATATGACTGTGGTTTCGAATTCTTGTACCTTGATGGGTCTGAAGGTGTCAACCCTCCATGCGGAATCAACGTCTCACTAGCGCAATACAGGGTCGCGTCCAAGCTCGCCAAAATGCCCATTTTCACAGAAGGCGCCGCCAAATCCCATTTCGGTTGGCATCTTCAGGCGGGAGCGAACGCTTTCGACGTATTCCCTCCAGAAGTCTTCAAGGAAAAGATCCTCGAATTCCCCTACGCCGAAGCCCCCAAAATGGCCATGAATATGACTCGTGTCGATTTCGGTTGGTGGAACATTAGACCGGAAACCACCCCGGAGATGTGGGACTTCGCGGAAAGCAAGGCCGTCGAACGTCATTGTCCCGTCACCATCCAGTTCTCATTAAAAGCCCTTGAGTCCAATCCCCATGCGGATGAACTGCTTGCCGTACTGAAGAAATGGGAGGAATACAGGGAGAAGGAAAAATAGAAGAAACGGTCTCGGAAAGCATCCGAGACCGTTCCTTCTGTGCGCGGGATGAGAGTCGAACTCACACGTCGCAATTGACACTAGCTCCTGAAACTAGCGCGTCTACCATTTCGCCACCCGCGCCTAAAGTGGATTGCAAAGATACGAATAGTATTCGAAATCGCAAATATTTTTGACGCGGGCCTGGGCGAGACTATCTGGCGAATTTCTTGAACGTGTTGGTGATCAACGTCTTCTTGGCTGGACACACATAAATGAGTTCATTCATGAGAGCCTCCGCGCTTGTGACAGAAGGCTTGAGCGAAGCGAAAATCTGAGCCCTGGTCACTCCCCCCTCCTCAAGGGTGGTCAGGATCTCCGGGTGGAACCAGTTGGAACGGCCGAATTGAGGATTCTTGCCGTACCTCTCCTTGTAGATCATGTTCTCAAGGTGATAGGCCCACATCTCCGCGACCTCGCAGTACCCGGCATTCTCCCCGTTTCCGGTACCATAGCAGTCACCCGTGGTGAGGTACGAGGTCATGATGTACGTGGCGAAGGTGTTCCAGTAACCGCTCCTGACGCTGACAAAGTGGGACGCATGCGCCATCTCATGCGTGGCTGTGGCGTACAACTCGTCGTACTTGCCGTTCTTGTCCTTGGAACCGATGGTGATGTCCGGTGAGAAAACCTGGACAACTATCTTGTAAGCCTCCAGATAATTACTGACGAGTTTGCTGTCGAGGACCGCGCCGTGATGCATCATCAGTGCGCTTGAAGCCCTCAGCTTGTTGATTATCCAGAACCTGAGGTTCTTAGGAGGAGCCACGACCTCGGTCGGAGAACACCGCTGATAGTAGTCATAAGCGGCATTGTTCACCACACACCTGCGGAAAAGAGTCTGGTCGGACTTGTTGTCAATGGTCAGGTCAATCCCGTTCGGATCGTTTTTCCCAATGGTAGAGACAGAAGCTGGCACAAGTATGAGATTCAAGCCGATAGTGAAGCCAGTCTTATTCTGGAAACAAAGGCTGTACTTGGGCTTTGCGGAGAATTTGGCTGAGAATGAGTAGTTTCCCTGTGAGTCAGTGTATGTGGTGGACACTTTGACGAACACGTTGGCGACCATCTTCACTCCGGCCACACCGACAGTTTTTCCAAGTTTGTCATCCTTGATGGTAATCCTGCCTGATGGCTTTGACTTTGACTTCGCCCTTGTTTGCGGCTGGAGCAAGTCGCCGTTGCCTGTGGACATGAAAGAGCATTCCTCGACAGAGTCCCAGTCCACATCCTCAAATCCTCTGGTCACCACTCCTTCCTCCGGGATGAAACATTCCTCAAGGATCTCTTTCTCAATTCCTTCCGGGAAGGGGAAATCTACAGGTACAACGGAATACTGCCATGAGATCTCATTCTCAGGGATCGAGGGATCGTGGTAGTAATCCCCATCGACGAGGATCTCCCTGTCGAGCGGATAGTCAAAGAGCTCGGCCCCAAGGTCCTGTAGGGTGACGAAATCATCAACGGACTTCGGCAGGAACCGGACATAGAGAGAGGTCACCGGGACAGATGCCTCAGACCTTGTGGGATAGATTTTCGAGAGGGCCCGGGTCATATTAGTCCGTGAATACGGATTGTCGAGCTTGCGCCCCAGCTCCATAGCCCCGTGGGAGATGACCTCAACCCTTCCTCCTGTGCTTCCGGGAGTCTCCTCGAGCGGAGTTCCCGCATCCTTGTCGCACGACGCCAGCACCAGCGCGGGCAACAGCAGTCTAATGAACCATTTCATAATTTAAGAGTTTAGTTACGCTGGCAAAGGTACGGGAGCTTATCCGTTGGATGAAATATTCAACGGATAAAATGAAAAAACGCCGCTGGGCGGCGTTAGAAAGCGATATTCACTTCGCTGATCAGGCGAAAAAAGTGAAAAAATCTAGAAATATACCACTGTCTTTCCCTCGATCGCAGACATCAGAGCGTTGGCGAGGCGGCTGACACCGAAGCGGAAAAGGCTCTTGTCCAGCCACTCAGGGCCGAGAACGGTCTTCACGATCGAGTAGTAACCGACTGCATCCTTGGCGGTAGAGATACCACCGGCGGCCTTGAATCCGACCTTACGACCGGTCTTGGCATAGAAAGCCTTGATGCACTCGCACATCACGAAAGCGGCCATCGGAGTGGCGTTGACGCTGACCTTACCGGTGGATGTCTTGATGAAATCTGCTCCTTCTTCCATAGCGAGGAATGAGGCGGCCGCGATACGCTCCGGAGTCACCAGAAGACCGGTCTCAAGGATTACCTTCAGGACCACTTCCCGACCTAATTTGGAGGCGACGGAGTCAACAGCCTGCCGCATAGCCTTGATCTCGGCCCTGGCTTTATCATAGTCACCGGCCATGAAGGAATTGAGAGCCAAAACAATATCAATCTCATCAGCTCCCGCCTGGACAGCCATCTCGCACTCCTTGACCTTAACCTCAAGGAAGCTCTGGGATGTGGGGAAACAGCCCGACACAGCGGTCACATGGACATCATTGTCCGAAAGGTTCTCCTTGACCACCGAGGCGAGATTGGAGAACACGCAGACTGAGGCGGGAAGCGGATAGGCGGGGAAATCTTCCTTAAAGGAATTGACCTTGCCTACAAGTTTGGCGACGGAGGCCGGTGTGTCCTCAGTACGAAGCGTGGTCAGGTCCATGATGGACATGCAGTCCCTCAAGACCGCCGGAGTGGTGACATTGTCGATATTGGCGGCGATAGCGTCGAGTCTTTTCCCGATCGCCTTCTCGTCGGGCGCATAGCCATACTTCTCTAATAACGAATCCATGTGATTATAATTTAAATTATTTATTCTCAACCTCTTATTTGTACCTTTATACCAGCCTCGGAGAGCGGCCGAGTCAGAGCCGTCATCTCTTCCACCGAGAATTTTTCCAAGTCGGCCGCAGGTGCCTCCCGATCCAGGGTATATACCATCACCTCCCTCGGTCTCAGATCTTTGACAATCTCTATCCATCCATCGAGAACCTCCGGCGAGGAGGAGTCAAAGTCAGAGGAACGGAGGAACATGGTCTGCATGACGAAGTCTCCCCCGAACCTGCGCATTGACTCCACGACATCCGCGACATGGTATTCCCCCTGAGGCTGGTTGATTCTCGCGGCCAGCTCATCGGTGGGAGCGTCAAGTTTCAGGATGGGATTGTCCACCTTCCTGAGCGCTTCGAAAACCCTGGGGCGTCCTGCCCTTGTGGCATTAGTCAACACAGAGACCTTAGCATTAGGGAAATACTTGTCCCTCAACGCGATGGTAATATCTATAATCTCAGGGAAAGCGGGATTCAAAGTCGGTTCCCCATCCCCGGAAAAGGTTATTGAATCTATCCCAATGCCTTTGGCTGCACACTCTTCAAGCTTGGCTGTCAACGCCTTCCGGAGATCGTCCGCAGAAGGGATACGCTTGTCTTCCCTCCCGTCCTTGTTCCATCCGCACTCGCAATAAATGCAATCGAAGTTGCAGAGCTTGCCTTTTTCAGGAAGCAGGTTGATCCCAAGGGACGAGCCTAACCGCCTGGAATGGATGGGGCCAAAGACTATTTCCTCTCTCATCATATTCTTAAACCAATCTATATGAGGAGCTTCCTGAGGTCAGCCGACCGTCAGGACCCAGATTGTCAATAAACACGAGACCTGGACACTTCCCTATACCGATCGTGCCGAGGGAGTCCTCCTTTCCGAGGAATTCGGCTCCATTGGCGCAGGCCCATGTGAGAAGCTCTCCCAAGGTCAAGTCTTTGAAAGCATCCTGGAGGCAGAAGAGCTCACGGACCATGTCCAGGTCGTCATTGCTGGAGAGGGAATCTGTCCCGACAGTGATCTTCAGGCCATTCCGGCGCATCAGGTCAACTGGAGGCAAAGCATTGTGTATGAATATATTCGAGCAGGGACAAAGAGCCACATACGGATGCCGGAACACCTGCTTGACTGCATCAATTCCCTCCTGGTCCATGCAGACCTCATGGACAAGCAGGATATGCTCGTCAAAAGGGGCGGGATGGGCCTTCAGGAGCCTGTCGATGAAATACAGCAGTGAGGACTTGCCCGTGACTGGCGGAACGCTCATCCCGGCTGCCTTGCGGTTGTCCCACATCGCTCCCCTACCGTATTTGATCATGTCCTCTTCCTCATCCGTTTCCTCGGAATGATAGGAAAGGAATCCGGACTTCAGTCCTTCCGCTGAGACAGCTGTGAGAAGTTCAGGGCTCATCGTGTAACAGGCGTGAGGAGTCGGAGCCGCATCCAGGCCCATTATGTCCGCCTTTTCCTTCAGCCTCAGGACACTCTCCATCACTGAAGGGCAATCCTCCGGCTCAGTCCCGAATACCTCCAGGAAGGTCCTGGTGTACATAGGGGACTCACGTTTGACGGCGAAAGAGTCGTCGCAATTGCTGATGTCCGCCATCGCTGAGACTCCCCTTTCCCACATGAGATCCATCCAGTGGCGAATGTCGTCGATCTTCTCCTGGAGAGGTTTCGTGTCCCTCAAGGCATTGATCTGGTCTATGAAGCCGGCCATGCCGGTCCCCTTGCGGAAAAGCTTCCACATGTATGAAAGCTCGACATGGCAGTGGGCATTGACGAACCCAGGGACGATGGCTCCCTCAAGGAATATCTCTTCCCTGGAGGGATCCTCACATATTCCGAAGGCAGTCACAACCCCTTCAGGCGTATATTCCACGAAGCCGTTGCGGATCGGATCCGGACGGTCAAGGGGGTAAAGGTATGCTGCAGCTAATCTCGCCATGGGATACGCCTTTGACGCGGCTGAACAGGAGGTGCCGGGGCCGCCGAAGTGTCTTTGATAATCAGCTCCGGACCGTGGAAAACAGTGTCTTCCACCACCGGGACAGGGTAATATACCCCCTTGCTGTTTACACGGATATCAATCCTGTCAGTCATTGAGTTGACATAGAAGATATCCCCGTAGATTACTATGTCGTCCTGCTTGTAGGCCTTCATGGCCTTGGCTATGGAGTCGGCCCTGTGCCGGATCTTCTCCTGCTGGTGTATAACCCTCTGGACGGCGGCGAACTCGTCCTCCAGCCCCTTGACGACCTTCCCGACCATATCAGCGTAGCGCTTCGGGTCAGAAAGATAGTAGTCCACACTAGCCCTATAGTCCTCGATATCATAGCCGTATCGCTCGAATATGGGAGCGTAGAACCAGGTGGTGTCGGCCTTTTTCTTCTTGTCAGGGTATTCTATCAGCCATTGGTCGGCGAGGAACATCTCCCGGTATATCTTCTCCATCTGGCGCTTAGGGATCAACTTGGGACCTTTGGCGCAAGAGCTGAGAGCCACGGCGAAGACCGCGGCCACGAAAAACACCTTGAGAGACTTCCTTGACATGTTACCTCAAAGCAGCGCCATACTCACCTGTAAAGGTGGACAGGAGCCTTCCCATTATCTTCTCGACATCGGCGTCCGTCAAGGTCTTCTCCTGATCTTGCAGGGTAAAGCCAAGGGCGTACTGCTTCTTCCCGGCGGGAATCTTGTCTCCCCTGTACACGTCGAAGAGGGTGACGCTCTTGAGGAGTTTCTTCGCGGCCTTGAAAGAGCTGCGGTAAAGATCGGCGAAACTCACGCTCTCATCAAGCAGGAGCGCGAGATCCCTGCGCACCTCAGGGAATTTGGGCAGCTCCTTGAAAGCGACCTTGTCCCTCTTCACAAGCTTGAACAAAGTGTTCCAGTTGATCTCGGCGGCGAACGCGGGCTGCTTCACATCGAACTTCCTCGCGAGGGACGGAAGGACGGTGCCGACAACAGCGAGCGGCTGGTGGGTTCCGGGCAATGAGTAGCACACTCCCTCGCTGAATATGTCCTCAGGAGCGGGAGTGGCCTCCATCTGATAAAGATCGGCTCCGAAACGTCTCAGGAGAAGGTCAAGGTAACCCTTGAGCTCGAAGAAACTGCTCTTGCCCGGCTGAGCGTTCCAGGACTTCTCGGAAGTCCCGGTAATGAACATCGCGAACGCCGGGTGCTCCTCATAAGAGGCGAGGGTCTTGCCGTCTCCCTGAGGGTCGCGGCTGTACACTGAGCCATATTCGAAAAGCCTCATTGAAGAGGTCTGGCGGTTGATGTTGTACGCCATCACCTCGAGACCGTTGAAGATCAAGTTCTGCCTCATCACATTGAGGTCCGAGCTCAAGGGGTTCACGATTGTGACGCATCTCTCCTCCGGATAAGTGGTCAGTCCCTTGTAATAGGCGGACTTCGTCAAGGAATTGTTCATCGTCTCGACGAAACCGTTGGCGGCCAGGAAGTTGGAGATCCCGTTGCGGATAGCCTCAGGCTCGGGGGAAGGTGTGGCGTTGACCGACATCTTCATGTGACGGGGAAGATCGATGTTGTTGTAGCCGTAGATCCTGAGGATCTCCTCGACGACATCGCACTCCCTCTCGACATCAACCATATATGAGGGCGCTGCCACCTTGGCTCCGCCCGGTCTCTTCTCCAAGAAGTCATAGGCGAGGCAGGTGAGGATCTTCTCGATGGTGTCATGACCGATCTTCTTGCCTATGAAGCTCTCGATGCGGTCATAGTCCAGATCAATGACTTTCTTGTCGATCTTCTCCGGGTAGAACTCCTCCATTCCGCCCACGATCTGGCCGCCGGCGAGTTCCTGAATGAGCAATGCGGCCCGCTTGCAGGCATATTCAGTGATCAAGGGATCACAACCTCTCTCGAAGCGGAAGGACGCGTCGGTCTGGAGGGTGTGCCTCTTGGAAGTCTTGCGGATGGAACCCGGATCGAAATACGCGCTCTCGATGAACACGTTTGTCGTGGACTCGGTAACACCGGAGTCAATCCCGCCGAACACACCGGCTATGCACATCGGACCATCGGCATTCGCTATGACTATATCCTCCGGGGACAACTTGCGCTCGACCTCGTCAAGGGTCACGATCTTCTCCCCATCCTTGGCCCTTCTCACTATCACCTTTCCTCCGGAAATCTTGTCCGCATCGAAGGTGTGGAGCGGCTGGCCGAGCTCCCAGAGTATGAAGTTGGAGACATCGACCACATTGTCGATGGGACGCAGACCTAGGGCCAAAAGCCTCTTGCGAAGCCACTCGGGGGAAGGTCCGACCTTGACACCCTTCAGGGTGATGCCGCAGTAACGGGGAGCCGCTGAAGGATCCTGGACATCGATCGGAACGGCCGTGCCCTCACCCGGCTTCCAAGCCTCAATCGAGGGATACTTGAAGGTGCAGGGAATATCATTAAGCCTCATCCAAGCGTACAAGTCACGGGCGACCCCGATATGGGAAGAAGCGTCCACCCTGTTGGCTGTGATCTCATACTCAATGACAGCCTCGGTCTTGAGGTGGAGATACTCCTTGGCAGGCGTACCGACGACGGCCTCCGCAGGGAGAACCATGATACCGGAGTGGTCCTCGCCGATTCCGAGCTCGTCCTCGGCGCAGATCATCCCGAAGGACTCCACTCCGCGGATCTTCGATTTCTTGATCTTGAAGTCGCCGGGAAGGACGGTACCGATACGGGCGAAGAGGACCTTCTGGCCGGCGGCCACGTTGGGAGCGCCGCAGACCACGGTCACAGGCTCAGGAGAGCCGTCATCAACCTTAGTGACATGGAGGTGGTCGGAATCCGGATGCGGCACACATTCAAGGACTTCCGCCACGACAACCCCGGCGAGTCCGCCGGGAATCTCCTCCTGTTCCTCCACGGAATCAACCTCGATACCAATGTCCGTCATCGCGTCAGCAATCTGCTGCGGCGTCAGGTCAAACTCGAGATAATCTTTCAGCCAATTGTAAGAGAGCTTCATAATTATTTATTTTTCAATATCTTCCTTTGAAAACAGAGAGTTCACGAACTCTTTTTTGTCAAACACTTTGAGATCATCGACCCCTTCGCCGATCCCGATGAACTTGACGGGGACCTTGAGTTGGTCGACTATTCCTATCACCACGCCGCCCTTTGCGGTCCCGTCCAGTTTGGTGACGGCGAGGGAGGTGATGTCGGTTGCCCTGGAGAACTCCTTGGCCTGCTGGAACGCGTTCTGGCCGGTGGAGGCATCAAGCACCAGAAGGACCTCATGGGGAGCATCAGGAATCACCTTGCGCATGACGTTCCGGATCTTCGTCAGCTCATTCATCAGGTCAATCCTGTTGTGGAGCCTACCCGCGGTGTCAATCAGGACCACATCCGCATCCTTGGCCACCGCCGACTTGACAGTGTCGAAAGCGACCGACGCCGGATCGGCCCCCATGCCTTGCTTGACGATATCCACCCCGGCTCTTTCAGCCCAGATCACAAGCTGGTCCACAGCCGCGGCCCTGAAAGTGTCAGCCGCGCCGACAACGACCTTCTTCCCCATGGACTTGTACCTGGAGGCGAGTTTGCCGATAGTGGTGGTTTTTCCCACACCATTGACTCCGACCACCATGACGACCATAGGCTTCCTGTCCAGATCGAAGGGCTCGGACGGAGACGACTCTCCATCCACATCCAAGAGCTTCCCGATCTCATCACGGAGCAACCCCACAAGCTCGTCCATGGACATGTACTTGTCCTTACCCACTCTCTCCTGGAGGCTGTCGACAATCTTCAATGTCGTATCTACGCCCATATCGGAAGCCACGAGGGCTTCCTCAATGGCATCGAGGATGTCATCGTCAACCTTGGATTTTCCCACCACGGCCCTGGAAAGCCTCTGGAAGAACCCTTCTTTAGTCTTTTGAACACCTTTGTCGAACAGTCCCATGACGCACAAAATGTAAACTTACAAATATACAAAAAACAGGGTAAAGAAAAAAGAGCGGACGTTTCAAAACGTCCGCTCCGCATATCTTTTCCGCGACGATTATTTCTTGCCGTCGAAGAATTCCTTGGTTTTCTCAGCTTCCACAAGCTGCTCGGTGAAGAAATAAGCGCCCGTCTTGGGAGACTTGTCCATACGGATGCACTTCACCATGCTCTTGGCGCCGGCCTTCGCGGCGAATGTAGCGACTGCTTTCTTTGCCATAACTTAATCTCCTTATTTGATTTCGCGGTGGACAGTGACCCTGTGGAGGTAAGGATTGTATTTCTTGCGCTCCAGACGGTCGGGAGTGTTCTTCTTGTTCTTGGTAGTGATGTACCTGGAAATCCCGGGGACTCCGCTCGCCTTCTGCTCCGTGCATTCAAGGATGACCTGCACCCTGGCGTCTTTAGTTTTCTTTGCCATAGTTCAACGATTTTTTAGACAAGGCCGACATATCCTTTTTCCTGAGCCTCCTTGAGGGCGGCGTCAAGACCCTTCTTCTCGATGGTCCTCATGCCCTTGGTGGAAACTTTGAGAGTAACGAACCTCTGCTCCTCCTCTGACCAGAACTTCTTGGTCTTGAGGTTGAGGGAGAAGTCACGCTTTGTGTGAAGTCTCGAATGAGCGACATTGCAGCCGATCATCCTCTTCCGTCCAGTGATTTGACAAACTTTTGCCATGATATCTTACTTTTTTATTGATTCAAAATAATTTGGGGTCGCAAATTTCGGTTAAAAAATTCAGAATCGCAAGAGCTTCGCTCCTTTTCCTATACAATTTTAAAGAATCTGCGCCACCTGATGCTGTTGGGGAACTTCCGATTGGCATCTGTCGACAGCCATATAATGGAAGGCTTCCCGACCACATGATCCTCGGGAACAAAGCCCCAGTACCTGGAGTCAAGGGAGTTGTGCCTGTTGTCCCCCATCATGAAATAATAGTCCTGTCCGAAAGTGTAGCTCGAAGTCCTTTCCCCGTCGATGAATATGGTCCCGTCTTCAGCGACCCGCAGCTCGTGCCCTTCATAAGAGGTTATTATCCTCTCATATAAAGGCAGGTTCGAGACGCTCAACTCTACCGTGGCCCCTTTAGCTGGAATCCACAGGGGGCCGAAATTGTCCCTGGTCCATTTTGAGCTTTCCGTGAACGGGAAGATGCTCAGGTAGGAATCCGGGAAATCCGGCGGATACACATCCAGATTCGGCTCCACGCTCTCCACGGCGGAATAGCCTTTGACCTCCTCAAGCATGGAGGCGGTCAGCGGCATCGCCGGGTAACCGGGAAGATTCGGATCGTAGATAAGTTCCGAGGTGTTGAGACCGAGTTTCCCGATAGTCCTGGCATTGATCTTCTGGCCGTTGGTCACGACCTTGTAAGTCAACTGGACACCGGGATAAATCTCCTGTCTCTCCCCATTGATCCAGACAAGGCCGTCACGCACTGAGAGAGTGTCGCCGGCTACAGCCACGCACCTCTTTACATAGTGGTCTTCCTTATCCATAGGACGGACTATCAGGGGTCCCCCATTAGCTATCGTGTAATCCCTTCCGGCATTACGGACCCAAGCGTAGTAGTCTTCCGACGGGAAACGGGTCAGGACCGTGTCCCCGTGAGGGAAGTTGAATACCACATAATCCCCTCTCTCGACATGGCCGAAGCCCTTCAGGCGGCGATATTTGTTCCGGATAAGGGTCGAATACGACTCTTTGCCGAATATCACGTTATGGGTGAAAGGGATAGTAAGCGGTGTCTGCGGCACTTTGGGACCGTAAGCGAGCTTGCTGACGAACAGATGGTCTCCCGTGTAGAGGGAACTCTCCATCGACGACGAGGGAATCTTGAAGGCCTGGAAAAAGAAAATGTTGATGAATGTCACGACAACCGTGGCGAAGATGATGGCGTCAAGCCAATCGAGCCACACGTTGCGTTTCTCGCCTTCCTTGTAATCTTTCTTCCAGAAGAGCCATTTCACCTTCTTGGTGATATGGAGGTCGAAAATGACTATAAGGCCGAGAATCCACCACCAGTTTCCAAGCCACGCCACCCACAACGTGTAAAGAATGGCCCAGAAACCCATTCTGACCCATTTGTTGCGGTATAAGGCGTTCAAGTTCACTTCGTACTCCTGGAACTATTTGACGGAATTGACGATGGCCTCAAACGCCTGGGGATTGTTCATGGCGAGGTCGGCGAGAACCTTGCGGTTGAGACCGACATTCTGCTTCGCAAGCTTGCCCATGAACTGGGAATAGGTGATCCCGTACTGACGCGCGGCGGCGTTGATCCTCTGGATCCAGAGGGCGCGGAAGTCGCGCTTCTTGGCCTTGCGGTCGCGATAGGCGTAAGTCAAACCTTTCTCGTAAGTGTTCTTCGCTACGGTCCAGACGTTCCTTCTGGAGAGGAAATTTCCGCGTGTTCTCTTGAGAATCTTCTTGCGGCGAGCCCTAGAGGCTACTGAATTGACTGATCTTGGCATAATCTGATCTTTTTCCGGAGGCAGCGACCGCCGTGAAGCGGTTCTTTTCGGCTGCGTTCCAAGTTAAACATTAAGATAAACTACAGGACCAACATTTCCCTGACCCTCTTGAGGTCGTCCTTCTCGACGATCGCGAAATGGTCAAGATTTCTCTTGCGTTTCTTGGTCTTCTTGGTGAGGATGTGGCTGTGGTAAGCGTGCTTCCTCTTGATTTTTCCTGTTCCGGTAAGCGCGAAACGCTTTTTGGCACCGGAGACGGTCTTAAGCTTTGCCATTGTTTTGTAAATTAAACTGTTAACTATACTTTCCGCTATCACTGCGGATTATTTCACTTTTTCTTCACCGGGGCTATCATCATCGTCATCCTCTTTCCCTCGAGAGACGGCATATTCTCAGCCCTTCCAAATTCCTCAAGCTCCACCGCAAACCTCAGGAGTTGCTTCTCTCCCTGGTCTGCGAACATGATCGAGCGGCCTCTGAAAAAGATCGTGGCCTTTACCTTTGAGCCTTCCTCGAGGAACTCCTGCGCATGCTTGAGTTTGAACTGGAAGTCGTGCTCATCGGTATTGGGACCGAAACGGATCTCCTTGATGGTCACCTTGGAGGCGTTCTGCTTCATTTCCTTGGCCTTCTTTCTCTGCTGATAGAGATATTTCTGATAGTCAAGGATTTTGCACACAGGCGGATCAGCCTTGGCGCTGATCTCGACCAGGTCAAGCTCCAGCTCGTCGGCCATCGCCAGAGCCTTGGATATAGGATAAATGCCTGGCTCGGCGATATTGTCGCCGACAAGACGGACCTGAGAAGCGGTGATCTCCTCATTTATGTTCAGTTCATCCTCCGCTTTCTGGCGGACGAATGGACGCTGGCCACGAACCCCGCCCGCGGGCTTAGGACCGGAAGGCTTAAATCCGGTCGCTGGTCTTGAACCTCCGTAACGTTTCTTGTAAGGCATTCTGTTTTTTAATTAAACTCTTAAAAAATCTCCTATAATTTAATCCAACAACTTCAGGCGAGTTCCGAGGCCATCTGAGCCTTCAGCCACTCGACAAACTCTTCCACTTTCATGACGCCGGCGTCGGCGCCCTCTTTCCTGACAGAGACCGTTCCTTCCTCGACTTCCTTCTCTCCCACAATGGCCAGCACAGGCACCCTGAGCAACGAGATCTCGCGGATTCTCTTTCCAAGAGTCTCGTTTCTGTCGTCCATAGAGGCGCGAATATCGGAATTATTCAGCAATCCGCAAACTTTTTTCGCGAATTCTGAATATTTCTCGCTGATAGGCAGGACTTTAACCTGATCAGGGCTGAGCCACAGGGGGAGGTGTCCGCCGGTGTGCTCGAGGAGCACGGCTGTGAACCTCTCGATGGAGCCGAAAGGAGCCCTGTGAATCATCACGGGACGCTGCTTGCTGCCGTCAGCGGCGGTATATTCAAGCTGGAACCTCTCAGGAAGGTTATAGTCCACCTGAATGGTACCGAGCTGCCACTTCCTTCCGATAGCGTCCTTGACCATGAAGTCAAGCTTCGGGCCGTAGAAAGCGGCCTCACCATATTCCACGACAGTCTTGAGACCCATCTCGGCGGCAGCCTCGATGATAGCGTTCTCCGCCTTCTCCCAATTCTCGTCGGAACCGATGTACTTGGACTTGTTGTTAGGATCCCTCAGGGACACCTGGGCGGTGTATTTGTCGAACTTGAAGATCTTGAAAACGTAGAGGATAAGCTCGATCACCTTCTCGAACTCGCCCTTGAGCTGATCGGGAGTGACGAACATGTGGGCGTCGTCCTGGGTGAAGGAACGTACGCGGGTAAGTCCATGGAGCTCACCGCTCTGCTCGTAACGGTAAACAGTGCCGAACTCCGCCATCCTCAGGGGCAGATCCCTGTAAGAACGGGGTGACGAGCGGAAAATCTCGCAGTGGTGAGGGCAATTCATGGGCTTGAGCATGTACTCCTCTCCCTCCTGGGGTGTGTGGATCGGCTGGAATGAATCCTTGCCATACTTGGCGTAGTGGCCAGAGGTGACGTACAGGTCCTTGCTTCCGATGTGAGGGGTCACAACCGGCAGATAGCCATATTCATTCTGCTTGCGACGAAGGAACTTCTCAAGCTCGAACCTCATCACGGAACCTCTTGGAAGCCAAAGGGGAAGACCCATACCGACACGGCTCGAGAAAGTGAAAAGCTCCATCTCCTTGCCGAGTTTGCGATGATCCCTCTTCTTAGCCTCCTCAAGAACCACGAGGTATTCGTCCAGCATAGACTTCTTGGGGAAGGTGATGCCGTAGATACGGGTGAGCTGCCCGCGAGTCTCGTCACCGCGCCAATAAGCGCCGGCAAGAGCGGTCAGTTTGACAGCCTTGATGACCTCGGTGTTGCGAAGGTGAGGTCCACGGCAGAGATCCGTGAAATGACCATTGGTGTAATATGTGATGGTACCGTCCTCAAGCTCACTGATGAGCTCGCACTTGTACTGGTCTCCCTTTTCCTCGAAGTGCTTGAGAGCCTCGGCCTTGGGTACGGCGATCCTGGTATAGTCCTGCTTTTCGCGGGCCAATTCCAGCATTCTTTTCTCGATCTTTGGGAAATCGGCGTCGGTGAGCTGGTTGCCACCTAGATCCACATCGTAGTAGAAGCCGTTTTCGATGGCAGGTCCAATCCCGAACTTGACTCCCGGATACAAATCCTCGAGAGCCTCTGCCATCAAGTGTGATGAGGAGTGCCAGAACACCCTCTTCGCCTCATCATCTTCCCATTTCAGGAGCGTTATCGAGCAGTCTTCCACTATGGGGCGGTTCAGGTCGATTGTCTGACCCTTGCCTATGGTCGTGTCACCAGCGGGCTTAACCGCAACGGCCAGAACCTCCTCGGCAAGCCTCGGGCTGATACCCTTGGCTATCTCGTAACCAGTCACTCCTTTCTCGAACGCCCTGACGCTGCCGTCAGGAAATGTGATATTGATCATAATCCTTAATTATTAGACAGTCTGCAAAGATAACAATAATTTTGCTATTTTTGCACATCATATTCAGTTAACGGAAATGAAGGAAGAATACACGACAGGTGAGTCATGGAACAGCGCCGCGATAGCCGGTCTCGTCATGGCATCGCTGACGATCGCCGCAGAGCTGGTGGCAGCTCTCTGCGGAAAGGTGAATGGTTTCCTGGGAGGCTTCCTGGCCTTCCTGGCTTGGGCTGGAAAACTCGTGGCATGTGCCATGATGTTCAGGTATCTTATGAGGAAGTTCCATTCATCGTTCTCCGGAGTTGACTATCCGGCCATGCAAAGGTACGGCCTGAAACTGGCTCTGTTCTCTTCGCTGGTCGTGGCGGCATATTCATTAGTGAACATCTTGGTAATCAATCCGGGGACCCTCGACGAGATCACCGATGTCTTCCGGACAAGCTACTCTTCGATGATGGACTCCAACGCCGAGGCGGCTCTCGAGAAGATGCTTCCGAAGATGCCTGTCTATATGGGTATCGGGACGTTCATCTACTGTTTCCTCTGGGGATGGCTGTACTCCACCATTTTCGCCCGGTCGATCGCTCCTGACAACCCTTTTTCCGAGACTGAAGACACAATCGACAACCAATAATCATGGAATATTCAAAAGACCTGTCCATAATCATCCCTCTTTTCAATGAGGAAGAGTCCCTGGGAGAACTTCTTGCCTGGATAAGAAGCGTGATGAACGCCAATGGATTTGACTATGAGGTGATATTCGTGGACGACGGCAGCACTGACGGCTCCTGGACCAAAATCAAGGAGATGGCTGAGGGTGATGACCGCATCAAGGGCGTCTCCTTCCGGCGCAACTACGGTAAATCGGCGGCGTTGTACCACGGCTTCGCTAAAGCCTGCGGGAAGGTCGTGGTCACCATGGATGCCGACCTGCAGGACTCTCCGGAGGAGATTCCCCAGATGTACAAGATGGTCGTCGAGGACGGCTACGACGTGGTCTCCGGCTGGAAGCAGCACCGCAAGGACAACAAACTGACCAAGAACCTTCCCTCCAAACTCTACAACGCGACCGCCCGCTGGATCACAGGCATCAAGCTGCACGACATGAACTGCGGCCTGAAGGCTTACAAGAACGAGGTCGTTAAGAACATCGAGGTATATGGCGAGATGCACCGCTACATCCCCTACCTCGCCAAGAACGCCGGATTCGACAAGATCGCCGAGAAACCGGTCCACCATCAGAAAAGGAAGTTCGGCAAGAGCAAGTTCGGAATGGAGAGGTTCGTCAACGGATTCCTCGACCTGCTGTCGCTATGGTTCCTCAGCGTTTTCGGGAAGAAGCCCATGCATTTCTTCGGTTTCTCCGGACTGCTGATGTTCCTCGTGGGATTCGCCATGACAATATGGATAATCATAGCCAAACTCATCCACCAGGCCAACGGGATAAAGTACAGGGCGGTAACTGACCAGCCCCTGTTCTATCTCGCCTTGCTGGCCGTCATGCTTGGAGTCGTGCTTTTCCTCGCCGGATTCATCTGCGAGATGATCTCCCGCAACTCCCAGGACAGGAACCAGTATAATGTGAAAGAGACCCTGGATTAGTCCAGAGTCTCTTCCGTTTTTTCCTCAAGGGCCTGACCTTCCTCAGACGGCGTTTCCGGAATGTCCGGCACCGTTTGTTGAAGTTGCGTCTGACTCCTCGGCACATCCACTTCGGGTACAGGCGTACCGTAGCATGCCTGGAAAACGAATGCTGAGGCTGTCAGCGACGCACCCATCAAGAGTTTGAGCAAGAACTTCCTCATGTCTGAAATGTTTTGTTCCGGCGCTAATATACGTTTTAAATTCGGAAAAAACAGAAAAAATGGTTTTCTTTGACGCTCAAAACGGAATTAACAATGAAAGTCCTCAAGTTCGGAGCCAGCCTGTTCGCGGAAGAAAGCGACATCCTCAAGATAAAAGAAGTTATCGAATCCACTGAAGGTGACGCTGTTATTGTCGTTCCCAAGGAGCAGGTAGACAGACTTCTGTCTTTAGTGAAAGGCTCCATGCGGGTTAGTCCGCAGACCTGCCTGGCCGGACACCCGGAGATTCTCATGCCCCGCGGCGGGAAATTCATTGTCCCGGGAATCATCCCCGACGGTTTCGTCGCCAGTGAGCTCACCGACCTCCAGGTCGGCGAGGCTGATTATCTGGCCAGTCTCATAGCGGCTTCCAATGACGCCGAACGGCTTGAGATCTGGACCTCCAAGGACGGCTTCATGACAGCGAATCCCTCAGCCGTCAAGACTGCCTATCTGATCAAGGAGATGAGCTACCGGGAGGCTATGGAGCTCTGCAACTTCGGGGTGGGACTTATCTATCCTCCCGCATTGTTCCCGGTCAACGCAAAGGGAATACCCACCGTGGTTAAGAATCTGTTCAACCCTTCCGGAAGCGGCACCACCATCCTCAAGGCCAGCGTGAGCGCCGAGAAGGCCATCAGGGGCGTCTCCTCCATCGACAACGTCAGCCTCATCACCCTCGCAGGCACGTCCATGGCCGGTGTGGTCGGTGTCAACTGCCGTATTTTCACCGCTTTGGCTCTTGAGAGGATCAGCGCCTTCCTCGTCTGCCAGTCGGCCTCCGAGACCGGCATCTCAATAGGTGTCAGTTCCAAGGATGCCGCCAGGGCTAAAAGCGTTCTGGACTGGACATTCGCCAGGGAGATCGACAACGGTTCCCTGTCCCCCGTCAAAGTCAAGGATGGTCTCGCAGCCCTGTCAGTCATTGGGGACAACATGAGAAACACTCCCGGGATCGCCGGGCAGCTATTCTCCACCCTCGGACGTAACGGCATCAGCGTCAGCGCCTTCGCCCAGGACGCATCCGAGTCGAACATCTCGTTCATTGTTGACGGGAGCCAGCTCCGCAAGTCCCTCAACGTCATCCACGACAGTTTCTTCCTGTCTGAATACCAGGAGCTTAACATATTCCTCTGCGGAGTCGGAACTGTCGGCGGGAGACTCATCTCCCAGATTCAGAGCCAACGGCAGAAGCTGATGGACGAGCACAACCTGAAAATCAACGTAGTCGGGATCGCCAGAAGCGTAAAGGGAATATTCAACCGCGACGGGCTGGATTTGGAGAACTGGAAGGAGCAGCTTGAGGCTGGCGTCCCGCTCACCACATCCAAACTCCGGGACGAGGTGATCGGTATGAACATTTTTAACTCGGTTTTCGTGGACTGCACCGCCAGCTCGGAGATCGCCTCCCTTTACGAGGAGTTCCTGGGCAGGGGAATATCCGTGGTCGCGGCCAACAAGATCGCCGCATCTTCAGATTATTCCAACTACAAGAGGCTCAAGGACATATCCAGGATGAGAGGAGTCAAATACCTCTTCGAGACCAATGTCGGAGCCGGGCTTCCGATCATCGGGACCATCAACGACTTGCGCAACAGCGGAGACAAGATCCTGAAGATGGAAGCTGTTGTGAGCGGTACATTGAACTTCATTTTCAACACCATCTCCGAGGATATTCCCTTCAGCCAGACCGTAAGGATGGCAAAGGAGCAAGGATTCTCCGAGCCCGACCCCAGGGTTGACCTTTCAGGAACCGATGTGATCCGCAAGCTCGTCATCCTCTCCCGGGAAGCGGGATACGAGGTCAACATGGAGGATGTGGAGGCCAACCTGTTCATTCCCAAGTCTTTCTTTGATTGCTCCATAGAGGAGTTCTGGGCCAGGCTTCCCCAGCTGGACGACAAGTTCGAGGCTGAGAGGAAGAGGCTCCAGTCCGAAGGCAAGAGATGGAGATTCGTGGCGGTCAACGACCGAGGCAAATGCTCAATCTCCTTGAGGGAAGTGCCCATGCAGCACTCTTTCTATGTTCTGGACGGCTCCAACAACATCATCCTTCTCACGACGGAGCGCTACAACAAGCACCCCATGCTCATCCAGGGCTATGGCGCCGGGGCAGAGGTCACCGCCGCCGGCGTCTTCGCCGACATAATGAGCATAGCGAATATCAGATAAAGGGAATCCCTACTTGATGACCTTCATCAAGGCCTCTTCCATAAGCTTGTAACCGGCAAGGTTCGGGTGCACCGAATCCCCGGAGAGATCCGCGCGGGTTTCTCCGTTGGCGTCCCCAAGGACTGTGGCGTAATCCACGACCTTGTAATGCTTGGCCTTGGCGTATTCCTTGATCATAGCGTTGAGCCTGGCGACCTGCTCTTTGGTGTCCTTGATAGCCGGACGCCACCTGATGTACGCCGAAGGCACCAGGGTGCAGAGAACGGGCTTGATTTTGTTGGCCTTGGCAATCTCGCACATGGAGACGATATTGCCGAAAGTGTCTTCGAGGGAGATATACCCGTTGTTGCGGGCTATGTCATTGATTCCCGCGAGGATGACGACATACTTAGGATGATGGTCGACAACGTCGCGGCGGAACCTTACGACCATGTGGGATGTCACCTGGCCGCTGATGCCTCGTCCCAGAAGGTTATTGTTCTTGAAGAAGTCCGGATCCTGGCTGAACCACCCGTCGGTGATTGAGTCGCCCATCAGGACGGCAAGGGGTTTGGCCGTAACCTCTGAATTGGCTTGGGCGTAGCGCTTGAAGTTTGCCCAATCGTTGTCCGGAAGATCCTGGGCGAGCGTAGTGAAGGCGCAAAGTAATGCGGCGAGGGCCGCGATGATCGCTTTTCTCATAATAGTGTTATCAAATTAATAGTTTTCAATTCTTTCCCGCAAATATACGAATAAAACCCACGAGTTGTTCAGGTGTGTCGGCGATCGCGTCGGCGATTTCGAGATCCGCTCTCGGCCGGAACCCCCACGAGACCGCGATCGCCGGTATCCCGGCGTTCCTCGCTGTCCTGATGTCCGTCCCCGAATCCCCCACCATCACAGCGGCAGTTGCTGGTGTGACCGGGTCGCCACCTGGCGAGCCGGCCTCATTCAAGGAGTGGCATGCGGCAGCGATTGCGAGGCGAATGACTTCGGGATCGGGCTTGAGGGGAAGGCCCGGAGCGTTTCCGAGGATCTTGACGAACGGAATCTCGGGGAAAAAGCGCCGGATCAAGGACTCAGTGCCCTCCTGGAACTTGTTGGAAGCCACCGCCAGAGTGAAGCCTTCCGACACGAGAGTGCCAAGAAGCTCAGGAATCCCGGGATATGGCCTTGACAGCACATCGATATGCTCGGTATAATACTCCACGAATCTCTCCAGAGTGACATCTATGACATCGTCCGGGGATCCCTCCGGCAAGGCCCTGGTCACCAGGTTCCTGATTCCGTGACCCACCATATTCCTGTACTCACCGACCGTATGCCCCGGAAAACCACCTTGAGACAAAGCATGTTCCACAGCTGCGGCCAAATCCCCTATCGTGTCGATAAGGGTTCCGTCCAAGTCGAAAATGACCATATTCGCATCCATACCGAACGCGAAAATACGAAATCCGAAGTTTTTCGCTATATTTGATATCGCTAAAACTGGTTCCCAAGAATGAAAAAGATTAGAATCGGACTGTTCGCCAAGGTCCTTGTCGCCATAGTCTGCGGGGCGCTGCTGGGACTTGTGGCTCCTGATGCCCTGGTGCGCGTGCTGAAAACCTTCAACGTCCTTTTCGCCCAGATCCTGAAATTCATAATCCCCTTGCTGATCCTCGGCCTGGTCACCCCGGCCATAGCCAATGTAGGGAAAGACGCCGGGAAGATGCTGCTGGCCGTGATAGGAATAGCGTACCTTTCGACAATCTGCTCTGGATTCTTCGCCCACATCTGTTCCTCGAACCTCTTCCCACATTATCTCCAAGCCGGGGAGTTATCCTCTGAAGCATTGTCCGCCAAGGAGTTCCAACCATACCTCGATCTGAAGATAACCCCTGTCTGCGACATACTGACAGCCCTTCTGCTCTCGTTCATGATAGGAATCGGGATCATATTCACAGGCTCCGTGCCCCTGAAAAAGGCCTTCGACGACTTCGGGGAGATCATCAAACTCACGATTGAAAAGGTCATCATACCGATGCTCCCGCTCTACATATTCACAATGATATGTGAGATGGGAGCCCGCGGGGTGATCGGAGTGGTGATCGGATCCGGATTCAAGATCATCCTGACCGGTTTCGCCCTGACTCTCGTGTTCCTGGTGATTCAGTACTGCATCGCTGGAGCGATAGCTGGCAAGAATCCATTCAAGTGTCTCTGGAACATGGTTCCGGCCTACCTGACGGCCTTTTCGATCTGCTCCTCGTCCGCAGCCATTCCCATGACCTCCGCCTGTACAAAGAAGAATGGGGTCAGGGACGACATAGTGGATTTCACCATACCGCTCTGCTCGACCGTCCACATGTGCGGATCGACCATCAAGCTCGCTGCCTCGGCGATAGCGGTCGCCTACCTGACCGGCACCCCCATCCCCTTCGCCGTCTATGTCAACTTCGTCCTTCTCCAGGGGATAGCGGCGGTCGCCGCACCCGGAGTGATGGGAGGAGTCCTGATGGCCTCGATCGGACTGCTGGAATCCGTGATGGGATTCTCCCCGGACCAGACCGCCCTTGTCATGACCCTTTACCTTGCACTCGATGGCTACGGCCCCGGTTGCAACGTAACCGGCGACGGTGCGATAGCCCTTGTGATAGACAAATTCTTCGGAAAAGATAAATAACTGGATATGAAACGATTACTCGCTCTCGCAATCAGCCTTGCGGTGGCAGCGCTCCCCTCTTTCGGCGCTCCCATGAAGGCTCGTGTCATCCAACAACCCTTCTCCCTCGACCGGAAAGGTCTGGACGCCTGCTTCGAATGGACGATGGAAGAACTCCGGAAATGTGACGAATCCCTCGACATCATCGTGCTGCCGGAGTTCTGCGAAGTCCCAGGGAACACAACCTCCAGGGAAGATTTCCTGGAGACATCAAGACGCAACGGCCCGGCTATCCTCAAGCTCTGCGCCGAGACCGCCAAGCGCTGCAATTCCTTGATTTTCGCCGGAGTCGTGGACACCAGCCTGGAGGTCCCGAGAAACGCCATGTACGTCTTTGACAGGAACGGGAAAATCATCGGCGAATATTTCAAGGAGCACCTCACCAGGGGCGAGTGGGACAAGCTCGACATGAGGTACACGCAAGAATGGACGCAGCCTTATATTCTTGACATAGAAGGGGTTCGCTATGCTTTCATGACATGCTACGACTTCTATTTCTACGAGAATTACTCCAACATCGCCCGCTGGAAGCCGGATGTCATCGTCGGAGTCTCGCACCAGCGCAGCGACACATTCCGGGCGCTGGACATCATCAACACCTTCTGCGCCTACAACACCGGAGCCTATCTCGTCAGGGCATCAGTCTCCATGGGACTCGCATCCGAGCTGGGAGGCTGCTCATGTGTGGTTGCCCCGACCGGGGAGATCCTCGGCACCCTCCGCTCCGAGGTGGCCAGCCTGGACGTTACCTTCGACCCAAAAAAGAAATACCTCAAGCCGGCCGGATACGGCAATCCCCCGGCTCTTCACTCCGAGTACATTGAGATCGGCCGCAGGCCCTGGAAATACCGTCCAGGCGGCGGAGCGATAGTTCCTCCTTTTGACGAGGCGCCAGCAAAGAGGCTTTGCGCCATTGACGGCCTTTCATCCCTCGCTTCCGAGAGCCTTCTTGGGGCCCTCGGCGCCGCCGCGGCTATCGGAGCTTCTGAAATATCCCTCGCGGTCAGCCCCACAGAAAAAGGGATCAGCGACCTCAGTGAGATCCTGAGAAAGCTCTCCTGCCATTCAATCATGAATATCCATCTTGATGGAGAGCAGTGGAGCGTTGAAAGCATCCGGGAGCTCCTCAACTTGATATTCGTTTACGATGCCCTCGGACATGTTTATCTGACTTCCTCCGACAAGGCGACCCTCGCCACCTTGAAAGCGACCGGCACCAAGGTTCCTCTGTGCCTCGCTGGCAAGGAAGGGAAGATCATTGCCGATGAGGCCGCCTCGATAGGCTGTGCCGCCATCGAGATCCCTGCCGGGATGCTGGATGCGGCCACTGTCCGGAATGCCGCGGAGAAAGGCCTGAGGGTAGGGGTCGTAGCAGGGAGTCCTGACGAGGCTGTAAAAGCCCTTGAGGCTGGAGCCCAGACAATTCTCACCGGCGACTACCTCCCTACCGCTAAAGCTACCGGCTTGAAATAGAATTACTTCCTTCTTAATATGAAAAGACTTATACTTCTTTTGACAGCCGCTTTGGCGGCATTCGCATCCTGTAAGTCTCCGGCCCCGAAGGAAACGGCCGGGACGCCTCTCTACAGCAACCACAAACCCTACACCCGCTGGTGGTGGTTCTCTTCTGAGATTGACAAAAAGGATGTCCGGGATCAACTTATCTGGCTCAAAGACCATGAGTTCGGAGGAGTGGAGATCGCCTGGGTGTATCCCATGTTCCTCAAAACTGACACTCCCCACCCTGATTTCCTGTCACCCGAGTGGAGCGAGCCTGTCATCTATGCCAAGAAAGTCGCTGATTCCCTGGGACTTGGATGCGACTACACCTACGGCACGCTATGGCCTTTCAGCGATGTGAATCTCCCGGAGGGCGACCAGACCCGCACCTATTCCGATTCCGTGGAAGTCGCCCGCAGACCCCTGACCTGGGATCATCCCAAAGAGGCCAGGATCCTCAATCACCTTGACAGGGAAGCCTTCGGAAGATATGCCCGGAAGATGAACGAGGGACTTGGAGAGGCCTACAACGGCTCAAAATCAGGAATATTCGTTGACTCGTGGGAGGTTGAGACTGACTATCTCTGGACTCCCGGTTTCGGAGAAAGATTCAAAGAACAGCATGGCTACGACATCGAGCCGTATATGAAGGACCGCACCCTCAAGGACAAGTCCAACGAGGATGTCCTGTATGACTATATGAAGACCATGTCCGGATATGTCCTGGACGAGTTCTACATTCCTTTCACCGAGAACGCCAGAGCTAACGGAGGCTTCTCCAGGGCCCAGTGCGGAGGAGCTCCCACCGACCTGCTGACAGCATTCACCGTCGTGGATATTCCTGAGACTGAGGCGATTCTATACGAGCCTTGTTTCAGCAAGATAGCCGCCTCAGCCGCCACCTTGGCAAGCAAGGATGCCGTCACTTCCGAGACATTCACATGCATGTACGGATGGACCGGCCTTAGGTACAAGAACGGCCATGGCCAGAGCCCCCACCAGGGAAGGGAACAGATCGCCGACCTGAAACTCGTCTGTGACGCCTTGTTCGCGACGGGAACGAACCAGATCATCTGGCACGGATTCGCGTTCAACAAGGTCGGGAGGCTCGACAACTGGTTCTACACCACCTGCCAGGTCAGCACCCGTGACGAGGACAATCTCTCCGGGGAAGAGCTGACCAGGTTTAACCGCTACATGACGACCGTCTCGGACTACATGCGTACCGGTCGCAACTACAGCGACGTGGCCGTTTATATACCGATGGAAGACGCCTGGATGGGCGGACCATACCCGAAGGAAGTCACCGACAAGATGGCCTGGGCGCTCGGAGAATATGAGATGCGTTATATCCGGACACCGGAGTCCCTTAAGGGACGGCAGCCCCTCTGGGTCAACGGGCATTTTCTCTCCTCAGCTGAATATAGCCAGGAAGGCCTTCGCTGCGGTGACGCCTTGTTCCAGTCCCTCTACATAGATGTCGACCACATGGATTATTCCTCCCTGAAGAGCATCTTGAGGCTTGCCGGGCAAGGTCTTCCCGTCTGTGTGGCGAAAAGGCCGGTGGAGCCAGGCAAGGTCAAACATGCTGATTATGACTCACTTCTGGATCAACTCATGGCATTGTCAACTGTCTCTGCCGAGCGGTCCGTGATCCCTGGGAAGCCACTTGTCGAAGGAACGGATATTCCCGACTTCTGGTGCAGGGAAGACGGCGGGACGATGTACCTCTTCTTCGCCAACCCTCTCGCCAGCACCATCAGCTATCCGCTTGAATATTGCTACGCCTTCTCTGACAAAGGCAGCAAGCGTGTAGTCAAGGTCAACCACCACGGCCGGAGCGACGAGGTCACCCTGGACTTCAGCCCTATGGAATCCATTCTGCTGAAGGCTGATAAGGATGGAGTCAAAAAGATAGACCTGGGATATTCCCCGACCAGGCTGAGGGAGGATTAGCCCCTCTGCCTCTGCCCGGCAAGGACCACCCCGCCCAGGATAGCCACCGAGCCTATCATGGACACCGGAGTCATTCTTTCCCCGAGGATGATAGCGGCTGTTATTAGTGTGAAAACCGGATTGAGGTAAACATAGTTAGTGGATGTCACATTGCCAAGTTTAGACATCGCGACATTCCACGCCACGAAACATGCCAGGGAGGCTATCAGACCAAGGAACAGCAAGTTAAGATAGACAACCGGCTGTCCCAGGATCGAGAGGGAGAACGAGTCTGCGGATCCTGAGAGGAAAGGTATAATGGTCAGCAGACCGTAGAAGAATACTTTCCGCGTTGCCATGAGCGCACCGTAATCCTTTGTCATCTGACCCATGAACATGCTATAAAGCGCCCAGCACAAGGCGGCGCCAATTGACAGCAGGTCTCCTTTCAGCGACAGTTCCAGGGAAGACCCGTCAAAGAGTACCATGGCCATCCCGACAAGAGCCAGGACAGTGCCGCCCACAAGGGGAAAACCGACCTTGACATCCTCCAGCCCATCCACGAAACGCCCCTCTGGGAACCTGCGTCCGATTAATGTGAAAATCGCGGTGAAGACGGGTGCGACGCAGACGAGGAAGGCCACATTGCTGGCCTGGGCGTACGCCAGGGCGGTATTCTCTGTCAGGAAGTAGAAGGACCCCCCGGTGACACCTAGGAAAAGGAACATCAGCTCGTCTTTTAGTGAGTCACTGAATATCCTGACCTTCTCCTTTCCTGTGAGGCAAAGGACCCATATCCCTACATAAGCCAGAGTGAAACGCACAGCGAAAATACCCGCCGGATCCATCCCCGCCCCTAACAGGGTCTTGGTGCAGACAAAAGTCACTCCCCAGACCGCCACGACGGCCAGAGCGAGAAGATGGTATGCGAACTTGTTTGAAGACATGTTGACAAATCAGCTTCACAATATACAAAAAATGTCCTATCTTTAAGACATGAAAACCCACTCTCTTTTAATCAAAGCGGCCGCCGCTGCCGCCGCCATATTCCTTGTTTGCTTCTCTCTGGCCGCCCAGGGGAAACGTGTCGTGTTCATAGGAGACTCAATCACAGACGGTAACTGGGGCTGCGTGTACGGGTATAAACCCACTTCCGCGGAGAGGAGCCAGACGGACTTCAACCACATTTATGGCCACAGCTACATGATGCTTGTAGCCACCGATTTCCAGAGCAAGAAACCCAAGGCGGGTTACCGGTTCTTCAACCGCGGCTTCAGCGGCCACAAGCTATCCGACTTGGAAGGACGTTGGAAGGAAGATGTCCTTGACCTCAAGCCTGATGTCGTGTCGGTCCTCATTGGTGTCAACGACATGGGGAACTACTTCAATGTCAAGCCTGGGGAGCGTTCCGCCTTTGACTTTGACTCTTGGAAAGAGCGCTACCGCTCCCTGCTTATGAAGACCAGGGAACAGAATCCTGCGGTGAGACTGGTCCTCTGCACACCGTTCCTGGCCAAGGAAGGCTCAACCGGTCTTCGGGTTGATTACGACGAGCGGAAAGAGATGGTCACACGTCTTGCCGGAATAGTCCGGGAACTCGCTTCAGAGACTGGAGCTACCCTCGTCCCCTTCGATGAACTCTTCTCGAAACTCATTGAGAAAGAGCCCGAGCCCTGCTATTGGATCTGGGACGGAGTCCATCCCACACCCGCCGGCCACCGCCGCATGGCCAACCTCTGGGAAAAGAAAGTCCGCCTCTGAAGCCCTTACAACCGGGTCTCGAAGTGGTGATGGCCGCCGGTGATGACTTCGGGGGTGGTGGAGCCGGGGATATAGACTTCAGTGCGAATGCCTTCCGGGACCTCGACATCCCATTTGAAGACTCCGTCCTCCACCTTCCAGGAGCTGGATATCCTGCCCCGGACCGAATCGTAGGAGCAATCGACATATTCGAGTCCGGAGATAGGATAAGGCCTTAACTCAATCTCCGCAAATCCTGGCTTGAGAGGGCGTATTCCCGCCAGATATTCATATTCCCAAGTGATAAGGTCGCCGAGAAGCATTACATGGTTGCCGGAATTCATAGCCGGATCGGCGGTGTCTCCATTCCAGAGCTCCCAGATCGTGGTAGCCCCGCGGGCGGCCATATATCCCCAGGAGGGATAGGTGGTGTCGGAGGCGATCTTCAGGGCGAGATCCGGACGGCCATATTCCGTCAGAGTCCTCATAAGCACCTGTATGCCAATGACTCCCGAGCTGACATGCCCTCCGAACTCATTCTCGGTCTTATCCACCAAAGAGGCGAAAACCCTTGGCTGCTCATCTTTTGGAACAAGCCCGTACCAAAGCGCCAACAAGTTGGCGGTCACGGTATTATTGTCGTAATACCCTCCCTGCTGATTATAATAGACTCGGTTGAAGGCCTCCGTGCTTGCCTTCCTCTCCGCCTCAAAATACTCCACATCCCCGGGATACCCGGCTACAGGAGCGAGTTCCGTCATGACCTGGCAATAATGGACATAATACGGAGTGGCTATGACAGCAGGGGCAGTGATTCGTGTAGGATCCTGGGAATGAATCATTTCCAATGACTCTGGAGGCATGCACCAGTCCCCGTAGTTGTCTTTGGTCATGATCCCGTCCACCATGTATCTCTCCTTCATGTAGGCAAGCCATTTTCTCATCGCCGAATAATGCTTCACGATGACCTCCTCATCTCCGAAACGCTGCCAAAGCATCCTGGCAGCGTCAATGAACAGGCCCGGCCAAGTCATATTGTCGGGACGCACGGTCCAGAAATTGGGCGCCACGCTCGGCAGCTGTCCCTCCTCGTTCTGTTCCGTGGCGATGTCGTCAAGCCATTTGGCGTAAAGGGCATGGTTATCGAATATCCAGCTCTCACCGTAGCAACCCGTCGCCCTGTCTCCCAGCCAGCCCATTCGCTCGTCCCGTTGCGGGCAGTCGGTAGGCATTCCGCGATAATTGCCCCGGATTCCCCAGAAAGCGTTCTTATAGACCTGATTAATAACAGGATCCGAACATTCGAAATGACCGGTCGTGGCCATCTTGTCATATATTACCTGCCCTTCGAAATCCTCAAGGGAGGGCTCGTACGACAGCCCGCTGACCTCAACGAACCTGAATCCATGATACACGAACAACGGATGCCAGACAAACTCCCGATCATCCCTGGCGATGTAATAATCCCTCGCCTTGGCCGTACGAAGATTTTCGGTGTAAAGCTCACCATTCTCCTGAAGGGTCTCAGCAAAACGCATTTTAAGGGTGTCACCCCGATTCATTGAAGCCCTGACCTGCAGCCATCCGACCATGTTCTGACCCATGTCGAGAATATATCTCCCTTCACTTAAAGATTTGATAGACACCGGCTTGACAAAGTCCTGTATCGCAATATTCGGATTTGGCTGCGGAGTAAGTTTGCCATAAGGAGCCTCGGCCGCCTCAGCCTGATGCCAGGTGCTGTCGTCAAACGAAGGATCGAGCCATCCGCCCAGTTCCATCCTTGCGTCATAAATCTCGCCGTCATATTCATTGTTGGAGCGTATCGGCCCGTCAGCCGTGGCTTTCCAATCCTTACCGCTTAGAACCCTCTGGACACTGCCGTCTGAATACTTTATCTCAAGCTGGAAAAGAAGACAAGGACGTTGCTTGTCGTAATGCTTCGTCTTATTGACCGAGTCCCAATTGACCCTGACCCCGGGGAAACGCCCCGTGCCGAGGATAACTCCGACAGCATTGGTCCCCTTTCGCAAAAGCCCGGTGACATCGAAACTGTTGTAATACACTGTCTTATCATAGTTGGAGACAATCGGCGAAAGGACCTGCGCCCCACCAATTTTATGGCCATTGACATAAGCCTCGTACAGTCCAAGGCCACAGATATGCATCTTCGCTTGAGCGACCTTTTTACCAGACTCGAATTCAGTGCGAAGATACCTCGCCGGAAGCGAGACGTCCCCTGTACGCACATCTTCTGGAGAATTAATCCCTATCCACGAAGCTTCCCACCTGGGCTCTGGTTCCCTGACAACGATTTGGCAAGGTTTGGAGGTCTTTCCAGTGATTTTGGATTTACCTGTCAGAGGATTGAACCTCACCCTGCAATCACTGTAAGAAGTCCCGTCACCATCCGGCAGATGAAGGGTCACATCGATGGGATCCTTTCCGGGAACTATCTGAATATCAAAACGATCGCCCTTATCCATCGGAATCACGGATCCGACACGGACATAAAGCGGGAACTCATTGAGGGCATATTCCTTCTCGACAACCGAGCCTCCGGCAAGACACTCTCCCGATTCCCATTCAATCCAATCGTCCCCTTCGGGAAGAACGAAGGAAACATGTGAGTCATAATCAGTTATCGCCTTTGTGAAAAGATCCGGTCCCAAACGGTGGCTCTCCTGTTCGAAATCAACATCCCTCAGCAGGGTGCCTCCATTCAGATGAGCGTCAACGATTGTGGAAAAGATGTACGGGACAAGTTTCTTGTGGAGAAGTACCACGTCACGATAAATCTTACCTGCCTCCTCACCGTGCCACCATGCGAGATGGTTCTCAAACGGCTTATTGGCACCTCCGTTAACCATGCCTGCCGTAAGGGCTCCGAACTGTGCGTACCTTATGAGCTGCTCCTTGCCGGGAGCCGCTCCGTTGAATCCGCCCACCTCTGTACCGACTGCACCGTAGCCATGTTCCGCTGAGGTGTAAATATTCTTGATCTGGGCTTTAAGACCCTGCCATTCTCCGGAGAAATCACCGCACCAGCCAAGACTAAGCTTGTTTTTGCTGGCGTTATCCGCATCTCCCTGGAATGAATACGGTCTGGCCAGAATCATTCCCATGCCAGGACGACGGCTATTCACATAGTCGTACATGGCGTCATAGTAGAAATGCCTGTATTCCTTATTGGACATTTCCCCTACGCTGGTCACGACAGGCTCAGGAATGCTCAATTCTCCCTGGTCCACCTTGAAGCCATCCACTCCGGTGGCCATTATCTTGTCAATCTGGGAATACCACCACTCCGTGGCCTCCGGATTGGTGAAATCAATGTGGACACCTGTCCCTTTCCACCAATCGTATGGTTTCCCGCCGTTGACGGCATACCCTTTCTCAACCGCCTCGTCGTAATTTGAACTTTTGTCAACCGGGCAGTCGCCGCTCACAGTATTCACGCAGCCTGTGAGCCAAAGGATCGAATGGACACCTTTTTCCAAAAGGCTGGAAGTCAGTTCCTTTGGATCTGGATAAAGGTTTGTGTCCCAGGTGAAATTATTATAACTGGTGGTCCAAGGGCTGTCGATAATGACTCCGTTGACCGGAATGCCTCTCTCCAAATATCCGTCAACCAGGCGGTTCACCGCATCCTGAGTGTTGAACTCATCCTCCCAGACGATATGCCCTAACGCCCACGCCGGGGTGACGGGAATATTATTTATATCCGACTCGGAATTGACTTTCGCGCACGAACCTGCCAGAACCGCCAGCAAGGCGGGCAGCATCCATTTTAAAGCTTTCATTTTGAGCTTGTTTCTTTTCTTTAACCCAATAAAATTAGTAAATTTACATCCAAGACACAAATATCATGAGAAAACTAACCATAATCGCCTTACTGCTTTCCGCAGGGCTCACACTGTTGGCGTCTAATGATGTCCCACCTGTTGATCAAATAATAACCCCTGAGACTTTCGGTTGCGTCGGAGATGGAGTCACGGACGACACGGAAGCACTTCAGAAAGCTTTCGATTTTTGCCTCGCAAACAACCGGCAGTTGATCTCCCATAAAGGAAAGACTTATGCCGTCTCGAAGACCATCATGGCCCACACGGACAATGACATCCAGATCGATTTCGGCGGAGCGGTCATCAAGGCCATCAAGCCCATGGAGCATATCTTAGACCTCGACAACTATGATATCCCAGACAGGATAGCTCACAGCAGCGTCGTGAACAACCTTGTCCTGGATTGCGATTCGATAAGCGGTGGAGTGTATTGTCCCCGCGCGTGCAAAATCTCCTTCAACTTCCTGATGGTACGGAATTGCGAACTGAAGGCGTTCAGGGTCGTTAAAGGATATGAAGTGTTCGTGACCAACTCTCACATCCATTGCACCACCGGTCCACAGAGCTATGGAATTTACATGGACACAGGCGATTGCCATTTTGACAATATCGTCATAATCAACGCCCACACCGCCATTTTCCAGCTGACCAGCATCAATTTCTTCGATAAGATTCACTCTTGGCTCTCCAAGAACGTGGAAGGTAGTGTATTCTTACATCTGGTGGACGGTCTCGCCCACCTCGAGCAGTCATATTGCGATACCGCGGAAAAAGGCTATGTCATCGACGGGCCTTCAGTGCTGAGGCTGATTGGCTGTTATTATTACAATAATCCCCGCTGTTACGACAGCCCCAACCCACCGGTCATATTCCACTTCACGAAGCCTGAATATACAAAGCAGGCGACGATCTCCCTCGAAGGCACCAGCTTCAACACAGGTGGGCTTGACGTGAGGATTAGTAATGAGGAAGACCACCACATCCAGATATCCCACTGCTTCTTCAATCCAGGGATAAGTGGGAATGTAGGTAAATTCAACTTGACGGCGGCCGAAGGTGTGGAGTTCCGCCGCTCTTACGGGGTGATGGGAGACAACACAAGGTTCTCGACTCCTGCCAGCGAGGCTAACAAGCTCGTCATCGACGCTGACATCACATCCACGGTGAAAGGTACTGTCACAATAGCCACGATCCCGGCCTCCTTCGCTCCTTCCTCAGACCAGTATGGCATCTCAACGCTAATCGGTTCCAAGGGTGAGACCATCGCGGTTCCCGTCCAGGTCGCTCCATCCGGAAGTGTCACGTTCCAATGCCCCTCCAAGTTCAAACCGGTTAGGATTGTCCTCGAGATGGAATACGTCCAATAATCATTAATCACAACAAGATTTCACGAATATGAAAAGAGTATTGCTCATCCTCATCGCGATTATCATCGGTTTCAGCGCCCAGGCAAAGACTTTGGACGAGAAACTTCCTATACGTGGATTAGCGGTAGCGGCCCCTACTCCGCAAGATATGGATTTGTTCGTCCGCTTCATAAAGGAAGAACTCGTGCCCGCAAAAGTGAACCTGCTGATTCTCAGGGTGGATTGGGGATATGCGTACGAGTCCCATCCGGAACTCAGGGATGAGAATCCGCTGTCCCGAGCCGATGTTGACCGGCTAGTCTCTGTCTGCAGGGAGAACGGTATCCGGCTCGTCCCGCACATCAACCTTCTCGGCCACCAGTCGTGGGCGAAGGAGACCAATGCGCTTCTCAGGGAATACCCGCAATTTGACGAGACGCCCTCTGTCAAAACCGAAGATTACGAGGGTTGGCCTAACCCGCAGGGACTGTATTGCAAGAGCTACTGTCCTCTCCATCCGGACGTGCATAAGATCGTGTTCGATGTAGTGGACGAGCTTTGCGACGCCTTCCAATCAGATGCGTTCCACGCTGGAATGGACGAGGTATTCTATATAGGGGAAAAGGAATGCCCCCGTTGCAATGGGCTGGACAAGGCTGAGCTTTATGCCGGTGAAATCAGGACCATCCATGACCACCTTGCCCTCTCCGGCCGCCGAATGATGATCTGGGGAGACCGGCTGCTGGACGGCCGCACCACCGGCATCGGGGAATGGGAAGCGAGCTACAACTACACTTGGAGAGCCATTGACATGATACCCAAGGACATCCTCATCTGCGACTGGCACTATGGAAGGGCGGATCTCACCGGAGTCTTCTTTGCTCTAAAAGGTTTCCCGGTGGTATCTTGCGGCTATGAGAACCCCGTTACCGCTGTCCAGCAAGTCAAAGATATGATTCAATTCCGCACGCAAACGACCAAAGTCACCGCAAGCAAGCTCCAGGGTTATGTCCACACTATTTGGTCCGGTTCAGAGCATTTCCTCAAAGCATACTACGGAAAGGACGAAGACAATCAAAAGAACAGCGATGCCAAAGCTCTGAAAGCGGTACTTGCCTATTTTAATAGCCTAGAATGAGATGCCCCGGGGTGGAGTATAATTAGATCCCACTCACAGTGCTCCTCGGTCCTTAGCGGCGTCTTCCCTACCAAGCAGCACCAGGTCATCTGATATCTTTATATACTCATCCCTCAATATGACTATACCTGCGTCAAGTATCGCCGCAGCAAGCTGCTCATCACTATACGTACGTCCGCTTAAGTAACCCGAGTCCGGCTGCCTGTCGTGATTGCCATATATGAAGTATGCCCCGCTTCAGCCCGTCCACATTCCACTGGTGGACATTCCTCACAAACTATTGAGAATCAACGTATCCGTAAGCGGTCAGAGCGACACAAAAGGCAAAACCAAGGGCAGCGATCGTTTTCTGATTGTCTTTATTGCGAATATAATTGTAAATCGGCTTTGATTCTCTTTGCCGATCAATCACTTTTTGCTGTAAGTGAAATCGCCTATCTTCACCTGCCCATTACCCAAGAATGAAATGGGAGCGCCTTCGTCAAATTTACCAGAACCTTCATTGAGAACATCGGGAGAACAGTTGATGAATGCACCCATAGGCAATTCACGGTAGAGTTTCCCGCTTTCAACTTTGTACTTGAGTGGTTTTCCAATCTCTTTTTGAGGAGAGTCCTTGAAGAAAGTAGTGAAAACATCTTCCCCATTATTCCGGAAAAAGCGGATTCCCATAATTAGCATGGTACTCGGCTCATGTTCTATATCAGGGTTTCTTTTGCCCACAGGCGTCGTCAGAATCTGTCCGTGCTCATCGACAGGTCCATCAAAAGAGTATAAGTAAACAGCATCTTCAAAAACACCGGAGGCATACACGGGGTCCCACCTGCCGTGTAAACTGTCAGGGGATTCTTTTTCGCAACAGACCAGAAGAAGCAGACCGGCGAATAACAGTATGATTTTGAGTGGTTTCATATCCCAACAACGAATTAATCTCAAACAATCTATACTATAAACGCGAAGATATGTGTTTTGCGTCCTCAAAAATAAAAATTTTCTTTGAGGTGACAAGTATTAGGAACTTGGTGGACCCACAAATGAAAAACAGGACAAATCTTGCGACTTGTCCTGTTTAGTAGCGGGGGGAGGACTCGAACCTCCGACCTCCGGGTTATGAGCCCGACGAGCTACCGACTGCT
>CACZHP010000017.1:56951-78842 GCA_902780935.1 uncultured Bacteroidia bacterium | reverse complement strand
AATCTTATGTTGCAGGGGAAGAAGAGTATCGCGTATTCTATTTTTTACGATGCCATCGACATGGTAGGCGAGAAGATGAAAGATTCTGACAAGGCTCCTCTAGATATTTGGAGGAAGGCTCTCGAAAACGTGACCCCTCAGATCGAGGTCAAGTCGCGTCGTGTAGGAGGTGCCAACTTCCAGGTGCCTACAGAGTTGCGTCCGGAGAGGAAAGTCTCGCTTTCCATGAAGAACATGATCGGCTATGCCCGCAAACGTTCCGGCCACTCCATGGCAGAAAAACTTTGTGCGGAGATAGTTGCCGCCTACAACAATGAGGGTGGCGCTTTCAAGAGGAAAGAGGATATGCACAAGATGGCGGAGGCCAACAAGGCGTTCGCCCACTTCCGTTTCTAATCTTTATCACGGATGGCATCCAGCAGGGATCTGACTTTCACCAGGAACATCGGCATCATGGCTCACATCGATGCCGGCAAGACGACCACGTCCGAGCGTATCCTGTACTACACCGGCAAGACACACAAGATCGGTGAGGTACATGATGGCGCCGCGACGATGGACTGGATGGTCCAGGAGCAGGAAAGGGGTATCACCATCACCTCCGCCGCTACGACCGCTTTTTGGCACTATGGCGGCAAGGTGTACCAGATAAACCTTATCGACACTCCCGGCCACGTTGACTTCACGGTTGAGGTGGAGCGTTCGCTGCGTGTCCTTGACGGCACGATCGCGACATTCTGCGCCGTGGGCCGTGTCCAGCCTCAGTCTGAGACGGTTTGGCGTCAGGCCGACAAGTATGGCGTTCCCAAGATCGCTTATGTGAACAAGATGGACCGGGTCGGAGCTGATTTCCTCGCCTGCGTTGAGGAAATCCACACCAAACTCGGGGCCACCGCTGTTCCTATCTGCCTCCCTATTGGCGCTGAAGACAAGTTCCAGGGTATTGTGGACTTGATCTCCCGCAAAGCCATTGTCTATGATTCCTCGGACGAGCTCGTAAACTATAAGGTTCAGGACATCCCTTCAGACATGCTGGAGGACGTCGAGAGCTGGAGGGAGAAGCTTGTCGAGGCGGCCGCCGAGTGTGACGAGACCCTCATGGAGAAATTCTTCGAGGATCCCGACTCGGTGACTGAGGAGGAGATTATCGCCGCCCTTCGCCAGGGCACGATCTCTATGCAGATCGTTCCGGCATGCTGCGGCTCCTCTTTTAAGAACAAAGGTGTCCAGTTCCTTCTTGACGCGGTCATGCGTTACCTTCCTTCTCCCCTCGACAAGGGAGTGGTCAGGGGAACCAGCCCCAAGACCGGGAAAGAGGAGGATCTTCTCCCTTCCGCCGACCAGCCTTTCTGCGCCCTCGTATTCAAGATCGCCACTGATCCCTTCGTGGGTCGTCTGGCTTTCCTGAGGGTATATTCCGGAAAGGTTGACGCCGGTTCGTACGTGTACAACGTGCGCACCGCGAGGAAAGAGAGGATAGCCCGCCTTTACCAGATGCATTCCAACCACCAGAATCCTATTGATTTCGTGGAGGCTGGAGACATCTGCGCGGCTGTCGGGTTCAAGGATCTCCGTACCGGAGACACCATCTGTGATGAGAACCATCCTGTCATCCTCGAGTCGATGGTATTCCCCGATCCCGTGATCGGAATCGCTGTCGAGCCGAAGACACAGACTGATTTGGACAAGCTCGGAGTCGCTCTCGGCAAACTCGCCGAGGAGGATCCCACCTTCACCGTCAGGTCGGACCAGGACACTGGCCAGACCATTATCAGCGGTATGGGCGAGCTTCACCTTGACATCATCGTCGACCGTCTCCGCCGTGAGTTCGGAGTCGAGATCAACCAGGGCGCTCCCCAGGTCAACTACAAGGAGGCCATTACCGGTACTGTCCAGCACCGCGAGGTGTTCAAGAAGCAGACTGGTGGCCGAGGCAAGTACGCTGACATCATCGTTGAGATCGGTCCCGCCGACGAGGGAGAGAACGGTCTTCAGTTTGTCAATGAGGTCAAGGGAGGAAATATTCCCAAGGAATTCATCCCCAGCATCGAGAAGGGCTTCAAGTCCGCCATGGCAAACGGTGTCCTGGCCGGTTACGAGGTCCAGTCGATGAAGGTGACCGTCCTGGACGGGTCATACCATCCGGTGGATTCCGACCAGCTGTCCTTCGAGATGGCCGCGCGTATGGCTTTCCGCCATGCGTGCCCCAAGTGCAAGCCGGTTCTTTTGGAACCCATCATGTCTCTGGAGGTTGTTACCCCTGAGGACTATATGGGTGATATTGTCGGAGACCTCAACCGCCGCCGCGGTCAGATCCAGGCAATGGATTCTACCTCGAATGGCGCCAGGATCGTCAAGGCCTTCGTCCCTCTGGCCGAGCAGTTCGGATATGTCACTGTCCTCAGGACCCTGTCTTCCGGCCGCGCCACCAGCACGATGTCCTTCGACCATTATTCCGAGGTTCCCGGCAATCTTGCCAAGGAGATTGTGGAGAAGAGCGGGTACAGCACCCGTCGCTTCGACGATGAGGATTAACACAAAGTTTTTTAGAAATAGTTAAAAATCAATTATTGATATGAGTCAAAAGATCAGAATCAAACTCAAATCATTCGATCACATGCTGGTTGACAAGTCAGCCGCTAAGATCGTGGACACCGTGAAGGCTACTGGTGCCAAGGTGAACGGTCCTATTCCGCTCCCGACCAACAAGAAGATCTTCACAGTCAACCGTTCCACTTTCGTCAACAAGAAGTCCCGCGAGCAGTTCGAGCTTGACGCTTACTGCAGGCTTCTTGACATCGACGACAGCAACGCCAAGACGGTTGACGCTCTGATGAAGCTTGAGCTTCCTTCAGGTGTCGAGGTCGAGATCAAAGTGTGAGATTAACAATTCTTGCATAATAAGTATTTTTTCCCGACCTTTGAGTCGGGAAACCAGGTCCCATAGCTCAGTTGGTTAGAGCATCTGACTCATAATCAGGGGGTCGTAGGATCATGCCCTACTGGGACCACGCTAAAAGCCGACGCGATTCTGCGCCGGCTTTTATTGTTTGTCATTCTGAGCGCCAGCGAAGAATCTACAAACCAAAAGCATCCCCACCTGCCCCCTAGCCCCCTTCAGGGCGTTCTCTTTTTTCTTTGCAAACGAGTTGGACTGTAGTTCCAATGGGTCACTAATGTTTCAGGAATTCAATCAGGTCGTTAATTGTTGCCGCTTTGAAGTCAGGTTTCTGTATGAGTATCTTTTCAAGGCGAGATTGATCTTCTCTTTGCGTTAGCTTCAGCATTCTGCTCCTAATGTGCCATCCTTCAACCTCGACGAATCCTTTCCATCCACATTCATTACAAGATAGTCGCAAATCCACCCTCTCACTTGTGGGGCATCCGTCAATGTGATAAGGATATAGTTGCTTTCCGCAGTTCGGGCAGCTAGCAGAAAAGTAATCGATGAATTCAAGATTGTTCCTGACATATGTGCCGAGGAACACGGGATCCGGAACCATATAGATTCCACCTGGAGGACATGCGTAAAGCAGACGCATTTTCATTGGGATGAAGTAGAATCTCTCGTTATCCTTCCAATCATTGAAGCGAGAATAGATTTCATTCGCATTCCTGAAGAATCGGACGGTGTCATCCCATTCACAGTCTCTCACATTGTTGTTTTCCATGATACAGACTTTTTTTGATGTTGAACAATCCGCATCGCTTTGCCACCGTTGCTTCTGGCTGCTCGGTTGGCGCTCCTCTGGGGAGACTCTTGATGCACAGCGCAAAGATAGCAATTATTCCCCTATCTTCGCAGCGGGACAGTAATGTTTCCCAAATTACAGTTCATTTTCAAACCGGGAGATGCTGCTGCGGGGGTAATTGTTTTATAATAAGTAGGTTAAGTTTTACCGGCGAGAAAACATCGATCCTAAATGGCTTTGGTTTTCGCATTGTTTTTGGTTAATTGACTGACTATTAAGTATTTCTCTATATACGACCATCTCCGGTTTGAGAATGCCCATTGGTCGCCCTTACCGTATCAGGAAGTCCTTGATGATCTCGATGGCTTCTTGCTGGACTTTGCCGCGGAAACCGAAGAAAGCACAAAAAGATCCTGCTTTGTTCCAGTATAATTCTATATTTGTGGGAAAAGTGAGAAAGATGACTAGGTATCTTGTAATATGTTGCGCACTGATGGCTCTTTCCGCCTGCTCGCAGACTTATGATGTCGTGGTCGCGGGCGGAGGTACCGGAGGGACCGCCGCCGCTATAGAGGCGGCACGTGGAGGAGCCAGGACTCTTGTGGTGGAAGAAGGGACATGGCTCGGAGGTGTGCTGACCTCCGCAGGTGTCAGCGCCGTCGACGGCAACTATCGACTGCGAGGCGGGATATTCGGAGAATTCGCAGACTCGCTGGCCGCCCGGTACGGTGGCTATGATGCTCTCCGTTCCGGCTGGGTGTCAAACATACTTTTCAACCCTCGCATCGGGGCAGGGATATTCAGCGGCATCGCCGCGGAGTCAGGTGTGGAAGTGAAATTCGGAACCACGGTTACGGGCATCGGCCGCAAAAAGGGAAGTGGAGACTGGATGCTTCGTCTCTCGGATGGCAGCCGCGTAAAGGCACGGATCCTGGTAGACGGCACAGAACTCGGGGATGTGGCCAGCTCCGTGGGTGCGGAAGCGCTGGATGACGGTCGCACCGTCCAGGACCTGACCTATGTCGCGGTCCTTAAGGAATATAACCACGACGTCCTGATGGAAATGCCGGAAGGCTATGACGCCGAATTCTATCGGAACTGTTGTTTGAACCCCCTGGCCGAGGATATTGACGGGAACAACCCGAAGGGACAGAAACTGTGGAGTCCTGAGCAGATGCTCTCGTACGGCCGCTTGCCGGACGGATACATCATGCTCAATTGGCCCATATACGGCAATGACTACTATGTGGATTACCTGGCCTTGACGCCTGAGGAGCGTTCAGAGGCGTTCAAGCAGGCAAAATCTCGTACTCTCGGATTCGTCTATTTCATTCAGCACGACCTGGGATATACCAGGATCGGGGTTGCCGACGACGTTTTCCCGACCGTGGACGGGCTTCCTTTCTACCCATACTTCCGAGAGGCCCGGCGTATCGCCGGCCGCGACACCATGACTGTCGATGCCGCGCGTCATCCTTATTCCTATGACCTATACATGCGGGCGGTCGCGGTAGGTGACTATCCGGTCGATCACCACCACTATGCCAACCCCGAGTGGAGGGAACTGTCACATCTTAGCTTCGGCTCCATACCTTCCTTCAGCGTGCCCCTGGGCGTCGTGATACCGGTTTCAGTGGAGGATCTTCTTGTTGCTGACAAGGCCGTGTCGGTGGACTGGGAGATGAACGGAGCGGTACGGTTGCAGCCGGTACTGCTCGGACTCGGGCAGGCTGCGGGTGCGCTTGCCGCAATCGCGGCCCGTTCCGGCCGTCATCCTTCGGAAGTCCCTGCGGCGGAAGTACAGTCAGTGCTGTTGGACCACGGATGCTACCTCCTTCCTTTCCTTGACCTGAAGCCCGGTGAACAGGGGTTCCGTGAACTTCAGGAGCAAGGCATCCGCGGTGAGGTTAGGGGTATCGACCGCACGGTTGGCTGGGCAAACGAGACCTGGGTCAACCTGCCTGTCAATAACTGAATATTGTATTCACGGCGGCATGGTGCCCTAAGATGCGTGCTCATCCACTTTCTACGCTACAATCTCCACGACTTGCTTTTCGCATTGTCTTACCGCATCAGGAAGTCCTTGATGATCTCGATGGCTTCTTGCTGGACTTTGCCGCGGAAACCATGGCCGGCGCCTGGCATTACCTTGAAGGAGGAGTTCTTGTAGGCCTCGTGGGCTTTTTCTGAATATGAGATCGGGACGAGACGGTCCTGGTCCCCGTGGATGATCTGCACCTCCCCTTTATAATTGGAGATCCGGCCATAGACATCCAGATCGTAAAGGCCTTCCACATAAGCCCTGCCGAGCTGCATTCCGAAAGAATTGACCACCTCGGGCATTTCCGTGATTTTGGGATATTTTGTCACCCAATCATCCTTGATGCACAAGGCGGGATAGACGAGGACGAGTTTCTCGACCTTCTTGGGATTGTCGCCGGCATAAAGGGCCGAGACCATGCCACCTTGGCTTATGCCAAGCAGGGTAACCTTCCCCTTCTTTATTCCTTCGACATTCTTGAACATGTCGATCACTGCCGCAAGGTCCGCCTCCTCTGAGAAGATTGACATTTCTGATGTCTTCCCATCCGATCTGCTGGCTCTGCCACCTCCGCAGAAATCATAACAATAAACGGCGTAACCGAGTTTGGCGAGAGCCTCGGCGTATGGCGCTCCAGAGCGATGGTCGCTTCCTATTCCGTGAGACACGATAAGAAGAGGCGCGGTTTTGATTCCGTCGGGTCTGTACAGGACTCCATAAATCTTTTTCTCCCCATTGAAAGACCATAAATCTTCTTGTGAGAAAGAATCAACTGAAACAGCTTTATTCGCGGACGCGCAACTCGCGAGCATCACGGTTGAGGCAAGTGCCAGGACCATCCAGCTAAAGATCGGTCGCCTATGAGAAACAGTCATCATTTATAATTGAATAATTAACCAGTTAAATAAAAGAAAAATTCGTTTTTTAACCAAACTAAAAGAAGACTAAGGGGAAGACGAAGAATTCTTATATTTAAGGCATGAAAAGGATCGTCCTCTGTGCTGCGGCTGTTCTGACGCTGCTTTCTTGCGGCGGCAGGAAGGGGTGCACGGAACTTGAAGCCGGGTTCTTGAACCCGCCTCACGAAAGCCGGCCGATGGTTTTGTGGCATTGGATGAACGGGAATATTTCGAAACATGACATCGGTCTCTCTGGCTTCTTCCTTTTCGACGCGCGGTGAGGATTCTGGACGAATAATAATATTCATGTAACTTTTTCACTATTTCTTCCGTCTTTTGTAAAAGAATGACACCGGAAGAATTCATAAGAATATACATTCCTGAAGAAGAGGGTCTGCATCGTGTCGCATACCGTTTACTCGGCTCGTGGGAAGAGGCGGAGGATGTGGTCCAGGACCTTTACATCAAATTGTGGGGACGGCTGGACGAACTCGACCATGTGAGGAGTCCGCAGGCATGGTGCCTGATTCTGCTACGGAACATGTGCGTTGACCATATTCGCAAAAGAGGAGGACAACAGACTGTCGCTTTGAGTGATACATTTCCCGATGCGGATGTGAGGGAACGTAGCGACCGCCTTGACCGGGTTCTTGAGCTTATCCGGTCGTTGCCACCTAAAGACCAGGAGCTCTTGAGGTTAAGGTTGGCCGAAAACCTTTCCTATGAAGAGATCTCACGGCGGACCGGGCTGAACAAAATAGGTCTCCGGGTGGCATTCCATCGGTTAAAGAATCAACTGAAAAAGAAGATATGAAAACGGAAGACATAGAGGAACTCAGCCTGGAAGAATTGAGGAGCATGGCAAACGATTGGAGTGTCGTTGTGCCGGAGACTCTTTCTGAAGGCATCAAAGACATCGCTTGTGCGGTCTCTTTGATGGAAAATGGCAAGGAAACGCATGTCTCCCCATGGATATGGGGTCTCATCCCGGCCGCGGCGGCCGCTGTCATCGCCTGTGTCATGCTGTTCCGTCAGCCGCAACGGGTCAAAGACACGTTTTCGGATCCGACGTTGGCTTACATTGAAACCATGCGGGCATTCTCCCTTTTCAACGACGCTGTTCAAGATTTAAAATAAAGAATATGAGACACTTATATATTTCCTTTTGTTTGTTGTTCTCCTTCTTACTCTCGGTAAACACAAGAGCGGAAGCCGAGATTACCCCAGCCGTTCCTGACTCAGATATACCTACCTTGAGCATGCGGGAATACGGAACTCTTGAAATCATAGCTATGGACGGGAGCCGGATTGAGAACTTCCGTTACCAAAACACATTGAACGCGAAGAGGGACGACTTTCTCGGCCTATATGTCAAAGATGTCAAGGGTGGTTATTATGTAGCCCGACCTTTGGGAGGAAAGCCAATCAAAACAATTTCCTGGCGCTCGGATAAGGGCTCCCGGATGTGTATTGCGCTTAACGGGAGAAGTTTCGGGGAGTATTGGCGGGATTGGCGAGATGAGCAGAAAGCCCTTGAACAAGCGATGAAGGCAGCGAAGCAGTCAATCGACCAGGGAATTGAATCTATTCAGAGACAACTTGACGCGATTGAGGAGAAAAGTGTGGAAGTTCCTCTTAATAAAGCGAAAGCCAATTCATTCTATTCAAAATGGGCCGAAAAAGATGGAGTGTCAGCCACCTACATCTCCAGGTCGATGTTCAAGATGATCAGGAAGATTCCTCAAATCCAACTTGACCGGCCGGTTGACCTGACGCCTGTTATCAAAAATCTTGACGGCTTATATATGCTTGAATTTAACCGCCTTCAACGCAATACATCCAATGGCGGCTTACGCAAGGACATCCAGACCATCCTCAAAGGACATGAAAAACTTATGGAAAGGCGCGAGGGAGAGATGGTGACCCGGCTGTTTATAGCGACAGATGGCAAGACAGTGTCCAGTTTTGTCATGACTCGAATGGATATTAACTCCAATTACGGCCAGTTTGTTTGCATAGAAGGCGCTATTCCACAGGAAGAATTCGAGAAGGTTATCGCGCAGGGAATGAATCAATAGTCATAAATTAATGAAAAGAGGATTGTTTATACAAACAGGCTTGGTGGTTTTAACTATCGCCTCGGTTTTGGCAGGCGCTTGTGACAAGGAACACTCGCGGGTTGTGGAATTGCCCAGGTATGATTACAGGAACGCCACATCGCTAGAGATCAGGAAGATTGAGATGCGTGACAGCGCTACCGTATTCTATTTCAAAGCTTTCGAGTTGATGTCGAATATTCGGATATCCCCGGATAGTTATCTTTTCGCGGACGGGGAAAAATATCCCCTCATCTCCGCCGACGGTATCACCCTTGGAGAGTGGTTCAAAGGGAATCGGCAGGGCAAGACCTTGTTCAAGCTGTTCTTCAAGCCACTTCCGTCCAAGTTAAAGGAAATCAGCTTTTTGGAAGGAGAGGCACCTGGGGATTTCAAGTTCTATAATATTGACCTGACGGGGGAAAGACCAGCCAAGACAAAGGTATCGGGGAAGATGCCGGCCCACATTCCGGAACTCTCCACGGATTCCGGACTCACAACGGTCGAGGTGGATCTTGGATGCTCGCTCAAAGGACTGCCACCAATCAGTTTCAGACTAATGAACTCCCCCCTGATTCCACCTCGTGAGAAAGGTAACTTTTCCGTCGATGGGACATTCGATGATTCCGGCAAGGCCGTTTTGAGGTTTTACCAAAATGGAGTTTATCCATCTTTCCTCATGTTTGACAATGGTAATTCCGGAGTTATGTATGTGATAGGCAATGATTTCTACACTTCCCCCGGTGAAACAGTCAGGATGACGGTTGATGCTGGTTACAGGTATTTGACGGAGGAGCGTTTCGGTCTTAAAAATGGAAAGAAGGCTCTTCCTTTCTACCCCAAATACGAAGGAACTTATTCCGCATTGCTTGATTGCGGGGATTATCTTTCCAGTCCGGGAGAATACAATCTTTTAACGGATTCAAGGCTTTCCAGCGACTTCCCGGATGGGGCAAGTTATGTCAACTTATTGAAAACAATATACAAAGAGTATTCTGACGCCATCTCCGGCGACCAAGCGCTTCCTGAATATGTCAAGGAATACCAGCAAGCACAGCTAAAGGGGCAAGCTGTGTCGGCAATGCTGGATGTTTTCGCACCCGTCGAGCTCAGTAATGAGGATTTCGCCTGGCTGGGTACTATCGGCCTGAATGATACGAAGATAGTGTTCAACCCCTACTTGTCCTTGGCTCTCAAGCCGGCCTTGTTCAAGGCGGTCGCCCCGGAAGGAGATGGTTTCGTGGGCGCCCTTTCCACGCTTGGCCCTCTTACAGCCAAGGCTCATGCGGGGGAAGAACTTACTCCTGAGGAACTTGCGCTTTTCGACAAATGTGAATATCCCATGTTCAAGAAATGTCTTGAACGGATAGCTGTTGAGGCTGCCGAGGCTAAAGAAAAGGAAGAGAATCTATTGGATCCGGCCGACAAAGCCGGGGTCAAGGCACCGGTCGGTAAGGTGAGATCTGTCCCTTACGCGGCTCCAGAGAAGATGCTGGACGCCATTCTTGAGCGCTATAAAGGCAGGGCTGTGCTTGTGGACTTCTGGGCGACATGGTGCGAGCCATGCAAGGAGGCTATCAAACAGATGGAACCCTTGAAAGATAATCGCTTCAAGGATGTGTCATTTGTTTATGTCACCAGCTCCACTTCACCAAAAGAGGAGTGGGTGGATATGGTCCCGTCCATTTCGGGAGACCATTATTACCTCACCAAGAAGCAGCTTGACACGATTTTTAAACAACTGGGTACCAACGCCTACCCTTCTTATCTCGTGGTCGGCAAAGACGGCTCAAGATCCAACACTTTCATCGGCTTCGAAGACAAGATTCTCAAGACCTTGGACGAGGCCGTTTTAGGCAACCTCAGGTAGACATAATTGTCATTCTGAGCTCAATTCCTGCAAGTTTCCTATCTTTGTTGTATGGGACAGAGATTGGAACACATGGATCTGCTGAAGTGCTTCGCGATCTTTTCTGTGCTGCTGGGGCATTCGACCGAGCAGTTGTCCGGAGGGCAGTTTTGGGACCATCCGGTGTGGGAGTTCATATATTCCTATCACATGCCGCTGTTTATGTTTGTCTGCGGCTTCTTTTTCCATTCTTCATTGAAGCGTGGATATGGGGAAATGGCAATGAGGAAACTACGGCAGTTGGGAATACCTTCGCTGACGGCCTACGGGATCGCCTGCGTCATCATGCTCGTGGCGGGGGTGACGGCTATCGCTGATCTGTGCGAGTGGTCTTTCGCCGGCTTTATGAATTGCGTGTGGTTCTTGAAGTGCCTGTTATTCTGCTACTTGCTGATGCATCCGTTGTGCCGCTGGCTGCGGAAAGACTATCTAGCGGCACTTGTGGCCACAGTCCTGGTCATCCTGATTCCCGGGACAGAAATTGTTAATCTCAACTTCATGTTGCCGATATTCTGTTTTGGAATGCTCATAGGCAACCGTAAGGAGATATTTGAACGGAATCGCGTCATCTGGCTGATGCTTTCCGTGGTAGTATTCGGGGTGCTGCTCTGCTTCTGGTCCGGGCACCTTACTGTATATGAAAAGCCCACGCATGTGATCGATCTCGCGACGGGATCCTTTGATTGGGGGAACCTCGGCCTGACCATATACCGCCTGGCGTTGGGCATGGCCGGAAGCATGGTTTTCTACCTGCTTTCCAAACCGGTCTATGAGGCGATCAGAACCCGGAAATGGTGTGGGACTCTATGCAGGATCGGCGCGGCGACATTGGGAATATATTTCCTGCAAACCTTTCTGTTGGAAATCCTGGTCAACAGGCTTCAGGTCTATGTCCCGATTCCTCATTCGTATTGGGTCGCTCCGCTCTTGGCGATTGCCGAACTTGCGCTATGCTATAACATTGTCCGCCTGCTCCGCAAGACCCGTGTCCTGCGCCTGCTAATCCTTGGTGAAAGGAACGGCTTGTAACATAAGCGATTCCGAAAATCGGCCCTACAGTGGCATGGAATGTGTATTTTAATGGCCCTGTGCGCCGGCCGGCACATGGAGATGTTGTTTTAATTTTTAAAAACTAAAGATTTTTATGAATCGTTTTTGCAAGTTATTGCTTGTTGGAGCGTTGGCTGTCGTTTCATGTTTTGTGTCCTCAGCCCAGAATGATTACAGGTCGAAAGGTTACAAGGGAAGTGTCTCGATTACCGATCAATTCGGGGTCTGGCTTGGTGCTGAGACTTCGCATGGCTATATGTTCAACCGTAACATTTATCTCGGAGCCGGAATAGGTGGTTATATATTCCCTGACGGGAATGAGAATCCGTATTTTGGAGAGGCTTTCCTGGATTTCCATTCATATCTCAGAGATAGGAAGGGCACTCCGGTACTTGGTCTCAAGACCGGATTTATGCATGGATTTAATTATGAGAGCGCCAGTGGGATGAAGTTGAAGGATGGCTTGTTCGTTGAGCCGAATGTGGGATGGAGTTGGGTCTTACGTTCCGGCAAAGGCCTCACGCTTGGCCTCGGAGGCAAATTCATCGCTCCGCTTGGCGAGACCAGGACAGGCCAGAAAGTGCTGTTCATGCCCAAACTCTCGTTCGGCTTCGAATTCTGATCCTTTTTGGGGAATATTTGATAGCTAATGTTTTATGTAAAACGCGTAGACCAATAAGCTACGCGTTTTTCGTAATTGTCCGATGATCAGCGGTTCTGGAATCATGCATGTTTACTATATTTGTATTCAGGTTATTATTGCTTGTCATGAAAAGATTACTCGTGGTTTTCTCGCTTTTATTCCTGTCGCTTGGGGCTTGGGCCCAGTATTCTGAGACTCAGTGGGTGGATTATAACCAGGCTTTTGAGAAAGCCCGGAAAGGCCGTAATACCGGTATCGGGCTTGTCATCGGTGGTGGAGTGGCTGTCGTCGGTGGCGGAGCCGCGGTGATTATCGGGCTGACTACCAGTGTGGTAGGCGCCGCTGTGGGTGCGACGGTGGGAAGCATCGGTGGCCAGGAGGGCGCGTCTAATGGAGCCCAGCAGGGATCCAAGGCCGGAGACCCGTTAATGACAGCCGGTCTGATCGCTGCGGGAGCCGGTTTAGTGGCCACGGGCGTGGGAATCCCTCTGATCGTGAAGAATAACAGGACGCTAAAACAGTTGCGTCTCGGTCCCACCGGAAACGGAGTCGGACTTGCGTTGGTGTTTTAGTTTTTAAATTGAATAGATAATGTCAAGCAGGAGAGAATTCATGAAGGGGGCCGCATGCCTGGTAGGAGCGGCGGCTATCGGCCCGGTAGCAGGTGCTGTGGAGAGGATTTCACTCGCGGCACTTGGAAGACAGACCCCAGGGTGGGAGATATGTCCATCGAAATGGGAATCGCTTTCCGGGACTAGATGGTCAGCACCATCTAGTCTTTAGGCATGTCAGGCAGGGAGTAGCCGTTGTGATAGGTGTGCTTGATCCACTCCTCGGCCATGGCCTTGGCGCCAAACTCCGCGTAGCGACGGTCGAAGCGAGGATCTCCGTCGATGATCTTGAAGTCGTCGTAGTTGACTATCTTGATCTTGTCAGAGTCGGAGATATTCGTAAAACGCATGTTCTCCCCGTCCCATTTCAGCTCGCGATGGAGTCCGGTCGGGCCTGAGAGACGTACGGCCAGCACACCGACATCCACCATCTCGGTAAACGGTCCGGCGATCTGGAAGTTCGAGGAGGTCTCGACACGGTTCTCAGGAGATTCTTTGCAGGCACGGATCCAGTCCTGCTCATGTGCGTTGACCCAGATGTTGCCTGTTCCGCCCCCGGGCACCCTCCTGATGACGGGCTTGGGCTCCTTGAAGTAATCCATCGACGACTTTGGCAGCAACATGGGCTTTAGACCGTAGCAGCCGGCCATGATCTTGCCCTTGGTGCCGACAAAGATGAGTCCTCCGTTCTCGTCTCCCATCATCTCTCCGTCCGGAAGCTCCGCGGGACGATCCGGGAGCAGTCCTCCATCGTACCAATACACTTTCACTTCCGGCATGTTGACGTTCCCCTTGGGCTCCCTGGCTGGGAAGGTGTATGTGATCTTCTCGGCGTGGGGCGGGGAATAGAGGTTGCTCAAGGTCGAGCTGGCTTCCACACTTGTGGGATATTTGATCCCGAGAGCCATCACGATAGGATCCATGATGTGGCAGGCCATGTCGCCGAGAGCTCCGGTACCGAAATCGTAGAAGCCTCTCCAGTTCCACGGTGTGTACGCCGGGTCGTAAGGCCTGGTCTCGGCCGGGCCGATGAACAGATCCCAGTCAAGAGTCTTTGGAACTTTCACTCCACCAGCGGGTTTCATCAGGCCCTGCGGCCAGATCGGCCTGTCCGTCCAGGCGTGGACCTCATAGACATCCCCGATCACTCCGGACCAGATCCATTCGGCAAGCTGACGGCAATCGTCGAATGAATTGCCCTGGTTGCCCATCTGGGTCGCGACTTTGTATTTCTTCGCCAGCTTCGTCAGGAGCCTGGCCTCATAGACGGAATGGGTGAGGGGTTTCTGGACATAGACATGTTTGCCGAGGGTCATGGCGTGGGCGGCCACGACAGCGTGGGTGTGGTCGGGAGTGGCCACGAGCACGGCGTCGATGTCCTTGGCCATCTGGTCGAACATGACTCTCCAGTCCTTGAAGCGCTTGGCGGAGGGGTAGTCATTGAAGGTCTTCATGGCGTACGACCAGTCCACGTCGCAAAGGGCGACGATGTTCTCCGTAGCCATATTCTTGAGGTTCCTGCGGCCGACTCCTCCGATGCCGACTCCCGCGATGTTAAGCTTGTCGCTCGGGGCGACATGGCCGAGGGTCTTGCCTAGAACGTGACTCGGAATAATCGTAAATGCGGCTGCTCCAGCGGCTGCCGTCACACCGGTCTTGATGAACTCCCTTCTTGAATATTCTTTCATTGCGTTATCAATTATATGTGTTTTCAAATATACGAAAAAAGCCATTAGTTTTGATCACGCGGCTTATTATCAATCGCAAAAAAAGGGCTCCTGCTGAACAACGGATTATTACTTTTTTATATATTTACAACGTAAAAACGATTTATTATTAGTTGTAACGACATATCATTTAACTAACTAATAACTAACTAAAGCATTTGGTGAAATGAAAAAGAATCTGTTATGGGTTTGCGTCGCGACAACGCTGCTCTTCTCATTTCAGGGAGCGGTGTCTTATGCGAGTCCCAAAGCTATCCCAAGCGGAACGGAAGTCCAGCAGCAGAGGACAGTGACCGGCGTGGTTAAAGACTCTAAAGGAGTTGCTATCGTCGGCGCCAATGTCATGGAGAAGGGTGCCCTGAACGGCGCCATCACCGATGACAATGGAAACTTTTCACTTACTGTTCCCTCAAATGCGACTCTCGTTATCTCCTTCATCGGATTCACTACCCAGGAAATCGCGGTAGGGGATCAGGACACTTTCACAATTACCCTCCTCGAGGATTCCCAGTATCTTAAGGAAGTGGTATTCGTAGGTTATGGTACCCAGAAGAAGGTCAACCTCACTGGAGCGGTCGATGTTGTCACAAGCGAAGTCCTCGACAACCGTCCCCTGTCAAACCTCACTCAAGGTCTCCAGGGAGCTGTCCCTAACCTTCAGATCACATTCGCTGATGGTAAGCCAACCCGTAGTTCCGATTATCAGGTTCGTGGTACCGGATCAATCGGCCAGGGTGGCTCGGCCTTGGTGCTCATTGATGGTGTCGAAGGCGACCCGTCCCTGCTCAACCCCAGCGATGTGGCCAGTGTCTCTGTCCTGAAGGACGCCTCATCTGCCGCTATCTACGGAGCCCGCGGAACCTTCGGTGTGATCCTCATCACTACCAAGGAGCCCAACAGGGAGAGGGTTTCCGTCAACTACACCGGAAACTTCATCATGAAGTCTCCCACCGTGACCCCTAATGTCGTCACTGACGGTCTGGAGTTCACCGAGCTCTACATCGAGTCCTACAAAGGATGGCAGGGTGCCGCCCCTTCAAAGTTCCACTCTTCCTTGAAGATCACTGACGCTTGGTTGAATAACCTGCGAAACGGTATGACCGGTGTCGTGACCGAGCCGAACGGGAAATATTCCTACTACGGAAGCACCGACTGGTTTGACATGCTCTATAAGGACAGGGCTTTTGGTCATGAGCACAATATCACTGTCCAGGGCGGTGGCGACAAGGCTAATTTCCTGGTTTCCGGCCGTTACTACAATCAGGGAGGTATCTTCGAATATGACCCTGACGACTATTCGATGTTCAACGTCCGCGCCAAGGGTTCGGTCAAGGTTACCAATTGGCTCAAGGTAAGCAACAACGCGGAGTTCTCGGATATGAACTACCACAACCCCACGAACGTGGGTGAAGGCTCCGTTTGGTACGCTATCGAGTCTGAGGGTCAGCCAGCGAACGTGATGTTTAACCCCGATAACTCCTTGACCCAGGCCGGCGCGACCATCCTTGGTTCCTTCTATTATAAGAACAACTACCAGGACACCGAAAGGAGGAATGTGCGCAACACCACTAGCTTCGTGGCCAACCTTGTTGGTGACGTCCTCACGCTCAATGGCGACGCCACTGTCCGTTACACAGACAACAGGCAGAACGGTGTCCAGTCTCCGGTTCCCTACAAGACCGAAGAGAAGGGAGCCACCAAGTACATGGGAAGCGCCTATGACGGCATCTATACCTCCAACCACACTAAAGGTTACATAGCCACCAACCTTTATGCCCAGTATGCCCAGACATTCGGGAAGCATGAGGTGAAACTTATGGTCGGTACCAACTATGAGCAGGAAACCTATAAGTACATGTTCATGCACAGGAACAAGAAGCTCTTTGAAGGTGCTGAAGACATCGCCCTCACAACCGGTTCCCAAAACATCAACAGCGACTACTACAAGTGGCGTATCGGCAGCGGTTTCTTCCGCGCCAACTACGTATTCGCCGACCGCTACCTCTTCGAGGTCAACGGACGTTATGACGGATCCTCGAAGTTCCCTACCATCCAGCAGTGGAAATTCTTCCCGTCAGCGTCATTCGGATGGCGTGTGTCCCAGGAGCCTTTCTGGAAGATAAGCCCTGACGCCATTTCCAACCTCAAGTTCAGAGTTTCCTACGGTTCCCTCGGTAACGGTAATATTGCCGCTTACAGGTTCCAGGAACTCTTCTCACTCACCACTCAGGACAGGCTCTTGAACAATTCAAAGAACCTTGTCACAAGTGTTCCTGCACCTATTCCCGCAGGTTTGACATGGGAGACTGCGACGACAGCCAACTTCGGAATGGATCTTGGCCTGTTCAATGACAAGCTCACTTTCGTGGGTGACTACTACATCCGCAAGACCACTGGCATGTACTGCGCCGGCACAGAGCTTCCCGCTGTATATGGAGCGAGCGCTCCTAAGGGCAACTACGCCGACATGACCACAAGGGGATGGGAGATTGTCTTGACCTGGAAGGACCAGTTCAACCTCGGTGGCAAACCCCTCAGTTATGAGATCAAGGGTACTCTCGCCGACTCCAAGTCCGTCATAGACAGCTATCCCAACGATGAGAAATACATCGGTGCGGGAGCTGGTACCGGCATCCAGAATTTCAACTATTATTCAGGTATGACCCTCGGTGAGATCTGGGGATTTGAGAATGACGGTTACTTCACCTCGGCCGACTTTGACGCCAACGGTAAGCAGATATCCGGCCCTGATCAGACTTGGGTACAGAACAACAACAGCCGTACATGGCAGGCTGGTGACATTAAATTCAAGGATCTTGACGGTAACGGAAAGATTGACTTTGGCAACTCCAAGGTTGGCGACAGCGGCGACCGTAAGATCATCGGTAACAAGCTTCCTCGTTACACCTACAGCCTCAACCTTAACCTCGGATGGAATGGGATTTTCCTTTCAGCGTTCCTCCAGGGTGTCGGTCATCAGGATTGGTGGGCCGGTGGTGACAACTCCATGTTCTGGGGACAGTACAGCCGTCCTTACTCGAATATTCCAGCCGACATGATCGGCAACTGGTGGACTCCGGATAACCCCGACGCTTATTGGCCGAGGTACACCGGATACATCGCTCACCAGGGATCCCGTACTCTCCACATCCCTCAGACCAAATACCTGCAGAATGTCGGTTATATCCGTCTGAAGAATCTCCAGGTTGGTTACAGCCTCCCGAAGAAATGGATCGAAGCGGTCAAGATGCAGACAGTCAAGCTATATGTCTCCGGCGAGAACCTCTGGTGCTGGTCTCCTCTGTACAAGCACAGCAAGCAGTTTGATGTCAACAGCATCATGGGTGAGGATTCCGAGACTCTCAGCCTCGTGCACTCCGGTCTGTACAGTTCTCCTATCATGGCTGATGGTGGATCCAACTACAGTTATCCTATCCTTAAGGCTTTCACCTTCGGTATCTCTGTCACTTTCTAAAGATCTGGAACAATGAAAAAGTATATATTCATAGCTTTTGTGGCTCTATTTGGACTCTCAGCCTGCGACATGTATGAGACTCCTAAGGCCTCTGTCGGCAAGGATGCTTTGTTCGCGAGTGAGAGTGGTCTCAAGATGTACACCAACTCCATGTATAACGTGCTGCCTGGTGGAGGTATGACTTCATGGGGTGAGACTAGCACCAACATCATCAATGCTTACCAGGGCGCCCGCACAAATCTCACGGCCGCCTACACTCCAAGTATGGAAGGCAAATGGAGCTGGGGTACTCTCCGTAATATCAACTACTTCCTTGATAATAACAACAACACGGCCGTCGATGAGAAGGTGCGTAACAATTACACCGGTATCGCTCGTTTCTGGAGGGCTGTCTTCTATTTCGACAAGATCCGCACCTACAATGATGTCCCATGGATTGACCACGCTCTCGACATCGACGATGAGCTTCTTTACGCTGGACGCGATTCCCGCACCGTCGTCGCGGAGCACATCTACGAGGATCTGCAGTTCGCGATAGAGAATATCACCGAGGCTACAAACTCCACCGCCACCCTGGTAACCAGCCTTGTGGCCGCGGGTGAGCAGTCCCGCTTCTGCCTCTGGGAGGGAACCTTCCGCAAATATCATGGTGAGCCCGACGCTGAAAAGTGGCTCCAAAGGGCCGCCGCCGCCGCCAAGATCGTCATGGACAGCAAGAAGTATTCTCTGAACACATCAGGCAACCAGCCTTACAGGGATCTCTTTATCACCAGGCTTCCTAAAGCCAACGAGGTCATGCTCGCCACGGTCTATAGTGTCGCTGACGGTATCACCAACGGTATGAACCGTAAGAGTACGGCTTCGACCCTCGGTACTCCTTTCTGCCCCATCCGCCAGTTCATGAACCTTTACCTCAATCTTGACGGATCAAGGTACACCGACGATCCCTCTTACTTGACAGATGAGTTCATGACCGAGTTCGATGGCCGTGACAAGCGTATCGCCCAGACCATCCGCGTCCCCGGCACTATCCGTTCCAACGGTCCCGCTTATCCTGATTGGCAGGTCACCTTCACCGGATACATGGGAATGAAGTTCTGTACCGACGACGCCAACCTTGATGGTATGTACAGCAACGAGAACAACTACATCTGGATGCGTTATGCGGAGGTTCTCCTCAATTATGCTGAGGCGAAAGCCGAGCTCGGAACTCTTACCGACTCCGATTGGGCTGAGACGATAGGAAAGCTCCGCGCTCGTGGAGGCATCACCGGAGGCCTTGACGCGAAGCCTACCACAGTTGACAAGTACTTGCAGGAGACTTTCTTCCCGGAAATCAACGATCCCACCATCCTCGAGGTACGCCGCGAGCGTCTCATCGAGCTTGTCTGGGAGGCCACCCCTTCATCATTCGCTGATGTTCAGCGCTGGAAAGTCGGACCGCTTCTCGGTATCAAATGGCAGGGAATCTATGTCAAGGAGTTTGACACAAACATTGACCTTGACCTTGATGGCACTCCGGATGTTTACTTCTACACCGGGGACAAGCCTACTCCTGAAGGACATGTCGTCTATGTGGACATGAAGAATAGTAACTGGTCGGTTGACACGGATGGCCACACCATCCTCTTCACTCCGGATAATAAGTTCATGTCATCCGATTGGGTTGACAAGGCTTATTTCCGCCCGATCTCAACCAACGACCTCGCTCTTAACCCCAATCTCGGGCAGAACCCCGGGTATTAATAGAGCCTTATATTAGGAAAGGGCGGTCAATATGATCGCCCTTTTCCTTATATTTGTTAAAACAACCAAGATAATATGACAAATAGAAGGGACTTCTTGAAAACGACCACAGCGGCCGCCATCGCTTCTATACCGATTCTGAACAGCTGCGCTTCCAAAATTGAAAATAATGAGGAAGCTGGCCCGGAAACGGATCAAGATCAGTTTTTTATAGTGCCGAAGGATGCGGGGCTGCCGATAACCGGCACCTTCCTGGATGAAATATCACACGACATACCTCATCAAAACTGGGGTGTCAAGGAATGGGACGCTGACTTCCGGAATATGAAGTCGATAGGGATAGACACGGTGATAATGATACGCTCCGGCTACCGGAAATTTATCACCTGGCCCTCTAAATATCTTCTCGGCAAAGGCTGTTACATGCCTTCCATGGACTTGGTCGAACTGTTCCTCACCCTTGCCGACAAGTATGGGATGAAGTTTTACTTCGGCCTTTACGATAGTGGCAAGTATTGGGACACGGGGGACATGAGCTACGAGCTGGAATCCAATAAATATGTGATCGAGGAGGTTTGGAATGCGTATGGTAAGCATAAGAGTTTCCAGGGGTGGTACATCAGCACGGAGATAAGCCGTAAAACCAAAGGATGCATAGAGACCTTCCACGAGATGGGTAAGATGTGCAAGGACATCAGCAATGGACTGCCCACCTTCATCTCTCCCTGGATAGACGGGAAGAAGGCCATTCAGGGAACCGGCCTGAAAGTCAAGCAGGGAGTGTCCGTCAGCGACCATGAGAGGGAATGGAACGAGATTTTCGATGGCATTCACGATGTCGTGGACGCTTGTGCCTTCCAGGACGGGCATATCGATTATGACGAGCTCGACGCTTTCTTCTCAGTCAACAAAGCTCTTGCGGATAAATATGGGATGAAGTGCTGGACAAACGCTGAGACTTTCGATCGCGACATGCCTATCAGTTTCCTTCCCATCAAATTCGACAAGCTGCGGCTGAAGCTTGAGGCGGCGAAGCGTTGTGGATATGACAAGGCCATCACCTTCGAGTTCAGCCACTTTATGAGCCCTCAGTCAGCATACATGCAGGCGGGGCATCTTTATGATCGCTACAAGGAGTATTTCAACATCAAATAATGGTAAAGGACAGATCCAACAACATCCCGTACCTGATGTTCTTATGCCTGGTGGCCGCTTTAGGAGGAATCCTGTTCGGATATGACACGGCCGTCATCTCAGGCACGACCGCGGACGTCAGTTCCCAGTTCGGGCTTGATGACATTTCCAAAGGATGGTATGTCGGCTGCGCCTTGATAGGCTCAATCATAGGAGTAGCCATAGCGGGATTATTGAGTGATTTTCTGGGCAGGAAGAAGACGATGCTGATCGCGGCTGTTTGCTTCACGGTGTCGGCTATCGGGTGTTGTGTCTGTGTTGGTTTCACCGACTTGGTGGCCTATAGGATCATCGGTGGGCTGGGCATAGGAATAATCAGTATTGTCTCGCCTATCTACATCTCGGAAGTGTCTCCGGCGAAGATCAGGGGCACTATGGTATCGCTATATCAGCTTGCGGTGACAATGGGCCTCCTGCTGGCTTACCTCATCAATTTCGCGATTCTGTCTGGCAGCGATTCCGATTTCTCCAATTCTTTCTTCGAGAGGATATTCTCAACTGAGATGTGGAGGGGAATGCTTGGATCGGAGACGGTCGTGGCTTTGGCTTTCTTCCTCATAATATTCCTTATCCCGGAAAGTCCCAGATGGCTGATGGTTAAAGGAATGGATGACAAGGCTTTGGGTATATTCAGGAAACTTAAGAGCAGTGAGGAGCACGCCCTTGGGGAATTCTCCCTGACAAAGGAGTCAATAGCGAAGGAGGTCAAGAGCGAGTGGTCGGAACTTCGTCATCCGGGGATAATCAAGGCCGTCATGATCGGGGCCGCGATAGCGATCCTGGGCCAGTTCATGGGTGTGAACGCGGT
>CACZHP010000017.1:0-56933 GCA_902780935.1 uncultured Bacteroidia bacterium | reverse complement strand
TGGTGAATATGCTCACAACTGTCTTGGCCGTGTTCATAATAGACAAGGTCGGCAGGAAGAAACTCATCTATTACGGCGTCAGTGGAATGATAGTTTGTCTGGCGGCGATAGGGACTATTTTCGCTTTCAACGGTGGGGGTGTCCCTCTCCTTGTGTTCTTCCTCCTGTACATATTCTGCCAGGCGATCTCAATCAGCGCGGTCGTGTTCGTGCTGCTTTCCGAGATGTATCCAAACAAGGTTCGGGGGATTGCCATGTCCATAGCTGGACTTGCTCTCTGGGTCGGCACATACCTTGTCGGTCAGTTCACGCCATGGTGTATGAGCGTGCTGACCCCTGCCGGAACTTTCTTCCTATTCATGGCGATGTGCGTGCCTTATATGCTCATCATGTGGAAACTCGTTCCCGAGACTACCGGTCGGACGTTGGAAGAGATTGAGGATTACTGGAAAACTCTTCCAACCGGCGGAGGGTCTCGAGGCGGAAAGCTCCGGGCCAGGCGACAAGCCAGTCGTTGATCCGCTTGTTGTTATCTCCTGAAGAGAATCCCCAGGAACACTCGAAGTAGGCTTCGTTCTGTGATCCGGCGGGACGGACATGCCCATTTATCTCAAGAGTCCCGTCTGAGACAAACTGGTTGCCGCAGCGCCAGATAGCCTCAGCTTTCTCCTTCCACTGCGGATCTCCCGTAAGCTCAGATAGTTCCATCCATTCCGGCACCCAGTACAAGGCATACGGGTCGAGGTGGTTATGCTGGACTGAGACGGAAGTGGCTCCGAATGTGTGGTAGCCATAGTCGGTGAAATTGTCGCCTTCAGGATAGATCTCGTCGTAGTGCCATAGCCATGTGGAGAGGTAATATGAGATCGCCACGGCGTCCTCGATGTACTCCTTCGATCCGGTCAGCCTATGGAGACGGATGGCAGAGCGCAGCAAGGAGATTGAGGACTCCTTGTCGATGCACCAGGTGTCCAGGGCTCCGGCTGTCGTGAATCCCTTCTCTTTAAGCTCGGAAAGATAGTGCCTGTAGGCTTTGAGGCCGGAATCCAGGTATTTCTGGTTCCCGCTTCTGCGGTACGCCTCGACCATAGCTGGCACCAGGAAGCAACCGATGGTCCCTTCCCTGTAGATGGCCTCTCCATCCGGTCTCCAGCCCTTGGCGTAGCAGCCGTTCTCCTGCTGGTCGGAGACGACAAAGTCGCAGATGGCGTAGGCCACCCGCTCATATTCAGGACGTTCCAACCCGCATTCCTTGGCTACGTCATAAGCCTCGAAGAAGTTGACGGCCGCGGTTCCGAGGTTGCAGGCGTCCAGTGCGCCGTCGGGAATGTTGTGGAGGATGTTGTCGTAGTGGGTGATGAAAAGGCCGTTAGGAAGGCCGCACTTGCTCCATGTGTCAAGGGTTGCGATAGCTTTGTCGAGGGATTCTTTCGATCCCGTCTTTTGGAAATCCCGTAACAGGGAGATTGCCAGCGAGGCGTTCTGGCCGCACCAGCCGATCTCGTATTTCCATCCGGGACGCTGGATCCAATTTCCCTTGCCATCGAGGATAAGTCCGATGCTGAATCCCTTGAAGGGACCCTCCTCGGCCCAGAGGGATTCCTTGGCGTACCGGATCCCGAGTTCCCAAAGCTTTTCCGGGGAATAAACCTCGACCTGCGGTTTGGGGGACAATTCCCATGCCTTGTCCAGGAAAGAGCGCATGGCACGATGCTCATCCTGAACCGGACTTAAATGAATATATATCTGGAATTCAACTGTTTCTCTTTTTTTTAGAGGAAGCGACTCCCTCCAGCCGGGCTCAAAGTGGTCCCTGTTGGCATAAGTGACAGGCATCTCCTCCTCCGGCCAAAGATAGTGGTGATCCGTCCGGCTGTCCTCCGGCCTGAGTGAGCAGGAGAAGTTCTCTTTCAGGGATTTAGGAGCCTCGGTCCAAGTGGCCACGGCGTAACGTTTCCCTTCGGAATACATGGCTCCGGGGATAGGTGTGCGTCGGAAGGATACCGTCCTCCATTGCCCGTCAGCCTTTGCCCCTTTGGGCTCTTTTCCCCGGCCCCAGTTGTTGCCGTTGTAACTCACGGAAGGAATCATCCAGAAACTGCTGCCGGAAGCATGGACGAATCCGGCCTCGAGACGAACGGAGTCCAGATCCTCGGCAGCCTTGAAACCCACTGTCACCTTGAAAGTGGCCGAGTCCAGAGCCTCTATCTTCTCTTTGTGGGAAACACCTTGAACATCAGGTATTTCCAGAGTGCCAAGGATTTCCCCATTTTCTAAGAGTGTCATTCCATCCGTCCTTTTTTCCCAACGGAACCGGTCAGCCTTCCCGCAAGAGGCAAGGCAAAATAAAACGCAGAGAGTTGCCCAGAGGGCTGTTTTGTTATATTTAATCATCATCAGAAAAACCAATTGTCTGGGCAAGTTTTTCAATATTTAGACTACGGGCGGAGGCGTCCATAATGTCTTTATAGACACCACCTCGCTTATAAAGATCGTCGGGTGCGCCACTTTGCTCCAGATGGCCTTCCTGGAGGGCGTAAACCATCTCGCTGTCAATGATTTGGGAGATGGAGTGGGAGATTATTATGACTGTCCTGTCTTTCTTTATCGCGTCGATCGCGTTCTTGATCTGCTCCGTGGCTATAGCGTCAAGCGATGCGGTCGGCTCGTCCAGGAATATGATGGGAGGGTTCTTCAGGAACATCCTGGCGATAGCCACCCTTTGCTGCTGCCCTCCCGAGAGGTTCGTGGCGGCTGTCTCAAAGCCTTTGGGGAGCGCTGCGATCTGATCATATAAACTGGCTTTCCTGGCCGCCTCGTGAACCTCCTCGATAGTGGCTCCCGGCTTTCCGTAGCGGATGTTTTCCTCGACAGTGCCGTCGAAAATGTGGTTTTTCTGAAGGACCAGGCCGATATTCTCTCTCAGGAACCGGGTGTCCCATTCCTTAAGATCCACCCCGTCGAGGGTTATGCTTCCGCAGTCCGGCTCGTAGAACTTGTCCAACAGATTGACTATCGTGGACTTCCCAGCTCCGCTCAGACCCACGAGGGCGGTGATCTTCCCGCTATCCACTTTCAGGGAGATGTTGTGGAGAGCCTTCGTCCCGTTAGGATAGGTGAAGTCCACGCCCTTCATCTCGAAGTTGCCGACCACCTTTTCCGGACGGTATCCTCCGGTAGGTTCCACCTCCTCGTCAGCGTCCACGATGTCGAAATATCCTTCAGCGTAGATAACCGCATCGTTGAGGTCGTCGAAGATCCGCTGCAGCTGGCTGATCGGGGCGGTGACATTGGAGAAGAGCATGATGTGGTACATGATCTTTCCTATCGTCATCCCGGGATATCCTGTGAGCACCAGGTAAGAGGTCAGGATAATGATCAGGACAGTCCCGGTCTGGCTGACGAAACTCTTGAGGGAATCGTAGCCGAAACCTGCCTTGCGGATCTTCATCTGGTTGCCGTAGAAGCCTGTCTGGAGCTCTGTCTGCCGGTTCATCTCTATCTCCTCGCGGTTGAAGGACTTGACGACATTCATGCTCTCGAGGATATTCATGATGCTCCCGCTGCGTTTCTCGTTGAAGCCTCTCATGTTCCGCCTCGAGCCCTTGAGCTTTTTAGCCTGCATTGAGGTGATCCAGAAATACACCGGGACTATCGCCAGGGCAGTCAGACCCACGTAGATGTTGGCGGCGAAGATCAGGATCAACGCCAACACTGAGCTGACGATCATCGGCAGGAGGTCGATGAAGAAGCTCTGGATGGTCCTTGAGATGCTGCTGGCGCCTTGGTCTATCCTGGCCTGAAGCATGCCCGGGGCGTTCTCGCTGCGGGCGAAAAAGGCCATCCTGTAGGTAAGGATCCTCTTCACGACACCCAGGGACAGGCTTTGGGAGATGTTGATCCGGAGCCTCTCGCCGAAGTTTCTCTGGGCGAAGGTGATTCCCGCTCTGAGAATCTCCTTGCCGAGCAGCACAATGCTCACGATCGTGAGGATCCTGGCCGCCTTGCCCCAGGTGAAATCGACCGAGCCGACCAGGGCGTTGATCGAGTCCACGGTCCAGTCCAGGACAACCGCGTTGACCTGAGCCAGGATGGAACCTATTAGGGTCAGGAAGAGTGTAATTGCGACCAGGAAGCGGTAAGGCTTCACATAAGGCAGGATCTTCTTGAAAAGGGTGGTCAGATTCATGAAGGGGATTATTCTCTTAACGCGAATATAGCAAAAGAGAAATTATTTGTATTTTCGCAATTATAAAAACGAACTTTTATAAAAACGAACTTTCTTGACGTATTTGAACTTTTTGCACGTTATTATTAATATGACGCGTCAATTTTTATTCAAGACAACCATTGTCGCCTTGGCCTTGCTTATTTGTGCGGGGGCCAAGTCGCAGAGCATTGTCGGATTAGGGAAGGAGGAGGGTTCCGCTTCATTATACAGAGGCAATCTGCCAAAGACCTATCCATTCCGTTTTAACGGGACCTACTACTGGTCCCAGAAGTCGTTCCAGCGTGGTTCTGTCTTCTATAACGGTAAACTGTATGAGAATGTCATTCTCAACGTGGATGCTTACCAGGGACAGCTTCTTGTCAGTCCTGAGAGTGACCATGTTCCGATCGTGGTGTTCCGTGATCAGGTCGCATGGTTTACGATGGGAGATGGTAAATTTCTGAATCTCAATTATTTGGGTTATACGGATGCTCCAAAGGGTTTCTTTGAGGTAATCAGGGATGGACGGATTCCAATTTTGTGTCAGGTCACAAAGAGTCTCCTGACAAATGGTAATAACAATAACGGGCAGGTGATTGGATATAATGACCCGGATTATGATCCTTCGATTTACTCTTTTTTCAAATATACTGCCCGCTATTATGCGTTGGAAGCCGGCCAGGTGGTCAAGTTGACCAGGAGAAAGTTTAAGAAAATGATGAGAAAGGATCCCGGTGAGCCATCGCTTGAACCTCTTCATGTCGAATGGCATCCCACAACAGAGTCAGCCCAACCCGGATCCTTGGCTGCCGGATCCCTGCCCGGCATCGGTATAGGACTTCCTTCGGGTTATTTCGAAGAGGAGAAGGAAGACACTATTACCGTCCGTTATGCTGAAAACACTGTCACCGCATCCTATAAGAATAAGATTTACACGATTGGTTCCGCTGGCATGTCACGTCCTGGGAAAATGAGCGTGAGTGGAGTTGTGACCGAGTATGAGACTGACGAGCCGATGTACGGAGTGTTGGTCTATGATGACCTGACCTCCACATACGTGCGGACTGATAGCAAGGGGCGTTACAGGATCCAGCTACCCACCGGAGAGAACGTACTTAATTTCAGCATGGAGTCCAAGGAGCCGCTTTCATTAAAGGTAAATATCCTCTCTGATGGCAATCTGGATGTGGTTTTGACCGAGAAGGTGACCATGCTGAAGAGCGCGGTGGTGTCCGCGGAGAGTATGGCTAACCACCGTACTAATTCAATGGGTATAGAAAGGATGGGAATCAAGACGTTGAGCAAGATCCCTACGGCATTCGGGGAGGGGGATGTGCTTAAAGCGGTCCTGACCCTTCCTGGAGTGAAAAGCGTCGGTGAGGCCTCAAGCGGTTTCAATGTCCGCGGGGGCTCGTCTGACCAGAACCTTATCCTGTTCAATGAGAACACGATCTATAATCCGACCCACATGTTCGGTATATTCTCTTCTTTCAACCCTGACGTAGTGGATAATGTGGAGCTTTACAAGAGTTCCATTCCAGTAGAGTATGGAGGCAGGGTGTCGTCTGTGCTCAATGTCAAGTCCAAGGAGGGTGACTCCCAACGATGGGGTGGCTCCGCAGGGATCGGGCTTCTGACAAGCCGGATCCATTTGGAAGGCCCTATAGTGAAGGGAAAGACCACGGTTGTGGCCAGCGCCCGTACGACCTATTCCGACTGGTTGCTTGGCTTGATTCCTGAAAATAGCGAATTTGCCGGCGGGAGCGCCAAGTTCACAGATGCCAATCTTGGAATCACCCACCGGTTCAACGCCAACAACACCCTTCAGGCTTTTGGCTATTTCGCCAAAGACAAGTTCACCTTTGGATCTGACACGACATTCAATTACACCAACTTCAACGGCTCGTTGATATTTAGGCATAAGGGGGATGATGGCGGGGCTCTGAATGTCAGTGCCGGATATGACCATTTTGACAACATGGTCGCTGTCTATGGCTGGTCTTACGGCGCATACGATGTCAGCACCTACATCCGCCAGGCTTTCTTGAAAGCCAACCGTGTCAGGCCATTGAGCGAGGCTCATACCCTGAATTATGGTATCCATTTGATTGGTTACGCTTTGGATCCAGGCATTCAGCGGCCTTACGGGGTTTTTTCCATAGTCAGGGATCGAAAACTTCCAAGGGAATACGCGGTGGAGCCGTCTGTCTTCATGTCTGACAGTTGGACTGTCAACGATCGTCTGTCCTTTGATGGAGGGGTCAGGTTGTCGAGTTTCTATTCCCTCGATCCCAAATCGTTCCATATTGGCCCTGAATTCCGTCTCTCCGGGAAATACACGTTGGCCGACAATCTTTCCCTGAAAGGTGGAATCAACTCGATGCGTCAATATATCCACCTGATTTCCAACACGTCCTCGATTTCTCCCATGGACACTTGGAAATTGTCGGATCCGGATATAAAGCCTACGAAGGGATGGCAGGGGGCCGCGGGTCTCTATTGGACACATCTTGGCACCGGGATTGACTTCTCCGCGGAGATCTATTACAAGAGGACGACCAATCATCTTGATTACAAGCCAGGTGCTAAATTGTCTATGAACGATCACCTCTCTGACGATCTGGTACCTGTCTATTCCCGCTCATATGGAATAGAGCTTATGGCGAAAAAGACAACGGGAAAGCTCACCGGTTGGCTGTCCTACAGCTATTCCAAGGCCAAATTCAAGGAAATGTATGACCGTGGCAACGAGACTATCAACTTTGGAGATTGGTACAACGCGCCTTATGACAAACCGCACGAGGTCAAACTTGTATCCAATATAGCTTTGACCCATCGCTACAGTTTCTCAGTGAACCTGGATTATTCCACTGGCCGACCCGTTACCGTTCCGATCGGCTCATACCTTTATGGCGGGGTGTGGCGTCTGGCTTATTCCGAACGCAACGCCTACCGTATCCCCGATTATTTCCGAACGGATGTGGCCTTCAACATCGATCCTGGTCATTACCTTCTCGCATGGGCTCATGCCACGTTCACGGTCGGTGTATATAATATCACCGCCAGGAAAAACCCCTATTCCGTGTTTTATGAGACGAGCTCTTTTGGCCGCCCGGTCGGTCGCATGTTGTCCGTCTTCGCGGTCCCCATACCTTATGTCAATCTTAACTTGCTTTTCTGATGAAAAAGTCTTTGTCATTGATTGTTTTCCTCGCTGGATTGGCGTCATGTATATATCCTTTCAAGTCAGACTTGGAAGACTCTTCCGAGAATATCATTGTATTTGACGGAAAGATCATCGTCGGAGGTGTTTCGACAGTTTCGATTTCAAGGATGCTGACCTTTGAAGAAGGGGTGTTCGCTCCGCGTGGTGTGACGGAGGGAACGGCATGGATTGAGGATGATGAGGGTAAGAAATACTATCCGGACAATTATCCCTCGAAACAGTCTTCTTTCCTTATTCCTACCCAAGATGTTTCTCCGGAGAGAAAATACCGGATGATGGCTGATGTTGACGGCAAGCTTTACGTCAGCGATTGGCTCGAGGCTATAGACCCTCCTGTAATTGATGATATTTCCATCGACTACGACCCTGATGATTCAACATCGGTTCAGGTTCTTGTGTCGGCACATGGCGGAGATTCTGGAACCGGTTACATCGGTTTTTCGTATGATGAGACATGGGAATTTCACTCTGAGTGGGTGTGCGGATATGAGCTGGACACCATTCGGTGGCGGGAGGTAGAGAGGACTTCCCCGTATCCCAATTATTGGTGCTGGAAAACGACTTCTTTCAATGGGTTAATTTTGGTGGACTACTCTGAGCTCACGGAAGACAGAGTGGTGGATTACCAGATTTTAAGATTCTCCACCAGGGATAACAGAAACCAAAAGAAGTATTCCATAAACGTGAAAGCGGTCAATCTGTCTCCGGACACTTACAAATACATGAAGAACCTCGATGAAATCTCCAAAGGGGGCGGGAGTTTGTTCTCTCCTAATCCTGGTGAGATGGCGAGCAATATCCGATGCGATTCTGATCCTTCCTGTCGGGTACTTGGCTATATCACAGCTTCTTTGGAGACGAGCAAGAGAGTTTTTATTGACAGTCGTTATTATAACCCTCCATTGGCGAGAACTTCCTATCTTTTTATCCCCGATGATAAGCGAGAGAGTTATGAGTTCGGATTCTATCCTGTTGATTTTATGATTCTTCCCAAGGGAGATAATGGAGAGGATTTGGAAGGCATCTATTGGGGTCCGCTCCGATGCATAGATTGTGTTGCTGATGGTGGGACAAAGACAAAACCTGATTTTTGGGAATGATGAAAAATATATTCTCCATATTGGCGTTAGCCATCGTGACCGCATTGACGGCACATGGAGCAGAGCCTCCGGTAGAAAGGGTATTCGTGTCAACTGACCGTGAAGTTTACATAGCCGGAGACATAGTTTGGTGTTCTCTTTTCTGTTTTGATAATAAAGGAATACCATCAAGCCTCAGCGCGGTCTCTTATCTTGAGCTTATCTCATCTGAAGGTACTGTCGCGGAGGTCAAGATAGGTCTTCTGGATGGGCGCGGAGCCGGAAGTTTCAGGATCCCTGTTACTGTACCTACCGGAGTTTACCGGCTTGTGTCTTACACTTCCTGCGAAGCCAATGAGGAAGGATCTCCTTGGATGTCCGGATCACGTTTGCTAACCATTTTCAATACCTTGTCGACGGCGAGAGTGAAAGACGGGGTGTCGATTCTTGATGGAGAGGCTTACAGTCTCCTGAAAAGATCGGCGCCTGAAGAATTTGGCAACCTGGTCTTCAATTCCCAATCTCGTGTCCGTAAGGGGGCAAGTTTTGACATGCTCATTCAGAACGACGGCCCCGCCTCGGATTTCTCTGTTTCCATATACCATGAAGATGATATAATACCCGCCCCTCAAGACTGCTCGATGTCCTCCTTCTTGAATTCCCTTTCATCGATTAAGGATCCTGTTATAATAGGAAACCGGCCCCTTGATTATGATGGGGAGATCATCTCCGCACATGTTAAGGGGGAGATCGCTAAGGAGGATGGTTTTTCCATCGCCACTCTCTCTTCTGCAGGGGCCCCTTCCAATCTTTATATCGGGATTACCGGCAATGATAAAGTCAGTTTTATGACTAACAATATCTATGGGGACAGGGAAATTGTCTGTGAGGTCTCTTCTCTGGACAAGAAAGAAGGTGTGATAGAGATTGACAGCCCATTTATCTACCCTAAATCGGGCACCTTGCCAAAGTTGTTCTTGAACAAGGAACAATACGGGGACCTGACTTCCAGGAAAGTCGCTTTGCGTAGCGAGGCTTCCATCCGGCTGGACACAATTGCCACGATGCTCCGTCATCGCGAGGATCTGCTTCTTGAGAGCAGCCCTTTGCAGCGCTACCATTTGGACGATTATACCCGCTTCCCTTCTGTCAAGGAAGTCATTGTCGAGATTATACCTATTCTGAAGCTCCAACGTGAGAAAGGAAAATATCACTTGCGGCTAACCGTAAGTGACGTCACAGATAATTACAGGACTCGTGTCGGCAACCTGCTCGTGATGATGGACGGTGTTGTCTTAAATGACCTTGACAATCTTCTTGATTTCGACGCCATGCTGATAGAGGATGTGGACATTTATAGTCAGGCTATTGTTTGCGGGAAGGTCTCCTTCTCCGGCATTGTCAATTTCGTCACAAAGAAAAACTATGTGACCGCACTTACCTTCCCAGCTAATGTCAGGGTTGTGGATTTCAAGGGGGTGTCATATCCCGTTGCTTACTATGGAACCAAACCGGAAGGCCTTGAAGTGGATTGTCGTCAGGTCCTTTATTGGGATCCTGCGGTTCGGATTGCTCATGGCGGACAACACAGGTTTCAGATTCACGCTCCAGGTTACTCGGGAAAATTCAGGGTTGTTGCTGAAGGGGTAGCCTCGGACGGCACTCCAATTCATCAAGAATGGACTTTTGAGGTGGAATAGGCATGAAAGTGTTGCATATTCGTTTTTTGTTAGTATATTTGCAGTGTATTAGTTCAGTGATACACCGCAAATTTATTATTAATTGATACTATGAGATCAAAAGTATTCCTTTATTCTATTGCCACAGTTGCTATTCTGGCCTCCTGTGGCCCCAAGGCGCGCCTTGGCAAGACGAGAGTCGCCGATGAGCCAGCTGATGGCGGCAACTACACGGAAAAGACATTCCCCGTGGTGTACAAAGTCATTCCAGACGCACAGGTAACGCTTCGTTTTTACGATGCCCTTCCCGATGTGCCATACATCTCAGCCGCTGATTTCCAGTCGATTGTCCTCCCTGGTTCGACCATGACCGTGAGTCACACCGGAGTCGGGGAATATACACTGGCCAACGCTGACGCCTCTGCGGTTGTCAACATCAACAGCGATGTGTTCGCTTCGGAGGATTTCGAGGCTTTCACCAACCAGATGGGACTCCTTCAGCCCGGGATGGCCAACGTCTATTACGACGGCATGCCTTTCGTGCGTTACAAGGGCGTGACTTATACCCCCTCGAAGGTGACGACCACCCTCGACATGGGCAAGTATGGGATCGACATCCATGCTGACGGCAAAGGTGCTGTCTATTTCCCTTTCGCCACTCTGGCTGACATGTACACCGACCTCTTCTACCACCATGCCGGCTTCAACGGCGAGAAAGTCGTGGTCAACACCTCCGTCAATGAGGTCAGCCTCGCCGAGATTGACTCCACTTATAATGAGCCGCTTCTGAGTAGGACGGTTCGTTCCGAGTCCATGGCGGCGTTCAATTACAAGGAGCTTTGCTTCGCTATGGATCATTTCTACGGTTATCCCGGCAGAATCAAGTACAATGCCCAGCTGAAGGCAAAGGGACTTGACAAAGTGCTGGAGGAAGACGTGGAGAGCGGCCCTGAGATCAAGCAGCTGCTTCTCTCGACCTCCATGGGAGAGTATTTCACCGGGATGATGGGACTCTTCGCCATCTATTTTGACGGGCACACCTCGATGGAGATCCTGTCGCCCGCTATCGGGGAAAACCGGGAGAAGTACAAGGACTTGCTCGCGGAGTACACTCGCAGCCAGATGGCCCATATGGGTTTCCAAGGGATGCTCATGCAAGCTGTCGCACCGATGATGAGCATGATGCAGTCAAGCATGGCTGTCGCCAAACAGCGTCCTGAGGCTTATGGGAAGGGTGTCACTTATTTCAAGAAAGGCAACACGGCGGTCTGCGTATTCGACTCCTTCAACAGCCGCAATGAGAAAGCCTGGAAGGACTATTATGCCGGAACAGGCCCGATGCCGACTATCGAGAACGCTCCTGGCGATGACATGGTCATATTCCTGGACGCTTTGAAGAGGGCGGACGCTGACCCGGAAGTGGAGAATCTCATCATCGACATAACGGCCAACGGCGGCGGTTCGGCCGACATCGTCATGGCCATGACCTCGCTGATTCTGGACAAGAGCTATATCTCCCAGGACAATGCCCTGACCGGCCAGAGGGCCATTGTGGAATATGAGGTGGACCGTAATTTCGACAGAGTATTTGACGACAAGGACAAGGACGTCCATTACGACCTCAATTTTGCGGTGTTGACCTCGGGGATGTCATTCTCCTGCGGCAACCTGTTCCCTTCCATACTTAAGGACAACGGCATCCCTGTGATGGGTGAGACCTCCGGAGGAGGCTCCTGCGCCATTCAGGCCATGTGCACAGCTGACGGATTCTGCTTCCAGATCTCATCCTTCAGGGCCAGGCTCAACACCCTCGCGGGGGAGAATATTGATGAGGGAATCACTCCTGACCTTCCGATAGCGACTAGTGCCGCACAGGTGGAAGTCTCTGAGGAAGAGGCGGTTCCGTCGAGGGACTTCTCCAAGTATTTCGACGTGGATTACCTCACCAAACTGCTTTCTGAATACAAGAAATAAATCTATTTTATCGCCAGTTTAATTATCGCCGCACTGTGAGGAGGGAGGACAGTCTTTATGTCCTTCCTCTTTGCTGTTACTTCAAGCTCTGATCGCTCGAAGAAGCTGTGAGGGGTGACATCTTCTGAGGAATATAGGGCCGCCTCAAGGACTTTACCCTTTATCAGGAAGCTGAATTCACGGTCTGTGTCGTAGGACGAGTTGATGAGGGTGATTGTGAGAACCCCGTCCTTTATGGTCGCGACAGTGGAATAGTCGTCATTGTCTGAGACCTTGCAGACGCGGCCGTCCTGGTGGGCCTTCATCATCTCGAACATCTGGCCGTTGGCCGTCAGGCGACTGCCTTCGGGCGTGATCAGGATGGCTCCTTCGCCCACCGGCTGGAAGTAGCATACGATGGGGATGTCCAGGGCCGCGCTTTCGGAAATATAGAAGTGCATCGTCCTGGCAGCGTATATTCCTTCCGTCACACATGAGGGCCGGTACCAGGAATACCATTGGTTCCACTCGTCAAAGGAGATGTGGAGGCTCTTCCCGGTAGCGTCAAGACTTTCCCGCATCCGCTTGGCCTGGTTGATGTTGCCTTCAACCGAGGATATGGTCGTCTCATAGGAATTCCTGATGTCCTCTGGGGTCGTGAAAGAGCGGTTCCCGCCTGCGTAGTGGTGAAGGGATATGTATTTGACCTTATCAGCGAGAGGAGCCGCAGAGTGGACGGCCCAGTTGTCGCTGGGATAGGGCCCGGAGGAGCAGAGCTCCATATCAGGCGTCACTTTAAGCATGGCGTCCGCATGCTTACCGGCGAGCTCGGCATAGCCCTCAGGACCGGCCGGACCCTCCATGTGGCCATAGCCCATCTCATTTCCGAGAGACCAGAAACGTACGTTGTATGGCTCTTTGTGGCCTCTTTGGGCCCTCAGTTTGCCATATTCCGAGTCCGCCGGTCCATTGCAGTATTCGACCCATTGGGCGCTCTCCTCGGGGGCGCTCCAGGCGATGTTGATCGTGATCATCGGTTCGGCTCCGACCTCGCGGCAAAGAGCGACAAAGTCGTCCGTGTCGATCTCGTGGAAGTCGTAGCCGTAGGTATATGGCTGGGTCTCGATCTCGGTCGCCGCCTGGAGAGGTCCTCTCTGGTCGACCGGAAGGAGACCGTCCTTCCACCTGTATTCCCCGGCGAAATTACCTCCCGGCCAACGTAGCAGTCTCGGGCCGATGGCTTTGAGGTTGGCCACCACATCGCTCCTCATCCCGTGGAAATTATCCTTCGGCATCATCGACAAGGCGCCGAAGATCACCTGGGCCTTCTTGTCAAAAATGTACCGGATGCCGCCTTGCCTATCCCCGGACGAGGGCGTCAACTCGAACTCGCTGACTACCCAGTCTTCCGACGGCTTCAGTTCCAGTGACTTGGCCGCATAGACACTGGTCCCGTCCCGGTCGGTCAGTTCAACCTTAAGGGTCAGGGGGGCATTGACCCTCGTCACTGTCCTCATCTGGTAGGTTTCCCCTTCCTTCAGGAAGAGCCCGTCCTGGAATATTCCGGCGACCTGGCCTTCGACGAGGTTCTGGACACTCTGGGAGTTGAGCTCATTGCTCCGGCGCATCTCGGGGTTGCCGATGTGCTTGGTGTATGCCGGGCCGCCTTGGAGGAACAGGGTCTTTTCCCCTATCCCCGACCATCCTGCCGCGACACCCTCATTTCTGGAAGGTTTTCCGGCGAATTTGCGGTTGCGGAGCATCTGGGCGCTAAGGCCTCCGTTGACGGCTGCTCTGGTATGCTCAAGGTTGTGACCGAAGACGTAGGGGGACAACTCAGTGGTTGATTTCAGATCAATTGTCTGCGCCATGCCGGCGTGGAAAACCGCTGAAGCTAGAGCGGCGATGAGCATAATCCTTTTCATGACTCAAATTTAACGATTATTTATCTTATATTTGTAATTGCCTAATACGATTTGTCATGAGTCTAAAGAGAGTTTTTGCCGTTTTCGCGGTCTTGGTGATGTCGCTTCCGTATATTATCGCTCAGGAGGTTGACCGTAACCCTATTATCATCGCGTCGATGAACAATTTGGAGTACACCCAAAAGAAAACCAAGAACACTGCCGGATCAGTGATCGGTGAGATCGCCACCGCGGTCCTTACCGGCCAGACCTCGAAACAGATGGATGGCTATCAGGGTGCTGTCCGCTCGGCCATCCTGAAAGGCATGTCTGACGCCTACAGGCTTCGGGTTGTGGACGGGCAATTGTCAAAGGAGGAGGTCGAGACCCCCGGTTCGATCTATGTCGACGCCACATTGAACAACCTCTCCACGACCACCAAGAATGAAGTGAGGGAATATGAGGAGAAGAACAAGAATGGCGAGAAGGTGAAGAAGACACGTACCGAGGTGTATTACAGGGCGTTGCTCTCTGTCAATCTCCATGTCAAGGATGCCTTGACCGACGCAGTCATAGCCAGCCCGTCATTCAAGATCTCCGAGTCGGACATGTCTTGGGTCAATTCCCCGGAGAGGGCTGTCGAGAACGCTATCAGCAGGCTCTCGGTTCTCGTGATGAGGTTCTTTGACGGCATGTATCCCCTGACTTGCCAGATCATCGAGAGGGGTGGCATCAAGAACGACAAGCAGAAACAAGTCTATATCGACCTCGGATCTGCGGACGGACTCCAGGAGGGCCAGACATTCGCCATTTACACCAAGAGACTCATTGGTGGAAAAGAAGCCCGCACCCAGGTCGCCAGGCTGAGGGTCAAGAGGATAGAGGGCGAGGAAGTCAGCTTCTGCAAGGTGCTGTCCGGCGGGCGTGACCTCAAGGCTGCCCTCGATGAGGGTCTGGATCTTATTGTTGAGACTGATAAATAATTGGTTATGAGGATATTGTTGATATTTACGGCCCTTCTGTCCGGTTTTTTGTACGGGCGTCAGGATGCCCCGACCGGGGAGGAGTGGCAGTCTCCCCAGCTTCTGGGGTTGAATAAAGAGGCCCCTCACGCCTGGTTCTTCTCTTTCCAGAACGTGGAGTCCGCGCGCAAGGTTCTTCCCGAAAACAGCTCGCTTTGGATGAGCCTTGACGGGGATTGGAAGTTCAACTGGGTGCCCAATCCGGACGAACGTCCTGTCGATTTCTACAATAAGGATTTTGACGACTCCGCTTGGGACGTGATTCCCGTCCCTTCCAACTGGAACATAGTGGGCATCGGAAATGACGGAAGCCAGAAATATGGCACTCCCATCTATGTCAATGTCAATGTCCCTTGGCTTTTTGTCAGGGAGCCTGGAGACTGGAAACTTGGAGTGATGCGCGAGCCTCCCCAGAATTGGACGATGTACAAGGCCCGCAATGAGGTAGGGTCCTATCGCAGGGCGTTTGAGGTTCCGGAGGATTGGTCAGGCAAGAAGGTGTTCGTCAATTTCGACGGAGTCGATTCATTCTTCTATCTTTGGGTCAATGGCCACTATGTCGGCTTCTCAAAGAATTCCCGCAATCTCGCCCAGTTCGACATAACTGAATATCTTGAGCCTGGAATGAATATCCTGGCGGTCGAGGTCTATCGCAACTCGGACGGATCCAACCTTGAGGCTCAGGACATGTTCCGTCTTCCGGGAATATTCCGCAGCGTTGCCCTCGAGGCGAAGCCGGAGGTTTCCGTGAGGGACATAAGGGTCACTCCCACAATGACTTCCCTTAAGGTGGACGCTGAGATTGCAGGTCAAGCCGGCAATGACTGCGTTCTGTCCTACCGCCTCTACGAGAATGTCCTGTACTCGGATGAAAACGACCTGGTAGCGGAATTCCCTGACCAGGCTCTCTCGTCTGTTCTGGATTTCCCTGAAGCCAAGCCCTGGTCCGCCGAGGCTCCCCACCGTTATACCCTCGTCGGAGAGCTGAAGGACGCTTCCGGAAAGACACTTGACATATTCTCGACAATCGTTGGCTTCCGTGAGGTTTGCATCAAGGACACTCCGGCTTCCGAGGATGAGTTCGGCCTTGCCGGGAAGTACTTCTATCTGAATGGGAAACCGGTGAAACTCCGTGGTATGAACCGTCATGAGACGGAGCCTTCCATGGGCCACGCCATTACCCGCGAGGTGATGGAAGAGGACATCAGGCTCATGAAGAGAGCGAACGTCAACCATGTCCGCAACTCCCATTATCCCGACGCTCCTTACTGGTACTATCTCTGCGACAAGTATGGGATCTACCTTATGGATGAGGCCAATATCGAGAGCCACCATTATCACTACGGCGATGCGTCCCTGTCCCATCCTATCGAATGGAAAGACGCCCATGTGGCCAGGATGATGGAGATGGTGGTCTCGGATTACAACCATCCTTCAGTGATCATCTGGAGCATGGGTAACGAGGCCGGTCCGGGCAAGAATTTCGAATATGTCTATGCCGCCGCCAGGGCCGCCGACCCTATGCGTCCGATTCAGTACGAACGCAACAACAATATCTCCGACATCGGCTGCAGCCAGTATCCCAGGGTCAAGTGGGTCCAGAAAGTAGCCACCGGCACCGGTGACGTGAAGTATCCCTACCACATCAATGAGTTCGCCCATTCGATGGGTAACGCCCTCGGCAATTTCGCGCAGTATTGGCAGTCAATCGATTCCACGAATTTCTTCATGGGCGGTGCCATCTGGGACTGGGTGGACCAGTCTCTTTGGAACTATACTTCGGATGGCGTCAAATATCTCGCTTCCGGAGGCAACTTCGGGGATGTTCCCAATGACGGTCAGTTTGTGATGAACGGAATCGTCAACGGTGACCGTTCTCCGAAACCCCAGTACTGGGAGGTCAAGAAAGTGTATCAGAACCTTTACACCTCATTGATAAAGGTTTCAGGGAATTTCGTGGAGATATCTCTTTTCAACCGCAACTACTATGAGCCTTGTTCCTACGATGCCCGTTGGTCGCTGGTGGCGGACGGCGAGGTCGTCAGGGATGGTTCCTTCGAGGTCTCCGACATCGCTCCGAGGAGCAGGATCACTAAAGAAATAAGGATCGGTTCCTTGCCCGAAGGTAAAGAATGTTACCTGAATGTCAGCTACTTCCTTAAAGAAGACATGTTCTGGGCCGAGAAGGGTTACGAGGTCTGCAAGGATCAGATGTACCTATCTCCCGCCGACGCTACCCCTGTCATCCTGAGCGAAGCGAAGGATATCAAGGGCAGGGCCCCGAAGCGTTTCACCGACTCTGAGACCGGTTTCCTTGTCGTCAAGGGACGTCGTTTCAAGGCTGAGTTCGACCCTGCGGTCGGTACTCTGGCAAGCCTCAAATACCGCGGCAAGGATGTCATCGTGCCGGGAGAAGGCCCCAGACTCAATGTTTTCCGCGCCATGATCAACAATGACGGCTGGGCTTGCGGGGAATGGTTCAAGCAAGGACTTCACAACCTGACCCACACGGCTTCCGGGATGGATGTCGCCGAGGAAGACGGATGCCTCAAGATATCCTTTGACATCGTTTCCAAGGCACCTAACGGGGCTCATCTTAAGGGCAGCACCGCTTCCCCGAGTTGCTCGATAGTGGAAGACAAGGACAGTCTCAATGTGATGACCTTCACCTCACATGTGGTGTGGACTGTTGATCGGAAGGGTAATATAGAGATGAGCTCGAAGATCACTTCCGACAAGCCGGATATCCCCCTGGCCCGCCTTGGCTACGTCATGAAGGTTCCGGATGAGCTTTCCGAGGTTGAATATTATGGCCGTGGTCCTGTCGAGAACTACTCGGACCGCTACACCTGCGCTTTTGTTGGCAAATACGAGAGCAAGGTGGCCGATCAGGTCCAGAATTATACCAAGCCTCAGGACATGGCCAACCATGAGCAGGTACGTTGGGTCTCATTGTCTGGTTTCCTCGGTAGGGGAGTCGTTTTTGAGGCCGCCGCTAACAGCCTGAGGAGTTCTGACTCCGGTCGTCCTGTCATGTCCTTCAGCGCCTTGCCGTATTCGGCTCTTGACCTCATGCTCGCTCCTCATCAGTTCGAGCTGCCCGCTCCTGGAGACACATGGCTCTGCCTTGACGCCGCTGACTGCGGCCTCGGCGGCAACAGCTGCGGCCCCAGCCCTCTCCAGGAAGACAGGGTCTTCTCCGACGCCACATTCGGCTTCATCATTCGCCGGAAATAGACTTAGAACTTCAGCAGGGTGCTGAATTCGAGGGTGAAGGGGCGGATGTAGGAGCCGCTGGTGAGGTAGTTCTGATACGGGGTGATGTCGGTGGCGAGGGAGGCTTCCCGTATTCCGGCTGATGCTCCAGTGACATTCAGGAAGTTGACCACGTTCAGGGATAGGCTCACATGCTCGTTCCACTTGAAATCCACACCGCCGAAAGTTTCCCAGCGGGGATTAAGGAACAGGGTGTTGGTGATGTTGATATAGCGCCGGCTGTAGTAGCGGGCGCTCAGCCAGAATCTCCATTTACCGGTCTGATAGGAAGGCTCCAACTCGATCTCGGTGCCGCTGCTGCTGGTGATCCTCTTCCCTGAGAAGTCATAGTCCTCCGAATATCCGTCGCTGAAGACCGGGGTGAAGCTGTAGTTCTGGTATCTTGGGATTCTGAAGGTGAAAAGGCCGTGGAAGGTGAAGCCCTTGAAGGGAGTCAGGATCATGTCCGTGGTCCATCCGAGGACCTCCATGTCATAGAGTGAACTGACGTAGACGGTCTCGTTGTAGCCAGCCGGGAAGCCACCCGCGGCATGGGAGAGCTTATGGGTCCACATGCCCATCTCGTAGCTGTTCGTACGCTTGAGATATGTCAGAAGTGACTGGAAATCAATCCATTTGTTCTTGAAGTTGACTCCGCCCCTGAGAATATAGCTGGGCTGGGCTCCTTCGAACGGGACGCTCGAGTCGCCATATTGCCCCAGATTCGGATGGTTCAGGGAAGCTATCGCGTCGATCTCGGCCCCCCAATGGGAATTGAAGTTGTAATAACCGATCAAAGTGGCGGCGCCGTTGAGCACATTCCTCTTGAACGGGGTAAGGGTCACTCCGGGACTTTTAAGGGTCCAGCCATTGTAGCGGGAGTTGTTGTCCTTCCCGTCGAGATTGTGGGCCGCGTCCCCGCTGATCCCGCTGTATTCAGCCCTGAGACCGTAATGGAGATTGACCTTCGGGCTGATTCTCCACTCATCCTGGGCGAAAAAGGCGAGGCGGCTCTGGAATCCGTCCAGGAATTGCGCCCCGGTGTTGTGGACATAATAGAGTTCCCCATTGTAAGTGAGGGCTTTAGGGTCTTTCTTGGCCTCATAGGCGAAGTTGGATGTCATCGATGAAGCCTGGCTCCAGTTGAAAAAGAGATTGACTCCGGCGAGGGCGGTATGCTTGCTGAAGGCTTTCTTGACCCGCAAGGTAGTGAGCCACTCGTTCAAGTGGTCGTCCTCGTACATGAAAAAGCGGCTCTGCACGTTGCCGGAATATGGGGTTCCGTCGATGTAGGAATATCCGTCGCCCGCGGAAACTTCCGTGATTCCGTTGAGGTAGGTGCTTTTCTGCTTGCTGTCGCTCGTCCTGAACCGCGAGCTCACATCCATCTCCATCCCGTTGTCCAAGGTGCGGTTGAAGCAGGCGGTCAGGACATGGACGGGGATCCCCAGATCCTCTGTGTAGCGCCCGGTTTTCCTCTTCCCGTCATGGATGTCGATATACTCGAAGAAGGATGTCTCGGGAATATACTGATCCCTTCCGAGGCGGAAGTCGCCGTAAGGTTTCACGCTCCCGTCTCCCACGAATATAAACGGGCCGTACTGGTCGGTAAGATCCAGGTAGTTCATAAACAGATATGTCGCTTTGAACAGACCTTTTCCGTCCGGAAGTCGCTTTGACACAGCAGCTTTGTAGAACCTGGTCCTCTCCTGGTAAGTCGTGAAGTCCAGATGGTTGGATCCCCGGTCGAAACTCTGGTACACATTCAGGTCGATTCCCCATCCGTTCCCGAGTGGAGAGGCTGTACGCAGCTCGACCTCATGGCGGCCGTACTGGTTGGCGGTGTACTTCGCCGCCCCTTCGGGCTTGTCGGCGCCGGCTTTGGAGACGGACATCGGGAAAAAGCCCGTCGTGCCGAGCTGAATCGCGGATTCGTCCAGACGGGTCAGCTGCATCGACTCGGTCGAGAGGCCGCTTCTCCAGGACAGGTAACCGGCGAAGTAATCCTTGAACATAGAAGCCGGAAGGCCGTCGTCCATGATGTAGGTGCCCCACTCCGGGATGCCGAGCGAGATCGTCCTCGGGATCGAGGCGTAGGACGCGTTCAACATCACGTTCTGGTTGCTACGACGTTCAGAACCTGTCTTCAGGGTGTCAGCGTCTTGAGCGGCCGCCACGCTCCCACTCATTAGCAGGACCAGCAGGAGAAGGATGCGTTCGGCGGTCATAACAGGATGTTGATTATGTCTTCGAATGCGTTCACTTTAAACAGATTCCGATGGTCATATTCCTCGGTGTGCTCGAGTTTCCAAAGGGTTTCGGAAGGAATGTATATTCCCCAGCCTCCCAGCTGTATGACCGGCTCTATGTCTGACTTGAATGAGTTGCCGACCATAAGAAGATCCTCCGGGCCGATCCGCAGGCGGTCACAGAGATCGAGATATTCCTTTTGGGTTTTGTTGGAGACTATGTCAATATGGCTGAAGAACTTGGCCAATCCTGAACGGGCGATCTTGCGCTCCTGGTCGAGCAGTTCTCCCTTGGTCATCAGCACCAGCTTGTACCGTCCGTCCTCGCTCAGTCTTTCGAGGGTTTCCTCCACTCCGGGTAGGGGAGTCGCAGGGTTGCGGAGGATTGCCCGGCCGCTGTCGATGATGTACATCACCTGCTCGCCGGTCAGTTTGCCTTCTGTCAGGTTGACGGCATTCTCGATCATTGAAAGGACGTACGCCTTCGCCCCGAAGCCGTAGTCTCCCATATTCTTGAACTCCACCTTGTAGAGCTCGTCGGAAATATATTGAAAGTCGCCGAAGTCAGACAACGCCTCGGCGACTTTCCTTTCAGCTTCCCTGAACAACGGCTCGTTCGACCACAGGGTGTCGTCCGCGTCGAAGGCCAGGACTTTCACGTCTGTCAGCATCCCTTGGCCTCTTCCCACTGGGCGCGGAGGAGATTGACGGCGTTGGTCACAAGGGTGGCCCTGTCGCCGCCGCAGCCGCACTCGAAAGAGACATACTTCTCGTAGCCGATCTGCTGGAGAGCCTTGAATCCGTCCACGTAGTTGTCGACAGCTCCGTCCTCGCCAGGCATGCGGCGTTTGCCGCGGCTGGCCATGTGGACATGCTGCAGATACTTCTTGCCGGCGGACATGAAGGCTCCGTAGTCAGAGGTTTCCTCCTGCATGTGCCAGAAGTCGCCCATGACCTTTACTCCTTCACTGTCAGCATCTCGTGCGATAGCGGCTCCGTCAGCCACAAGTCTCAGGTAGAAGCACTCCTTGCGGTTGAGCGGCTCAAGTATCACGGTAGTCCCGCAGCTCTTGGCGAACTCTCCGAGCTTGTGGAGCTCTTCGCAGAGGTAGTCGCGGGTCTCCTGGTTGTGGGGCTTGCAAGGCTGCTGGCCGTTGAAAGCGGGAACCATGATGACACCCGTTGAGCCAAGCTCACCGGCGGCCTCCACGATCTCGCGCATGGTCGTGTCAAACTGGTTCTTGACAGCGGGATCCTCAGCGAGGATGAAGCCGTCAAAACCGGCGCAGATGGCGCTGACCTTGATGTTACGGCCGCTAAGGGCATCCTGGATCTCCTTGACGCGGCCTTTCAGTCCGCGGCCTCCGGGCTCGAAACCGACGATGCCGAGATTCTCCATGAAGTCGAGTTTCTCCGCCAGGGTCTCCCCGGGAGCGATACCCTCCTGGAAGGAGAGGTTTAGGGGGACCACCTCACCCGCGGCTTTTTTGCCGTCCTTTGAGGAGGCGCAGGCGGGAATGATGGAGGAGGCGGCTACGGCCGCCCCTCCTATCGCTGATGTCTTGAGGAATGATCTTCTGTCCATGATGATCTATTTTCCGGTTCCAGGTTTAGCCACAGTGTAATTCTTCATGTCCATCTTTCCCAACTCAAGCTTCGCGGGGAGATAGTCAAGATCAGCCGCACTGATCTGGTCCCATTCGATCGTCTGGCCCGTGTAGGCGGCCTCGCGGCCCATCACTCCGCAGAGGGAGGACATTCCGCACTCGCCGGCCTCGACATGGGCTGTGCCCTTGCGGATATGGTTGACCCAATCCACATGCTCGAGGACGTAAGGATCCTCCTGGGTGTGCTCAGCCCTCATGGCCTCATAATCGAATTCCCAGATCTTGTTGCCCTGGAGGTCGAAGATCGCGTCGTCGGCGGATTTCCAATAGCCCTTGGTACCGTGGACCTCTTCGCTGATATTGTTGGAGCAACCGTCGATCTGGCGGCACATGCTGTGGAGATGGACGCCGTTCTCATATTCGAAATCGACGCTGAAGAAGTCGTACTGGTCGCCGGTGATCCTGCGCTGGCGGCTTCCGAAAGCGGTGGCCTTGACGGGGTGCTTGTAGCCGAACATCCAGTTGAACACGTCGATGTTGTGGACATGCTGCTCGACGATGTGGTCGCCGGAGAGCCACTTCCAGTTGACCCAGTCGCGGATCATCCACTCCATGTCGCTCCAACCCTTCTGGCGCTCCCTGTACCAAAGCATACCCTGGTTCCAATAGACGTTGCCACCGGTGATCTCACCGATCATGCCTTCCTGGATCTTCTTGAATGCCTCGACATAGGGGCGCTGGTGGTGGCGCTGGGTTCCGCAGACAACGCTCAGACCCTTGGCCTCAGCCTGCTTTGCCGTGGCCATGATGAGGCGGTAGCCCTTCGCGTCGACCGCGATAGGCTTCTCGAGGAAGGAGTGGACACCCTTCTCGGTGGCGTACTGGAAATGGGTCGGACGGAACACGGGGGGAGTGGCGACGACAACCATGTCCACGCCGGAGTCGATGACTTTCTTGTAGGCGTCGAAACCGACAAAGCAGTTCTCATCGGGAACCACCTGGTTCCTCTGATCTTTCAGCTTGGTTTTCAGGCTTTCGAGCCTGTCGGCGAAAGTGTCTCCAAGGGCTGTGACGGTGATTCCGTCAGCGGCGTCAAGAAGGTTCATGATAGCGCCTGAACCACGGCCTCCGCAACCGATGACACCAGCCTTGAGAGGCTTGCCCTCGATGGCCTTGTCGGGAAGTTCGGGAATGTAGTACTCGCCGGGTTGTCTAAGAGGAGTGTACACGGGGCCTTTCTCCTTTTTCGCGCAAGAGGCGAGCAGGGCACCGCCACCGACTACACCGACAACTCCTATCTTGGCACTTGTGCCGAGAAAGGATCTTCTGTCCATTTTGTTTTCGCTCATAATGTTATCAGTATTAAGTAATTAATTTGCTTTCACATCTTCCGGCACATCGCAGACGACCCTGAATCCTATGCCCTTGATGTCGGAGTACCACCAGATACTCTTCGGGTTCTGCGGATCCGTCTTGAGCCATTTGTCGTGCTCGGTGTGGCTTCTTGCGGCGCTGCGGACACCCGCCGCATCGTCGGCGTAGCTGCCGCCCCTGACCACATGCTCTTTCCCGCTTTCGGGACCTGTCGGATCGAGAGCGCCGTCCTTGATCTTGGAATACGCGTCATCGGCGTACCAGTCGGAGCAGTATTCCATGACGTTGCCAAGCATATTCTTGAGTCCGAACGGATTGGCTGCCACTGATTCGGGCTCCTGGGTCTTTCCCTCGCTGTTGCCTGAATAGACCACATAGCGGGCGATCATGGTCGTGTCAGCCCCTTTCAACTTGCCCAAAAGGCCGCTGCCGACGAACTTCTTCGGATTGCCTTCGAAGAAATATGGACTCTCTGTCCCGCCTCTCGCGGCATATTCCCACTCGGCCTCGGTGGGGAGGCGGTAGTGGCGCCCGGTCTTGAGGGACAGCCACTGGCAGAAGGTCTCGGCGGCGTAATGGGTCATCGTGATGGCCGGCCGCTCACCCATGCCCCAGCCCTGGTCAGGGAACCCGAACGGGGGAGTCGGGCCGCTCACGGCATCCACGTCCGGACGGTTGTTGTTGGCATATATCTTCTCCGGAGGGGTCCGTCCCTCGGACATGGTCTCGTTGTAGAACGCCCAGAACTGGTTCCATGAGATCTCGGTCTCAGCCATGAAGAACGGGGAGACCTTGACCTTTTTCTGGGGGCCTTCATCCTCTTTGTGGAACGGCTCCTTCCCGGAGCTGCCCATGATGAACTCGCCTCCGGGGATGGCGATCATCCTGATGTCAGCAGTTGTTCCGGGGACTGTCTCAGTGAAATTCTCGAAAGAGGAAACGATGGCCGCCGTCTCATAGCGTGGCCCATCCTCTGTCTGGAAGACCTTGCCCTCCATGCGCTTGTGCTCGTAGCCTGGCATGTAGTGACCGACGTCGAGGTGGCAGCTGATGCAGTCCAGCCCGAGTTTCTTGGCGTTCTCCTCGTAGTGGAGGTGGGCGGTGATCCCGTCGTCGGAGATGCCTTCGGGGAAGAGGTTCACATGGCATCTTTCGCAAGATGAATTGTAGACGATCTTGCGGGCGTGCTCAAGCTGCCTCTTGGACTCCCAGTCGATCTCGGAAGAATCCTTGGTCATCTTCACCCACAGATCCCGGACTCCGATCCTGGTCTTGGCCGCATAATATTTCATGAGGCCGTCCTCCTTGGGGGGAAGGTGGCAGGCGGCGCAGTCTGTCATGACTCCGCTGTGGCTGAGATAGTGCGGGGATTTTTTCCAGTCGAGATCGGCCTGCTCATGAGTGTGGCAACTCATGCAGTACTCGTTGGAGGAGGTCTTGTTCATGGTGGTGTCGAACGCCGCGACGAGGATCGCTCCCACTATGAAACCGATCAGTCCTATGATCCAATATTTCCCTTTGCCTTCAGCCATAGATTGGTTTTTCCTAAAATCCCATAAATTTAGGGATAATCTCGGTAAAAACCAATTTTATTATCATTATTCCGCGGGAGAGGTGTGAGAATCAACGAGATACGCTATCGAGGCATAAGGGATGCCGGAGTGTCCGGACAGGCCTATCTCGCAAGTCCTGGAGTTGGAATATCCCGCCTTAGCCCCCTTCACGCTGTCCTTCAGCTTCCGGAGCGCCCATGAATTCAGCTCGGGATGGGTCATTCCCTTGTCGCCGGCAAAGCCGCAGCAGCCAACCTCTTCAGGCACGATTACATTGGTCGAGCACATCTTGGCGAGGGATATGATCGTGTCAGACAGCCCCATCAATTTTGTGGAGCAGGTGACATGGATGGCGACAGGAGTGTCGTCCTGATGGAAGACCAGCCGGTCTTTGAGGAATGTCATTATAAACTCAGCCGGCTCATAAAGCTTCATGGAGCGGATGTTCTTCCTCATCCTGTGCAGGCAGGGACTCTGGTCGCAGAGCACTGGCCAGCGGCCGTTCTCCGAAGCCTTAAGCAAGGCCTCTTCAAGTTCCTGGGACTTCTTTTCCGCGATGTCCGGCATTCCTTTGCTCTCCCACATCATCCCGCAGCAGAGTTTTTCCATGCCTTCCGGGAATATCACCTCGTAGCCCGCTTTGTGAAGAAGCGAGGTCATCTCCTCGACCAGAGGCTTGTCCACGGCCGCTTTATGACGGGGCAGGCCCATCATCTGGTTGAGGCAGGAGGGGAAATAGACGACCTTGGGAGCTTCTGTCATCCTGGGCGGAGCGAAGGGTCCCGGCCGGAAAGGACGAGGTGTGGAAGGAGTCCAGAGGGGGAGTCCGAGTCCTTTGTGGAGCCCTTGACCTAAAGATGTCATGACCTTGTCGCCCAAGATCGCGTCTCCGGCTGAAGCCAGCCCCAACGCTCCCCGTACCCCGCTCTTGACTATCGGGAAATGATCCGCAGCGAGGGACCAAACCCTTCTTCGGAAGGATCCAGGCGGCGTTTTTTCCTGACGGATCAGGTGGGTCATGTCGCTGACATCAATACCCATAGGGCAGGACATCGAGCATAGGCCGTCAGCGGCGCAAGTTTCCTCTCCGGGGTATGAATATTCCTTCACAAGCCTGTGGAGCCTGCCCAACTCCTCTTCTGTCGGATTCTCCAAAGCCCTCAAGCGGGCTATTTCCCTTTGGATGACGATCCTTGTCCGGGACGAGAGTGTGAAGCCGCAGGAGACGCAGTTGACCTCGCAGAAGCCGCACTCTATGCATTTGTTGATCTTCTCTCCATAAGGAAGTACGGGAAGCGGCTTGAAACCCTTCAGGAAGCATCCCGGATCGTCGTTGAATATCACTCCGGGATTTAGAATCCCTTCAGGATCAAATATTTCCTTGATCCTTTTCATGATTCCGAAGGCTTTCGGGCCCCATTCATATTCCACGAAAGGAGCCATGTTGCGTCCGGTTCCATGCTCGGCTTTCAGGGAGCCGTCGTATTTTTCCACCACCATCTTGGCGACGTCCCGGATCATATCCTCGTAACGTCTCACCTCGCTTTCGGAGTCGAATGACTGGTTGATGATGAAATGGAAATTGCCCTCAAGGGCATGGCCGTAGATGCAGGAGTCGTCGTAGCCGTGCTTGTCCAGGAGGGCTGACAGGTCTTCTGTGGCCTGCGGGAGATCCTCTATGTGGAATGCGATGTCCTCGATCAGGCAGGTCGTTCCCTGCCGGCGCATTCCTCCTACTGATGGGAATATGCCGGAACGTATCGCCCAATATTTTGAGCATATTTCGGGATCGCTGGTAAACTCCACTTCGCCTACTACCTCCGAGATCGCCTTGATGTTGGCCTTGAGTTCTTCCGGGCTCTCCGCCGTGGTCTCTGTCAGCACCGCAGTCAGGTCAGTGCCGGGGTGTCTCTCCAGCATGGGGTCGGAGACCGACGAGAGGGATCTTTTGTCGAGAAGCTCGGCCGCGTTGATCACCTCCAGTCCGACAGCCTTCTTCATCCTCACGACCGCCTCCGCGGCCTCCCGGATCGAACTGAAATAGATCATGGCGCTGGCCTTGTACGGGGCGATCGGGAGAGTCTTCATCGTGACAGAGCTCAGGAAGGCTAGCGTTCCCTCGGAACCCACCAGAAGGTGGGTGATTATGTCGAACGGATCCTCGAAAGTCACCAGCGGCAGGAGGTTCAGACCAGTGACATTCTTAATGGAATATTTGTACTTTATTCTCTCGGTAAACTCCTGATCTTGAATTACTTCTTTCCGCAGCTTCTCAATCGCCGCGAGGAACTCCGGATGACTTTTCCTGAATTCGGCTTTGGACGTCTCATCCCCGGTGTCGAGGATTGTTCCATCGGCGAGTATCATCCTGGCCGAGATCATCGTCTTGTCGGAGTTCGCATGGGTCCCGCAGCTCATTCCGGAGGCGTTGTTCATCACGATTCCCCCGACCATGCACGAACCTATCGATGCCGGGTCGGGTCCGAATCTCCGCCCGAAGGGCTTGAGGATAGCGTTGACCCTCGCTCCGACTATTCCCGGCTGAAGGGTGATCGTCCCGGCGTCTTCACTGACGCTGAATCCCTCCCAGTTCTTTCCGGCCACCAGGAGAATTGAATCGCTAATCGACTGGCCTGAAAGACTGGTTCCCGCGGCCCTGAAAGTCACGGGAATCTTATTCTTTGACGAGTCGGAGAGAATCGAACGGACCTCCTCCTCGTTCTCGGAGAGGATCACTTTCTTCGGGACGAGCCTGTAGAATCCGGCGTCCGTACCCCAGGCCAGGCGCCTTAGATCGTCGGTGTAGGTTATCATTTCATGAACACGATGATATAATACATCATCAGGCCGCTGGCTATAAGTTTGATTCCTGTTCCGAAGAAAAAGCCCAGGAGTGCCCCGATGGCTGATCTGGCGGAATCCCAGCCTCCTTTGCGTGCGACCAGATATTCAGCGAGAAAAGCCCCTCCAAGGGTTCCGAGGATGATACCGACGGGCGGCACGAACATTCCGACCAGCAGGCCGATTATCGCTCCCCGGCCGGCTGCCTTACTGCCTCCGGTCACCCTGGTGAAGTAGGCTGGGACGACATAATCGACGACGCATACGACAATGGTGATGGCCAGCCAGACCAGCAGGAACTTGGTTGACATCGGATCCCCAGAGGCGTTGGCCCCGTTGCCCCAGATGTACAGGATGAGCAGTCCGGCCCAGCTGACGGGAGGCCCCGGCAGCCCGGGAAGTATGCTCCCGGCGATTCCGATCACGCCGCACAGGACGGCCAATATGATGATTACTGTTGACATGCCATGGCGGCCTCCACATCGTCTGGCTGGACGGGCAGGCGGTTTGGACCGGTGCGTCTGGCGCCTTCCTCGGTCACAAGCACGTCGTCCTCAATACGGATCCCTCCGAAGTCGTAATATTCCTCAAGCTTTGAGAAGTTTACGAATCCCTTTCCGGTGCCCTCGGACTTCCATTTTTCGATCAGAGCGGGGATGAAATATATTCCCGGCTCATCGGTGATGACATTACCGGGGACCAGCCTGCGAGCCATCCTCAGACTACCCAGACCGAGCTGCCTCGACCTTGTCTGATCAGGGTCATAGCCGACCAGGTTCTCTCCGAGATCCTCCATGTCGTGGACATCGAGACCCATATTGTGGCCAAGCCCGTGCGGCTGGAAAAGCCCTGCGATCCCTTCGGCGACCATGGTGTCGAAATCTCCCTTGACAAGTCCGAGAGCACTCAGGCCCTCGAGCATCTTTCGTGCGGTGGCAAGGTGGACTTCCCTGTAGGTGACGCCCGGTTTTGTCAGGCTGAAAGCCAGCTCGTTGCAGTCGCAGACTATCTGATAGACATCCCTCTGCTTCGAGGTGAATTTGCCCGAGGTCGGATATGTCCTCGTGAAGTCGGAGGCGTAGTGCATGTTGTTCTCCGCTCCGGCGTCGATGACCATAAGTTTGCCAGGCTCCACTATCTTGTCGTGGAGATGGTTGTGTAGGGTCTCCCCGTGCTGGGTCAGGATGGTGGGGAAGGACACTCCCCAGCCCTTCTGGAGCACAAGACCTTCCATCTTTCCGACAATCTCCTGCTCCACTATTCCAAGCCGGATATTGTTTCTGGCGACGGTGTGCATCTCCTGGCCAAGGGCTCCGGCATCGTCAAGTTGCTCAATCTCACATGGTTCCTTGACGAGTCTCATCGAGATTACGGCCTTGACGAGCTCCTCTGAGGCGTGGCGGCCGCCATCCTCGTCGATCGGTGCGACCTTGCCCACATTTTCCTCCGGAATCCCGGTCAAGGAGGCCAGCTTCATCGTGTTGTAATATCTGGACGGAGGCAGGAAATGGATATTCCTTCCGGTGGCCAAAGCCTTAGTGACAGCCACGCTCATGGCTCCGTAAGGGGCGGACTTCGCCACTCCCACCTCTGCCGCTTTGGAAGCGACGGACGGCTGGGGACCCATCCAGATGATGTCCCCGATCTCCACGTCGTCGGCGTAGATAGTCTCCTCGCCGTTGTCCAGGTCTATGATTGCCCCGTAGCGGGGTTCGTCCAGACCGAAATAATACAGCCAGGAGGAATCCTGCCTGAATTTGTACGCGTTGTCCTTGTACTGGGCGGCGGCTTCCACGTTGCCGACAAACAGGGCTATGCCCCTTTTCCCTTCCGGAGCCGCGGCAGCCATCTTGCTGACCAGGGCCCTGCGTCTTGCGATGTAGATTTCTTTTGAGAACATATCTTGAAATGTTATTATCCTTGTCACAAAGATAACAATTCGGTTCGAGTATTGAAATAGTGAGGATTTTTAGTAAATTTGTTCACTATGTTAAAATTCATCTTGATTTGCGCCCTGGCCGGTGGTATCATCGGACTGCTTTTCTCCAGGAGCGGAGAAGGGGAGCGCGGTTTCACTGAAGGAGCCAAGAAAGGCATCGGGTGCGGTTGCGGCTGCGTCACGGTGTCAGTGATTCTTTTGGTCATACTGTTTTTCATGATCATGGGGCTTCTCGCCATTTGACAATTGTTTCATTCTAATAACACAAAGAATATGAGAAAGTTTATCTATTGGACTGGGGCGGCGCTTCTTGCCGCGTTCGCTGTGGCAAGTTGCTCCCCCAAGCAGAACACGTTGACTTCCAAGGAGAAAGCCGAAGGATGGCAGCTCCTTTTCGATGGTGAGACCCTTAACGGTTGGAGAGACTATAACGGCAAGGAATTGACCGGTCCATGGACCGTCGTCGACGGCGCCATCCAGGCTGAGGGGCAGGGAAGCGACGAGAACGGATATATCGTCACCGACAAGGAATACACCAACTTCGACCTCAAATGGGAGTGGAAGATCAGCAAGGGCGGCAACAGCGGCATGATGTACCATGTCGTCGAGAATCCCGTCCTCAAGGTTCCCTATGTCACAGGTCCTGAGTATCAGCTGATTGACGACGAGAACTTCACCGAGATGAATGATGGTTACGTTCTCGAGCCTTGGCAGAGGTGCGGTGTGGACTACGCCATGTATGTCCCTGATTTCGACACCCGTATCCTCAAGCCCGCAGGAGAGTGGAACCAGAGTGAGATCATCTTCGACAACGGCCACGTGACCTATTTGCTCAACGGCAAGGTCACCGTCGAGTTCGACGCTTGGAGTGAGGACTGGTTCGCCCGCAAGGCCGCAGGCAAGTGGGCTGAGGCCACTGAGTACGGCATGTCCCCGACTGGTCACATCTGCCTCCAGGACCATGGTTATCCCGCATGGTTCAGGAATGTCAAGATCAAGGAACTTCCTGATCCCAAGCCTGTTGAGAAAGACCTTTTCAACGGTAAGGACCTGACCGGATGGATCAACTACGGCACTGAGCTCTGGTATGTCGATGACGAGGGCTACCTTGTTTGCGAGAGCGGTCCCGACAAGGCCTATGGATATTTCGGAACTGAGGAATATTACTACAATTTCGACCTTACCCTTGAGTTCCAGCAGTTCGCTGACGGCAATTCGGGCGTCTTCATCCGTTCCATCGTCCCCGAGGGCGTCAAGGTCAGCGGTTGGCAGGTTGAGGTGGCTCCTCCGAACCACGACACAGGCGGAGTTTATGAGTCTTACGGCCGCGGCTGGCTCTATCAGATTCCTGACGAGAAGGAGAATATCCTCAAATACGGTGAGTGGAACACCATGCGCATCCGTCTCGAGGGCGACCATCTCCAGTCCTGGCTCAACGGCGAGCCCATGACCGACATCACCGATGAGAAGATCGGCAAGGGACGGGGAAGGATCTGCCTCCAGATCCATGACGGCGGCGGCATTAAGGTCCGTTGGCGCAACCTCCACATCAAGACGCTGTAAAACTAAAATACAGTCGTCATGACAGGAAGAACAGACATTCTTTTGAAAGAAGTCAGGGAAGTCCTTGAGTGGGATATCCTTAAGTTCTGGTCCGGCATGCAAGATCCCCGCGGCGGCTTCTACGGGAAGATCGCCGAGGGGCTTGCCGCCGACAAGGACGCCGACCGGGAGGAACAGCTCAATGCGCGCATTATCTGGGCTTTCTCCAACGCCTACAGGCTGTTCCGCAAGAAGGAATATCTGATGCCGGCCATGAACGGCAAAGATTATTTCATCCAGCACTTCATCGACCACAAGTACGGCGGGGCCTTTGTCTATGTCGATTCTTGGGGCGAGAAGAAAGACACCGACGCTATTCTGAGCAACCAGGCTCTCGCCATCTACGCTTTGAGCGAGTTCTACGGAGCCACCAAGGATGAGGAGTCCCTCAAACAGGCCGTCAATCTCTACAAGATTGTGGAGAAGGAATTTCACGACCTGGAGCTGGGAGGTTACAAAGAGGCCCTAACCAGGGATTTCACCGTCAAGGACGAGTCCCGTCTGGCGGTCTCCCACCTGTACCTTCTCGAGAGCTACTCGAACCTCTACAGGGTGTGGAGGGATCCTTCCCTGCGGGGAGTGATAGCCGACCTTATCGACGTGATGGTCAGTGAGTTCTACAATCCAGCCTCAGGACACCTTGAGCCCAGGCTGACTAAAGACTGGAACCCGGTTCCCTCAGGCTGCCTGTACGGGTTGGATCTAGAGGCCTCCTGGTCGATCCTTGACGCCGCTTATGCCATCCAGGACATTGACGTGATCAGCCATGTCAAGGAAACCTGCTTCCAGCTTTATCAGTCCGGTATGGATGGGATGAGCGGGGACGGTTTTGTCGTCTATGGGAAAGACGCTGACGGAGAGGTTGACAGTCAGATGGTTCCTTGGGTGCAGGCAGAGGCGCTCATCGCCAACCTGTGCGCCTGGAAGTACCAGAGTGTCACCGAGGGAGCTGACTATGCCATGCGTATATGGGACTACATCAAGGAGCATCTTGGCGACTCTGTCGACACGATCGCTTTCCGCATGTTCCCCATGCACGACGCCCGCGCCTGCGTCCAGGTCCTGAATATCTTCAGGTAGCTCTTGAATATCTTCAGGTAGCGAGCCTGGCAGCTTCAGCGGCGGCGTTTTTCTTAACTGTTTAATATTTAATAAAATACGTTCGAGTGCGTGGCAGATCTTTCCACGCACTATTTGTTAATTATCTAATAATTAGTCAGTTCCTAAAAACGCTAATAAGGAATAATTGATATATTTGTCAACTATGATCGGAAACATCTTGACCATCGTCTTTTTCCTGCTCTGCCCGGCCTGTGTGCTGTGGCTGTGCAAGCGTTTTCCCCTGCTGGACAAGATCGGCCCGGTGCTGATCCTCTATATCGTGGGAATCATATTCGGGAACCTGTTTCACCCTTCTGGAATGGCTGGTATTCAGAATGTTCTGTCAAGCGCTACGGTTCCGCTGGCTATCCCGCTGATGCTATTCTCATGCACCTTCCAGCGTAGCAAGACAAATAGCCAGCTGATCGCTCTCCTGCTGGGCTTGGCTGCCGTCACGCTTTCGGTTTTTGCCGGCTATTTCCTTTTTGGGAGGAATATGGAAGACGGAGCGAAGATCGGCGGGATGCTGACCGGTGTTTATACAGGAGGAACAATCAACCTCGCTTCGCTGAAGGTAATGCTGGACGTGCCGGAGGAGACTTTCATTCTATTGAACTCATTTGATATGGCGGTGAGTTTCCTGTACCTGACTTTTCTGCTCTCTTTCGGGATCCGCTTGTTCCGCCGCTGGCTTCCAGTTGAGGCCCGAGCGGATGATCAAGAGGTTAATGGGCAGGAAAAGGAACAGCCATTCAAGGGGTTGTTTACCAAACAGGGACTCCGGGACGCTGGCGTTCTCCTGGCCGTAGATGCCTTGATCATAGGTATTTCCGCCGGGTTGGGCCTTCTCGCTGGTGAAGGAGCGTTCATGACCGTGCTGATCCTTAGCCTGACCACTCTCGGCATAGCGGCCTCGTTTTGGAAACCGCTCAAAAAACGTAAGCATGGCTACGACATCGGGATGTACTGCATCTATGTCTTCTCTGTCGTTGTCGCCTCGATGGCGGATCTGCGTTCACTCAGCATAAGCGGCAGCTTGAATATGCTGGGCTACTTGACGTTCGTGATATTCTTCTCCCTGCTTCTGGAAGTCCTGGCAGCAAAACCGTTGAAGGTCGATGCCGACACAATGACCGTCAGTTCCGTGGCCTACATCTGCTCACCTCCTTTCGTTCCTATGATGGCCGCTGCGATGAAGAACAAGTCCGTCCTCGCTGGAGGTCTCTCAGTCGGCGTTGTTGGCTATGCCGTCGGTAACTATCTCGGCTTCCTCATCGCCCGCCTCCTTGAGACGTTATAAAGGTGCGTTTTTCTGAAGTGACTAATTATTAAATAATTAACAAATAGTGCATGGAAAATACTGCCATGCACAACGAAGTATCCTTTTCTGTATTAATTAGTTACGAAAAACGCTTCTTTTTGGGCTGATAGATACGTAGCAGTGTCTCGGTGATGAATCTTGAGACATTCAATTGATGGGCTAATTTTCTTGCCAGGAACCGTCTTCCCTCAGCACTCAATTTGAGGACATCTTTAGGATCGGCGAATCTGTAAACATTTGAAAGGGCTTTTATCGAACTGATATATCCTTTATAAGAATTGTCGGAATATTCTTCCTTCATGTCGTGATCGCTTCCTGTGTTCGAGTCAAATGCTATCAACATTTTCTCATAAGAACCATAAAGATTTATTGTTTCTTTGTAATCGACTACGTTATAGGTTGTTATGATGAAGTCAACGAGTTGGTTGATCTCATTCCATGAGAGTCTTTTAAAGCAATTCTTCAATACCGTGTAATTGAGAAAGGCCCCGTGATTGAACATGAACCTGACTTCCTGAAGGCATTTTTTAAGATGCGTTGAAGCTTTTCTGACAACCAGTTTTTCTGAAAAGGGGTGGTCTGAAACCGCATAGGCCAGAAAGTTCCATCTAAACTCCACTGCCCTGGTTGACAATTGTTTCTCAACCGGATTATTATAAAGATAAGCGGCAGCTTCCCTTTGTTTCTTATCCCAATTTTTGTTTGACAAGCCATATCTCGGTTCAAATACATGCCCTTTGATCCCGGCCTCTTTGTTGAATTCTTTTGAGAAAACAGTCTCAAGATCACGCATGAAACAGGAGACTACTTCCTGCGACCTGGCTTTGATTAGCAAATGATAATGGTTATACATGAAAACTATGCCCAGGACGGTGATCTTGTACTTCTTCTTCAATACGTAGAGAATGGTATAGAAAACAAGAATGTCTTTGACTGAATAGAAAATAACAGACATGTTGAGGCCGCGCTGGTAAATGTGGGCTATTCCCCTGCAATCGTATTTTGTCTTTCTGGCCATAAGAAGCATTTCATGAGTTTAGTTTATAAGACAAAGATATGGATTCGGTCCGAATTAATCAATGCCGAAGGGGGTGTTTTACGGAAGTGGTTAATTATTAAGTAGTTAACAAGTGATGCGTGGTAGATTCTACCACGCATCATATTGTATTTTATTGATTATGAGCTACTTGAGAATAACGCCTCGCTTCTAGCGGGGGGAAGATTACGGTGTGAGCCGGAGGGTGAGGTCGATGAAGTCCTCGACGCTGAGGCGCTCGGGGCGCAGGTCGAAGACCGGCCCTTCGGGAATCGGGTTGGCCGGAGCGGCTGCCGAGCTTAGGCCGCACTCAGCCGCAGCGGAGCGAGAATGGACGCGGCCGGGCTCGGACAGCCGTCCGGCTTTCTGAAGCAACGGCTTCAGGGAGTTTCGCAGGGTCTTGCGCCTCTGTCCGAAGGCGGTCTTGACGACAGCCTTGAACAGCTTCTCGTCGCAGCCAAGCTCAGTCCTTGAGTTGCGCGTCAGACGGATCACCGCGGACTGGACCTTAGGCGGGGGATTGAAGGCGCCGGAGCCCACAGTGAACAGATATTCAATGTCATACCACGCCTGGAGGAAGACCGACAGGATGCCGTAGGTCTTCGTCCCTGGCTTCTCGGCTATGCGTTCCGCCACCTCTTTCTGGATCATGCAGACAACCTCCGGCACAAGATCCCGGTTGTCGATGATCTTGAAGAATATCTGGGAGGAGATGTTGTACGGGAAGTTTCCTATGATCGAGAATTGTCCGGGAAACAGCCCTTGGAGATCCATCTTCAGGAAGTCCCCCTCGATCAACCCATCTCCCAGCTCCGGGAAATGCTTCTTCAAATACGCCACACTCTCCTTGTCAATCTCGACGGCTTTCAGCTGGCAAGCGGATGCTGCCAGCTCTGGTGGCTCGATCGCCTTGATACTGCCGACAGGCTCTGCCAGTCCAGACTCCTCGCTTCGCTCGGCCCCTCCCACTCGCTCCGCGAGCGGGCCCCTCCCTCTTACGAGCCGAGGGTGGCTACGGTCTGGACTTGCCAGACCTGTCGCCAAATCGCAAGTTTCAAGATCCTCACCGGAAGGCTGGCCGGCCAAATGCGGGATAAGGTATTTGGTCAATACACCCATGCCGGGACCGACCTCAAGGACAGGGGAGCCCTGAAGGGCATCGACAATGCGGCGCGCGATGTCCTGGTCTGTCAGGAAATGCTGGCCAAGGGATTTTTTCGCTCTGACTTCCATACCGCGAAGATAACTCATTTTCTTCTATCAAAGTTGGACATAATTCGCTAAATTTGCAGACTTGACTGAATATTAACGAAAACAGATATGTACAGAGACCACACTTGCGGCGAACTTCGCATCGCCAACGTCGGACAGAAGGTGACCTTGGCCGGATGGGTCCAGAGGTCCAGGAAACTCGGAGGAATGACTTTCATCGACCTCCGTGACCGTTATGGCATCACCCAGCTTGTTGTAGAGGCTGACGCGGACGCCTCCCTTGTCGAGACCGCGACCTCCCTCGGCCGTGAATTTGTCATCCAGGTAGTCGGGGAAGTTGTTGAGCGTCAGAGCAAAAACCCCAAGATGCCGACCGGCGAGATCGAGATCAAAGTCGAGTCCATCAATATTCTCAACAAGTCCGTCACCCCTCCTTTCACCATCGAGGATGAGAGCGACGGTGGCGAGGACATCCGTGCCAAGTTCCGTTACCTGGACCTTCGTAGGAACCCTCTTCAGCAAGCCCTCGCTCTTAGGCACAGACTGGCTCATGAAGTTCGGAACTATCTGGATTCCAAGAATTTCATGGAGATTGAGACTCCTTATCTCATAAAGTCCACTCCTGAAGGTGCCCGTGACTTCGTGGTCCCTTCCAGGATGAATCCGGGCCAGTTCTACGCCCTTCCGCAGAGCCCCCAGACCTTCAAGCAGCTCCTTATGGTCGCCGGTTATGACCGCTACTTCCAGATTGTACGCTGCTTCAGGGATGAGGACCTCAGGGCCGACCGCCAGCCGGAGTTCACCCAGATCGACTGCGAAATGAGTTTCGTCGAGCAGGAGGATGTGCTGAATATGTTCGAAGGCATGATGCGTACCCTGTTCAAGAATGTCCTGGACGTGGATATTCCCAATCCGCTGCCCCGCATGAGTTGGTACGACGCCATGGACAATTACGGCTCTGACAAACCGGATGTCCGTTTCGGAATGACTATCCATGAGATCACGGATAAAGTCAAAGGTAATGGATTCTCTGTCCTCGACGATGCCGCCTATGTCGGCGCCATCGCCGTTCCCGGTGGAGCCGAATATACCCGCAAGCAGATCGACGAGATCACCGAGTGGGTCAAGAGGCCTCAGGTTGGCGCCAAGGGCTTGATCTACATTAAGTTGAATGCTGACGGGTCGGTCAAATCCTCTATTGACAAATTCTATACTCCCGACCAGCTCAAGGCTATCGCCGAGGCTGTCGAGGCCAAGACCGGCGACATCGTGTTCGTCATGAGCGGATCGGAGAAACGCAAGGTCCAGACCATGCTTGGAGTCCTGCGTCTTGAGATGGGCGGAAGGCTCGGCCTTAGGGATCCGAAGGTGTTCGCTCCGCTGTGGATCGTGGACTTCCCGCTGCTTGAGTGGAGCGAGGAGGACGGCCGTTTCTACGCCATGCACCATCCCTTCACGGCTCCCAAGCCCGAGCACATGGATTGGTTCAACAGCAACAAGAAAGAGGATCTGGAAAGGGTCTGCGCCAATGCCTACGACTTCGTCCTGAACGGCAACGAGCTCGGTGGCGGATCGATAAGGATCCACAACGCCGAGGTTCAGAAGAGGATGTTCGAGGTTCTCGGAATAGGCCCGGAGGAGGCTGAATATAAGTTCGGCTTCATCATCCACGCCTTCCAGTTTGGCGCTCCGCCCCATGGAGGTCTCGCGTTCGGATTCGACCGTGTCTGCACCCTGTTCGCCGGCAAGGAGAGCATCCGTGACTTCATCGCGTTCCCGAAGAACAACCAGGGTCGTGACGTGATGATCGATTCCCCGTCGCAAATAGATCAGGTCCAGCTCGATGAGCTGAACCTGGACATTCGTCCCCTTCCGGAGAAATAGCTGCGTATCAGCGTGTTATAGATCCCAGTCGTCGGTACGGAACGGGGACACGGGAATACCGTAGTTGTTGAACACGGTTCCCTCTCCCCAGTTCCTGAAGCAGTACCGTACGGCCACCGGATCAGGCACTTCCGGACTCGTCACCATCACAGTACCTGACCAGTCGATGATCCGACCGGTCGCCGGGTGGAACACCTTGTCGGCCCCGGCTATATCAAATCCTGTCAGATCGACATCTATCGGGCCGATCTGCCTTCCGTCGGTGTTCGTCTTGATGAAGGCCTTGCCTTCCCTGAACTCGACACTTTTGAGAGTGGGGGACACAGGGTTCAACCCCTTGACTCCGTAGTCGTTGGAGAGGGCGAGATAAGCCAGACGGTAGCCGACCTCACGCTTCTTTTTAGGGTGTATGGTGCCATATTCCCCGACATCCACGGTGGCCGCCATCCCGCTGTGGGGGATCAGGTAGAGCGACTTCTGCTGCGCCTCACGGAAATATCCCAAGGTCCAGCCGTCGGGATCGCTGTAGTAGTAAGGCGCCAGCTGGGCGAAATAGAACGGCGCTTCCGGATTGTCGAAAAGCCTTCTCATCATCTCCACATACTCTTTCTGGAGACGAGTGTATTGGCTTGGCCTGAAGCGGTTTGTCTCTCCCTGGTACCAGATCATCCCTTTGAAAGTGAAGGGGATAAGTGGTGCGACCATGCCGTTGAAGAATACACAAGGTGTGGTTGAGAGTTCTTTAGGCATATCCTTCCCTTCGAGGAACCCAAGGTCGAACTCACCGGGGAACTTGCCGGAGACGGTGGACTTGTCCATCCAACATTCGATGGCGGTGCCACCCACGCTGGAAACCAAGATTCCGATCGGTATCCGGAGGGCCTGATGCAACTTCTTGGCGAAGAAATATGCCGTGGCGCTGGTAGTGGAGACCACCTCGGGAGTGTTCTCCTTCCAGGAGCCCTTGGTCTGGTCCAGAGGAGTCAAGGAAGGATTATGCGTGATCGTGCAAATACGGATGGGAACCTGGGGATCGGCGTTAGTGATCTCATCTACCCCGCCTTCGGTTGGCTGCCCGGGGTATCCCGACATTATCATCTCCATATTGGATTGTCCCGAGCAGAACCAGACTTCCCCGACAAGGACATTGCTCAAGATTATCTTCTCAGAGCCGTCAGTGATTGTCACTTTGTATGGTCCACCCGCCTCCGGAGTAGGGATCCTGAGCATCCATTTCCCATTGCTGTCAGGAGTGACCGTGTACTTTGCTCCAGTCCAAGTTGTTGTGACAGAGACCTTTCCGTTGCCGTCAGTCCAGCCCCAGATGGCGGCCTCGCTGTTGCGCTGGAACACCATGTTGTCACTGAAAACAGAGGGTAGGGTCACTTTCGCGTCAGCCCAAAACGCTCCCAGCAAAGCCAGGATGGATAGAGAAAGGAACTTCTTCATAATTCCTGAATATGTTTTATAAGATGCTAACCGTTTGTGTTGAAAGCGGCACGCCGGCGGTCATAAGAGCCTTGAGTTCAAGAAGATACTTCTGATACACGCCTCTTGGGGAGCAGCGATGGTCCTTGCAGATCGAGGCGGCCATTCCGACGACCTCTCCCATCATTCCGCCGGTGCGCATGACCCTGATCGTGCCGAGGGCCGCGTGGGTCACGGAGATGTCCCTCCCAGCCATCAGGAGGTTATCTATATTCCTGGAATACAGGCACCTGTAAGGAACGGCATAGTCTTTATGGTGCTTGGTGACGCTGGTCGCCCTGAAAGGCTCCTCTGCCTCCATCCCAGGCTCCGGTTTCGGGTAGTGGAGATCCATTCCCCAGGTCGCCGTGAACGAGGCATCGTCGTACTGGACATTCTCCGTGAAGTCCTGCTCTTTGAGGATGACGTCGCCCATCAGGCGGCGGGACTCACGCTTTCCGCCGATGCAGGCAACCCATTCAAGTCGCTGATCCTTAAATTGTTCCTTGAATTTGGGGCTGTTTTTCAGATATGCCCAGTTGCCATAGACAGCTCTCAGTCCATGGTCCCTGATCCGCTCTATCTCCTCGACCTGGTCCCTTCCGAGACCTGTCTCCCAATCCCATTCGCCATGCACGATCGGGATGCAGGTGGAGTCGCTGAACTGGATCGCCCAAGGGCACTCAGGGAATGTGGTAGGGTCGGTCTCCGAAGCGTACCACTGCACCGAAGTGCCCATGGTGAGGGAGTCCGCCTTCTCAGGAGCCTGCGTCTCGCCGGTCTCGGCCCTGCTCTCACGGCCCATCCGGTAGTCGGCTCCGGCCATGAAACCGAGGTTGGCGTCACCGGTGCAGTCCGCGAACAAACGTCCCTTTATAATTGTTTCTTCGCTGGTGAATATATCTTTGACCACTATGGAACGGATCTTTCCGCTGCGGGTCTTGGCGGAGATGGCTTGCTTGCTGAGGAAGAGGGTGATATTGGGCTCATTCAGAACGGCTTCCAGCTTCTTGTCGTCCTCGTAGTTCGAGGCCGGTCCGGCATTGTGGATGTGCTTCTCAGGATGCTTTTCCAGCACGTCGAGGATATGCTTGCTCCTCGGTGAGTCCGGATCCTGCTGGGCTTCCCGGTTGGTCCAGTAGCCTATTCCACCGATCTCGTCCATCAGCCTTCCGAGCTGGGGATATGGCTCCTTGTAGATAAGGCCGGACAGGCCGACCCTGATCTCGGAGGAGTTGTTTCCTCCCAGCACGGGGCGGTTCTGGACAAGGGCTACGGTGCTGCCCAGGCGGGCCGCTGTGATTGCGGCACAGATTCCGGCGATACCGCCGCCGACCACCACGAAATCATATTTCCCCGCTCTTTGCGGCCTCTTGATTCCCAGTGCCTTACGTCTGAAATCCGCCGTCGGTTCCGGAGCTTTGGCACCTAGGTTCCTGGTCAGGTAGATGGCGTCGCAGCGCCCCTCGAACCCGGTCAGGTCATGAAGGGCGATCTTGTTCTCACCCTTTTTCAGGATTACTGAGCCTCCGTCCTGCCAGGCCCACTCTTCGGTCTTGGTCCCGAATGTCTCAGGGGAAGGCTTGCCGTTGATTATCACTTGAAAGCGTCCCGGGCTCTCGGTTCTGCCCCAGGTCCTGGTCCAATCCCTTGTGCGGACCCAAAGCTGATATTCTCCGGCCTCCGGAGCCTCGAAAACTGTCTCGGCATCGGCCACAGGCCTTCCCAGTCCATGGGCAATCAGGTATGGAGAACCCATTTGGGACACGCTCTGGTTGTCGTTGGTCCAGCCGCCAAGGTCGGAGAACCCTTCCGCCTCAATGAATATGGACTGTGCGGAGAGAGATAGTGGAAGCAGCAGCGCCGCTATTGCGATCAAGCGTGGTAATCTCATTGTCTTAAAGGGATTTATCAGTCGTGAATATAGAGATTTCCTCAGAATTATACAACCCCGAAGCCATCAAATAGAAGCCATTTCTCTGCCAAGCTGACGGATGGCTTCCAGTATCTGCCCTTTCCTCGATGGAGAAGGTTTTTTTATTCCGTAAATATACCGTGATAACAGACTCTTGTTAATGCCGATTGTACGAGCCATCTCCGACACGTTTAGTTGAGGGAAGCGCTTGAATATAGCTGCGATTTCATTATCTGGGTCTGGCTCCGCTTTCTCCAGGAAGCTTGTGAGGTGGATGTCTTCATCAAGTTCCTCCCAGCGAATGTCGTCCCCGTAAAGCCCTATCTCAAAATGGTTCCGCTGCTCTGGAGTGGCATCAAGCAAGGCGGGAAACGCTTCCAGCGGGCGACTGAGAATCACCCCGTCGTCAGTCTGGACTAAAATGCGCCCATCATTAAACCACACTTTAACTATTGTCACGTTCATTAACTACTGCTATTCATCGAAATACTCGTTCCAGGCTTTGATGATATCATCCCGATACTGATCTACAATTTCGGTTGCCTTTTTGATGTCTTTCGGTTTAATGCCGTTGTTTTCAGCGATTTCTCCTGTCTCAACCATAATTTTGGCCCTTCCGTCGCCATTCTGCACATGAATATGAATAGGTAAATGTTCTTCAGAATAAAAGAAGAAGCGGAGGCCAAACAAAAATATAATAGTGGGCATAGCAAGTTTAGAATTAAGTCTTCAGGACAAATGTAGGTATAAATTTTTATACCCGCAAGTGGATTCCTAGATATTATCCAGGAAGAGGCCGAAGCCGTTAAGGAGGGGTGGGGCGTAAGAGGAGACGCTGACCCTGAGTTTAGAGGTGGTGATGGTTTCCACGGGGACTATCCTCTTGAAGCCGATGGTGGTTTCCGAGGCGATTTCCTCCCATTCGCCGGAAGGAGACAGGGCCTCGATGGTGAATGCCTTGACCCTTTGTCCTAAGGGAATATATTCTTGAAGGAGTATCCGGTTGAAAGTCTTCGCAGTCCCGAGGTCGAAAGTCAGAGTGGCCTCAGTGACACCGTCCGGTGCTGACCAGTAGGAGTCATATTCCCCGTCAACTATATTCCCTGCCCCGAAGCCCCGGCCACGGGTGGATGACGCCTTGACCTTGGCCCCTTTGGCGAGGTCGTTCTTGAATATCTCCTTCAATGCGGAGCCGAATTCAATCAACCGGGCGGAGTCCGCGGGGTGGATGTGCCCCGTGACGTCCGGAGCTATGCCGAGAAGCAGGATGGAATTACGCCCTACGCTGGTGTAATAGATATTCACAAGATCCCTCAGGGATTTAACCTTGTCATTCTCACTCTCCCTCCAGAACCAACCGGGACGGAGCGGGACATCGGTTTCCGCTGGTACCCAGGCGTTTCCGTGGACATTGCCGGTCTGTAGGGTGTCTGTTGGAGGTGCGCCCGCACCAGCCGTGAAGCCCTCTGGAGAGAAGGCGCTCCAGTTTGTCCTTCCGGCGATTCCGCTCTCGTTACCGACCCAACGGCAGCCTGGCCCTACATCGCTGAACATCACAACTTTAGGCTGATACTTCAAGACAGTCTCGTGGAACCGCGGCCAGTCATAAACCTGCTTTTTGCCGTTCGGTCCTTCGCCGCAAGCCCCGTCGAACCATTCCTCGAACACCTCTCCGTAGCGGCCGTCCAGCGCGCTTTCCAAAGTCTTGACATAGACGTCGTTATACTCAGGCGTGCCGTAATGGGGGTCGTTCCTGTCCCATGGGGATATATATACCCCGAACTTAAGTCCTTCAGCGGCGCAGGCATCCGAGAGTTCCTTCAGCACATCCCCCTTGCCGTCTTTCCAGGGGCTCCGGGCCACCGTGTGGGTGCTCTCCGGGTTGGGCCAGAGGCAGAACCCGTCGTGATGTTTCGCTACTATGATCAAGCCCTTGAATCCGGCTTCCTTGGCGATGGATACCCACTGGCCGCAATCAAGATCAGAGGGATTGAATATATCCTCGGCCTCATTGCCGAGCCCCCATTCCATTCCGGTGAAAGTGTTCGGCCCGAAACACACCAGGAAATTCATCTCCATTTTCTGCCATTCAACCTGCTGGGGAGTGGGCAGTGGCCCGTAAGGCTCCGGAGCGGAGACCTCGCCGCAAGCCGTGAAAAGAACGGCGGTGAAAGCTATCGATAAAAGAGAGCGGAATACGTGTTTCGTGGCCATGTGGAAAGCATTAAAGATCAGCTACTTAATCACTAGCCAGGTGTAGCCGTTGGCGGGGATGGTGACTGTGATCTCGGCGTTATATTCCCTGTCGAGGCGGATCTTATAAGGCTTGCCGCCCCGCTCGGAGATTCTCGCCTTTTTGCTGAGTCCGGTGTAGTAGAGAGGAAGACTGATCGTGCGGGTGATGTCCTCCCCGGTGGGGTTGTACAGCATCGCGAAGCCCTTTTCCTCAAGGCTTGGATTAACATGCATGATCCCGTCCCAGTCACGCCCGTCGGGCCGGCGAAGGTGAATGAGGTCGCTGCAGAGGATGTCCCGGTGGGCTTTATACCAATTGATGACTTCAATCACGGCCTCTTTGGTACGCTCGGTGTCGTAGAGACGGAATCCGCGGTAGCAAGACTGGACTCCAGATCCGTAGTTCTGGATCATGTGGGCCTTGTACGCGTCAAGATGCTCGTCCAAAGGCTCCAAGGTCGCAGCGTCACCGCCACCTTGGTATTGTACCAGGGGAGTGAAGGTCCAGCTCGCCGTGGGGACTTTTTTCCAGGTTCCGTCATAGATGTTCTGCCTCCCGAGGATTATCTGCCTCGCCCTGGGTAACGACCAGTTGACCTCACGGTAGCCGATGAAACCCTTGGTGGAGCCGATCAGCAGGGTGCCGTCGTCAGGGACGTTGGTGTATATATCCTTGGCCCTCATCCACCTGTAGAGGTCCTCAAGCATCTTTCTCTGCTTCCATTGGGAGTCCTCGAGGCCTTTGTGGAAGGCGTGGGAAGTGGAGGCGCAAGGGTCTCCTGAATAGGAGCCGTCATGCTCGAAAAAGTCCATCCCGGTTCTCTCGAAGAAAGACTTTATCTTCCGGAAATATTCATGCCCCCACTCGCTTGACAAACACGGGGAACTGCCGAACGTCATGCCGCCCCGCTTCCCGGTCTCAGGGTTGATGATGTCCACGTCGTCGCTGATCCATCGGCTCGCCAGCAGGGAGTAGCCACCGATCTCAAGGCCCTTTGAGTGGGCATAGTCAACATATTCCTTGTATTTGGCGATGTTCTCCTCGCTCTCATCCTCCATGTTGAGCCCGGAGCCGAAGCTCAGGATCACCATCTCGTAGCCCGTCTCGGCGCATTGGTCGATGGCTATTCTCAGCTCTTCGGGCTTGGTCGTGGTGCAGTGAAGGAATATGGGATTTTCAGTTGTCCAAGGGGCGAGTGTAGTGCGGAAACGCTTGAGTGCCAAGCCTTTCCTTTCCCTGTCTTCGCTATCATAAGGCATCAGCCAGTTGCGGTAGGATTCGAAAGACCCGCCGGGGACGATGGTCTCGTCAGGGCCGTAGGGCAATCTTGAGATGAGCAAGCATGGAGTGTTGAGGCTATAGTTGACCTGGGTCGTGTAGCGGGGATCAGTCTCCCAATATGTGGTGCCGCAGGAAACCTGGGCGAAGTCGCTCTCAACATGGATTTTCCTCTCATCCGGCGATGCGGGAATATGATCGACATTTGTCTCATATTCAACGATGGCAAGTTCCTCGAGGGTGAATTTGTCAAGATTAATCGGGGCTTCGCTCTCATTGAACACGTCCAGCCATTTGCCTATAATCGGCGCTCCGTCGTAAATCTCATAATGGAGCTCTACCTTGACTCCTTTCAATTCTTCCGGGCCTTCAAGGGTGAATATCAGCTCTTTGCCTTTTGGGTCCCAGTCCTTGATAAGGGCCCAGCGCTTACGGTTCCACTCCATCCTTTTCTTCAGGTCTTCCACACGGAAGCCGGTGACTTTGAATGAGTTCGGGATGGCGGTGAACCCATCGAGCCACTCGTTTCTCAAGTAGGCATATTCCTCGATGCCTTCAAGACCTCCGAGGGAGTAATCTTTCCCGTTGATCATCACGGTTCCTTCCGGGCATGCGGTGCGTACCATAGACTCGCCGGTCATGTTGTTGTAGATATTCGTGGTCGCGAGGTTGGGAGTCATCCGGAACACCCTGCTGACCAAGCCATTGGTGAGGGTGATGTCTTTCCCGTCGGAAGACTGTTCGACCTTTGAGACAAAAGCGCTCCCGTCAATAAGCCAATCCTTCGATTGCTTCTTGGAGTCAAAGGTCATTTCGCAATTAGATACCGCTAGAGCGGCTAAAATAATCAGAATTTTTCTCATCTTGCAAACGCTTTTGCTATGCGGTCAAGGGCGTCGTTGAGGACGCTTATGGGGCAGCCGAGGTTGAGCCGGACAAAGCCTTCTCCGCCGGGTCCGTAGGAGAGCCCGTTGCTCGGAATCACTTTGGCTTTCTTGATGAAGCGATCCATCAGTTCCTCTTGTGAGAGACCCAACTCCCTGAAATCCAGCCATATAAGGAATGAGGTTTGCGGTCTTATGGATTTGATGCCCAGGTCGTGGGTCGCCACGAACTTCTCGACCTGGAATATATTGCCTTCAATATATCTTATAAGCGACTCCAACCAGGAGGTGTCTTCCCTGTAGGCCGCGATGACAGCCTCTATGGTCATCACCGACGCCTCGTCCATCTTAGCGTTCCTCAGTCCGCCGAGATACTTTTCCCTTTTCTCCTTGTCCGGGATTATGCAATATGCCGTCCCGGTGAGTCCGGCGAGGTTGAACGCCTTGGTTGGCCCGGCGAATATCATCCCGATCCTGGCCGCCGCATCGCTCACGCTGCAGAATGGCGTGTGGGTCTTGTGGTAGAGGGCAAGGTCTCCGTGAATCTCATCGGACAGGACTATAACTCCGTGACGCTCACATATTTCCGCAAGAGTGGCGAGGGTCTCCTTGTCCCAAAGGATCCCGACCGGATTCTGGGGATTACATAGCAGGAGGACCTTGGTCTTCTCGTCGAACAGCTTCTCCAACCCCTCGAAATCCATGCGATACTTCCCGTGCTCATCATAGATCAGAGGGTTGTCCACGGCGACCCTTCCAAGCCGCTCGATGTAGAGTTTGAAGTGGTCGTAGACCGGCGGCTGGATGATGATCTTGTCTCCCGGCTCAGTAAATGTCAGATAGGCCTGGTTTAGGGATGTGATCACGCCCGGGGCATATCCAACCCATTCTTTCTGAACCTCATAACCATGTCTTGCCTTCACCCATCCGGCGACGGCGTCGATGAACTCCGGAGGAGTGGTGGTGTAGCCCAGGACGTCCCTGTCAAGGCGGCGTCTCAAAGCCTCGCTCACATAGGGGTCGGTGCGGAAATCCATATCCGCTATCCACATCGGGATCTCCCCGTTCTTGGCCCTGCCGTATTTGATGCTCCAAGTGCCGCCGCGGTCGATCACCTCGTTGAAATCACCTATCGGGAAAGGTTTGGAGCGCTCGCATGAGGATAGGGCGAGGCTGGCCGCACCGGCTGGGACCAAGGTTGAAGCCCCGGCCGCCGCCATCCCCTTGATGAAAGTTCTGCGTTTCATAATTTACTTGTAGTCAAACCATTCTCCCCAGGTCATGAGGAGCCAGGGGGTCTGGCTTTGATGGACTTTCGTGTTCTTGAATATCGTCATCCAATAGGCTTCCCGGTGGTCGATCCCGTGAGCCCCGATCTCGTTCTCGTGCTGGGAGACAAGGAGGCGGGGATTGAAGTCCGCCACATGCTCGTCGAAGTCGTGGATCCAGCAGTCCATCGAGAGGACATCGATCCGGGGGAGTCTTGAATGGATATCTTTCAGCCATTCAAGGTCTTCGCCCGCACTCCTCCACTGGTCTCCCGTGGCCCCGACGACCTTGCCGTTAGGCATCGTGACGATCCAGATGTTGTTCTGAACCGCATCCTGGTGGCCGGGAAGGACATTGACGGTTATGCTTCCTTTGGGAAGATCCACATCGAAGGTGTAGAGGTCGTCCTTACGGACATGGTTGACCTGGATGTCGTTCCGGAATATCTCGTCAGTGGCGTAGATCGGCACTCCGGCCTTATGGCAGAAGTCACGGACGTGGTTGTCGAAATGGTCGGAATGGTTGTGGGTGTAGAAGAGGACATCGACATGGCCGACAATCTTTCTCATTATGTCGTCCGGAATGAGCTTCCCGTCACGGCCGTTGAGGTCCACGGCGATGGTCAGGTCCCTGGTCCGGAAAAGCATCCCGCAGTTGTATAACTTGTATATTCTCAAGGACTTCCTGCCCTTAAGAGGCTTGTCCAGATCCTCCAGGACCTTGTTCATCCTCCGGGAGAGATAGTCCAGAACGGCGGGGTTGTCGATCGGGGCAGGCTCGTGGGTCACGGCGTCCAGCATCAGCATGGCCATCTCCCGCTCCCGGTTTATCTTCAAAGCCGGAGGGTTCTCGTCCAGGGCCTTGTCCGCAAGGTCCAGCATGTAGAAGGCCTGGTGCTGGAGATAAAGATCCGAGCGTCCCCAGTATTCTTTCAGGTATCTCTGTCCCGGCACAGCATGCCGGCTCGGCGCCTCCTGCGCGGAAGCCGAGAAAACTGTCAATAATATGGTTGTCAGTGCGAGGAATGAGGTTCGTATATTCATCAGCGTAAGGTTTATTTCTCAAATATAGTCATTTTCCGGCTTGAGTTTATTATTTTTGTGTTCATCAATCATTGTTGTATGGGTACTTACGGAAGCGATCTGGATTTTATCAAGTCTAAAGGTTTGAATGCTGTGGAACTGGTCTCGTCGAACGGTCTGGCGAGGGTACTGCTCGTCCCTGAGTTTCAGGGCAGGGTGATGACATCGGCGGCCAGCGGCCTTCAGGGGCAGAGTTTCGGTTGGATCAGCCGGAAGGCTATCGCCGCCGGGTTCGCGAATCCGCAGTTCAATCCGTTCGGGGGAGAGGAGCGCTTCTGGCTCGGTCCCGAGGGCGGCCCGTTCTCCTGGTTCTTTGGGCCGGGTCAGGAGCAAATCTTCGCCAACTGGGATGTTCCCGCTGTCATCGATTCCGAACCTTTCAAGGTGGAATCCGCCAGCGGGTCGGAAGCCATATTCACGAAAGAGACTGTCCTTAAGAACGCGTCCGGGAGGGAGTTCCGGATCGGGATACGCAGAGAGGTCAATCTTCTGGAAGTCGCTGGAATAGAGGCTGTTCTGGGAGTGAAGCTCCCCGATGGGATCCGCCCTGTGGCCTATCGCACCGCCAACACCTTGACCAACCTCGGAGCCTTTGAATGGACCAAGCAGACCGGCATGCCGTCTGTCTGGCTTCTGGGAATGTATCCTCCGTCCCCCTCGACTGTCGTATTCATTCCTTATAATGAAGCGTTTGAGGGGAAGAAGGTCAATGATGAATATTTCGGAAAAATCCCCGCAGACCGGCTGATCGTCCGGGACGGGATGATATATTTCCGGATCGACGGGAAGTTCCGTTCCAAGATCGGCCTTCCGGACGGGAGCGCCCGCGGCCTTTGCGGAAGTTATGATTCAGGAGAGGGAGTCCTGAATATTCTTAAATACTCAGTGCCCTCAGGACCAAGGGATTACGTCAATGCCCAATGGGGACCGCAGGAGAACTGCTTCGGTGGCGATGTGATCAATTCCTACAACGACGGTCCCACCGAGACCGGCGAGGTGATGGGTCCTTTCTATGAGATCGAGACTTCCTCGCCCGGAGCCGCCCTTGCCCCCGGAGAGAGCCTGACCCATGTGCAATGCACCTTCCACCTTGAAGGAGACTTCGAGGCCCTCGCTCCCGTCGCCAAGGAAGTCCTCGGCGCGGATCTTGCCACCGTACGCGGTATTTTCAATCTTATTATTAATTGATTATGAATAAGAGGATCGAGTTTATCGACTGGATCAGGGTTGTCGCGTGCCTGATGGTGATGCTGGTTCATGCGAGCGAGAATTTCTATGGCGCGGACTCTTCCGGACTGGCCGGGAACGTCTCGATGCTGGCCAATGAGGCGAATCGGTTTTGGGTGTCCTTCTATGACGGTTTCGTCAGCAGGGCCGCCGTGCCGCTCTTCATGATCGTCTCCGCCTTCCTGCTCGTCCCCATGAAACCCGGCCAGACGATGAGTTCGTTCTACAAGCATCGCTTCGGTAGGATCCTTCCCCCGTTTGTGTTCTTCCTTCTCCTCTACACCTTCCTCCCGTTGCTTTGGGGCGGGATGACATGGGAGCAGTCCCTGGCGGATCTCAAACTGCTGCCCTTCAACTTCCCCTCGATGGCCGGTCATCTATGGTTCATGTATCCGCTGATAAGCCTTTACATCATCATCCCGGTGGTCTCGCCATGGCTTGAGACAGTCTCCGCGAAAGACGAGAGGATCTTCCTGGGCTTCTTCATATTCACGACCTTCATTCCTTGGTTCAGGCTCATCACCCCTGAACTCTGGGGAGAATGTTTCTGGAATAATTTCGGCGCGTTCTGGTATTGCTCCGGTTATCTGGGGTACCTCGTCCTCGCTCATTATATCCGGTTCCATCTTGACTGGGACCGCCGGAAACGGCTGACTGTCGGGACTTTATGCTTCCTCGTCGGAGCGGCTTTCACCGGGTGGTCCTTCTGGTTAAAGGGTACTCCGGGAGTCCTTATCCCGACCCCCGAGATCGAATGGTCATGGCCCTTCTGCACGCCAAACGTTCTGATGCAGACCTTCGGACTTTTCCTGATGTTCAGTTGCATAGGGATGGGGAAGGCTGGTGCTGGTAGCGTTGTGGCTGCTGCAGGTGCCGCTGATGCCGCAGGTGTTGGTGCCGCTGGTGCTGCTGGGAAGGAGAGCTTCGTCTCCCGTCTCGCCCGGCTGACCTTCGGAATGTACCTCGTCCACATGTTCTTCCTCGCCCCGATAGCCACCTGGATCATCGGTGGCGACGTCGCCAACCCCACGATCCCCGTCGCCATCGCCATCCCCGCGATAGCGATTCTCTCTTACATCTGCAGCGCCGTGTTGGTGAAGCTCGTCTCCCTACTCCCCGGCAGCAAGTATCTCGTCGGGGTGTAATCTTTTTCCGCCGTCCCTATTGCGAAATAATTTATTTTTGTATCTTTGCAGTCCGGACCAAACGAAAAGGTTTGACAAAACCCTCGGCACAGTCCCCCTGGAGAGGTGGGTGAGTGGCTGAAACCACCGGTTTGCTAAACCGACGTACGTCTCAAGCGTACCACGAGTTCGAATCTCGTCCTCTCCGCGCAATGCAATCAGCAAGGCAGGCGCCGCACACAAGTGCGGCGTTTTTTTATATCTTTGTACTAATCACAAATACGAACTAATCGCCATGAAAAAGTTAATGTCTATTCTCGTCATCTTGGCGGCGTCATTCTGTCTCATGATGCCTGCGCAGGCCCAGAAGAATTCCAAGACCACTTATGCCAAGGACGTCCTTCAGCCTTATGTCGACAATGGCCAGCTGGCCGGAGCCATCAGCGTTTTCTACAAGGACGGAGTCCAGGAGACCTGCTGCGTGGGCTATGCCGACGTGGCCGCCAAGCGCCCTATCAAGATGGACAACGCTTTCATGCAATGCTCCCAGACCAAAGGATTCTGCGGAGTGACCATAGCCAAACTGGTTGAGGAAGGCAAGCTTTCGCTGGACGATCCCGTGTCGAAGTACCTTCCCGAGTTCAAGGAGCTTTGGGTGCTGGATGAGGAGAAAGATGGCGTTAAAACACTGCACAAAGCCAAGAACGTGCTGACTGTGAGGATGGTACTTAACCACACCGGAGGTTTTCCGTTTGAGGTCAGCGCCAAACGTTCTGACGTTAGAGGAGGCGGATGGTCAGGCGGAGCCCCTATCCGTCAGGTGGCGTCCATAGCTGCGGCATCTCCCTTGATGTTCGAGCCGGGCACGAAGGAGTTATATTCCAATACGGGAATAGACATAGGAGCGGCGGTCGTCGAGGCCATCACCGGGATGAAGTGGGAGCTGTACCTCAAGAAGGAGGTCCTGGATCCGCTGGGCATGAAATCCTCATGGTTCTGGCCCACCAACAAGCAGATAAAGAAGAAGATAGAGCTCTATGAATATAAGGATAACGCTCCCGCCGAATGGCGTGAGGAAATGGCTTGGGAGCAGCGTCCCTATAACGATTCCCATGTGTTCGCTTCCGCGGGTGCGGGCCTGTGGACCACCGCGAATGACCAGCTGAAATTCTACAAGATGCTGATGAACCTCGGCGTGGGAGACAACGGCGTTCGCATATTGAAGGAAGAGACCGTCAAATCCATTCTCGCCGTGACGACGAGGCCTGAGAATATGGGCGGATATTCCCTCGGTCTGACAGCTCCGAAAGAGGACAGCGAGGACGCATGGTTTGGCCACGGTGGAGCATGGGGAACCAATTGCAGTGTAAACTGGCATAAGAAACAGCTCAGGCTGTGGGTAATCCAGAGCGCCGGAGGTCCCCAGCCATGGTCCGGCGCCATGGAGGAGGCCGCCCAGAAGTTCTTCGCCCAACCCTTCAATTCATCCGACGTGGACGCCTACACCGGAAGGATAGGGGAGTAATAAGGCTCGTTTATTTGAGACTCTCGTAACACTCCATCAACTTATTGAAGCCCTCCTTGGTCAGAAGCACCGCACGGGTTTCACCTTCCCTTTTTCTCAAAGGGGCTTCAGAACCGTCGACAGGCACGTTGAAGTATACTTTGAAAGGAGGTATTGTGGAGTATTGCATGAACTCTTCCACGGAGTACTCTTTAAACTCGAAGACAGTGTCCGTCTTGTGCCGATTTCTTATTCGGAGAAAGCCTACGAGGCCTACAAGAACTCCTCATTCAAGGTGATGCCTGGCGCTGGCCACGGTTTCCGCGGCGAAGTCCAGCAAGAAGCCATCGGGATCATAAAGGAGTTTTTGGGAAGGTAGAACTATATCTTCTCTTCCTCTTTGGATTCTTTTGCTAAGAGTTTTCCGATAACCTCAGATGCGTAGTGTTCGTCGCTGTGGTGTGCGACTAGGAAGTTATAGAGAAGCTTTTGGTCTGCTTTGAGATTGCCAGTCCGAATGATTACAAGTTGATTGGTGCTTAATAGGATGGAGAGGCGGTCGCCAGTGAGACTCTTTAGTGCACGCTTTATTTCAATCTTTGAGTTATCGTCTCGGGTAAAAATGAAGATGTCTTTCTTGGCGAGATTGTCAATACTCGTCTGCATAGAGAAAAATTGTTCAAAGTATTGCCGGTCATTCTCACCGAGGGAGTGCCCAAAAACAATGACTTCGTCCGTTTTATTCAAGGCAGACACGATGTCCGGAGGGTTGAAAGAGTCGTCCATCACCTTTTGCAGAAAGTCATACTCTGGCTCAATTGGTGTTCCGTCGCGTGTGCCGACGATTATTTTCCCATCTTCGCAGCTGCCGTGCATATAATTGACAGGAACATCTCTAAGGTTATGTCCCTGCATCTGGACGCGAGTGTAATTGAAAGTATAGATGCTTACCGTGTTACCGGCTTCGACACACTTGCTTATTGATAGAAGTAGATGGAAAGCGACGGATAAGCTTTCCGGAATCGGTTTCTCAATGGATTTCAAATACTTGTAAAGCCCATCCTTGATGAGTTCAAGCGCTTTTCGGTCACGCCACACAGTTGGTTGCAGCATGTCCTCTCTATAAGGCATCAAATACCTTGGAATGATTTTGGGGTTCTCAACTAAATAGCCTTTCTTTAACAACGAGTTGGCCTCATTAATATACTTATGATCAATGTTATAAGATAGATAGGTAGGATTAACGTTTTTAACAAACAGTTCTTCTTCTCTTGTAATCACTTCAAGCTTTGACCCTGGTAAGCTAACCTTCCGATAATAGTTCATTAACTCATTCTCCAGGTCGTACCAACGTACTGCTTCAAGGTCATCGTCCCATCGCTCATTCAAGTGCTTTATAAGCGGAGCGGGATAATCCTTGGGACAGAACTCGGACTCCCAAAAGTCTTTGTAAGATGTTTTGAGACCGAGGTCCAGGTCAAAACCATTACCGAGAACAAGGACTATCTTTCTTAATTCAGGCATTTTATAAACTATTGTAATACTGCTTTATAAGAGCGGTCATCTTGGTTCGACGTGCTTCGAGGAATTCAGCATAGCGGGTATGGTCCATCTCTAGGATATCAATGGGAATGCAGTTGTCCTCAAGGTTTCGGATAAACTCATCCTCTGTTTTGATGGACTTGAACGATGTGTCTTCCGCACCTCTGATTGCCTCTAGCGCTTCGTTCAGATACACCTTCGGGGCCTTCTTACCAATCTTGATGTTGATGGGAGTATCGAGATAAGCGTAGTTGGCCACCTGGTTGTATTCGTGCTTATCGTAGCCGTTGTCCACTAGGTACTGTTTCGGGAAAATGTGATGGATGTCTCCTCCCAGGTTTACGAGTTCGCCGACTGGGATATGGGAAAGAAGGGAGTCTTTCTTGAAGAAGTTCTGCGCAGCGAGGAAAACCTGATACGTGGGGTTGATGGAGGACACAAAGGTCAGGTTCTGGCTTAATTGAATGCTCCAGAAGTTGTCCGATAGAGTGGCATCTTCAATTGCTTTTAGTGTAGCTTTTACGCCATTTTCACCAATAGCACGGATGTCCTTCGCAAAGGAAGATTCCGGAGAGGCACTATAACGCCCGGTAAGGACGGAAAGCACATACCAGCGCTGAACGAGGCTCTTGATCTCATCAACTGGGACTTCTTTGGATTCCTGCAGAATCAGATACACGGCATAAGCGAAATCGATAGCCATTACCGAGTTAACTAATTTCTTTGAAGTGAATCCTGCGGATCGGATCGCCAGCATAAACTGGGAAAAGTTGTAGCCGTTGATAACATTGTTTATACCCGCCTCCAGTTCCTTATAGGTGTTTTCAACGATTTCTTCTTTGAACTCTCGAGTCTCGAAATCGCGTCCGGAGAGCATTGCTACAAGGTCGGCCAACTTAGCTCTTTTGCAGCGGTGCATGAAAGCAACGCGAAGGACATCATCGCATTCTGGGTCATAGACAGTTTCTTTGTCATCCTTGAGCCACTCGAGCTTGTTAAGATACCCGGAATAGGCGAACGCTATATCCTTCTCCTTGATTTTGCTATAGAATGTGCCATCTTTGCAGAGATGGGCAAAATAATCAACGACCTTTCGAAGCGTGTTGCCTCCGTGAACCTCATCAGCTGCAATCTTGGACATAACGAAGTCGCCCTGACTGAGAGCCGTCCCCTTTGAGTTGATGCGGATAAAAATGTCTGTAACAATATCAATATCTAGAGAGGCATCCAATTCGATCACACCAATATTGCAGTGCTGAAGATTTTTCAAGCTTTCGAGCACGCGATGCAGAGCCTCTTCATCCATCTCGGGGTTATCCGTAACGTACTGGTGGATGAACTTGAAACTAGAGAAATCGGATTTGAATATTTCAGCGATATCGGGAATCCAACGCTTGCTTTTGAGATGAGCCGGAGTCTGAACGGCGAACAATTCCGCATCCGGATTCTCTGTGAGGGCGGCAAAAGGATCGAAAGCGATCTTGACGCGACCCTCACTATAGTCGTCAAACACGATAGTTTTACCGGCAATGGCTGTCATTAAAGCAGTAATACGCTGCTGCCCATCGATAAGAACTTTCTTGCCTTCCGAAAGAGATCCATTCTTGAGCTTGACGGAAGGGTTCTTCCAGATGATGATGTAGCCAGTAGGATAACCCTTGTATAGAGAATCCATAAGGTCACGCACCTGGGAACGACGCCACACGAATGGACGCTGAATCTCCGGAATCGCAATATCGTTGGCTTCAATTAGACCTAGTATCTGGCTGATCGCCAAGGGGTAATTGTTATATTTCTGTTTATCCATCTATTCTTCGTCAATTATGCTGCCACGATAATCAGGGCCTTTTGGATCAGCGACCATACGGTAATACGTTGGGTTGAAAATATTGGTGTTCGAATTATAGCCATCTACGTATGATGATGTATTATAATCATCATATTCTGAACCATCCACATCTGCCCACTGCTCGCACTGATGGATGACCGTCTCCAGAGCGGACTGCTCCTCCTCCGGCGGGTATTTATATTTCTTGAGCAGGCGCTTGACCTTAGAGCGCATTCCGGCGCGAGCCGACTCTTTTTTCTGCCAGTCAATTGTGCGATTTTTCCGAAGCTCTTCGGTCAGTTCCTTGGTGAGGTTGACCAGCTGCTCGTTGGTGTAGAAGTCCTTCACTGCCTGCGGCCGGGTTAGGGCATCATAGAATGCCTTCTCCTCTGCGTTGAGGCCGAGGCTGTCGGCAACCTGCTCGTTCTGCGCAATTTCCTTCGCCAGATCCAGCAGTTCCTTGATGACTTCCTCGTTTGTAAGCAGGCCCTTCAGATAATTGGAAAGCGCCATATTGATGAGGTCAGAGAACTTCTGGGCCTGTACCAGGTTGGTGCGCTGATAAAGATGCACGCGTTCCTTGAGCAGTTTCTTGAGGAGTTCGATGGCAATGTGCTTCTCTTTCATCTTGGAAATCTCATCAAGGAAGGCGGCATCGAATAGAGAGAATTCTGCCTTGACATCAGAGAAGAGGTTGATTACCCCCTCGCTCTTGATACTCTGCTTTAGGAGCTCGCTGATGCGCTGATTGATTTCCTTCTTGGAAACCTTGACCTTAACATTCTTGATGCGGTTAATAGCTGTGCGCACTGTCTCGAAGAATGCGGCTTCGAAGCGCTGTTCTTCATTCAGGAGGCTGCGGCAAAGACTTACTGCATTCTTCAGAAGCAGGGATTCCTTGAGGAAGGAAGTACACTGCTCGTCCATTGCAGGAGCGAGCATGTAGTTGACTGCCCCTTTGATGATCTCAGCACGGTCAGCATCGGTTCCCGAATGGAACTTGGCATAATTGAACCCGTGGAAGAAGTCGCGGCAGACCTCCAGCTTCTCTTTGAATTTGACAAGGGCCGTTTCCTTGATATCCGGATTGCCGTAGTTCTCTTGGTCCTGCTTGGTGTAATCACGCATAGCCTCTTTGAGAGCCTTAGCAATTCCAATGTAGTCAACTACCAGGCCACCGGCTTTACCTGAATACACACGATTGACCCGAGCGATGGCCTGCATAAGATTATGCCCAGACATGGGCTTGTACACGTACATCGTAGCCAAAGAAGGGACATCGAATCCAGTAAGCCACATATCCACAACGATAGCGATCTTCATAGGATCCTTGTCATCCTTGAACTTCTTGGCCAACTCTTTCTTGTATTGTTTGTTGCCTACAATCTCATGCCATTCTTCAGGGTCATTGTTTGAGCCGGTCATCACGACCTTGACCTTCTCTGTCCAATCGGGTCTTAGCTCCAGGATCCTCTTGTAAATACGTATGGCAATAGGACGAGAGAAGGCAACGATCATGGCCTTTCCGGT
>CACZHP010000016.1:58378-60665 GCA_902780935.1 uncultured Bacteroidia bacterium | reverse complement strand
AAGAGTGACGCTTGAGGCGTCGCCGCTGACAATTCTCGCCTTGACATGGTCGAAGACGGTGATCTCTCCCTTGTCAGGCTGGACGTAGATGCCGGGGTTCTCGACGCACTTGAGCAGAACCATCAGCTCCCAGTCAATATTGCTGTCATTCTGGGGAATATTCCCAATGCCTTCTATGCCTTCCCAGTCACCGATATTCACACGCTCCGTGGTAAAGCCGAAACCTCCTTCTCTCTGGATATGGTTGCCCTCCGTGTTGACATACTGCACAGCATTATGGGCAATGTCCCGTATGAGCTCAAGGTAACGTTTGTCCCCAGTGGCGCGGAAGATTTTTAGAAGGAAATCCCCTGACATCACATAGATTCCGGGAGCGCTGTGCTCGTTCTGGACGGATGCCCACACAGAGCCAGCTGACTTTACATCGTGCTGGCCGAAGATGGATTTCTCAGGGAACTTATAGTCGTATGAGACAACCCAAGAGGAGAAGAAAGACGCTGCGTCCCGGGCATACTTCAGCCACTTCTTGTCGCGGGTAATCTCATAGAGAGATACATACGAATTAAGTAGATCTGCCGAAGCCTCACTGTCCGGAGACTGGAGGATATCACCAGGACATCCGCCGACATATCCTCTTGACAAGTGCAGGTCGTAATAACGCTGTCCCGCCCTCTTCGCCACCTCGAGATAACGTGGTTCCCCAAAATACTTCGAGGCATAGGCCAGGGCAGCGACGCAACGCGCACCGCAAGTGGAATTCGGTACATACAACTCGCCAGTGGTGGCTTTAATGGACTGTCCAAACTCACCATAACGGTCGTGGAGAGCGCAAAGGGCGTCAGCGGCCTTACGGATCATCTCTTCCCATTCAGGCTTGACCAGTTCGCCCTTCCCCTGCGATTTCAGCATATCGAAACACTGGAGGCTAAAGTAAACCAATACGCCTTGACGCCTGAGGGTAGCGACATCACGATTTATGGACCTTTCTTTAAACGAGTCTCCAAAGAACTCACCCTTTTTCATCCTCGCATTGAAGAATCCGGACCCTTGTTGTGAGTATAAAATGGATTCCATTTGGCGAGCAAAACGGCGGAGAATTTCCTCACAATCGGCACAGTCACGGGTGGACATTGCATAAAAGAATGTGGGAGCTCCACTCCAGCCAATTGACAAATGAGCATTGGGGCTGTCCAGCCATGGTCTGTTGCAAACATAGCCAAAGTCCTTGTCCTCGTACCACTTATGCTCGAAATGATGCTGGTAGATAAGTTCGCTGATGCTGCTGAAAGGTTCAAGGTAACGGTACTCGTTCTGGCCAGAGAGATCCTTGCGGATCGTGAGGAACTTGACGCATCTTGATCGAATCGCCCGCTTTCAACGCCACACCCTTGTCGTCGCTAGGGTTGTCAGCGTTACACATTACGTAGCGGTGCTCACGGACCCCGGGAGCAGAGAGACGGATGGTAAGCCGTCCCTCGGAAGGATACTCGTTGATGAAGAACGCCTCATCCCCCAAGACGGTGTCCTGACTGGTGAGGATGAAGAATCCCTTCTTAGCAGACTTGTCATAGAATCCGGCAAGAGGCGTCGCACAGCTGTTGGTCTTGAAATCAACATACGAGTCGCTGCCGTCACTTGAAAGATGAGGGATATTGGTCGTCGTGATAGGCATGTCAAGGGGACGATCCTCGGGGTCATAGATGAAGGGAGGATAGCCGATCCTCTTGATCCTGAAGCGGTTGCCACCGTAAAGATAGCACGGGGCGAAAACGTAATTGTCAGTGTTCCAGTCGACGAACCCGAACTGGACCGCAGCTCCGCCGGAGTCCATAGATCCCTCCTTCATCGTGAAGGTCAGGGAGTAATCAGTAGCCTCGTCAGTGACCTTACTCTCCTTCACATTGACATCCCATTGCCCCGCACCATCAGATGAGAGCCTTCCGCCATCGAAAGCGAATGTCCGCTCAACCTTGTTCCCGTCATACGACAGGATCTGAGGTTCAAATGGAAGATCGTCACACTGGTGTTTAGGTACGGCGGCATATGCCCCGGAGATGGATGCGGCCGAGAGAGAAAACACCGCCAAAAATATATTTAAGTTCTTGAACATTGAAACAAAGGTTTATGGTTATTAATAAAGAATATAGGAAATCATTTGTTCACAGGGAGTGTCACTGTGACTGTCTCACCGCTGGGGACATGGACCTTGGGCCAAGTGTAGAAAGCGTTCCATCCCAGGGAGTTACTCCGGGCGTAGTCTGAGGTCTCGGCGAGTACAGAGACATCG
>CACZHP010000016.1:0-58327 GCA_902780935.1 uncultured Bacteroidia bacterium | reverse complement strand
AAGAGTGACGCTTGAGGCGTCGCCGCTGACAATTCTCGCCTTGACATGGTCGAAGACGGTGATCTCTCCCTTGTCAGGCTGGACGTAGATGCCGGGGTTTTCGGTGGTATGGAAAAGCGCCACATTCTCCCAGGCTTGATTGGAATCATCCTGTGGAATCATTCCAATGTGATTCGTTCCCTCCCAGTCACCGATATTCACACGTTCAGAAGCATAGCCGAGACCACCCTGCGCCTGGATCCTATTATGTTCGGTATTGACATATTGCACAACATTGTGCGCCATGTCCCTATCGAGTTCAAGGTAACGTTTGTCTCCAGTGGCACGGAAAATTTTTAGAAGGAAATCCCCTGACATCACATAGATTCCGGGAGCACTGTGCTCGTTCTGGACGGAGGCCCACACAGATCCGGCGGACTTGACATCGTGCCGTCCGAAGACGGACTCCTCTGGAAACTTATAGTCGTAGGAGACGACCCAGGTGGAGAACAGAGCGGCGGCATCTTGGGCGTATTTGAGCCATTTCTTGTCTCCGGTAATCTCGTAAAGGACCGTGTAGGATTCCGTGAATTCCGCATTGGACTCGCTATCCGGGGCCTGAAGGATCTCAGCAGCGCCCCCGCCGGTATAACCCTTTGAGAGAAACCTGTCATAATAGTAATCCCCCGCTTTCATCGCGATATCCAGATACTTCCGCTCTCCATAATATTTCGACGCATAAGCCAACGCACCGATCGACATCACTCCCTGAGTGGAGTTGGGCGTATGAATCTCACCTGTGCACGCTGAGATAAACTGTCCGAACTCACCATAGCGGTTGAATAGGGTGCAAAGGGCGTCACTGGCCTTGCGGAGGCATTCTTCCCAGCTTGGTTTAATCATATCGTCATGTCCCTGGAGTCTCAGCATGTCAAAGCACTGCAGACCGTAATAGATGGTGAGAGCCGTGCGGAGAACCATAGCAACATCACGGTTTCCTTGATCACACTCCTTGAAGTTATCACCGTAGAAAACACCTCTCATCATTATCCCGTTGAAAAGCCCGGACTCCCGCTGCATGTATTCGATGGAGTCAAAGGTCCGGCTGACCCTGCGGAGAATCTCATTATAATCAGGCTGTGACTCCGGACGAGCGAGCTGCATCAGTGAATAGACCGGAGCTCCGTTCCAACCGAGTTGGAGATGGGCGAAGCGGTTATCTAGCCAGGGTTTGTTGCAGACATACCCGAAATCCTTGTCCTCGTACCATTTATGCTCGAAATGATGCTGATAGATAAGTTCGGCGATACTGCTGAACGGCTCAAGGTAGCGGTACTCGTTCTGGCCAGATATATCCTTGCGTATCGTAAGGAACTTGTCGACGCATCTTGATCGAATCGCCCGCTTTCAACGCCACACCCTTGTCGTCGCTAGGGTTGTCAGCGTTACACATTACGTAGCGGTGCTCACGGACCCCGGGGACTGAGAGGCGGATGGTAAGCCGCCCCTCGGAAGGATACTCGTTGATGAAGAACGCCTCATCTCCCAGTACAGTGTCCTGACCGGTGAGGATGAAGAAACCCTTCTTCGCCGACTTGTCATAGAAACCGGCTAGAGGCGTCGCACAGCTGCTGGTCTTGAAATCGACATACGAGTCACTACCGTCATTTGACAAATGAGGGATATTGGTCGTCGTGATAGGCATGTCAAGGGGACGATCCGAGGGATCGTAGATGAAGGGAGCATAGCCGATCCTCATGATCCGGAAGCGGTTGCCACCGTAAAGATAGCACGGGGCGAAAACATAGTTCTCCGTGCTCCAATTGTCGAATTCAAACCGCACCGCGGCACCACCGGAGGTCATTTCCCCGCCTTTCATTGTGAAGGCCAGAGAGTAGTCAGTGGCCTCGTCTGAGACCTTGCTCTCTTTTACATCGACATCCCACTGCCCCGCGCCATCGGAGGAGAGGCTTCCGCCATCAAAGGCGAAAGTCCGCTCTACCTTGTTCCCGTCATACGACAGGATCTGGGGCTCAAACGGAAGGTCACGAGAACAACCGGAAATGGCCAGGACTATCAAAGAGAAGAATAATGTTTTTTTCATGTCGACTATAATAAAGCTTTTTGGCTCTTATAATCAGGCACTTCCCCATCAGCGTGACGGCGGTCCATCTCATAAAGGAAAGCGTTTTTGACAAGCTCGAAGTTGAGGATATCCCTCCGGCCGTCCTTCTCGCCGGGCTTAAGGAAAGCCTTGCCCTCTCGGACCACTGGCGCCTCCTCATCAGCCTCATCCACCGTGAGGAAGACATTACAGTCGCGGTAAAGCTCGAGCAGACGGGCGAAATTGTCAGTGTAGGCCTCCGGCTTGTCTTTCCACTTGAGTACAAGCTTATTAAAGCCGGGATTGAGCACGATGCAACCGTCCTCAAGGCGGGCGCACTTGTCATCGGACTTGAAAGAGACGAGCTCCTTGCAATAAGGGATACGGAACTTGACCGCGGAGGGAGCCGTCCTGAAATCGCCCCTGAACCTCAGGACTGCCTTCTTTTTCTTTGAGGTTAGCGTCGCGCTGACAGTACCGTTCTCGACCGGAGCGTCGGAGATCTCGATCACATCGCCCTTTTTCAGCCATTCCGGGGAAAGGGTGGAGAGAAGGAAAAGCTCTCGCCCCGGATCTTGACCGCACTTACCGCCATACTCATAGAGAAGGAGGTTACGGGTGAGGACAGCGGCCTTGGCGGAAGCCCAGGCATGAGGCGGAAGGACAGAGATGAGCTCACGGTTCTGCCATGGCCACACCATGTTCTCGAAGCCCTCGTGGGTCGAGCCGCAGTGGAGCAGGAGATGGTAGTAGTCGGTGACCGCCATCTCGCTCTCGCCACGGACCATATACTGCTCGATCATGTTCGCGGTGATATACTGGTGCAGGTGGAGGCCGTGACGGTAGGTCATCACACCTTCCGCATAACCCTTGCGAACATGCTTAAGGGTTCCTTCCACATAAGGGTGTGAAGGTTCGAGAAGCTCGATCGGATACGCCAGCAGCATGTTCTCCCAGTCGCAGTCGGAACGGAACTTCGAGAATTTCCTTAGCGCTTCTTTGCCGACCTTGTATGAATACAAGGCAGTGGGCACGTAACCGTCTGGGCGGACAGACGCCTCAACGCCTCTCATTATGCTGCCGCTATACTCCTTCTCGAGAGCGGTCCAAGCCTCAGCCTCGGATGTCTTCCCAAGATCAAGGGCGATACGGATACTCATGCGCAAACCCAGAAGCGCCCAGAGGTTGTTGCTGGTATAGTGGCCGTCAATCATCTCATTGTCATACTGATAGGTAGGCGGAAGAAGTCCATACTCGTCTTCAGCGGTGGCATTCTTAATGTAATCCATCGCCTTCACTATGGAGGGGAAAGCCTTCTCCATGAACACCTCATCGTGGGTAAAAGCCCAATAAGCGCCGATCATGTAGAGGACGTGACCGTGGGCGGTGGGAATGACTCCGCCGTGCGCCAGTGAACGGTCGAAATAAAGCCCGTCTGGCTCCTGTTGAGTGATAGCGTTGGAAACCAGCATCTTCGCCATCTCAAAATTACCCGCTTCGAGGTAAGCGAGGATCATCTGGGGACCGGAAGTGAGGAAGAACATGGGATAAGGCACGCCATCAGTCTGTGACTTCCGCCCGTCTTTGAAGGTACGTGTAGCGAGCATGAGATGTACCAGCGATGCCTTATATGCGTTGTCCACACGGGCCTCAGGTATCGAGAAATGAGCCTTGTCCCCAATCTCAGCGCGCCAGTAGGCTATCGTCTTCGCGAGATATGAGTCATAATCCGCCGCCTTTATAGCCTCGGCGAACGCTCCCTCAGCGGGCACCAGCGGCTGCTTGAAAGTACATTCCATTGACGCTCCGGGCTTCAGGTCCTCCACGTACATCACGGACGCGAACGGAGTGTCGAGTCCGACACCCTTGTCACGCAGGATGAAAGGGGCGCTATAGACCTCGCCGTCAACAGAGAACTTCGACGTGGGAGTGCTGTCGAAGGTGTATATCGTCTTGCCGCCGAGAGTCACCTCGCCCTCACCCATCGCCGCCTCGGCGCCGAGATCCATTCCCGAGAAATGATCCCTGTAGTCTTTGATGTAACCTCGGGTGCCGGCGGTGAGGTAGGCCTTGGCGCTCTTACGCCCGACATTCTTGGCGCTTATCTTCACGAATCCGACGCTGCCCTCGGAATCATAACCGTCCAAAGGATAAGCGAACATCTCGAGGGCGTACGCAATACCGTCTTCAGTCCAGTCATACTGCACGACAGGTATCCAACCCTCCATGAAGGTCTTCTGCCTGGCGAACACAGGGGTCATCGACTCGCCGTAATATAGGTTGAGCTCGTTGTGGCGGTTAAAGAGCGATCCGTCATACGTCACCGTGTGGATCGTCTTCTGGAAGGGTACCCCTATAGCAGTCAGCGACTTCTGAAGGTAGCACCACTCTTTCGCCGGGTCATCCTTGAACTGTTCAGGGGTGAACGACGGCATCTTTTGCGCTGAGACCGCCAATGGCAGCAGTGCGGCGAAAACAGCAAGACAACAATATCTCTTCATAAAACGAAAAAGGGGTGCGAGAGAATCGCACCCCTACTCTCACGAATGTAAGTTTAACAAATTATACTATTACTTCCAAATATCGTGTTGCACAAGAGCACCAGAATTACTTCTGTCAATCGCGTTCTGAGGGATAGGCCAGATATAGTCCCTGTCTCCCATTGATTGACCCAACTGGAAATTGATCCTCGCGTCATCGAATGCGGGAAGTTCGAAAGTCACGGTCTTGGTGGGATCCTTAACCGATACAGGAAGATCAATGCTGGTAGCCCATTCTGTTGGATTGCCCTCAGAGTCAAACTTGACAGGGACACCGATGATGTGGTGCCTCATCTCAAGGGACTCTTTCATCCTGTGCCATCTCTTGTTGTCGAAATAGCGCTTGCCTTCGAACATAAGCTCGATTACTCTCTCATCCATGATGCACTGCATGAGAGACTCCTTTGTAGGATAGTCAGCGGCGGTGATGGCGGGCATACCGACCGACGGACGGGCGCGGAGCTTGGTGAGGGCTGAATAAACCTCATCGCTGGCGCCTTTACTGTTCAGGATAGCCTCCGCATACATGAGGAGAAGCTCGCCATAACGGTAGTTGATGAAGCTCTGGTATGACTTGGCTGTGCTGTATGACGGCTGGCGATCCCAATACTTGTAGCAAAGATAGCCGGAGGCGTTACGGTCAATGGTAGCGGCGTCGGCGGTAGAGAAGATGTACTCACCCAGTTCAGGACCGACAACGTTTCCATCAGCGTCATATGAATCAGGAGAAAGGCTATTGTAGATGAAACCTGTCCCGTCGGCATACTCGATGTACTTACCTGGATAAGCGCATTCCTCGGAGAAACGGGGATCCATATTGTCCCAAGGATGCTTGGGATCATAGAGAGCGGACTTGCCCGCGGTCTTGCCATCCTTGTACTGGAAACGCTCCACCAAATTCGGGGAAATGGCGGCGTCTTCATATCCACGAGGCTGAGGCATGCTTAAGAATGCGAATTGAGGGTTGATCGTGTTGGTGGCTACATCCTTCAGGTACACCTTCTCGAAGATGATCTCTTTCTGAGCGTCAGCTTCAGCCTGATGCTCGCAATTGAAGAGGTTGTCGAAGTTTTCCGCAAGCCCATATCCCTTGGCATCAGCCTCGGTAAGAGCGGCAGTGGCGGCGGAGGCGGCATCCGAATAGGACGCGCCGGAAAGGGCGCCATTGTAGTAAGTGGATGCGTAAAGCGTCATATCCGCCTTCAAAGTGAGGGCGACAAGTTTGGTAAGACGGCCTCTCTCACGCTCGCCAGGGCCAAGGCTGGGAAGGTCATTGATGGCCTTGTCGACGCACTCGAGAGCGTAAGCCCAGACATCCTCCTTTGGGGATTTGGCGATATCGCAGTCGGTATCACTAAGAACCTCCTTCACAAGCGGGACTGACTCATAAGCCTGGAATAGCTTGAAATAGGTGTAAGCCAGTGAGTAATAAGCGGTTCCCTCATAGAGGTTATAATTAGCGGGGGTGCAGATGTCCTTACCCTTCGCTGAAAGATTATCAAGGAAGAGCAAAGCGTTTCTGACAGCGGTGTAATTCCAGAACATGCTCACAGAACTTGTGGTCATCGAACCGTCATAAAGGGCGGAATAGCTTCGGTTACCGCTCTTGTTTCCATACACAGCGGTCATGTCTGAACGGAAATCAAGCCAGAAATCACTGAAATCCCTGACAAAGTTGCCATAAAGATTATCAGCGGCCATGCCGAAGTCAGCGTCAGACGCGAAGAAAGTATCAACCGAAAGCTGGGTCATAGGCTGCCTGTCGAGGAAGTCCTCACAAGAAGAGAAAGTGACCAGAGCCGCTATTGTCGCGAGAATAATATATATCTTTTTCATATCACTGCGTCTTTAATAATTAGAAAGTGATGGAGATACCGCCGGTCAAAGCCTTTGAAGGGCCGTAATAAACGGTTCCTGAGCTGTCGCCGGAAGGCACCGTGGACCAGAAGGATTCAGGATCCAAAAGTTCCTTGTATCCAGGAGCGATGTAGAAAAGGTTCTCACCTGAGAAATAGATCCTGAGTTTGGAGACTCCGGCCTTCTGAGTGAGCCTCTGGGGAATGGTATAACCGAACTGGAGGTTCTTCAGACGGATATATCCAAGGTTGACAAGCATATACTCGCAAGGATCGCAGAGGCAAGGGCTGTATGCGTTGGATATCCAGTTGTTCAGGGTGACACGCGGCTGATATGCCCACTTGTTCGGGTTATCATTGGTGTAACGCTCATTGTAGTTCACGTCGATGAGAGCGAAGCTAAGACGGTTGCCAGTCATATAATGGCCGTCACGGTTCCTGAAGTTAAGTCTCTGGAGAACGCCGTTGAAGACCATCGACAGGTCGAAATTCTTGAACCTTGCCCCGAAGTTCATACCATAGATGAAATGAGGGTTGATGTCTCGCTTAGTGTCGAAGTAGCGGTCGTTGCTGTTGATCTCACCATTGCCATCGCGGTCGATGAACTTGATGTCACCAGGCTTCGTGTTCTTGAAAGGACCGGTATTCTTCAGAGCGGCCTTCCAGGAATCGAGTTCAGCCTGGTCATAGAAAAGTCCGTCGGTCTGATAGAGGTAGAGAGAGTTAATCGAAGTTCCCTCTCCATAATACAGACCCTGGCCGGCGCTGCTGATGATGACTTTCTTCTTACCATCCGCGAAGCGTTCGTCATAGCTACCGAATTCACCGAGGGAAAGGACCTTGTCTCGAGCGTCTGACATGTTGAAGCCAACCTCATAAGCGAAGTCACCAACGGTGTCAGCCCACTTGATGTTGAATTCCCAACCTCTGTTGGCTACCGTGAAGCTGTTCTGGACAGGTGCTGAGGCACCGAAGGTGGTAGGAAGGGTAGGAGTGCCGAGAATTCCGTCGGTAAGATCGCGGAAGACATCAACAGAACCGGTCAATCTCTGGTCCCAGAAACCGAAGTCAAGACCAGCGTTGATCGTGGTCTTGGTCTCCCAAGTCAGAGTTGTGCTGGGGGCGACACCAAATCCCGCGGTCGCTACCTGGCCGTTGCCGAAGGTCTGGGTACCCATATTCACGAGGGTCGCGAAAGGATAGAGAGCGGAGCCCTGGTTTCCGAGCTGTCCCCATGAAGCCCTTAGCTTGAGGTTGGTGAGCCAGTCAGCGCTCTTCATCCAACTCTCATTGTTGATTCTCCAAGCTGCTGACACCGAAGGGAAGAAGCCCCAGCGGTTGGTCGGGGAGAAGCGGGAGGATCCATCATAACGAGCGGTCGCCTCAAGGAGATATTTCTCAGCGTAGTTATAAGTGATACGGCCGATGAATGAGGCCATGGCCCACTGTGTGCCATCTCCGTTGCCGGTACGGTCAAGACCCTTTCCGGTAGAAGCGGCGAGCTCACGGAGACTGTTGTTGACGAAATACTTAGAGCTGGCTGAGATACCGTGATTGATATCCTCCTCACTCTGGAAACCGACCATCGCATAGAGGTTGTGCTTCATTCCAAAGGTCTTGGAATAGTCGAGAGTAATCAAGTGACTCTGGTACCTGCTGTTGCTCCAGGACTCACTCACCGAAGCGGCCGCGTTAAAGTTGGGGACAACGCTTGGGGATTTGGTGCCCTGCTGATACCTGGCTTTGTAAGTGTTGGTCTTGCCGTAGCCGAGGACCATTCCATAACTGTATTTGAGATTCAGTCCGGAAAGGATCTCATACTTAAGGCCAGCGTTCATTCGCAGGTTGTCAGAATCGCTGAGGATGTTACCCGCGTTCTCGAAGAGATTGACGCAGGTACTCGTGGAGTAGTACCCGGAAGACCACTTTATCGGATTGATAGGTGGATAGAGGATCATACGGATGTTGTCTCCTCTCGCATCAATGGGCTGCATACGATCAACATGCGAGTAAGACAAAGAGACATCAGCCGAAAGCTTTTTGTTGATGGTCCAGTCGAGATTAATCTGGCCATTGTAGCGCTTGTAGTCATCCTGTTTGAAAAGACCGTCCTGCCACAGATAGCCGACAGATGAGTAAGCGCGGAGCCTCTCATTTCCACCCCTGACACTGACATTGTGTGAAGTGATGGCAGATGACTTGGGAAGCCACCCGTCTAACCAATGGGAATAGGGTTTATCAGGATTGGATCCATCATATTCAGCAATCTGAGCCTCGGAATAGATAGGAGCGTTGCCATCATTGGCGGAACCCTCGTTATTGGCCCTCATCCAATCCTGGGAACTGAGAATATGCTTGCCGAGACGAGAGATGGGGTTGACTTCGACACCGTAGGTACCATTATAATTGATGGAAACTTTTCCCGAGGAACCTTTCTTGGTGGTAATGAGGACGACACCTCCGGTAGCGCGGGCTCCGTAGATTGACGCCGCGGCGGCATCCTTCAGGATGGAGATATTCTCAACGTCATTAGGGTTGACAGACTCAAGGTCTCCAACGATACCGTCAACAATCACAAGAGGGTTGTTGCTTGAAAAAGTTGACCTTGAAGAGCCACGGATATCAAACTTGTTCGTTGAGAAACCGGGGCGTCCACCAGACTGGCGGATCTCAACACCGGGAGTTAGACCCTGGAGAGCGTTGGAGAGGTGTGGCATGACACGCTCCTCAAGTTTCTCAGTCTCAACGGTTGTGATGGAACTGGTCAAGCTTGACTTCTTCTGGGTACCGTAACCTACTATGACGAGCTCATCAAGAGCGAGGTTGTCACTGTCCATTGTCAGGTTCAATGTATTGGAGTTCCCCACCTTCATGTCCATCGTTTTCATTCCGATAGATGAGAATCTCAGGGTATTGCCAGGCTGGGTTGTGATTGACCAATAACCATTCGCATCCGTGACAGTGCCATTCGAGGGATCCTCGACAACCACGACACCAGCTCCGATGACCGGCTCGCCATTGCTGTCGGTGAGTTTTCCGCTTATAGTTCTTTTACCCCCCCCCAACTTGCTGATTCTGAGAGAGTTGCAGGGTAATATGATTACCCGAGACATCATAAGTGATTCCGTTTGGTGTGAAAACGGCCGAAAGCACTTCAGGCAAAGTCTTGTTACGCAAGTTGACAGTTACTTTTTTGTCAACTCCGATGGAGTTGCTGAAGATGAAAGTGTAATCCGATTGGTTCTCAATGGATTTAATGCAATCCAGGACGGTTCCGTTCTGAATCTGCACTGTCAGCCTTTTACTTTGCTGGGCGCCTACAGTTGTAGCACTGAGCGCCAGCAGCAAAAGGACAATCAATGATTTGAATTTCTTACTCATAAACTTTAGTTTTATGTGGTTTAGAATAATGGCTATTTTATTTCTACAGCTACATCTTTGCCGTTGATCGTATATGTCAAAGGGGTGATCTTGTTCAGCAAGCCGAGCATTTCACGAAGAGATTCGGTCTTAATGGTCATCCAGTAGTAACTTTCCTTGGGAAGATTCCCGGAAACCTCAATCTCCACACCAAACCATCTTTCCATCGCGGCCATCAAATCCATGAAATTCTCATTCTCTATCTTAAGTTCCCCCAAATGCCAGACGGATTCGATTTCAGCATCACATTTTTGTAGGACCATCGCTGAAGATGCCTTACTCACGGAATCGTCCTGTCCTTGCGACGATTCAACCGCATTAGTGGATTTATCAAGCACGACCTTTTGTCCAGGAGACATAAGCACCTTCGACTTGTTGTCCGATGAGAAGTACTCAATGGAACCTTCTTTCAGGCTAATTGTCATAGAATTGTCAGAAGGGTAATCCCTAACATTGAAACTGGTACCGTGAACCTTGACCAGCCCTCCTGAGGTATTCAAGACAAAAGGCATCTCCTCATTCTTTGTCACCTCAAGGAAAATCTCTCCCTCGACCAACGTGGCCGTGCGTTCAGCAATCCCGTATGCTAACGGATAAGAAATAACCGTTCCTGAATTAAGCCATACTTTGGTCCCATCGGGAAGAGTTGTTTCCGCCTTCTGACCGGGTTGGGTGGATATGACGCAATCACCCTCCGGCTCAGCGATCACCGTCTCCACTATCTTCTCCGGACGGAATAAAACCGCCGCAGCGGATCCACCAAGGAGTAAGGCAAAAAACAAGGCCGCGGCGACGCCCGCAGGTCTTAATAATCTTATCCTCCTGGATTTAGTCAACACGTTATTAAGTGTCTCCTCCTTGATTCTTGCCATTTTGCCATAATCACAAAGGGACACGCCCCAAGCGAGACGCATGTCTTCAAATGCCTTCCTGTTCTCATCAGAAAGACCAATCCACTCCTGCAGCCGCTCATTCTCTTCCTTACCGGTCTCTCCGGCAAGGTAAGCGGCAATTAATTCATATATATTTTTGTCTATCATTTCGATTGTTCCAATGTAGTGGCGTAAACATATTCACGTATCTTCCTGAAAGCGATGCCCATCTGGGCCTCGACAGTCTTGACTGACAGGTTCATTCTCTCAGCTACCTGTTTGTAGGACAAACCTTCCATCTTTACCATCTTAAAAATGGTCTTGCAAGCTGTCGGGAGAGTGTTGACGGCTTCTTCCGTGAGGCTGATCAGCCTTTCACGAACAGCAGCCGATGATTCGGGGAGCGGGGATTCATATTCCCGCATCATTTCCAGTCTCACCCTTTCCTTCTTTTGTTCAGACTTGAGTTTGTCAAACAGTGAGTTCCGGACACATGAGTACAGATAACACTTGATGTTGGAGACGCTTTCCAAACGGTCTTTGTCCAGAAGCATGACGAAAGCATCCTGGATGATGTCCCTTATCAGTTCATCATCGACCGTGAATGTGCGAAGGTAAAAGTATAGTTCGGGGAAGTGCGACTCATACACTCCCCTGAACCATGCTTCCTTGAACTTGTCAAAGTCCTTTGTTCCCACCTAAAACTAAACCTTTTAACTTACCATTCGTAATAAAGACTGAAAAAAAGACAAAACCCTTAAAAGGTTTTTCATTTTTTTGAGCATCTAAACATTAGTCCATTCAAGTTTAGATTATTTTACCTTCAATAGAAAACAATTCATTCATAATGTTATTCTCGTTCCAATTTATACACTATAAAGCGGCAACCCTCCGTGTTGTTCCGGAAATGGAATGGCTCGATACGGGTCACGTCCCGGCCCAGGTTCTTGAATAGACCATCTGGTTGGCATAGAACGCCAGCTTTGGAACAAGGAAAGGATCAACCAGTGGTTTTTGGTAGGTGAACATGTTAGCGCCGGACTCCAGAGTACACCATGAAAACCCGCTGACTCCCATCAGCGTAGTGGTCGTCGACAAGAGCGGCGGCAGCTTCAAGGAGATCCACCGGATGGGTGTCGCCCATAGCGAGGAGGAGGCAGCTGGCCTGGAAGCCGAAGCTCGGCATTGGATTGCCACATACGGAGGCCAGCAACTGATTGACTTCGAGGGCAGGGCTGAAAAGGAACTGAAGACGGCGGAGGACGTTCTGTCCAACATCACCTCTACGCGTTCGTCTGCTGCTCAGACGATCATCGGCAAGACATTGACGAAGACCATCTACACTTCCAAAGAAGAGCGCGACATCGCCTACCTTATCGAGCCAACGACTGGCTAAACAAAAATGTGTGACGCATTGATACAGTCAGGAAAAATTTATGTTTTTATAACCTACTTCCCGGCAAGGCACTCATGGATGAAGTTCCACGCGTGAGTCTTATAATACCTGTGGCCGCCATCTCCAACCCCAAGCGCGCACTTGCCCTTTCCCGCGGCCTTGAATATTTCCTCAGTCTTAGCGAATTCCTCCCTCGCGCCGTCGATCGGGAAGATCGGGTCGCCATTCCCCTGGATAACACACAGGTAACGTCCGGCCACAAGCCCCGCGAGATCACCCATATTTCCGAGATTCAGCATCCCCGGAACGTAGTTGCACTCGCAACTACGCATGGCCAGGATGCTTTTTTCATAGGAACTGAATGAGCCGGAAGGAAGGCAGAATTTGATCCTCGTGTCCAGAGCGCCGGCATAGATAGTGGCGGTTCCGCCACCCGAATGGCCTGAGACCATAACTTTGTCAGGATCAACCGGGAGAGTGGCCAATGACCAGTCGATGATCTTCATTATGTCCCACACCCTGTCCCCTATCGGAGTCCGGCCGACCATCAGGTCGTGGAGAAGGAACAGGTGGCATGAGGACATGGCGTCGGCGTCGATATCAACCTTCATTCTAGTCTTTCCGAAAGCCCTGGTGGTCGGAGCGATAGCGATCAAGCCCTCCTTTACCGCCTGCAGGGCTATATTCCTCTCACCGTCCTCGGCAAGTGACCTGTCGTCCTCGCTCCAGTAGATTCCGGCGTACAACTCCGTGTTCCGGGAATGGCCGTGGGGCGTTATCATCAGCCCGGTCTTGCCTTGAAGGTTCTTAGGGCGCAGGATGACAACCGGGAGGGAGACATCCGGCTCGGTCATTATCTCCCAGCGCTCGCGGGTGTAGTCACCCATGTCCTCGCTGTCTATCTGCCGGGCTTCAGGTTTGAAACCCTTAAGGTCCTCTGAGATCCGTGTAACCCCAAGGGTCTCACTCAGATCGGCCCTGAAACTCTTCTGCCACTTCTTGAAGCTTCCTTTCCAGTTCCGCCACGCGTATTTCGCGTCAGCGGAGGCGTAAAGGCTAGTGAAATGCTGGTCAGAAAAGGTGTACCCGGTCATGTCCACCACCGGTCTGGTGTAGGTAGTTCCGGTCTGCTGGGCCCGAAGAGGCGAGAAAGAAATGATCGCTAGAGTGATGAAAAATAATAAACGTCTCATGACTGTTGTATTTATTTAAGTTTCGCAAGTGATTTAGGCCGCCGATTGTAGGGCCTCAAAGGCCTTTCGGACGGCATTAAGTTCTTTGTTATTGTTGTTAATGATGGCACGCATCATCTCGTCCTGGTCGAAGTGGAAGGCTTCCGCGATGGTTCGGAGTACATCCATGAGGATACCCCAGATTTTCTCGGTAACCGTCAGTTCTACAGACGCTTGCGTTATATCACGGAACACGCCACCGATGGTCTCGTATGACTCATACCGCTTGACGTATCCGAGGATGTTGTACTGCAGCATGCAGAGCGAGATGGACGCGATCTGGGACGCGAAGTCACGGCACTGGCATTTGCCGAGGTTGAGAAGCCTTTTGGCCTCAGCAAATGAGACTTCGATAGCCCAGCGCATTGAGTATATCTTGTACGCTCCATAGGCATTCAGGGCCGTATTCGTGGAAAGCAGCGCATTCCACTCGCCCTTCTTGCCGTTGCGATAGAAAAAGAGTTTAACGGGGGTTCCGGCAAAGGTTGCCGCCACCTCACAGTAATAGAGACGATAATGTCTGGAATACTTGACATGACCCTTCCGTTTGGATTTCCTGGCTATGATGGCATTCGCAGTCATGGCTCCTTCGGCCGTGTCATACTTGGTTTTGGACATTTTGATCATGCCCAGAAGGTGGCATCCTATGCGCCTGGAGCGCACGAACTCTACCAGCTCTTTGCAGGTGAACCAGCTGTCCACCAGGAGGTATTCGAACCTTATTCCTTCAAGGATAGAGCGTTTGACCATACGGATGAGATTGTCCATCTTGCTCTGGAAGTATTCCTCAGACCGCTTTGCGACGCGGCTGTCCGCATTGCGCTCCTTGCTGTATCTGGCATCAAGTTGCTTCTGCGTCAGGCCCTGCGGCTTGGCAGGTTTCTTTCCCATCTCACCCTGGAGTGTGAAGTCCACGAAGGTCTGCGTCTTTCCATCAGTGAACAGGAGGAACAGTCCTTTGTGGCCAAGGATGCTCGCGTGCTTGATATGGGAGAAGATACGGCCAAGGAGTTCTCCCTTGCGGCCGGTCTTCGGAAAGTCGGTGTCATCCGCAATCAGGCAGCGGGTATCCGTGCTTTTGACGGAGTCGCTCCGCATCGCGATGCGGCCCAGAAGCCTGCGGTTGAAACTGTACACTATTTGCCGACAGTTGATGTCCTCGTTGGACAGGAACCTGTAGAACATGTCTTTCTTGCAGGCAAACATCTGACCGAGGACGCTACCGGCGAAGTTGAGACTATTTTTGATGGCGAAGAACGGGAACAGGACCATCAGCGTAAGGACCTGGCTGGCCGTGAACTTGCAGTTCGCAGCCTTGGCAAAGTCCATCTGCCGCTGGGTAAGCGTGATGCGAGACATTACGTTCATGATTCCCTGGATCGCCTTCGTATTGTTACTTTCAGCAAAAAAGCTGTTGAGTCCCGAGATTATATGCCTATCTTTGTTCATGCTAAGGGGTGCTATATTTGTTTATTTGGCGACACTAATATAGTGATAATCAACGAGATATGCAACATTTCTCAGAGATTTCAACCTTAGCATTTTTCGTTTTTTAGCTACTTGCGAAACTTAAATTATTTTACCTTCAATAGAAAACAATTCATTCATAATGTTATTCTCGTTCTAATTTATACACTATAAAGCGGCAACCCTCCGTGTTGTTCCGGAAATGGAATGGCTCGATACGGGTCACGTCCCGGCCTTCCCTCACTTGGATATCCTTAAACACCTTTCGCTCCAGCACCCTGCCTCTCTCATTCTGGAGCTCAACTGTCAAGGTCGCCTTATAAGCCTCGCCAAGATTGAAAATCACCGGCCGGACAGGATCTCCGGGCCCGTACACCACATCCACATCATCACTCCCGGCCCAGGTTCTTGAATAGACCATCTGGTTGGCATAGAACGCCAGCTTTGGAACAAGGAAAGGATCGACCAGTGGTTTTTGGTAGGTGAACATGTTAGCGCCGGACTCCAGAGTACACCATGAAAACCCGCTGACTCCCATCAGCGTCTGTTTTTTCATGGATTCCCAGGCAGAGAAAGCCTGCCAACCCTGACTCGCTCGCCACTCATCATACCGGAGAAGCCGGCCTATAGTCCCCTTATCATAATTCTTCTCATAAGAAGAAAGCTCGTACCAGGGCTCCTTCTTTGCCAGTTCCCAGTTAGGCTGGGCTATCGACTCTTCGTGCTCGAAGTTGAAATAGCAGAGATCCTTTGCCTCAAGGCAGGATTTAGCCCAAGGAGACGGGGCCTTCCGGAGGACACTCCAGTCAAAGTGATAGCCGGTATACGCATCTTGATTCCCACGGGTCATCATCCGGTGCGTCAGCCACGGATTCGGAGCGTGTACACCTCCCTTAAAATCTATGGTTCCATCATAGTTCGCATATTGCATATGCTGCCAATGAGATGTCGGAGAGACCAGGCGACTACTGTCCGTCTTCGTTATAAGAGGGACGATAGTATTTATAAAGTCCTCAGTATAACTGAAATCTTGCTGCTTAAACCCGTTCGGGTGATTGCTCGCCTCCCACAGGACAATCGAAGGATGATTGTACACCTGCCGCATATACTTGGGATAATTAGCGAAATCTATGTTCCAGCACTCACCTTCACGGACCCATCCTGGGGTAAGCCAAATCAGGTACAGGCCGATCTGGTCGGCGTATTCGGCATAGCGGGGATCGTTTATCCCATCTGATGTGTTTATCTGGGCATGGACATGTAGCCTCAGCATGTTGCCGAGCGATTTCGCCATCATCACCTCACGCATCACCATCTCATCCGTGGCACAGCGGATCGTCTTCGCTATTGTTTCTATAGGAAGCCGGAAACCCATGATCTGGGAGCCGTTAAGCATTTCCGGGCGATTATTGATGTAAAGAACCCCATCCCGCTGCTCAATGAAGCGGATCCCTGTAGTGGTGACAACATCGTCCACCGGCTTCCCTTTCTCATCTTTCAGGATAATCTCTACCCGGTATAACCTCGGTTTGTCAGTACTCCAAAGGTGCGGATTGTCTATCGGCAGGTCCAGTTCCACCGGATTGTCAACCCCCGGACGTAGAGATACTGTCCGCTCAATGGAAGCCACAAGAGACCCCTCTTCAGGGAACCAAGGATAATAATTCACTTGGATAAAACCTGTCCGGAATAAACCTGTATCGTTACGTAGCGTAATCTTATGATGTTGAACGGCTTTCGTTCCTTCCAGACTGGCGGTGTGGACAAGAGCTTCAGCTATACGATCCGGTGTGTCCGTCAAAACCAGTTCCGTTCTTCCGAGGAACCAGCCTATATACGGATCCGTAGGCGAATGGTGCATCATTGGCCCCGGCTCAAAAGGCTTCACCCGGACCGCTATCGTATTCTCTTGTCCCGGAATGAGATACCGTCCGATTTCTATCTCCCTCGGGACACGTCCCTCAAATACAGCCACCACCTCGCCATTGACCCACACTTCCCCAGCGGGATCGAGCGTTTCCATCCTTAACAGCGCATGACTGAAAGAATCTACCTGGACCCGGGTACGCAGATAATAACTCTCTCCCGCATCTTTCTGTCCCCCATGGGAGGAAGGCAAACTGACCTCATCCCAGAGTGAATCGTCATACCCGGGATTCTGCCATCCATTCATGGAGGGAATAGGCTCAAAGTCCTCATCCCAAACTAGTTCCGACCGGTATGGCAGCTCGACATCGTCCTCCTGGCGTACGAAACGATAAAACGAAAGCGCCTCGACTGAGGCCTTTCCGGCAGGAGCCCCGATTGAAAAGGCGGTTACTTGACCTTCATTCCATGGGAACTCTCTCAAAGTCTTGCCCTCTGACGAGAGGAAGATCCTCCCGTTAAAGAGATCCCCGTATATCTCAAATGAGGTCAAGGATCCTATTGCGATTTCGAGGGGAGCTCCAGAAGACGGGAAGAGCCGGACCAGCAGCCCAGAAGGAATGTCGTTCAATGACGCCTTGATCCGAAAACGCCAGTCAGCAGGATCCATTTCCGGGGAGGCCATGACCCCATCCAAGACAAGGCATCCGTTGTCGATTCGGGCTCCATCCCTTGTCCATTCCTTTCGAGCGATCATCTTCTCCGCTTCCTTCCCCTTCTTATAGCCTGTAGCACGCCATTTTTTAAGTGGGATTGTCCGTCTGATCGAGGTCAAAGGTTGAGGTTTAACTCTCGCAAGGCGCTCATTCACTGTAGATTCCTGGAAAAGCGGTTTGTCTAAACCCGGATTCCCCCAGAAACGGGAAGCGTAGTTGGCATACTTGTTCAGCATATCCACCCGCTGCTCCGTGTCCAACCACTCAGTCTCCCCATGGAAATCCGTGACTCCATTCGCTTTCGGATCCCTCGTGAAAAATCGCATCTCAAAGGTGGTTCGCGCCTGCTGCGCGCGAACCGGCAGAGCCGCCATCAAAGCAAATGCGGCAACAACGGTAATGGCTTTAATTCTTCTCATATGACAAACTATCTAAATAATTAATCGTGGAAAAAAGGCCGTCAGCGATCTGTCCGTAACCGACATCCGAGGGATGGACACACTCAATGAAGACTTCCTTCGTGGCCGTTTCCTGGCGCAAAGAGACCTTCTCGACATAAAAAGGGAAACCATACTTCCTGTCACACCACAGGCCAGCTGAAGATAAAGTCACATTATGAGAGTAACGGCCCTCGTCAAACGTCTCGATCAGTTCTTTCCTAAGAAGCTTGGAAACCTTTTCCATTTCTTCCATTGAAGTGCGGGGTGTGATGTTGCCTACCCACATCGCCCAGCCGTCCTGCATGGCGCATGTCGTGGGCTCAAGAACCAATACAATGCGAGCCTCGGGATAAGAGGCGACAATCTCATCTACAAGAGCCTTAGCGTCCGCCACGATACCTTTTATCTTCGCCTTACTGAGTTCGTATTGGCCAAATTGGTTCTTACCCCAATCGGAAAGATCATTTATGCCAAACATGATAGTGGCATAGTCAAGCGATCCATCCTTCATGCCGTTAGCGGACAAATATGCCTTCAAGCCACCAGCACCAGCGAACATCTTCGATGGGTATTTGAAGGTCTGGCCATTGTCGGCACAATTACGTACCTCCGGATCACGTTTTGAGACCTGGTGACCGCAAAAAGTGAATGCGGCACCCCCGCTGGAATCAAGAAGACGCTTCAACTCAGTCGTGATAGCTTTGTTCCCCGCTTTCTCAGCGCAGCGCTCCGCATGCGAGGAAACACCATCTTTGCCTCCGAATGACTGCCATGTACGGCTGTCGCCCATCATCAGAATGTTCCTATTACCCTCGCCGGCCTTTGGCGAGCAGATGTGGACACGGGTCTTGACATCCGAGATCACCTTCCTGTCAGCGGTGCGGCGGCTCACGATGCGCAGAAGATAAGTCTCTCCAATTTCTGACTCGGAAGGAGTGAAGCGGATCCCACGATCCATATTCATCAGCCGGACTTTGGTGCCGATCTGGCTAGTACCTGACAAATCCGTCAGCAAGGTCTCAAAATAGATTGAGTTATCTCCCTCATCCACATTGGCTATTGAACTCCACCATAGATTGCATTCAACCCCTGCGGCGATATGGATGTCTGCCGGGATAATAATTTGGCCGTATTTAAGATCCCGCCCTCCAGCGAGAGCGACAACAGAATAGATAATGGCGGAGATCGTCGTCGCAAAAATTCTTCTCATAATAAATCTTGTCAATCCCAAATTATCTGATGGCCTTATCAAAAACCCCGGCAAGAGGAGGATTCATTGAGAGCATCCCGTCGAGTGCCAAGGTGCAGATTATATAACGGCCCTTCCCCTCAGGCAGGTTTCTCATGGGAGGTATTTCCTGGTCAGCTTTAATCGCTGTCTGACTCATAGCCATCTGGGTGTAGAACTCGAGCCCGTCGTTATTCTGGGCGACTGAAGGAAGCGAGACCATAATCACCAATATTGATGACCAAATACTTATGTATCCCTTACGTGTCAAGATATTAGTAATTGAATAGTCAATAATCTTTTTATCAGTAATTTAGAAAAACCGGTCCAATAAGGCCCGAATCACGGAGAGGAATGCCGGCCTTGGGTCCGGCTATGGTCCAAGTCTTCCTTTGGGCCTCGGGCAGGGAGGCGTCGTAGGCCAGACGGTTGTACCATGTGCCTGTCACAGCGACAGTCAGCGTGTTTTCTCCTTCCTGGATGAAGTCCTTGATATTCAATGAATATGGCTCTGTCCAAAGGACTCCGGCGCTCTTTCCGTTGACCATTACGTCGGCGATGAAATCAACATTTCCAAGATCCAGTACTAGATCTTTCCCGATTTGAGTCTTGTCGATAGTGAAGGAGGCCTCATAGGTGGCTGTGCCGGAGAACGCCTTGCCCTCATCTCCGAGCGGAAGGTCTTTCCAGGGCTTCAGCTCATTTATGGCGAGCGGTTCAGTGGGGGCTCCCCAGCCATCAGGGAACTGAACCGTCCAACCTTCGACGGCGATTTGCCCGTGATCCGGCTTGCCGGGGAAGGCTTTCTCCTTGGTGGTCGGAGATGAGGCTCCGCTCCTGAATACCACGAATCCGCTCTCGGCCTGGGCAAGGTCAAGGTGGACTTTCTTCATACGACCCCACCCCTTTGCTTTCAATGACTTGACAGTACCGGACACGGGATCCCACCATTCGGCTTTGCCCTTGCCTTCAAGTCGGATGACACCATTGAACGCTTCCCCGACAGGAGCCGCGATGTAGTACCATTTGGCTCCATCGACCTCTCTCTCGGACCAGATGATCTCGGCTCCACCATCCTGGATGTGGGGCTTCAGGCCGAATGCTTTCAGAGCGTCGGCAAGCCCGATCCCCACGGCAAGTTTTCCCTTGCCGATCTTGGTGATCTTCCCTTCAGGGACACCGCCCCAGAGGGACTCGACAGCCTTGTCGAACCTGGCGGTCTCGCCCTCGTTGAGGGTGGCCGGGGCGACCGGTGCCTTGGCTATGACCTTGGCCCCGTCATTGACAAGTTCCTTGATCTTCTCGATGGTCCCGGGAAGCATCCTCTCGTTCTCCGGAATCCAAAGGACCTCATATTCAATACCTTCCGGAGTCACGAGCTTGCCGTCCTTGACAGAGATTCGGTTCAGGAGGGCATCCGGGTTGCAATAGTCATATTTGAAACCGTCGGGGAAACGGATGTCTCCGCTCTGGCGCTTTCCGCTACCGGTGTATTGTGAAGGCTTGTGGCCCACCTCATCTCCGAGGTACCAGAGAACGTCCTGGACAGGGCGGCCTCTCTCAAGCAGATAGCTTGTGCGGGCAAGGTAGGTGGTGAAATGATTCATGTATTTCCACCAGGTCTGACCCCTGAGGAATGGAGTGCCGACCCTGTCACCAAAACTAGTGCCAGGAGGAAGGAAGCCGATTTGGGGATTGTGGGTGTAGGTGTGGAACACATTGTGGGTCACGCCTGCGGCCATGTTGAAGTTGGCCACCTCTTTGAGCATCTGCCAGTGCTCGTCCCATGTGAGGGTGAAACTCGTGAAACTCTCGGCATCTACCCTCGGCTTGCCATAGAGATGGGCGGCGGACTCTGTGGGCTCGATCGGCTTGGAGTCCAAGTCACCAACATCGCCATCCCTGAAAGGCTGCCAGAACTCGCACATAGCCACGTCAGCATATTTGTGATACTCCATCTGATCCATGGTGACCACATCGCTTCCGGCAGTCTCATACTGGACTTCCATGCTCTTCTCATGAGCGAGATCGGTCATCCTCTTGAAAAAGTTCTCGCAATAAAGCCAATTGACAGTCCGTCTCCAATCAATCAGGAAGCGGCTCGTCTCCTCCTGGCTGTCAAGCACATAACCTATGAGGGCGGGAATCCTGACCGTAAGGTCATAACCGGCCGCATCCCTGAAATCCTTCTCCATCGTGTCTGTCCAAGTCTGGGTGTTGCACTCCCAGCTGTCCATCAGCATTCCGGAAGCCCTTCCCTGGAGCGGGCCGTCCTGGAGCATACCGACATAGTTGGCGAATTGGATCTCGGCTCCTTTGGGATCGAATTTGTCGCACTCCCAGCCGGTGGCTTCAGGAGGTGCGGGAGAGTTGCGCTTCCCGAAATTGACATGGCCGATCCTCAGGACTGTCCATGTGCCTTGGGGACAGTCTCCTTCCGGAGCGGTTCAGTCGAGGGTGCCGTCCGGCTTCATCTTGTCGGTTATGTCGATGATGTCCTTCGTCTTGACGAAGGACTGCGGATTCTGCTCTGTGTGCTGCTGGAAGGGTTCCTTCGCTATCAGGGTCCATCCGGCCTCGCCCCTCCAGCTGTTCTTTCTGGCGGCTGACCAGAAACGTACGAATCGCACTGAGGCAGGGTGGGCATTTGTCAAGGTAAATGTATAACTGTCAGCGCCTTCCACTTCGTTGCAGGCGAAGACCATGTTGTTCACCCCTCCGTCCTGCCAGTTGCTCATCGGTAGATCGGCATCAACCATAGTCTTCTCCACACCGGCTTTGCTGGCAGTCAACTTAGCATGGATCCTCGGGTCAGTACAGTTGTGATGCGTTAGAGAGCGGATAGGAGGCAACTCCAGTGTGCGGATGACTTCACCTTTCGGTAAGGTAAAGGTAACGGTGCTGGTTGTCCCAGGCTGAAGCTGCATGTCTTTGCCGCTGAGCCCTTGGAAGAGTTCCTTCCATCCTTCCGGACCTTCTATTGACTCCGGAAGAAGGGCTTTACCCGTGTCCCCGAGAGGAGTCGGGAAGGCCAGGACCTTGATATCATGATAGTCTCTCCATGGCTCATCGGACGGTTGGCCTTTAAGGATGACCGTGGCCTTTTCGCCTGAGGGGATATCCGTCCTGGACCAGACAAGTTGCCTCATGGCGTTCTCAGGCTTGATCCAGGGGCCGCCGGCCATTGACCAGCCCGGGCATGTCTGGATAGTCAGCCTCAGTCCAAGGCTGTCCGCTTTTTGTCCAAGGTATCTAACCATGTCCTCCCACTCTGGACTCAATGTTGTGAGTTGGTGCCCTGTCGCTGGCCATGGTCCTTTACCAACTCCACCAACATACCCATGGAACCATTGAATGCCAGAGATACCAGCATCGGAGATAGCCTGCAGGTCAGCGTCAATCCCTTTCTTGGAGACATTGCCCCCGATAAAGTGGAACCAAGTCGCAGGATAGAACACTTTATCCGGTTGCCCAAACACGGCCTCGTCCTTGGGACTGAATGGAGCAGCGAGAGTCTCCGCATCCGGGGCTATTCCCACGATCTGTGCATTGATGGAGCCTGCCACATATGACGACAATACAGTTGCCAAGACTACTGCGCCAAGGCGTTGGAAACAAACATCAACAAACATATTCTCTTGTTTTAGAAGCCTCTCTCAGCCTTACGGTACTTCTTCTTATCGGAACCGTAAACTTTAAGCAACCGCTCAGGCTCATCGGAGGTAATATAATTGAACCCTTGAGTCAAGAAATAGATCATCTCTTTTTCCTCATTAACCGTCCAGACATTCAAGTGTGTTTTCATCCGCTTGAAAACAGGGATCCATTCCGGGTGACGGTGATATTGCTGATCCTGGAAATCCACGCATCTAAGACCGATAGATCTGATTCTTTCAGGAGCCGCATCTGGATCATCCTGCATCCACTGCCCCAGATACGCTACAGGAAGGTCGGTGGTCTCGACCAACGCCACACCGGCTGGGACATATCCAACCAGATATTCCACCCATGCTTTAGCACCCATCTCCACGACAAGGGAATTCACGGCCAGGGCGAGCTCCACGGTCCGTTGCTTGTCATTGCTGAGTGTCTTGATGTCTATTATGAGCTTCGTTTTCTTCTGTTTCATGGCTTCTGTTATGTACTCTCTCAGAGTCGGCATAACTTCTCCATTGGAGAGTCTCGTGGCCCTTAGCTCAGCGAAAGGAGTTTCCTCTATCAGTTTCCCGTTTCTTCTGCCATCATGAAAAATGACAAGTGAGTCCTCCTTGCTGAACCTGACGTCACACTCACTGCCATGGCAGCCCATTCTCGCCGCATCACGGAATGATGCCAGCGAGTTTTGTGGATTGCCGGTATTCTTCCACGCCCCGCGATGTGAGATAACAGGATTCTTATTCCAGCCAGAATACCCACTTCTCAGGCGAATGTTTTCTTGTGATGATAATGTCGAAGAGTAGACACAGAGTGTCATGATAACAAAAAAGAAATATCTCATTATTAGCTTTGTGTTTCTCATATATGAAATCTTCAAGGCCAAGGTTTCCATTAAGTTAACAACGGTTCAGGGAAGTGAGACAGAAAACACTTCCCTGAACCATGCTTAACCATCCACACATTTCTGAAGTCCTTAGGGTAGCTCCACCATTCAACCAATTATAACCATTCCAAGAAATAGACCCCAAAATATCAAAAACCCTTAAAAGGTTTTTGGCTTATTTTTAGAATAATAATGCCAACTTGACTACTGACCTCGGGATGCAGCGTATTTCGGAAGTGATTTATAATGAATAATCTACGACAACTCCTACCCTTCAAACCATAAGTATGGCTTATTTCTAAATGCTTAATGGATTGCTAGTTATACATCACGACTTAATCCAGGATCGATGCCACTTCCTCGTCAGAGAAACCCTTCTCCTTGAGTCTCCGGGCTATAAGACGCCTCTCTTCAGCCTTGCCTTCAGCTTTCCCTTCAGCCCGACCTTTCTCTAGGCCTTCCGCTAGGCCTTCCTCACGGCTGTACGCTATCTGGTTACGTATGTCACGCTCTGTCGTCATATCGTATTCGTATTTGACTTTCTCCTCATCCGTGAATTTAGCAATTTCCTCCGAATCGAACAAGAGTTCGAAAATCTCCGCCGCCATCGCGAGAATGGCTCTATAACCGTTTGATTAAATCTTGTGGTTTGATGTCTCGCATCAACGAGAAAGCAAACCATTTTTTCCCAAGATCCTTAAGTGACGCTCCAAAATGATAAACCATATCGTCAATAACAAGAAAGCGATCGTGTGCCTTATTGAATGGTCTTATGTCAATAGGTTCATATTGGGAATTATGCCTGGCAATGTCTAATTGAAGTTGATCAGAGATCTGTTTTGTATAGATAGTTACTGAAACACCCGGTTCTCGCTTGTCCAGAAGTATAAGTACTGATTCATCGACATAATTGTCAAATAGAAGTATTTCTCTATCAGCTTGTTTAATGAGTCCAGAAATAAAGCTATAAGCATCGAATATCTGACCGTCAAAGAAGATACCCTGCCTGGATGTCAGTTTACCTTCCTCAAGCTTGTCATATAGTTTCTCAACCTTCTCGTCGGTTGCGATTATTTTGTATTCCAAAGTATCCAGTCGTTGGAACACTTGAGCGTTAGAAACCAGGAATCTGCGCATAGACGCAAATACTCGCATAATCCTGACATTTGTCTGAATCGCCACCTCTGATGTTAGGACGCTACTCAACATAGAGACACCCAACTCTGTGAAAGCATATGGCAAACTTCTGCGTTTGCTCCAGTTTGCGGTCGCAAAATGCGACCGCAAACTATACAACTCATCCTTCGTCAGCTGAAACATAAAATCACTAGGAAACCGTGACGCATTACGTTTTACCTGTTCATTTAGACGCTTGGTAGCTATCCCATATAACACTGCTATGTCAGTATCCAAAATTACTTGAACACCTCGTATTTCATGTATCTTACTCTCTATGGGTTGTAATCCCTCTTCTACCGTAGAATTCATGGATATTTGTTTCTTTGTTCATTATTCACAATAAACAACTCTACACGAAGTTACGCTAAGCAAACGTAAATAATCATAAGAAACAGAAAAACAGCGCAAAGAAACAGAAGTATTTTTCCCGAATCCTTTGCTGCGTGATTCGGAGACAATTTATAATGAGTAATATACAAGAAAGCCATCCCTTTACTTCCAAGGAATGGCTTTGATCTAAATATTTGATAATTAACCCGTTCTACATCACGGCTTAACCCAAAATCGATGCCACTTCATCGTCAGAGAAACCTTTCTCCTTGAGTTTCCGGGCTATAAGACGCTCTGTCGTCATGTCGTATTCTTAAAAAACCCTAACATTTACACGCCGTCCTAAACCATGGAAGAGCTTGACGAGAGTGGAGAGTTGTATGTCTGTATGACCTCTTTCCACTCGTGAGATGAAACTCTTTTTTGTACCGATCTTTGAGGCTAACTGTTCTTGGGTAAGACCAGCTTTCAAACGTTCATCTTTAAGCCGTTCTCCAATTATAAAAGCATCACATTCGATGTCAAACAAGTCCCGTTCGACTGATCCAACTGTTCCAAAGTCCTCTGTAATAAGGTCTTCCAGTGGAGTCAAAGACATCTCCCGTTTATCCGTAGTATTCATTTTCTTAATTGTTTTTTCAAATCGAAGTACTTAATCATCAAGGCTTCTGCCTTATCTAATTGTTCGGCTGGTGTTTTTTGGGATTTCTTTTGAAATCCATTAAATAAAATCACAATCCGTCCTTCATCAAAACAGCAGAAAACACGATATATATTACCTTCATATTCAGACCTAATTTCGTACAATCCCTTCCTTCCTACAATTGCTTTCAAAAACTTGGTTGGAACAATTTCTTCTGTCATGATCAGGATCAAAACCTGATACAGTTTCTTCAAAGCACCTCGTTCCAATGTTCTCCTAAACTTTTTGAAATGGTCTTCAAACACAACCACTTGCCTTACGAAACTCATCGCCATGCACCACAAAGTTAACTAATTAGTAAACAAAAACCAAACATATCTTTCTCTATTTGGTCACGGTCAAGGTACAGAGTCAAAACGGAAAAAACGACAAAAAACAGAAAAACAACGCTAAAGAAACAGAAAAACATTTCTTTATGATAAGCAAACTCCCATGGCTGAAAACGGCCATGGGAGTTAACCTAAAATAACTGATTATCAGCAGCGAAGTATCTCCAGAGAGTTACGACGTCTCCTGAGAATTAAATCGTGACCTTGATGGTCTTCTGGGCGGAGTCAGCGGAGGAGCCACCGACATAGAGCACATACTCACCGGAGCGGGGAACCACCCTGCCGGCCTCAGCATCCCACCAGTTGAAGGTGTCTTCCTCGATCGGGATCACGACCTTGGCGGCCTTGCGGGCCTTAAGGGAGACCCTCTTCATGCCACGGAGAGCCTTGACAGGACCCTGGGCGTCGTCAGGCCTGCTGATGTAAAGCTGGACGATCTCGTCTCCATCCTTGCGGCCCTTGTTCTTGACCCTGACGACGACTGCCTTCGAGCCATCAGCCATAGTCTTGAACTTCGGACGGCCATATTTGAAGTTAGTGTAGCTCAGGCCATATCCGAAAGGATAGAGCGGAGTGCCGCGGAAATAACGGTAGGTCCTGCCTTCCATGTCATAGTCGTTGAAGTCTTTGACCTGGGAGTCATCGGCATAGAAAGTCAAAGGAAGCCTTCCTGAAGGGTTGAAATCGCCATAGAGGACATCCGCGACCGCGTAACCTCCCTCCTGACCGGGATACCAAGCCTGGAGGATAGCGGAGCAAAGTTTGTCCTCATCCTTGAGGGCGATGGTGCTTCCGGAGAAGTTCACGAATATAACCTTCTTACCAGCATCCACAAGGGCTTTCACAAGCTGCTTCTGAATAGCGGGAAGCTCGATCGAGGTGCGGTCTCCACCAAGGAATCCGGGAATATCCACATCATCCATCTGCTCACCCTCGAGACGAGGGGTGATGCCTCCGGCGAAGATCACGGTCTCAAAGCCGTCAAGGGAATCCACGACAGCGTCGATGTCGGTCGGAGTCTCCTCAAGCTCAGCGGCGTGTGGGCAGGCGCGCAGATATTTCAGATCAGGAACCCTTTCCTTCATGGCGTCGTAAAGGGTCACGGTACGGACAGGAGTGCCCTCGTAGTTGCCCCACATCATGACAGAGTCGGCGGCGTTGGGGCCGATGAGGGCCACCTTCGCGTCTTTGGCCAGCGGGAGTATGCCGTCATTCTTCAGAAGAACCATGCTCTTGCGGGCGATGTCCAGCGACTGGGCCTTATGCTCCTCGGAAAGGAGGACAGACTCGGGAATATTGTCCCATGGAGACTCGAAATCCATCTCTCCAAGGGCAAACCTCACGGCCAGAAGCCTCTTGACATGCTCGTCAAGGTCAGATTCCTTCAGGAGGCCTTTCTCAACGGCCTCCGGAAGGAGGTTGGTCAGATTACCGCACTCCACATCCATTCCGGCGAGAGCCGATGCGGCTATAGCCTCAACGGGAGTCTTGACCCAGTTGTGGTACTTCTCCCCGACGAAGTCGGATACAGCCCAGCAGTCGCTGACTATCAAGCCCTTGTAGCCCCATTCCTTTCTCAGGATGTCCTGGAGGAGCCTCGTTGAGGCGCCGCAAGGATAGCCTTCGAAACGGTTGTAGGCGAACATCACTTCCTGCACCTGCGCCTTTGTGACAAGGTCCTTGAAGGCGGCCAGGTAAGTCTCCCAAAGGTCCCTCTCAGAGACATTGGCATCGAATGTATGCCTCAGAGATTCAGGGCCGGAGTGGACGGCGAAATGCTTAGCGCAGGCCTGGGCTTTGAGATGTCCGTCAGAGGTGTCTCCTTGAAGTCCCCTGACGACAGCGGAACCGAGCACGCCAGTCAGGTAAGGATCCTCACCGTATGTCTCCATTCCCCTGCCCCAGCGCGGATCCCTGAATATGTTGATATTCGGGGTCCAGAAAGTGAGGCCGGCATACTGAAGGCTCTCGCGATCCTCGACCGTGCGAGCCAGGCGGTACTTGACCCTGGCCTCGTCACTGACAGAAGTGAACACTTCCTCAATCAGCTGAGGGTCGAAGGAAGCGGCCATGCCGATAGGCATCGGGTACATGGTGGCGTAGCCGTTGCGGGCAACACCATGCAGAGCCTCGTTCCACCAGTTGTAAGCGTTGATTCCGAGACGTGGAATCGCCTGGGAATTAAAATCCATCAAGGACGCCTTTTCCTTAAGGGTGAGCCTCCCGACGAGATCCTCCGCCCGCTGTTCCGGGCTGAGGTTCTTGTCCATATAAGGCAGCTGAGCGGCGGACGGCAACATGCAAGCGAAAGCCAGGATGGCAGAAGCGACAATATTCTTAAAATATTTCATAATATATTGGTTATTATATACTTATTCAGGCATCATGGACATACTCTCCCTTCTTCCTCCAATGGAAGAAGCCGTACGAGGACGCTATCACATAGGCGACGTAAAGGGCTGTCATCCAATATTTTCCCGCAAGGAAGCACATCACGACGAGGATTGTGTCTCCGATGACCCAGAGGATCCAGTGATAGGGAATGGACTTCGCCAGCCACAGCATACCGATAACGCACAGGCAGGTGGAAAGGGCGTCAAGCCAAGGGTTGCTGTCGTTCAGGATTGTCAGGAGCCAGACCAAAAGACCGGTCCCGAAAAGTAATATCGCGGCGCTCACGATGGCCATTTTGGGAGACAAGCGCCTGAGATGGACATCAGCCTGGACTTCTGAACTGTCTTTCCGCCACTGGTAAAGGCCCCAGAAGGCCATACCGACATAGTAGATGTTCAGGCCCATGTTGGCCCAGTTGCTCTCGAGGAAGAACTGGATGGCGCAGGCTGTACTGGTGAAAAGACCGAAGTACCACATGGTGTTCTTCTGGAGAACCTCCAGAATCATGTAGGGGATGCCCATAACGAGGGCCACTATCTCTATGATTTGCACTATGTCCATATCGTACAAATATAATAATTTTTCTTGTAGGAGATAGCATTCCTGCACCTGTGGTCCACCGGGCGGCACACAGGTTGCGGCGGATGGGCAAGGCGATGGCCTTTGGTTTCGAGGGACTGAGCGCCAGCCTGTCGAATGTCGGCGGCCAGCGACCTTGATTAGCCGCACATGCGGTTCCTATCGCTGTAATGTCATTTAGGCCCGGAATTGCTGATTCCGGGCCCTAATCTAGTGACGGGCAATGTTTTGGGCCCAAATACCGTATTAAAAGGCCCAAAATCAAGACATGACAACCTTTGAGAGGCACATCTGGCGCAGGAATGGCTTCAAGCCAAGAGCGAGCGGTTAAATAATTCATGCGTTCCGAAGCGTTCAAAAGGGCATCTTCGCACGCCAAGTCCACAAGCGGTACACCAGGGTCGGTGTACCGGGACGGCATCTGCGGATTGTCGCTTCTGGGGTCAAGTTTATAAATCCCAGAGGATTAGGCAGTTACATAAAACGCGTAGCTTGTTTAACCACGCGTTTTCCATAAATAGTTGGTTACTAAGCGGTTCCAAATAAAAATATTTACAAATCACCTCATGTGGTGAAGGGCTAATGGACCAAGTGTGCGATATGGAAGCGGCGGCATCGGGCGTTATTTGTAAATGATTAAGGATTAAGAACATACTGCTTTCTGAGTGGAAAATATTTCCACTCATACTTCTATAAAGAGCTGGTTATTAACGGTTTCCGAATAACGGCCTATTTATTCTGCCGGAGTCAGATTAGCCGCACATGCCGTTCCTATCGTCCGGTGGAAAGGGACGAGGGCGACAGATAGGGGGTAAAACCGTTCCTATCGTCCGGTGGAAAGGGACGAGGGGAACAGTTTGGAAGGGTGATTATGAAGCCACCGGCAGGGTCAAGGGGACGCCTAAAAAGTAGATTCTTCGGCAGGTGAACCTACCTCAGAATGACAGGGTGGCGACCAGCAGGAAATTGAAGCCGGGCATGGGGTAGTTGTCCACAATCTCGTATTGCTGGTCAAGGAGATTGTTGAGGCAAAGTTTCAGGGTCAGGCCGTTACGGGCGATAGTCAGATTCTTGGACAGGGCGGCGTCAAGGGTGGTCCATGGGGCGATCCGGTAGGCCGGCAGGTTAGCGGAAGTGGTGAAACGCTCTCCTGTCATGAATGCCGTGATATCCAACCTCCAGCCTCCATGTTCCCCATAAAGGTTCACTGATCCGCTGTGTAAAGGAATATACGGGATTTGGCCGTTCCATGTGAGGGCTTCCTTGTCAGACTTGTCCCTGGAGCGCTGGAAGGTGTATCTTCCGACGAGTCCGAATTCCACCGTCCCGGACTTCCTTGAATATTCCGCCGTCAGATCCACCCCAAGCACCTCCACCCTTCCGAGGTTGTACATCGACCAGCGGAACTGGTTAGATGTCGGTACAGCTATTATTTTGTTTTTCAGTTGGTTCCAATAGGTTTCAACCTTTAGGGTCAAGTGGTTGGAAGGCTCTGACCAAAGGTTCCATACCGCCCCCAGATCCAGCTGGATGGCATCCTCCGGATCCAAGGTCTTTGTCCCGACAGTGGTGTAATACAAGTCATTGAAAGTCGGCATCCTGAATGACCGCTTGGCGAAACCATTAAGGGTGAACCTCTCCGCCGGTTTCCACCGGAACACGAGCGAGGGCATGAAAGCGCTCCTGGAAGCTGAGGATCGATCGTTCCCGCTTATGAAAGAATCCCGGACGCCAAGGTACAAAGCGGAAGCGGAGGCCTCGAAAGAGTCCTTCCCGAAAATCACTGAAGCGCAACTCCAAGAGGAGAAACGGCCAGGATAAGCGAAAGCCCTCAGGTCGGAATCAAGGTAATCATATTGGCAGTCCTGAGCCAGGTTGACTTTAAGCGAACTACCGATCCTTGCCATCGCCGTGGCCGACAGGTACGCCGAATGGTTCCTGTAGTTATACGACGCTGGAGTCCCGCCAGGGACAAGTTCTGGATAATCAGTGTATTCCAGGTGACTGAAAGAAAGCTTTGCCCTTCCGGCCACAGACCAAACATCTCCAAGATCACGATAATATTTCCCCTGCAGGAAAGCGTCCCTATCCGTCTGCCTGTCCTCACTCAAAGGATATTCCCCGGCCTTTTTGTAAACCGGACCAGGCAGTCCCCTGCCGGAGCCATAGAAATAGGCGTGAATATTCCAGGACGCCACGCCTGAGGCGGGACTGAAAAGCATAGCCTCAACCCTCGAGCTTGTGATGTCACTGTTTGAGCGGATCATGGTAGTGTCATATCCAGCCAACGTGCCATCGGGATATTGCCGGAAGTCCTTGACATGAAAGCGATAACGTCCATCGGAAGAAAGAGCTTCCGCACTGAGCCTCAATTTCGAGCCGCCACGCAGGAGATGTTCCCACACCACGGAAGGAGACCCCGTCTTGAAAGACCCGCCTGTGGCACGTAAAAAGAAATTATCCCTTTTCCCGTCCTTGAACACTGGATCAGCGCTCTCCAGATAGAGTGAGCTGGCCGATGAATATTCCTTGGCGCTTTGCAAGGGGGCGACTTTCTGCCCCGAGAAAAGGCTCACCGAACTGAGACCTTGAAGGGAAAACCGTCCGAGATCCACCTGCATGTTCTGGGCGTTATCGACCTGGATCCCGTCGATGAACACGCCCGTGTGCTCGCTTCCCAGACTCCTGACATTCACCGTCTTAAGGCCTCCCACTCCCCCATAGTCACGCAGTTGGACCCCCGCGAAACGACGGACCGCCTCAGACAGGCCAGAGGCTGATTTAAGCTCACCGGAAGTGATACGCTGCGGAACGATGATGCAACCGTAGATGGAACTCACCATCGCCGCCTTCAGGGTGTCGGATCCTTCGCTATGCTCAGGATGACACTCCGGTGCCTGGATAAACAAAAGGAAAGCAGCCAGGAAGGAAGGGAACATGGACTAGTAGATAACCATGTGGGCAGGCAACATTCCCGCGACAGCCACCCATTTCTTTTTCAAGTCCTTGGTGAAGCACCAGACCTTTCCAGGGCCGGTGTAATCGGCATCGGTGATGTAGATGTCTCCGTTATCCGGATTCACGCAGATTCCGTAAGGATTGCCGACCTGGGCGGCATCGGTCCCGGAAATAGCTTTGGATGTGACAGATCCATCTTTGACAGACACTTTATAGAGCATATTTGAATATCCACCAGTGAGTTCATCAGCATTACCGATCGCATAAACATAGCCGTCTGAACACATAGTCATGCAACTGACATGAACACCTTTAACCTGACTGCTCGACAATCCGTCAATACTGTATAGGCCCATCGGTTCTGACATGCTCTGGATCCAGTTTCCGGCATCGTCCTGACTCCAGGTGCTCTCACCATAACTTGAGACATAGACAGCACCACGGCCATCTGAAGCCATGAAATGAAGATTGGAAGCTGTTGTGACAGAACCTGATACCTTGAAAGATGACAGGTCAATCACGCTCACCGTATCCTCATGAATATAATTATAGCCACCGCTATTGGCCACATAGAGTTTGCCGCCTGAGACAGCCACCCCCTCAGGCTGGCACCCGACCTCAACCTCTCCATCGATCTTGTATGTCTTAAGGTCAATCCTAAAGACCTTCCCCTTCTTCTCCTCTCCACCGTAAATAGCTCCCGCATAAGAGCTTACGTATGCGTGACCGGAATCAAAGGCGATGAACCTCGGATCGGGCACGGCAACCGAGGCCACCAAGGTCTCATCCTTGGCGTCCAGGACATGCACATACCCCGACCCGTTCATCACGAGCCAGAGTTTACCATCATTCAGAGCGAGATCGTTACCCGTGTCTCCCAAACCTTGGACAACAGCAGGATTCATCGATCCGAAAGCATCGGACACATAATTCCCGTCAGAGAACCTGAGGAAATCGAGGGTCGAGTTATTCTTCTGGAAATTGCCCTCATTGAGGACGAAGAGCTTGGAGAATGACCCTCCTTTTTCACCTACTGCGACATTGACACCCGCAAGGTCCGCATCCCTGGAGGTGGTTTCATCTTTTTGGCAGCCTGCCGCTACGGCAAGGGCAGCCACGCTGAAAACCAGCAGTGCAAATCTATTCATATTTTAAAGAGCTAAAAAATCTCCGGCAAAGATACCACTTCGCCGGAGATATTCAAACTGTTATCGAGCCAAACTTACTCGGCTGCCGGAGCCGGTGTTTCAGGAGCCTGAGGCTCCTGGGGGCCTTTGTCCTTGCCCTTGCCGGCGAAGAAGATCAGCGCTCCAATCGCGACAGCAAGTAGCAGGATGCCCAGTACCGGCCTGTAGTAGACCCAGGCGAGCGCGATCACGATGACCGTCCAGGCGAATGCGACGACATTCAGGACGATATTCGTGGCAAGGTTCACGATATTGGCGATAAACGGGATGACCTTAAGGATCGTGATGACGATCTGGAATATTCCCTTAAGTCCTCCGGCCACAAGGAAGAATCCGAGGATGCGGAGCAGCCATGTCCACATCTTGTTGGTGGAGCGCTCGGAGGAGAACATCTCGTCCATGCCCTTTATGCCCATGCTGAGGGTCTCGAGGGACTTGCCGTTCTTGTCTGTGTGCTTCGTGAACGTGTCACCGGCGACCTTGGCCAGCACGGAGACATCACCAGGAAGAACCTTGGTGAAGGTGATCCTCACATCGCCGATCTGAGGATTCATGGGATCCGCTCCGATGTAAACGACATTGTTGTTGACATGGACATATTTATAGTCTTTCAGGGCGGCCTGTGCCAGCAGGACGGCTGTGTCCTTCTTGACGGTAGCGGCTACCTTATTCATGCTCTTGACCACGTCCTCGCTCAAGGACAGCTCGACAGGTTTGTCTCCGCTGATGGACCTGATGAGCTCGGAAGGGAGGCGGTACGCTCCGAAAGTGACATTCTCGGCCACCCAAGCCTGGTCTTCGACATCGCTCAGGACGATATTCACGCCCCTGTACTTCTCATCCTTGAATTCGGAGGAATTTATCCTGGTACTGCTCCAGCCATTCTTGTAGTCGTATGTGGTAACCGTCTCGGTCCCGCCACCCAATTTCTCCTTGGTCGTGGAGGAGGAAGTCTCCTGAACCTGGTAATACTCGACATCACGGTCCAGCTTGATGGCATTTTCCTGGATGCCGAAAAGATTGTCTATCAGCACGTCACTGGTCGCCACCTTTCCGGTGGCATGGACAAGCTTGCCGTCAAATTCGGGATTTACGGAATTGATGTCGGGCATCTCGACCGCCACTTTCTCCGCTCTGTTGAGCATTCTGGCGGTCTTGACGGCGCGTCCCTCATTCCACCAAAGAAGGACGGTACCGACAATCAAGAGAAGGAAACCGGAGCCAATGCCCCTGAACGAGCTACCGAGCCTTTGGCCGTAGGACGTCTTGGTTGTTACTTGAACTGCCATGATAGATTTGTATTGGATTAATGAATAGTTTCTTACGCGAATATAAAAAAATCAGAATAATATCTCTATTTTTGTGACGATTTTTGAAACGGTTTATAATAGTAAACATGAGAAAAACGCTGATTTTATTCATCATTCTTTTCTCCGCCTTGACCTTGAACGGCTGTCTGGCAGGTAAATACATGTGCAACTTCGCCCTCCTTCCCGAGGAGCACGGCAACGACATCGAAGGCGACAGGGCCAAGACCGAGTCCCGTTATCCGGGCATATTGTCCTGGTACGACAGCCTTCATGAGAAAGGGACTTTCAAGGACACATCCCTCATAGGCGAGAACGGTTACAAGCTCCACGGGGTCTATGCCTCCGCGGCGGATCCGTCCAACGCCCAAGGGACGGCCATCGTCGTGCATGGTTATACGGACAACCACATCTGCTTCCTGAACCTAGTCAGGATGTACAGGGACGACCTCAACTATAACGTCATGGTACCGGATCTCCACTATCATGGCCTCTCGGAAGGACGAGCCGTCCAGATGGGATGGTTTGACCGTCTGGATGTCAAGAGGTTCGCCGCAATGGCTCACGACATCTGGGGTGACGATTTCATGGTGGTCCATGGAGTCTCGATGGGCGGAGCCACCACGATGATGCTCAGCGGCGACGACGATCTTCCGGAATATATCCGGGCCTTTGTCGATGACTGCGGCTACTCCTCCGTCTGGGACCAGTTCGCCCATAACCTCAAGGACATGTTCCACCTGCCCCCCTTCCCGGTACTCACAAGCGCCAACATCGTCTGCCGGAAGCGCTACGGCTGGGACTTCAAGGAGGCGTCGTCAGTGAACCAGCTGGCGAAGTGCGAGCGTCCGGTCCTGTTCATCCACGGGGACAAAGACGACTTCGTTCCCACGGCCCATGTCTATAAGAACTACGAGGCCAAGACCAAGGGCTATAAGGAGATATGGATAGCGCCCGGCTCGGAGCACGCCATGGCCTATAAAGACCATCCTGAAGAATATACAGCACGCGTCCGGGCCTTTCTTGAAAAAGCCCGGACGCTATAGGAGATCCTTCGCTTCGCTCAGGATGACAGGTGACTATTCGGCTTTGCCGTCGGAACCGAGGACGTTGATGATCTTGTGCATGTAAAGCTTCTTCATCTCGTCGCGGGCAGGGCCCAAGTACTTCCTGGGATCGAACTCACCGGGCTTCTCATCGAAGACCTTGCGGATAGCGGCTGTCATAGCCAGACGGCTGTCAGAGTCGATGTTGATCTTGCAAACGGCGCTCTTGCTGGCCTCTCTGAGCTGCTCCTCGGGGATACCGACAGCGTCAGGAAGTTTGCCGCCATGGGCGTTGATGATATCGACATACTCCTGGGGCACCGAGGAAGAGCCGTGGAGAACAATCGGGAAGCCGGGAAGCTTCTTCTCAATCTCGTGAAGGACGTTGAAAGCGAGGGGCGGGGGAACCAGACGACCGGTCTCGGGATCCCTCTTGCACTGCTCGGGCTTGAACTTGTAAGCTCCGTGGGAAGTTCCGATGGAGATGGCCAGGGAGTCGCAGCCGCTGCGGGTGGCGAAATCGATAACCTCCTCAGGACGGGTGTAGTGAGACTCCTCAGCGGAGACCTCATCCTCGACACCAGCCAGGACACCAAGCTCAGCCTCGACGGTCACATCATATTTGTGAGCATAGTCGACAACCTGCTTTGTCAGGGCGATATTCTCCTCGTAAGGAAGAGAGGAAGCGTCAATCATGACAGAAGAGAAGCCCATGTCAACGCAGCTCTTGCAGAGCTCGAAAGAGTTGCCGTGATCGAGGTGGAGGCAGATCTGGGGATGCTCCCAGCCAAGCTCCTTGGCATACTCGACAGCACCCTCGGCCATGTAACGGAGGAGGGTCTGGTTGGCGTATTTACGCGCTCCGCTGGAAACCTGGAGGATGACAGGAGACTTTGTCTCGGCTGCGGCCTGGATGATGGCCTGGAGTTGCTCCATGTTGTTGAAATTGAAAGCGGGGATGGCGTAACCGCCAGCGACAGCCTTAGCGAACATCTCTCTGGTGTTCACAAGGCCAAGATCTTTGTAAGAAACCATAATCGTATAAATAAAACTTTAAGAATTTGTCAAATCCGTCTGCCTGGCTTCAAAAGCCGTGCAAATTTAGTCTTTTTCGTCCAAAAATAAAAGATGTTCGACCAAGCTGACATAACGTCTTTCTATCACTCCCCTCCTGCCGGTCTGGATGATGTGCGGAAGGCTGGAAAGATCGAAGAAATCCAGCAGCTTGCGAGCCGTCCGCGGCGATTCTTTCTCAAGCGAGGTCATGTCAACTTTAAGATACTTAAGATGCAGGGAATCAGCTGCTTCCTGCTCAGCGGCACACACTGGACACCCCGTGGTGCTGAAGAAGAATAGACCTCCCTTGCGTCTGGTCTTGTTCCATCCTTTGATACCGGTCTTGGGAATTCTGGTCCCGACAGGAGCCTTGCTCAGAAGCCCGTCCAGCATGGAAGCCAGCCCGACAACCTTGAGACTGTCGTCAGCGTTGTTCCAAACGTCAGGTCTGGCCAGGATATAATCTTTTATAAATGAATATGTTCCTTCTTTAAAGCCTTCTTCTCTCTTGCCTGCCAGATAATATAGCAGGTCACCCTCAAGGTGCTTGAAAGACAGGGTATCGCCTCTTGCCAAAGTCCTGGACTCGAGCATCGAGGCTATTTCCGTGACATTCTCCGGGCTGACTTTGGAACCATAAGTAGAGAATAATTTCTCAAAAAACGTAAGGGCTTCCTCGCCGCCATAATCATAAAACAGAGCGGCCAGGCTGGCATCCATGAGTTTCTCAAGAGAATCCGTATCCAGGTTCCGGCCCACGATGACCCCATCCGGGTCAACCAGGAACATCTTCGGGGTGGAGGTCACCCCATACTTCATCTGATAGTCAGACTCGTCGTCAGGATCCCAGAGATGGGTGACACGGACAGACGAGGCCTTCACCTTGAAGGTTGACTTCATCCATAGGGTCCATTTGTTCTCATCCCGGCCTACATACACGGCAAAGACATCGACCGGGTAATCCTTATCATCCAAAAGAGAGCGGAGCATCGGGGATTCCAACTTGCACTTGGCGCAGTCGGTGTCGTAGAAATAGAGGACCTGGAAGCGGCCCGAACCAGGGAAGGTGACGTGGGCGCCGGAAGGATCCACCAGGGGCACTTCGGGTGCGGTCATACCGATCAGGGACTGGCGGTTGAACTCGGCGAAAAGTTTGGCATCCAAGAGGTCTTTTTCAGATCCCATAGGAATCTTCCCGTCCGAGAACCACCTGTCTGTCAAATGAATAGCCACCGCCTCATCTCCCATGAGGGTGGAATTGAGGTAGTGGTTGTATGCTTTCAAAGCGATCCTTTGACGTAAATCCTTGTCTGAGGCGGCTTCAATCAAAGCGTCACACTCAGCCTTTTTCACCTCCACAGGCTCAGCCTCCAGCAAGGAGAAATAGCGCTCAAGCCTGGAGTCCAGTTCCCTGACCTTGGCCGTGTCAACCTGGGCGGCCAGTTCAAGGCCACAGATAAGGAGAGAAAGGAGTATCGCCGCGTACTTTCTCATCAGACCTTGGGAAGTCGCACCCACTCGGGAATAAACTGTGAAAGGTCGCCGTGATGGCTCAGGAGATCCCTAACGGCGGATGAGGAGATGTGGGAATATTCCTGCGCCGTAGGGATGATAATAGTGTCAATGTCGGGGGACAGGTGACGGTTGGCATCCGCCACGGCCTGTTCATTGTCGAAGTCAGTCATATTCCTCACTCCCCTGACTATATGCCTGATACCCAATTCCTTGCAGAGATCCACAGTCAGGCCGTCATAGCTCATGACCCTGACTCCGGATAGGCCCCTGGTGGCCTGGGCTATTATGTCCTCACGCTGCTCCATTGTGAAAAAGCCTTTCTTGGCCTGGTTGATACCGACCGCCACGACCACCTCGTCGAAGATTGTCAGGGCCCTGGTCAGGATATTGAGGTGACCTGAGGTGAATGGATCGAAAGATCCCGGAAATAAAGCGATTCTGCCCATTACAGTTGCCAGTTGATAGGTGTCTTGTTTTCTGATAAAAGGATCTCGTTGGTCTTGGAGAAATGGCGGCAGCCGAAGAAAGCGCCCCGGGCCAGGGGCGAAGGATGCGGAGCCTCGAGGACATGATGCCGGGAGGTGTCGATGAGTTCCTTCTTGGTGCGGGCGAAATTGCCCCAAAGGAGGAAAACGACGCCTTCAAGATTGTCAGAGATATATCTGATAACGGCGTCGGTGAACTGCTGCCAGCCGATCCCGCTGTGGGAGGCGGCCTCGCCTGAACGGACAGTCAGGATGGCATTCAGGAGTAGAACCCCCTGCCGGGCCCATCCCTCGAGATTGGGCCTGCCGCTCATCCTGATCCCGAGGTCGTCCTCAATCTCCTTGAATATGTTCTTCAGGGAAGGAGGCGCGGGCATGTTGTCTGGGACTGAGAAACAAAGGCCCATCGCCTGGCCGTAACCATGATAGGGATCCTGGCCAAGAATAACCACTTTCACGTCCTGGACAGGGGTGAGCTCGAAAGCCTTGAATATCTCCGGGCCGGGAGGGAAAATGACCCTTCCCTCCGCCTTCTCCCTGTGGAGCTTCCGGGCCAGGGCGGCGAAATAAGGCTTCTCGAACTCAGGTGCGAGAGCTTCTTTCCAACTTTTCTCAATCTTCACGTCCATGACCCGAAATATAGCGAATTAATCGAAGATTTCCTCTATCACGTCGTCGATTGTCTTTACATAATGGAAAGACAAGCCTTCGACATAGACTGGTTTGATGTCCTCGACATCCTTGCGGTTGTCCTCGGAAATCACTATCTCATGGACTCCGGCCCGCTTAGCGGCAAGGATCTTCTCTTTTATGCCACCTACAGGAAGCACCCTTCCCCTCAGGGTCATCTCGCCTGTCATGGCGATCCCGGACTTGACCTTCTCGCCCCGAAGGGCGGAAACCATCGAGCTGACCATGGTGATTCCGGCGGAAGGCCCGTCTTTCGGAACAGCCCCTTCCGGCACATGGACATGGATGTCTTTGGCGGCGAATTCTTCAGAGGTCATCCTGGCAAGCTCAGGATGAGCTTTTATGTATTGATAAGCGATCGTGGCCGACTCTTTCATCACGTCTCCGAGGTTTCCGGTCATAGTCATATTGCCCTTTCCGGCGCTGACGGAGCTCTCCACGAAGAGGATCTCCCCTCCCATCTGGGTCCAGGCGAGACCAGTCACCACTCCAGGGGCCTCATTGCCTTTCTGCAGGTCATGCATATTGGTCGGGAGCCCGAGGTATTCCTTAAGGTGCTCTTTCTTGATCACGGACGGCCAATCCTGCTCCAGGGCGATCTTCTTAGCCGTGACCCTGGCGATCTTGGCGATCTGCTTCTCAAGCCCGCGGACACCGGACTCATGGGTATATTCGTCAATAATGGCCGCGAGGGCGGACTTGTCGATACGGAGGGATTTCTTGGGGATGCCATGTTCCTGAAGTTGCTTGGGAACGAGGTACTTCTTGGCGATCTCCATCTTCTCCTCGGCGAGATAACCTGTGACATTGATCAGCTCCATCCTGTCCAGAAGGGCCGACTGGACTGTCGAGACAGTGTTGGCCGTAGTGATGAAGAGCACGTTGGAGAGATCGTAATCGATGTCGAGATAATTGTCGTGGAAGGCCACATTCTGCTCAGGATCAAGTACTTCCAAAAGAGCTGAAGAAGGGTCTCCCTTATAATCCGCACCCACCTTATCTATCTCGTCCAGGACTATTACCGGGTTCGAAGTTCCGGCCTTCTGGATTCCGCTCAGGATCCTGCCGGGCAGGGCGCCGACATAAGTCTTGCGATGCCCCCTGAGTTCAGCCTCGTCGTGCATGCCGCCCAGGGCTATCCTGACATATTTCCTGCCGAGAGCCTTGGCGACGGACTTTCCGAGGCTGGTCTTGCCGACACCGGGAGGGCCGTAGAGGCAAAGGATCGGGGACTTCATGTTGCCCTTCAACTTGAGCACGGCGAGATATTCTATGATCCTGTCCTTGACCGTCTCAAGCCCGTAATGGTCATTGTCAAGGACCTTCTGGGCATGCTTGAGGTCGAGATTGTCCTTGGACATCTCGCCCCATGGGAGATCCAGCATGAACTCTATGTAATTGTACTGGATGCTGTAGTCAGGTGAGGACGGGTTGTATTTCTCCAGCTTGGCGAGCTCTTTCTCGAACTGGGCCGCCACAGCCTCCGGCCATTTCTTCTCCTTGGCCCTTGCCCTGAACTTCTCGAATTCCTCCTCCTCGTCCATGCCGAGCTCCTCCTGGATGGTCCTGAGCTGGTTGTTGAGGTAATACTCCCTCTGCTGCTGGTCGATGTCGCTCTTGACCTTCTGGTTGATCTCCTGCTTGATCTTAAGGAGCTGGGTCTGGGTCTCGAGGGCGGCGAGAAGTTTCATCGCCCTGACCTTGACATCGTCGTACTTCAGCAGCTCGACTTTCTCGGAGAAATTCTCCACCTCCACGGTCGTCGCGATGAAGTTGACAAGGAACTGGAAGTTGTCTATCGACTTCATGGCCCCGACAGCCTCCCTGGGGGCGAATGAGGACGACTTGATGATGGCCGCCGCCTTCTCTTTGAGAGACTCGGCGATCATCCTGGTGTTGTTGTCATTTTCCGGGACGATATCCTCCACATATGTCACATTCGCCGTGATGTACGGCTCGTAAGAGAGGATGCGGCCTTTGCGTATCCTCTTGACACCATGGAGGATCGCGGTGACAGTCCCGTCAGGCATCTCCAGGATCTTCATGATCTTGGCCGCGGTGCCGAACTCGAACAAATCCTTGTCCCTGGGATCCTCGACCGAGATGTCGTTCTGGGGGATCGCCCCGATGAAGGAAGAGCTTTTCTCGGCATCTTTGACCAAGGCTATGGATTTGTCCCGGCCGATCGTGACAGGATAGACCATGCCTGGGAACAGCACGGCGTTCCTCAAAGCGAGGATCGGCAGCGAGTCCGGAAGATCCGACTCGTTCACTTTTATCTGTTCATCACCCTGCATGACAGGGATGATGTTCACCTCCGCTCCGGAAGGTATCATCATGTCATTTCCTAAATCTATACTCATATACTCATATCACTGGACACGGTTTTCCCTGCCATTATGGCAGTCGGAAGACCGCTCCGGGCGCAGGTAGAGTTATGGTCAATAATCTTGCCAAAAAAATCTTATCCCATTATTTTGATTATTAAAAAAATAAGCCTAATTTTGCATCCCCTTAAAGCATTTAGGGCACAGGAGAAGACATCCTAATTACACTTTTTATTAATAAACAATTTTTATTATGACAAAAGCTGAAATCGTTAACGAGGTTGCCAAGTCAACCGGTATTGAGAAGATCGCGGTCCAGTCCGTCGTCGAGGCTTTCATGGATTCCGTCAAAGGTTCAATCATCAGGAAGGAGCCCGTTTACCTTCGTGGTTTCGGTAGCTTCATCGTGAAGCACAGAGCCCAGAAGGCTGCCCGCAACATCACCAAGAAGACCACCATGACCATTCCCGCGCATGACATCCCCGCTTTCAAGCCGGCTAAGGTGTTCATCAACGCCGTGAAGGAGGAGAAATAAATTAACAACCCCCATATTATGCCTAGCGGAAAAAAGAGAAAGAGACATAAGATGTCTACGCACAAGCGTAAAAAGCGCTTGCGCAAGAACAGACACAAGAAGAAGTAAGTCCTCTGTGTCTGCCATTTTAGCAGTTTGCTAGAAGAAAGAGGCTGAACGGGAGATCCTTTCAGCCTCTTTTCTTGAGACAACTACCATTGTTATTTCCATGGAGTCTGAAAGATCAAAGGATTTGATCGTCGATGTCACATCGACTGAGGTTCATATCGCGCTGATGGAGAACCACCGGCTGATTGAACTGGGAAAGGAGTCCAGCAAAGGGCACGGTTTTTCCGTCGGAGACGTGTATCTCGGGAAAGTGAAGAAGATTCTTCCCGCGCTCAATGCCGCCTTTGTCGACATCGGAGACAAGAAGGAAGCGTTCATACACTATCTGGATCTGGGTCTCTACTTCACCCCGTTCGACGAGTTCGTGAGGAAGAGCAACCCCAACACGGATCTCGGGCAATTATTTTCCTCGATCAAAGTCGGTCCTATCCTCGAGAAGGAGGGACGGATCGAGAATGTCCTGAAGCCCGGACAGATGGTGATAGTGCAGATCGTCAAGGAACCGATCTCGACCAAAGGGTCGCGACTGACTGCGGAAATCTCATTGGCAGGACGTAACATTGTACTGATGCCCTTCGCCGAGAAGGTAAGCATCTCCCAGAAAATCTCCTCGAAGGAGGAGAAAAGAAGACTTGAGACACTCGTCAGGAGCATCCTCCCCAAAAACTACGGGGCGATCATCCGCACGGCGGCCGAAGGCAAGAACGCCGCGGTCCTGGTTGCGGAGCTTAAAGCCCTCATCCAGAAATGGGAGGCTTCCTGGCAGAAAGTGGCGAAAAACAAATCCATCCAGCTGCTTTTCACTGAGTACAGCAAGACCACCACGATCCTCAGGGATCTCCTCAACGACTCATTCACAAACATCTACGTCAATGACGAGAATGTTTACGAGGAGACAAAGAAGTATATTTCCTTGATCTCTCCCGATCAGGAAAAGATAGTGAAGCTGTACGACGGCAAAGAGAATATCTTTGACCACTTCGAGGTGACAAGGCAGATCAAGAGCTCATTCGGCAAGGTGGTGCCGATGAAGCAGGGTGCCTATCTCGTGATCGAGAGTACCGAGGCCCTGAACGTGATCGATGTCAACAGCGGAATCAGGGCCAAGACATCCGACCAGGAGGAAAACACTTTCGAGGTCAACAAGATTGCCGCCGAAGAGATCGCCAGGCAGCTAAGGCTGAGGGATATGGGCGGGATTGTGATAGTGGACTTCATCGACATGGAGTCCGGCGAGCACCGGAACGAGCTCCACAAATACATGCAGGAGCTGATGGAATCGGACCGCGCCAAGCACAATGTCCTTCCCCTCACCAAGTTCGGGCTGATGCAAATCACCCGGCAGAGGATCCGCCCGGCCACGGAGATCAACACCATGGAGGTTTGTCCCGTCTGCCACGGCACCGGGAAGATCTCGTCAAGTGTTGTAATCGACGAGCAGATCGAAAGGAACATCGCCTACTACACCGAACATGGGAAGAATACCTTCACGCTGAAGGTGAGCCCGATTCTGGGCGCTTACCTCAAGAGGGGCCAGACCATGCTGTCAGACAAGTCGTTTGTCGGAAAATGGAAGAAAAAGTACAAATGCCGGATAACGGTCGAGGAAGTCACGGACTTCCCGGTCCTGCAAAATGAGTTGTATGATGAGAAGAATGACAGGCTGGAAAACTAGCCTGTTATTTTTTTTTATTTCCCGCCGGTGAATCGCCTGACAACCGCGGCGCACAGCATCAGGAGGAACATCATCACGCAGACCCTTCCAGCGAAATCCCCGTGCCTGACAAAGAAAGTCTGCTCGTCGGACAAGCCGACCTTACCTTGAAGAGTGGCCGGCTCCCACCAGTAGGTTTGTTTCAGAATCCTTCCGGCAGGATCGATGATCGCCGAGATGCCGGTATTGCCGCACCGGGCAATCCATCGCCTTGTCTCGATTGCTCTTAAAGACGCATAGGAAAGATGCTGGCGATAACCTGGAGTGTCTCCCCACCATGCATCGTTGGTGATGATAGTCAACAACTTGGCCCCATCCCTCACATAATCGGCGCAAAACTCGCCATATACGGACTCGTAGCAGATGGCGCAGCCTATCCCGGTTCCTTTAAAGTCAAGGCACTCAGCCTTGCCATCACCGATGCAGCGTCCCATCACGCCTCCAAGCTTGTCGTCAATAGGTCGGAAAAAGGCTGGATAGGGCATCATCTCCACCCCGACGACCAGCTTATTCTTGTGATATGTCTGGATGTCTCCTTCCGGCGACATCATCAGAGCGGTGTTGTGTGACTCGACCCAGCTGCCGTTGTTGATCTGCCTGGCTGTCTGGGTAGGCCTTGCTCTTCCCGGAATATATTCCCAGGTTGAAGCGCCGAAAAGCAGTCCGGAAGAAGGCCTTTCCGAGAGGAACTTACTGAAGGACTGGACAGTTGGGCTGGCCTGGATGCCGTTCATCACGATATCGCTTGTGAAAGTCTCGGGGGCTATGAAGAGGTAGGCGCTGTCCTTGGGGGCCTTTTCCATCAAACCGAGAAGAGTCCGGGTCTGCTCTTCCTGGGTCAGCCCGCCATGCTTACCGTACACATCAATGTTCGGTTGGGCTATAAAGACATCCAGGTTTCCTTCGGCTGGTTCAGGCCGCAGGAAAAGAGACACGGCCGGAGGGGCCAGGAAGAGCAGCGCAGCCCCAGCCAAGGAAGCGGTTTTCGCCTTGATATTGAACGACTTCCACCTTCCGCTCCAGAAAGCGGTCAAGACTCCGAAGACTGCGAGATTGCAGGCCCAAATCCACACAGATCCTCCGACAGTCCCGGTGTACTCGTACCACTGGATCCATCCCGTCGTTCTGGCGAAGGAGTTCCCCAGCACAAGCCAGGGCCAGCTGATCTGCGCCCAGGTAAGGTAATAACGCTCCCAGGCCACCCAGGCGAAAAGCAGGAACAGGTAAGGGAGGGCTCCCTTGAGGGTCTTCTTGCTCCATCTGAAGAGTCCGAAAACCAATGACATCTGGAAGGCGTTAGCCACACATGCGAATATTCCCCCGCCGACGGTGGCGTTGCAGACCCAGAAGGTCGTGGCCGCGTTCCAAAGCAGGAAACAGAGGTAGTGCCACCAACAGAACCCTTTCCTCCCCGCCTGGTCAGCCATCCGCTCGGCGAAAAGCAAGGGGACAAAGGCTATAAGCGAGAGGTATCCGGTCCCTGGCACCAGGAAGGGAACGCTAAGAAGGATTGAGGAAAGAAGGATCAGCAACAACATAGACTCATCAGAGATTGAATTTAAAGCCCAGGTTGACCACGAAACGGTTCGGGTGGGGAACCATGACCCCATCCACCAACCTGTCGCGGTGCGTGAGCCTCCACACGGCATCAACCCGCAACACTTTGAATATGTTAGACAGTCCGACTCCAGCCTCGACATAAGGTGTCTGAAGTTTGTCCATCCCCTCGGGGAAGAGCATCTCGGAGCCGAAGTCCGGATCTCCGGGGATGCCGTTGTTCTCATCCCTCAAAGAGCCGTAGGCCGCTCGGACAAGGACGATCTCCCGTAATTTTAGCTTCTTGACCAGCGGGATCTTGCCGAGGAAGAATCCCCTGAAATCATGTTCCCAGAAAAGAGTGGCCCAGGTGTCGGATGCGAACTCGTAATAGTCCATGCATGAGAACGCCTTGCTTTTGATGCGGTAAGACTCATTCCCTTCGTAGATCTTTAGCAGCGGATATGGAACCTTGCCTACAACCGTCCCGGCGTTAAGGACAATGCTCGAAGACCCGGCGGGTGCGGTCAGGAGGGTGTATTGGAACCTGACCTCCGGGCGGAAAAAGGTATATTCATTCCGACCCACGCCCTGCATCGCTGCCGCCAGGTTCACTGTCACCACGGGATATGGCGAGAAGACATAATGCTTGTCGAATACTCCCCGTGTGACAATCTCGTCCTTGGAGAAACGCAGCTGCAACAAAGCCTGGTCATAAGATACGGAATTATACAGGGATCCGTCCCGATGGACCATAGGCACCACGACGCTCGGGAATATCTCCCTTCGCTCCAAACCGGCGGACATGTTGAACCCATGCGACCACTCGTGCTGGTAAGTGACCGCGAAGTCGTTTATCATGCTTATCTTCCGCCCACCCTTCTTCGCGAGGATGGATGTCACCACATCCCCATTGCCGAAGCCGAAAGAGCCGGCTCCGAGCGGGAGCATGTCGTGCTTGTATGTCAGGACCAGCTTGCGTTGGGGCATGTTCCCGAACAAGACCTCGGCGGACATCCCACCTTTCCAAGCCTGGTCTTTCAAGCCGTAGGCGGCATAACCCATCAGGCGGAACGTACGGCTCAGATCCTTGGTGGTCCTGAACCCCATCTGGAACCTTGTGCCTTCCAGGTCATTGAAGCTGTAAATGGAGTCGTACGGGCCAAGGCCAAGATACCTGAAATTGAAAAAGCCGGTGGAGAACATGTCCACCACCTTCTCCGCCCCTTTGTACAGGGGAACATTCTTGATGGAATCGACCATCTCGTATATTCCCTGCTCCTTTTCGCTCAGAGGATAAGGACGTACCGAGGCCCAATAGCTCTCGTCATGGTTCAGGACATCGTTGTGCATCAGGACCGGGGCGGTGGAGTCCAGGATCCCGAGGAGCTGGCTCTCAGAGAAGGAGGGCGCGGAATAGTCGATACGCCGGCTTGCCATGAAAGCTATCTCCTTGGACCCAATCAGGGGCATGCCCGCATCAATATATATCCGGTCCTGTTTGTAGAACCAACCCTCGTCCGGAAGCAGCTGGTTATCAACATCTATGACCAGACTTCTAACCCAATTGACGCCTGAATCGCCATCCAGCCTGGCGTGGATGGACCGAAGGGCGTAATCCTGCCCGTCGATCAGCATCTCGCCATCAAAGGCCGTCGATGAAGTCCATTTTGAAGGAGTGAACCGTATCCAGTAAGACTTCCTGCCTTCCACCTGCAGGCTGTCAATCAGATGATAATCATAGAACAGTGACCCATTGTCGGCGAGCGGGGACGGGATCTCGACCTGGAAGATATTCAGGTAATTCTCGTAGAAATTCGCCTTGATGTAAAGTCCGCCCGTGAACTGCGCCACGGTTTTCTGCTCACTGATTCCTGAGATGCGGCTGGATTCGATAACTTCCTTCTTGACTTCCGGGTTGCGGGAATGATAATAGTGGGACTTTGACTCGGCGATCATCACCGGCAGATAAGGCAGCCCGGAGATCCGGGAAGTGTCCACATAATCATACACGAACTGGAAGCCTTTGGGCAGGAACCTCGCCACCATCCCCGGATTGGCGAGATCCAGCTCGTTGCGGCTGTAGATCTCGCAGTCATACCTCTTGCGACGCTCGGGATTGTTCCTTTCTTTCCCGTCCTTGACCCTGTCGAGAATACTTTTGACGAGCAAGCGGTCCGCCTTGACATAGGCAGGATCGAGTACATCGGCGACGACCTCCTTCTCCTTTTCCCTTGTCGGTTGCGCCAGGATATCCGCCGGACAAAGGCATGAGAACAAAAGCGCCGCAAGCGACAGGGTTATCCTAAAGGGTCTCATCTGATCCGGTCGATCTTCAGCTGCTGGATCGTGTAACGGTCCTTGCTTTTACTCACGAATATTGTCACCTCGAAAAGCTCTCCTCCCGCATTGAGATAGCCTAAGGCGTACTTGGAGTTGGACCTGGAGGCCGTATGGTTGATCTCGAAAGAGCGCGGGGTATGCGACGCGAAGAACGACTTCAGGATCTGCTTGGCCTGGTTGCGGCTCGAGTCATTAGTCGAAGACATGATGGAAATCTCAAGATTGTCGGCGAACCAAGCGGAAAGACTCTCCGCGTCCCCGCTCCCAAGATACTTGGAAATGGGCACGAAAACATCGTAGCTGTCCGTAGCCGCTCTTGCGGCAAGGCAGAGCAGCATGGCCGCGGTTGCGAGGAATAACTTGATACCTGTCCTCATGACGGCCTTATTTGTTGCAAATACCGAGCCACTTTCTTATTTTTGCATTTGATGAGAATATGCTTGCTGACAGTCGGGAAAACCGATGCCGGATGGGTCAGGGAGGGTCTGGAGACATACTCTTCCAGGCTTTCCCGTTATGTCCCTTTCAGCGTAAGCGAGATCCCGGAGCTGAAGAACGCCTCAGCCCTTTCAAAAGCGCAGGTTAAGGAAAAGGAAGGCGAGCTGATCCTCTCGCGCGTGACTCCAAGGGACACGGTCATCCTGCTGGACGAGAAAGGGAAGGAATATTCCTCCTCGGAATTCGCCAAGGAAATCTCGAAGCTGACGGCAAGTGGCAAAAATATTGTATTCGTCATCGGCGGCCCGTACGGTTTCTCAGAGCCAGTCTATGCCAGATGCGACGGGAAAGTCTCCCTTTCCAGGATGACTTTCACCCACCAGATGGTCAGGACGATATTCGTCGAGCAATTGTACCGGGCATTCACGATCATCAAGGGCGAGCCATACCATCACGAATGAGAAGGGGCAAGAACAACATAAGGAAATACCTGCTATGGGGATTACTGGCGGCCGCTGTCATCCTCATGGCTGTCCTTTTGCCTCGGCGTTACTCCCCAGCCGATGTCACCAAAGCCGCCCAGCGTACCGGCAAAGCGCTTCAAAAGCGCATGGAAACACTTGACAGCCACATCAATACCGCCCTAATCGAGAATAGCGTCTGGGTCGGGAATCTCGGCATACCGGACGACATGGTCATCTACCGTTACATCGAAGACTCCCTTCAGTCTTGGTGCAACCAGTTCCCCGTGAAGAACGATGACATCACCGGGAAAGTGGTCATCCAGAGGCTCTCCAGACCCAGGGAAAGCATATCTTCCCCACTCGCCGAGATCGGCGAGGAGCCGATGTTCGTGAACTACGGCACGAAGTGGTACCTCGTCAAATCCAGGTCAAACGGTCCCGTGAAAGTAATTGCCGGGCTCGAGATCATGGACACCATGGAAGAGGAAAACTCCGGCGGAATCAACCCGAGGATCGCGACAGGGAGGGGGTTCTCGATAGTCCCGCTCTCAGAGAACGGAGGCTCGCTGGTGACCTTAGGGGATATCCCGGTGTTCAAGGTCGTTGCCGTGTCCATCACCGGCCAGGGGACCTTCACCAGCCCGGCTCTTTTCTCAAAGCTGTTCTCCCCTACAATCTACGCCGACGGCAAGGTGTTCAACTCGCTCGGGGCCATTGTCATCGTCTCGATTGTCATCTTCCTGGGGATTCTCACCTTTTTCTTCTTCCGTAAACGAATCTTGCGGAGAATCCTGAGGAAAAAGGGCTGGAAAACAATCCTTGCCGCCTACACCGCCCTGCTGTTGCTGATCCTCGCCGGGACAGTCCTCTTTATCCATCTCATATTCAAGAGCATAATACTCAACTCAAGCATATCCCTCGAGCTTTACCGTCTCAATGACTTGAGTGTGTACAGTCTGCTTGTCTACCTGACCCTGATCCTGCTCCTCATGACCATCCCTCTTCTTGGAGTGATGATTGCCTCCCCGCTGAGGAAACTGTCCGGGATCAAGGTGGATCCCCTTTCCGGTACGGCAAGGATCGTCACAGCGGTCGTGTTCGCCGCGTACCTTGTCTCTATGGCCGGAATCCTGGGATTCAAGAAAGAGAAGGACCGGGTCAACGTGCTCGCCAACCGTCTTTCCATGGAGCGGAACATCAGCCTGGAACTGCAGTTGAGGCTGGTCGAGGAGAAAATCGCCTCGGACCAGCTGATAGCGTCGCTGGCCGCCATCCCCAACAGCAACAACATCATCCTGAACAGGATCGTCGAGAGCTACATGGTCGGACTGTCCCAGGACAATGACATCATCGTGGAGCTTTTCCCCGAGAATGAGAAGAATCCCGCAGCCATCAACTACTTCACCAGGATGGTGTCGGGGGGAACGGTGATCGCCGAGGGGACAAGGTTCCGCTACCATAGGGACTCGGGCGGAAACAACTTCTACACAGGCAATTTCGCTTACTACAACCAAGGCCGCGGAGTGACGATGATGCTCCTGACCGTCTCCCCGAAGTCTAACCGGGAGGACAGAGGCTACGCGAGAATCCTCGGTTATTCCGCCCCCGGGGACGTCCTGCTGCCTGCCAGATACTCGTATGCGAAGTATTCCTCCGACAAACTCGTCTCCTACAAGGGCAATTACGCCTACCCCACCCTCTTGGACGAGGCTCGCAAGGAAGAGATCCTGAAGGCGGACGGAGGATATGTGAGGGCCGGCGGTTACACACACTTCATCAACAACGTCTCGGACGAGGACCTGATCCTGATCTCACGACAGAAGACGGAGGATTTCTACTATTTCGTGGCTTTTCTGTTCCTGACCCTCAACCTTTATTTCTGTCTCACACTCATATCCCTGTTCCGGTACAAGAGAAGGGTTAAGGAGAAGAATTACTACAAGTCCAGGATAAACGCCGCGATGATGATGGCGCTGGTGATGACCCTCATAGGACTCGCGGCTGTGAGCGTGCTGTTCGTGTACAGGAGGAACAACGCCAACCTGAGATACTCCATGGCAGAAAGGACGAACTCCATCCAGACCCTCCTCGAGGCCAGGTGCCGGTTCGCCAACGACTTCAGCGACCTGAGTACCCAGGAGGCTTCAGCCGCGCTCGAAGATGTGAGCAACACGATGAGGTGCGACATAACCCTGTACACCACCGGCGGAAAGGAGTTCAAGTCCACCAATCCTGAAGTCTTCGACAGGATGCTTCTCGGGACAAGGATCAACCAGGACGCTTTTGAGAACATCATCTACAAGAACCGGAGATACTACATCGGGAAGGAGGCTTTCGGGTCTGAGGAGACCTATTTCCTCTACGCCCCGGTATTCAACAACCAGGGGAAGATGATAGCCATCATGAGCGCGCCGTTCACCGATGAGAGCTTTGACTTCAAGTCTGAGGCGGTCCTGCACTCCATCACCATCGTGACGGTGTTCATGATCCTCCTGCTGCTGGCCCGTCTGCTGATGGGCAGGGCCGTGGACAAGATGTTCAAGCCGATCACGGAGGTGGGACGGAAGATGAACGAGGTGGACATCAACAACCTCGAATATATCGTCTATGAGCGGGACGACGAGGTCTCGTCCCTTGTCAGGGCATATAACTATATGGTCCATGACCTGTACAATTCCACCAAGCAGCTCACCCAGGCCGAAAGAGACAAGGCGTGGGCGACGATGGCACGGCAGGTAGCCCACGAGATAAAGAACCCGCTCACCCCGATCAAGCTCCAGATACAAAGGCTGATAAGGATGAAGAGCAGGGGCGACGAGGCTTGGACCGACCGCTTCGATGAGATCTCAAAAGAGGTGCTGGCCCAGATAGACATGCTCGCCGACACCGCCAACGAGTTCTCGACATTCGCGAAGCTGTACACCGAGGAGCCCGTCGAGATCGACCTCGACAAACTGCTTAAAGAACAGATCGACCTATTCGACAGCAGGGATGACATCACCTTCTCGTACATGGGCCTTGAGGGAGCAAAGGCCGTTGGACCGAAGCCTCAGCTCACCCGGGTGTTCGTCAACCTGATCAGCAACTCTGTCCAGGCTATCGAGAACGCCAGGGGCGAGATGCGGGACAAAGGCATTGTACTTATCTCCCTCAGGCTGTCCAACAAGGAAGGATTCTACGACATCGTTTTCGAGGACAATGGACCTGGGGTCAGCGACGAGAACCGTTCCAAGCTGTTCACACCTAACTTCACGACGAAAAGCAACGGCACAGGACTGGGATTGTCCATATGCCGTAACATTGTCGAGAAATGCAATGGGGAGATATTCTACTCCAAGTCATTCTCCCTCAAGGGGGCATGTTTCACCGTAAGATACCCCAGGAACTGATCAGAGTTCCGTGGAGAACTCTTCCGGAGACTTCCTGACGGAATGCCTCTCTGAAGGCTCCGCATGAGAGGAAGGATGGCCGATGGCGAAAAGCGCTGAGATCTGATAGCCTTCAGTCTCGGGGAAAGCCTTCCTCACCTTGTCCGGATCGAAAGACCCGACCCATGTGCAGCCGAGATCCAAATCCGCGGCGGCCAGCATGATATGAGTCCCGACGATGGTCGCGTCAGTCTCAGCCCAATTGAAGCCGTCACATGCCCTAGTCGCCCCATCTGGCTCTCTGAAGCCGACCATGATTACGACAGGAGCGTCGAACATTGTGTGGATGGGACGGATCCGGGAGAGAGCCTCCTCACTTGTAAGGGCCCACACATGGACAGGCTGCTGGTTTTTGGCGCTTGGCGCCAGGCGGGCAGCCTCAAGGATCTTGGCTAGCTTGACCGAAGATAAGGGGTGGTGGTTGAAGGAACGGCAGGAGAAACGTTTCGAGGCCAGTTCCACGAAAGCGTTGGATCCATGATGCTTGTTGATTCTATGCTGGACATCGGCGAAGGCCGCGCGATGATGTATTCGGGAGATGTCTCCCAGGCGGCTGAGCAATCTATTTTTCATTCTTTTTAAGTTCTTTGCCACAATATAGCCAAAAAAATCGGAAAATAAAAGCTATATTTATAACGATAAAACTACCTGACATGAGATTTTCAAGACTTTTGATTGCCGCCGCGGCGGCGTTGTCAGCCATCTTTTTCTCCTCCTGCGACAATAAACCGGTCAACATGAGGCTCTTATACTGGAATATCCAGAACGGGATGTGGGACGGACAGAACGACAACTACGACCGTTTCGTGGATTTCGTCAAGGCCCAGGACCCGGACATCTGCGTCTGGTGCGAGGCCCAGTCGATTTGGCTGACGGACTCAGACAAGGCCATGCCGAAAGAAGACCGCTACCTTGTGGACGGCTGGGGTGAGCTCGCCGCCCGTTACGGCCACAAATACTGGGGGATCGGTGGCTACAGGGACAATTATCCTCAGGTCATAACGTCCAAATATCCAATCACCTACATTGACAAAATCACCGGCGAGGAACCCGACAGGATCGTAGCGCACGGGGCTGGATGGGCCACAGTTGAGGTAAACGGCAAGACTGTCAACATCGTGACCCTCCACACTTGGCCGCAGGCTTATGCCCCGGGAGCAGAGGACAGGGAAGCCTCCAAAGCCGATCACGGGGGCGACAAGTACAGGGCGATGGAGATGGAATACATCTGCGATCACACGATCGGCACTGTCCCTGAGGCAAAAGACCAACTTTGGATGATGATGGGAGATTTCAACGCCCGATCAAGGGTGGATAACGAGAAATATAACTACCCTGATGACGATCCCAGGCTTCTGGTCCACGATTATATTCTCGGAAACACTCCGTACATAGATGTGATAAAGGAGAAGCATCCCGGAGAGTTCATCCCCACGGTCGGCAGCAAAAGTTCCAGGATTGACTTCGTTTACTGCACACAGCCGCTATACGACCGGATAACTTCCGCCGAAGTCATCTGGGATGGCTACACTACCCCGGTAAGGGATCCGCAAGAGCTTTCAAACTTCTGGCGGCCTTCCGATCATCTTCCTATAATGATAGATTTTAATATGAGATAATATCCTGATTATGAAAAAGTTCTTTATCCTATTGACGGCTCTTTGCCTTGTCGCGAATGTAGAGGCCGATGCGGCCAAAAAGAAGGCGAAGCATGTGGTCATGATCGGTATTGACGGATGGGCCGCCGAGGCTGTCCGGATGGCTCCGGTATCGGATCTTCCCAACATCCATTACCTTATGGATAACGGCAGCTGGACCCTGGCGAAACGCTCGGTAATGCCCTCGGCGTCAGCTATCAACTGGACCTCGATGTTCAACGGCCTGCCCACGGAGATGCACGGCTTCGACAAGTGGAACTCCACCAAAGGCACGATTCCATCCACTTCCGACAACGGCAACGGCATCCCTCCGACGATATTCACGATCCTGCGCCAGCAAAGGCCCAATGCCGAGATCGGATGCGTCTATGACTGGGACTGCATCGGCATCTTGGCCGATTCCCTCGCCTTGGATTACAACTATTTCATCAAGACCTATCGGGGCAAGGAGACAATGATTCCCACCGAGGAATATACCAAGATAGCCACCGAGTACATCAAGACCAAGAAGCCGGATTTCTTCACATTTTACTACGGAGCCCTGGACAACGCCGGCCACACTTACGGCTGGTACGGGCCCGAGTACATGGAGTGCCTGAAGGGTCTCGACCGCGGAGTCGGCATGGTCATCCAGGCCCTGAAGGACGCCGGGATATTCGAGGACACGATTATCATCATGTCCTCCGATCACGGTGGGAAGGACAAGGGTCACGGCGGTTTCACGATGCTGGAGCTTGAGACCCCGTTCATCGTGTTCGGGAAGAAGGTGAAGAAAGGTTTCGAGTTTCCCGAGCCGATGATGCAGTACGACACCGCCGCGACAATAGCTTATATCCTCGGCCTGGACATCCCCGACGACTGGAGGGGGAAGCCCATGAAGCAGATATTCAAGTAGTTCCGGAGGGTTTACGGGCAGGTGGTCAGCGAGTTTCCGCACAGCCAGTCTGAATCCAGCCAGCCGGTAAGCTTTCCCCATTTGACCTTGACCCAGGATCCGTCAGAATTCACGTCGAGAGGATTGACGAGAGCTTCCTGCTGATCTATCGTGCCGACAACTTTGGAATCCTCGGAAGGAGACTCCCGCAGTTCCACTTTCTCGCCCCCATAGTTGCGAAGCCCCGCGCCTATCACTGAATAGTGTATCCAGGTCTGTGTGTCATCTTCGGTGAGAACGACCTCGTCATCCATGCCTAACACCGTCTCACCGAGGATTCTCCACCAGCCGTCAATCGGATCACAGACAGTCATCATGTAGCACTCATCGGGATCCAATTTCATGATGATCTCCCCTTTTGGAGCCCTGCGGATATTCGTAGGAGTCGTGTCGACCAAAAAACAGCCGACACAGGGCATAGGGGGAATATCATATTCGAAACCGGCGTCCCCGTCATAGCGAAGCGAGACAACCTCGGGAAACTCCTTCAAAAACACGTCTATATCCTTTCCTTCCCTGGGGAGAGAGAATGAAAGGACGGTGTAAGGATCGAAGATGTCAAGATCCAACTCCGGTTCGAGATAACCATTCTCAGGGTTGTAATTATAGAGCAGCATCAGCGGCCTCTTGTCCTCATACACATTGAACAGCTTGACAGCCACCAGCTTCCGCCCGTCTTTCCGGTTCCAGTAGCACATTTCCATATTCACTGTCCCATCACTGATAAAACCAAGGCTGCAGTAGCCGTTCTGGCGGTCGAGGATGAACTCATCGACATCTTCATTATCCCTTTCGGGGCTGTCCAACTGGGCCTTCAACTCGTCTGTCAGTGAATTCCCGGGGAATGCCTTGGCAACCGCATAGGCGAACTCAGGGATTCCGATCCTTCCCTTTACCTGATCGACCTTCAGGGAAGCCTTAGGCCATTCTTCCCGTATCTGGGGGATTGTCAGTTCTTGAGCCCCGGCTGTCAGCATGACGGAAAGCAGCGTAGCAATAACAAGGATAAGTTTCTTCATGATCGGTTATAACTATTGTGATTTTGACAAATATAGCAAACTATTCCGATTCTTCATTCCGTTCAGGATGACAGGCGAAGGCTCCGGCGGCGAGGCGGAGATTCGTTTTGGCGATGTCGGGTTTGATGCCTTCGGAGTTGGGGATGCCATCCGGAGTGACCTGGATAGCGGCGGCGAAGCCTGCGGCGAGCAGGCTGTCGTGGTCTTTGACCCGGCCGGAAACAAGAATGACAGGGATTCCCGAGCTTCTTCTAAGGACCCCCATCGGGACCTTGCCGGATAGAGTCTGGAGGTCGGAAGTTCCTTCACCAGTTATAATGAGATCAGCATCAACTATTTCCCTATCGAACCCGACAATATCAAGTACGGTTTCTATCCCAGGCACCAACTCCGCGCCAAGGTTGGCATGAAGCGCTCCGCCAAGGCCACCGGCGGCGCCGGCACCGGGCATCATTGAGATATCTATGCCCGTCTGGGACAGTATTCGTTCAGCCTGAAGTTCCATCCTCTTCTCCAGCATCTCAACCATCTGTGGATCAGCGCCTTTCTGCGGGGCGAAGACTCTCGCGGTCCCATCGGGGCCCAAGAAAGGATTGTCCACGTCGCAAAGAGCCTTTATCTTGACTCCGGTGACGATATTCCTAAGACCTGGGACGTTCATCATCCCCTCTCCCCCATCGCAAGTGGCAGAACCTCCTAATCCGATCAGGAGCTCTTCACATCCGTTTTGTATAGCAGCCACGATCAACTCGCCGACTCCCTCGCTGGTGGTGATAAGAGGATTTCTCCTTTCCTTCGGCACAAGATTCAATCCGCAAGCCGATGCGACCTCCAGTATTCCGGTCTTCCCCACTCTCCCGAACCGAGCCGCTACAGTTTCCCTCATCGGCCCGGTAACCTTCACTGGAACCAATTCACCGCCAAGAGCTTCCGTCAGGATTCCAGCCATTCCTTCTCCCCCGTCGGAAAGAGGGACCTGCCTGACCTTGGCTCCTGGGAAAACTGAGTATATTCCCTCGGCAATCGCGGCTGCTACCGCGCCCGCATCCAAACACTCCTTGAAAGAATCAGGCGCTACGACGATCTTCATATTCTCAAGAATCCAGCAAGGCCATGAAGCCTAGAAGCGCTCCCCAATGGTAGAAGGTGTCGCAACTGCTGCGGTCTCCTCCCTCCCCGGTTATCGCATTCCAGTTCTCGTAGATATAACCTTTCTCATTCCAACCCATCAGCATCAGCCTCACGGACTTGTCGATGAAAGCCTTGCGGACAGACTCGTCGGGATAATTCCTAAGGCCAAGATAAACCAGGAAGTTGGTGGGACCCCAGATGCGTCCACGCCAATAATCTTGCTGTTGGAAAGCCGGGTCATTCCTGGGGCTCATGGGGATAACCCACTCTCCCCAGAACTCATTCTCGTTCAGAAGGTGTTCCTCAACGATTCGCCTTGCCTGCTCCTTGGTAGCCGCCCCAGCTAACAAAACATAGAAATTCGTTGCGGAGGTACGGCGGTTGAATTCCCCGGTCTCGGTGTTGATGTTGTAGAACATCCCGTCCTCCTCACACCAGAAACGCTGGATGTTCTTGCGGAAGAACTCAGCTCTTTTCCGCAATTCCTTGGCATCCTGCTTGTGGCCCAGCTCCTTGGCGATGAGGGCGAGGTGCTCGCAGTCCATAACATACATCGAAGTCAGGCCCACATCCTGAAGGTTCAGCTGTCCGGTCTCGGGATTGATCTTAACACCATCGTACATTGAGGAATTGTCAAGACCGCTCTCCAGAATAGCGTGGTTGGTGCTGCCGGTCCCGCGCTCGCCGAGGCGGATACGCTTGACATTACTTCCCCAGCAAAGGAGTCCATCAGTTTGACGGGCCTCGATCCACCACCTGTTCCAAGTCAGCAACCTGGGGTACAACAGCTCCAGAAGCCATTTTTCCTTGAACTGGCTGTAGATATTCCACACAGCCATTGACCCGACCGGCGGCTGGGAACAGTCGGCGGTCAAGCTGTTGTGGTCGCTGCGGGACTTGGGTACGAAACCGCACTGGTCCACGGACTTGGTCAGCTCCACGACATTGCTGTAGGCCAGTTCCCGGCTCACCCTGGAAGCCATGAATGACGCGAAATACGTGTCCCAGTCGAAAAGGACATATCCGCCATAATCCTGAACCATACTCCAGCGGAGGTTCCAATTCCTGCTAACCGGTGTCACCACGATATCATCTCCCGGGTCGTAAATAGTGTCCCAGCTAAGGATGCTGTGGATGGCCCTGTAAAGTTCCTTGTTCTGGCCATAAGAGGCGCAAACCTCCTCCTCGAACACCCGTTTCTTCTCATTGAGAATCTTCTCCGCCTCATTCACATTGAGGGGATCACCAGTGTAGATGAGAATAGGGCTTCCAGACTTG
>CACZHP010000015.1 GCA_902780935.1 uncultured Bacteroidia bacterium | reverse complement strand
GATGTCCGTTGTGCGGTGGATATGGTCGATCATCAATCGCAAGGCTTCCGTACAAATGCCCTGATTCCAAAAGGGTTTTCCCACCCAGTAGCCCACCAGCGGCTCGCCCTCGCGGGACGGGAGATTGTTGCCCTCACAAGGCAGATAGCCCATGGCACCGATGGCTTCCCCCGACTCCTTGAGTTCTATTGCCCAGGTTGTGTCATTGTGGAAGATGGTCCGGATCATCTCCAGGCTTTCTTCCACTGATTTATGCGGCGGCCAGCCGGCACGCGGCCCCACATCCGGCTCAGATGCCCATTTATACAGCACAGGCGCATCGCTGTCCTGCCAGGGGCGGAGAATGATCCGACTTGTTTCCATGACTCCGTCATAGGTCAGCTGTCCGGGAAGATGCAGCTTTTCTTTCGAAGGGAAAGAGTCCTCGTACTGCTGAAATGCCTCCGGATCCTCATCGGCCACGAAGTAACCCTTGGGCGGGCAGTAGGTGCCCTCACGATCTCCCCAATAGCCGGGAATCAGCTCCTGGGCAAGGAAATACGGGACCTCGGAGCCACGCGGCTCGCCATGATAATGGATATGGAGTTTGCTTGCAAGGTCAAAGCCTGCGTGGCTGTAGAAATCGATATTTCCTTCCATCTGCAGAAGGCCGACACCCATCTCGCGGGCCTTGTCCAGCGCATACCGCAGCAGCTTCAGCCCGTATCCCTTGCGTTTATAGTCCGGGTGAATGCTGATGGGTCCGAAGGTCCAGGAAGGGAATACGCCGCCGTCATCCAGGGTTATTTCGGCCTTGGAGAACATTACATGGCCGATATTGCGGTCATCCTCCTCCATCACGAAGTCCAGTTCCGGGATGAAGTCTGGATTGTTCCGATACCGGTTCAGCACATAATGTTCCGTGCAGCCGGGGCGATATACGTTCCAAAATGCCTCTCGCGTGAGGTTTTCTACCTCGCGGTAATCGGCGGGGGTTTCAAGTCTGATATTCATAAGGATAAATATACGAAAAGTTTACATTCTGGCCTTGCTGTCGGCTCCGGCGCCGGTGCCGCGGTATTTGCTCTGGGCGGAGTTGAAGTTGTACCGGACGGAAAACTTCACCTTCTGTGTGTCCATCACGTTTGTCTGGCGGATCGTATGGCTGCCGAAGTCTGTGTTCACATTGTAATGTGCCATTCCGGCCAGGTCGACGCCTTCCAGGCGCAAAACCAGGGAGCCGTCCTGAAGGAGAGTTTTCTGTACTGCGGCTGTAATGTCGCAATATACATTCGTGAGGAGCAGGTTGCCCGTGTAGCCTTTGGACTGCGCCAAGCCGCCCAGTTCGAACTGCCATCCGCCTTTCACGGAGAATGTGTTCAGCAGCTGGGCAAAACAGACCGGCTTGTCATTGAAAGAGGTCACTCTTTTTCCGGAGGCCTTGCGGGGATCATTCACCTTGATGTCGAGCCGCTGTGCCCGTATTCCCACCGTATAGTTCATCGTCCAGGGACCTACGGTCGGCGTGAGGTTCACGAAAGTTGAGAACAACCTGAAGGGAGATTCAATATTACGGGGCTGGACCAGCACCACACCTTCGTTTCCGTAAGGGGAAGACCAGGTCATGATCGCGTCATCAGTGCGGGAATAATTGGCGGAGAATGTGACGAACTTCCAGACGGCCGTCGCGCTGATGTTATGGGACAACTCCGGCTGCAACTGAGCGTTGCCGCTCTGCCAGATGTACCGGCTGTTGTAGCGGATGGCGCTGGACAGGTTGGCATAGTTGGGCCTTCGGGTCTTGGCGCTGTAGCTGAGCATCATCTGCACTGGTCCGAACGCATTCGCATAGGAAATATTGGGGAACCAGTTGCCATAATCGCGCGACAGGTTGTTTGCGGGAGTAATGACATCAGTGTAGGAATAATGCACCCACTCGTAGCGAATCCCTGCGCTGAATTGTCCCGCTTTCGGCAAATAAAAGCCGTAGGAGGTGAATCCGGCGATATTGTCCTCCCTTACCGTGGCCTCCGAAGCAGGTATGTCGATACCAGCGATTGAATAATTGTCGCTCCGGCGGGAAAAGGCTTCCTCAGTTCCAGCTTGCAACTGCCCTCTCCCGACGGGGTAGGAGAGGACGGCTTTCGCCGCATATAGGCGGCCTGTGCTGTTGCTGCCGCTCCGGATGGAGGCGTCGTGTGTCATGTCACTGGTTTCCATGGAGACGGAGTTGGAGCTGTCGTCGGTCCCGTAGTAGTCCAGATTGACGTCGATACCCAACTTCTGTGCGAACAGGCCGTTGTAATAAATATTCCCGCCCAGATTGAACGGAGTAAGATCTCCCATGGTGTCGTCGGAAGTCGTAGCGAGCCGGTCGGTAAGGGTTCCGTTCTCATAGACATTGTCGTTCACCACGGTGTGGACGTTATATGTCAGGTGCCTTCCCCATTCGATCTTGCCGCCCAGGAAATGGTTCACGTCCATCTGCCAGTTCACGCCGGCATTGCCATAGAGGGTGCTGCCGAAGTATTCATTCAGGAGCGTCCCCTTGTTCTCAAAGAGCCAGTCTTCCCCCGCGGCGGTCCTGCCGAAGGTTTTCTTTTTCAGGTCACTCTGTTGACGGGAAGTGTTACGGGCGTAGTTCACGCCGGCAAAGATATCTACCCCGCCGGTACGGTAGTTTATGTTGAGGGCTCCGAAAGGGGCATTCCCCTTTGCCCAACGCAGGGACTGGGCGTCGGAGGCGTTCAGGTTGAATCCGAAGCCATCGCCCTGACGCCGGATGGTGCGGATGCGGACCACGCTCTTAACAGTAGCGTCGTATTGGGCTCCGGGATTGGTGATTACCTCAATACTCTGGATCTCATTGCTTTGCAGGCGGTCCAGCTCACTGTCGTCGCTTACCCTCCGGCCATTGATATAAACGAGCGGAGAACCTTTGCCGATAACCTCCAGGCCGTTCTGCCCTTTTATCAAACCGGGTGTTTTCGATAGCACGTCCCTGGCTGTCCCAACATTCTCCAGTACCGATCCTCGGACACTTGTCTGCAGTCCCTCACCCGTGAGTTTTGTCTTGGGCATAACGGCAGTAACAGCGGCACCTTCCAGCATGGCGGAATCGGCCGGAAGCTCTATCAACGCCCCGTCCACCGGAGTCAGGAACACGGTCCGGTAGCCCATCATCGCCACCATCATGATCCCGTCGCTTTCTCCTGTCACGATATTGAAAGTCCCATCTTCTTCGGTGACCGTGCCGCATACCACGGTGGAATCGGTCCTGGAAAGGATGGCCACATTGGCGTATGCCACCGGCTCTCCTTTATCATCCACCACTTTCCCTTTCCAGACCTCTTGAGCCAAAGCAGGAAACGCGAGAGTCGCAAAAACAAATAAAGCAGGCAGTCGTTTCATCATTTGTCCACATTTTATCGGCTGCAAAGTTAGCGTATCCATCGTTCCGAAATAAAAAACGATATGGACAATTATGTGGACAAGACAGTCCTTTATGCCCTAAAACCCTTGGACACTACTGCTACTTTTCCTATTTTTGTACGTAACTGTTTCGGAACATCTATTATGGCAAGACCAGTCACCATTACTAAAGAAAAAATCCTTTCCGCCGCCTTGAACCTGACGCGTTCGGGCGGTCTGTCGGCACTCACCGTCCGCAGCCTTTGCGCCGCACTTGGATGCGGAGCCAACGCCATCTTTTCGTCTTTCGGCTCCATTCAAGGAGTCCGGGATGCCGTCAAAAAGGAGGCCCGGGAGCTGTACAGGAGAAGGGTAAGCGCAGGGTTTTCCCTCAATCCTCCCTTCAAGGGTTTCGGAATGGCGCTCTTGTGGTTCGCCATGGATGAGCCTCAGCTTTACTCGCTTGTCTTGGAAGTGGACGAACCTGCGGAATCATTTGAAAAATATGTGGATACATCCGTCGGATTCAAGCAGGAATGTCTTGCCGCCATCACCTCTTCTTTCGGTCTTCAGGGGCATGACGCTGAGATGCTGTATTATCAGATGGTTCTGGTCGTACTCGGACTGGCACAGGCCTGTACCCGGGGCGGATGCCCTCTCAGCATTCCGCAAGTTTCAGGGATCCTCGGGAAAAATGTCCGGGCTTTCCTGATGGTCATCCGCGCCGGGGGCGACGAGCGGGAGAAATTCGTTCCTCAGGCGGGCTCTGGCACGGGAGGTGACGTGGACTCCTATGCCATGATACAATCGCTGGCTGGACAAAACCATCTTCTGGAGCAACTTCACGCCGCTCCCCGGTACATCCAGGACGGGGAATGGAATGAATTGGAACGCGTGCTCCGTAATTCCTTAAATATTACTACTGAATCCCTACTGGCCGCATACCCTGGACTCACAAAAGGCGACATCCGTACTTACATCCTTTCCCAATTGCGGTTTTCCGTATCCGAGCAAGCGATACTCCTGGGCATTTCGCCCGCTTCCGTCACGAAGGCACGCCAACGACTAAAGGCAAAAATGCCGTGATTCAGAATAAAGTTGTACCTTTGTAAAAGACTACATACGTTTCCACAATGGCGTCCAAGATTGGTAAAATACTGGTCGTAGATGATAATCAGGGCATTCGCAGGGCCCTGGAGATATTGCTGCCCCTTCACTTTGCCGAGGTGAAGACGATTCCTTCGCCGTCCACGCTCGTTTCTACACTGGAGCAGTTCCGGCCGGATGTGGTGCTTCTGGACATGAACTTCAACACAAGCATCAACACCGGCAACGAAGGCCTTTACTGGGCGGGAGAACTCAAGAAGATGGTTCCGGATGTGGAAGTCGTTTTGTTCACCGCATACGCCGACATCGCCTTGGCGGTGGAAGGAATGAAGCGTGGTGCCTTCGACTTCATCGTGAAGCCCTGGGACAACGAGAAGCTGGTGGTGACGCTGACGGCGGCGCGGGACAAGGCCCGGAAGGCGATGGGGAGGGATGCCCGATCGGGGTCGGGCATGACGGGCGGAGAGACGGGCATGTCGGGCGGTGTCATCCCCGGCTCGTCCGGGGATCTCATGTTCTGGGGCACTTCCAAACCCATGGCAGCCATCCGGAAAGTGGTCGAGAAAATCGCCCCGACCGATGCCACAGTTCTCATTACCGGCGAGAATGGTACCGGGAAGGATGTGCTGGCTCGTGAGATCCACGCCAGGAGCATCCGGAGCGGCAAACCGATGGTAGCGGTCGATGCGGGAGCCATCACCGAGACTTTGTTCGAGAGCGAGCTCTTCGGCCATGTCAAAGGTGCCTTCACGGATGCCCATACAGACCACATGGGCAAGTTCGAGCAGGCGGATGGCGGAACGCTCTTCCTTGACGAGATCGGCAATATTCCTCTGCACCTGCAAGCGAAGCTGCTACGTGTCATCCAGAACCGGAGTGTAGTGCGAGTGGGCGGCTCCAAAGCCATCCCTGTGAATATTCGGCTTATCTGCGCCACCAATATGGACCTGGAGCAACTGGTACGGGAAGGCCGCTTCCGCGAGGATCTGTACTACCGTATCAATACCGTCCATATCGTCCTGCCTCCACTTCGGGATCGACGGGAAGATATAGTGCCGTTGGCGGAAAGGTTTATCAGCCAGTTTGCAGAGAAGTACCACCGGAGCGTCGCGGGACTGGATGAATCGGCCAAGGCTGTGCTGGAGAGTGGCCGCTGGAGCGGGAATATCCGCGAGCTGCAAAACCGCATCGAAAAGGCAGTCATTCTGAGTGACCCTCCTGTCATTCCGAGCGAAGCGAAGAATCTGACGGCAGAGGATGTCGATGTCCGATTGGAGTCGGGCACGACAGAAAACGATGAAGAGCGGCTGGTGCGAGAAGCCGTGGAGCGGAGCAAAGGGAATATCTCAGCGGCGGCCAAGATGCTGGGCATCAGCCGGCCGACCATGTACGCCAAAATGAAGAAGTACGGGCTGTAAGCTATGTCCCCCTGGATAAGCATACTGATCTGTGTTATCGTCGCGGCCGTCGCGGCGGTGGTTTCCTTCCTCAGGACCAGGCAGAAAGACATCAAGAAGGTGGCCTATATGATGGATGCGATGGAGGATGGTGAACTCAACTTCCGCTTCAAGGAGACCAGCCGCTTCAACAGGACGCTCAACCGCATCCGCACCATATTCGAGAAGCAGCGGCAGGCCCACGAGCAGGACTCCTGGACCAAACTCATCCGGGTGCTCACGCACGAGATCATGAACACGGTGTCGCCGATTGCCTCTCTTTCCGATGCGATGGCCAAATCAGTGGATGAGAACGGCCACAGCGAGCTGGACATCAAGGCGGGGCTGGAAACCATCAGCGACTCGTCCAAGAACCTGATAGGTTTCGTGCAGACCTACCGGCAGCTCTCCGGCGTTGCCCGTCCGATGCGCAAAGCTCTGGATCTCCGGGAACTGATGGACGGCGTCATCGCCTTGAACAAGGAGTTCGCGGCCAGTTGCGGCGCTGTATGCAGGTATCAGTCCAAAGAGGATGATCTGATGATATATGCTGATGAGGGGCAGATTTCCCAGATCCTGATCAATCTGATCAAGAACGCCCTTCAGGCCGGCGCCAAGCATGTCGATATTACCGCCAGAATGGGTCAAGACGACGAGGTGGTCGTCCAAGTTGCCAACGACGGCGACCCCATTCCCGTCTCAGCCCAGGAACAGATATTCATTCCATTCTATACTACCAAGAAAGAGGGGTCCGGCATCGGACTCTCCATCTCCCGGCAGATTATGCGGAACCATAACGGCACTATCGAGCTGCTCCGCAGCGATGACCGGCAGACGGTATTCCAAATGGTTTTCAGGTAATTATTATGACTGGTGAAGAAATAATAGCCCTTATTAAGCGAGAAGTAAAGCCCGCATTGGGCTGCACGGAGCCGATTGCCGTAGCCCTGGCTGTCGCCAAGGCTGCGGAAATTATAAGCGAAAACTGCTCATGCTGTGACAGTTGGCGCATGCTGGCGGATTTCCGGCTGGATATTTCCGTAAGCGGGAATATCCTTAAAAACGGCATGGGAGTGGGGATTCCTGGCACCGGCATGGTGGGCCTTCCGGTAGCGGCCGCCCTTGGCGCCGTGTGCGGTGATTCGTCCCGTGGCCTGGAAGTCCTCAGGGGTCTGACTCCGAAGGCCGTGGAAAGAGCCAAGGAGCTTGTCTCAAAGGGCTGTGTGCATATTTCAGTAGCTGACACAGAGCACCTTCTGTATGTAAAAGCGACAGTTTCCGTGGAAGGTGGCCTGGAGGCCAGCGCCGAGGTGGATCCTCATGCCTATGCCGTGATTGAAGACGACCACGACCGAATAGTGGAGACCAGTTTCGCCAATCACATCCTGATGAGTTCTGAAAGCGCCGCCGCTGCGGAAGACCATGCCCCGGATTCCTACGACCTTACGGTTAAGGATATTTGGGATTTCGCTCTTTCGGCCCCGTATGACAGCATTTCTTTCATCCTTGGAGACCGTGACCTCAATCTCGCTTTGGCTGAAGAAGGGCTTAAGGGGGATTACGGACTGAAAGTGGGGAAGGCCATCAGGGAGAACCAGAAAGAGGTTTTCGGGGACGATTATATGAGTTATGCTATGGGTATGACGGCCGCCGCTTCGGACGCCCGCATGGCCGGCAGCACCCTTCCCGCCATGAGCAACAGCGGCAGCGGCAACCAAGGCATCACTGTGAGCATGCCCGTGATCGCTTACGCTTTGAAGTATAATGTGGCCGATGAGCCCCTGGCTCGTGCGCTTATCCTAAGTAATCTCGTGGCCATCCACATCAAGCATTACCTTGGGAAGCTCAGCGCCCTGTGCGGCTGCGTGGTGGCATCTACAGGCAGCGCCTGCGGCATAGTTTATCTGCGGGGCGGGGACTTCAACCAAGTCTGTTACGCGATCAAGAACATGGCAGGTAATATTACCGGTATGGTCTGCGACGGAGCCAAGGTCGGCTGCGCCATGAAGGTGGCCTCTGGAGTGTCCTGCGCCGTGCAGTCGGCCGTTCTGGCCCTTCGAGGCACCTGCATACCCTCCACTGACGGCATCGTCGAGGACGACGTGGAAAAGACCATCCGGAACGTGGGAGCCATCGGCTCGGCCGGCATGAAAACCACGGACCGCATGATTCTGGACATCATGTTATGCAAGTAGGCGTATGGACAGGGAGAAGGAAATAACGCGGGTGACGCTCGTCGGAAGCGTGGTCAATGTGGTGCTGACCGCTTTCAAGTTCGTGGCGGGAATCCTCGGACGAAGCGCCGCCATGACCTCGGACGCCATCCATTCGCTCTCCGATCTCCTGACTGACGCCGTGGTTATCATATTCGTGAAAATCAGCGGCAAGCCCGCCGACAAGAAGTATGAATATGGCCACGGGAAGTTCGAGACCCTCGCGACGGCGTTTATCGGTGTGGCGCTTCTCGTAGTGGCGCTGGGAATCCTCTATCAGGCAGGAGTCGCCCTTGTCCATTTCTTTGGCGGACAGATAATTCCCAAGCCCGGAATGATAGCCCTTTGGGCGGCGGTACTCTCGATAGTCCTGAAAGAGGGGGCTTACCAATATACCGTCCATAAAGGCAGGAGCCTGCAGTCTTCCGCCCTTGAGGCTAACGCTTGGCACCATCGCAGCGACGCCCTCTCGTCGATCGGAACCTTGATCGGCATCGGCGGTGCGATCCTTCTTGGCGACAAGTGGACCATTCTCGACCCTTTGGCCTCCGCTGTGGTTGGAATATTCATAATCAGGACAGCTTGGAAACTTCTTTCCCAAAGTTTCGGCGAGTTGATGGAAGCTTCTCTGCCTAAGGAAGTTGAGAAGGAGATATTGGATATTGTCACCTCGTTCCCCGACGTTGAGGATCCGCATAACCTTAAAACCCGGCGCATCGGCAACCGTTACGCTATCGAGATGCACATCCGGATGGACGGGAGCACCTCCTTGCTCGACGCCCATTCCAGGACCCATTACATCGAGAAGGCCCTGAAAGATAAGTTCGGCGAGGAGACCCATGTCGTCGTCCACGTCGAACCCATCAAACCCTTTGAAAAACACTGATTATCCCAGGATCGGGGAGATGATTTCCGTCAGGAGGTCGTTCTCGAGAAGGAAGCCGTCATGGCCGAATTTCGAGGTGATGCCGATGTGCCTGGATCCGGGGATCATTGGCGCCCAACGCTCGATCTCCATAGGAGGGAATATCCCGTCGGTGTCGATGGAAATGACTGTGGTATTGGCGGTTATCCTTCCCAGGGCCGCCTCGACACCTCCTCTTCCGCGGCCGACATTATGGCTGTCCATGGCGTTGGCGATGGTCCAGTAGGAATACGCGTCGAAATTCCTGTTCACGAGTTTGTCTCCCTGGTGACGCTCGTAAGAGGCCGCCCTGCCGGCGAACAGGCAATCGGGGTCAGGCTCACTCTGCCTGATCTCGAATCCCTCGAAACAACGGTAGGAGATAAGGGCCTGGGCCCTCGCGCAACGCAGGCCGTTCGCTCCTCCTGAAAGGTCCTTTGCCTGTCGGAAAGTCTGGTCTGCCTCAAGGGCCATCCTTTGTGCCTCCATCCAGGCTGTCATCCAAGGGGAGATCCTCGGAGCGGTCGCGATGAACAGGGCATTCTTGAAAAGATCCGGCTCGGAGACAGCCCACTCTATGGCTTGGAATCCTCCGATCGAGCTGCCGATCAGAAGGTCTATCTTCTCGATTCCCAGATGCTTCCGCACAATTTGGGATGCCGCTGTCATGTCCCTGAGGGTCAGTGCAGGGAAGTCCAGCATGTAGGGCTTTCCGGTCTTCGGGTTTATCGAGGCCGGTCCAGTGCTGCCGTAAGGTGATCCGGGAATATTGGCGCAGATAACGAAATGCTTGTCTGTGTCGATGGCCTTGCCGGGACCGACCATTCCAGGCCACCAGTCCTCGGGGTCGCTGTTAGCTGTCAACGCGTGGCAGATCCACACCACCTTGCCGCCCCGGGTTCCGGAGGTGTGATAGACGATCTCCAGCGGCTCAATGGAACCGCCTGCCTCGAGGTCGAGTCGGTCGATTATTAGGGAATTTCTATTCATGTGCGGCGGCGAGGGCCTGCTCGATGTCGTAAATGATGTCCTCAGGATCCTCCAGGCCGATGCTCAGGCGCATCAGGTCGGGGGCGATCCCCGCCGCCCGGAGTTGCTCGTCAGTCAGCTGGCGATGGGTGTGTGAGGCTGGATGGAGGATACAGGTGTGGCAGTCAGCCACATGGGTCTCGATGGTGATGAGCTTGAGAGAGTCCATGAAGCGGTTGTCAAACTCGCGGCCACCTTTGAGCCCTACGCACATGACCCCGCTGAATGCTTTCAGGTATTTGGCGGCCAGCTCATGGTGAGGGTCGTCCTTGAGACCGGGATAACGGACCCATGCGACATCAGGATGGTTCACCAGGTACTCGGCCACCTTCTGGGCGCTCTCGCTGTGGCGGGCGATCCTGACGTGGAGGCTCTGCAGGCCGAGGTGGAGATAGAAGGCGTTCTGCGGGCTCTGGATCGAGCCGAGATCCCTCATCAGCTGACTTGTGGCCTTGGTGATGAAGGCCGCCTTTCCGAATGCCTTGGTGTAGATCAGTCCGTGATAGGACGGGTCGGGGGAGCAAAGGCCGGGATATTTATCAGCGTGGGCGTCCCAGTCGAAGTTGCCGCTGTCCACGAGCGCTCCTCCTACGGTCACCCCGTGACCGTCCATGTATTTTGTGGTTGAGTGAGTGACTATGTCGGCTCCATATTCAAAAGGCCTGCACAGCACCGGAGTCGCGAAGGTGTTGTCGATCACAAGCGGCACACCGTGGCTGTGGGCGATGCGCGCGAACTTCTCTATGTCAAGCATTTCCACTCCGGGATTGGAAAGGGTCTCACCGAACAGGAGCTTGGTCTCGGGTCTGAAGGCGGCGCTGATCTCTTCCTCGGAAGCGTCCGGGGAGATGAATGTCACCTCGATCCCCATCTTCGCCAGTGAGGTTCCGAGCAGGTTGAAAGTCCCGCCGTAGATGTTGCCGGCGCTGACGATGTGGTCTCCTGCCGAGCAGATATTCAGGCATGCGAAAAGGTTCGCCGCCTGGCCGGAGGAAGTCAGCATCGCCGCGACTCCACCCTCCAGGGCAGCGATCTGGGCGGCCACCATGTCGTTGGTGGGATTCTGAAGCCTGGTGTAGAAATATCCGCTGTCCTCAAGGTCGAAAAGCCGGCCCATCTGGTCGGAAGTCTCGTATTTGAAGGTCGTGCTCTGGATGATGGGAATCTGCCTTGGTTCACCCTTCCCGGGCTTGTAACCGGCTTGTACACAAAGCGTACCGATGCCGGGAGTCTTCTTCTCTTTAGCCATTGATGTTACGTCCGTTATTTCAGGGGGTCGAAGTTACTCAAGATTTGAGAAAAACACAAATAAGCCAAGAATTCTACTTTTTTATAACAAATATGACCAAAATGATAAAAAATGATTAAATTGCGAAAGAAAACTACAAAAAGCGAAGTTCTTTTTAAACACTTATAACCAATTAATTTATGCGAAAAAATGCCTTTTCAGCGCTTAAGCTGCTGTTGACCGGGCTAATCATGTGCGGAGCATGGATCTCCATGTACGCCCAGAACACAGTCCGGGGAACCGTGAAGGATGAAAATGGCGAGCCGGTCATCGGCGCCAGCATCATGCTCGTTGAGGATGCCACAAAAGGTGCTATCGCTGACGAGAACGGAGCGTTCTCGATAGCGGTGCAGCGCGGCAACACTCTTCGGGTGTCTTCTATCGGTTTCAAGACCAAGGATGTGAAGGTCGGTTCTTCCACTGTCCTGAACATTGTCCTGGAAACTGACATCAACCTTCTGGACAATGCCGTGGCCATCGGTTACGGTACAGCCCGTAAGGGAGACCTTACCGGATCAATATCTTCGGTCCGTGGTGAGAATGTCGAGGAACGCTCCCAGCAGATGCTTTCCAATGCCCTGCAGGGAATGATCGCCGGTCTCCAGGTCACACGTTCTTCCGGTGAGCCCGGAGGATCCGGAACCATCCGTATCCACGGTGTCACCACTATGTCTGACAACGACCCGCTGGTCATTATCGATGGTGTTCCCGGAACGCTGGATGATGTGGCCGCCGAGGATGTGCAGGACATCGCTGTCTTGAAGGACGCCGCCTCCGCGTCCATCTACGGATCAAGGGCCGCCGCCGGTGTTATCCTTATCACCACAAGACGCGCGCAGGAGAACAAGTTCTCCGTTGACTACAACTATTCCTATGCGATTGACAAGCCTACCGCCCGCCCCGCGCTCACGAACGCGACGGACTGGATGAGGATCGTCGATGACCTGAAGTACAATGACGGAGCCTCGAGCCCCTTCTCTGAGTACACTGAGGAATATATCAACTCCTATGCGGCTAACAACGCCAAGGATCCTTATCATTATCCGGACACGGACTGGACCAAGGTCCTTCTTAAGAACACCACCTCCCACCAGAGGCACAACATGAGCATTACCGGTGGCCGCGAGAACCTGAGGACAAAGTTCACGATGAACTACCAGAAGGGTGATGGTTACTACATGTACCGCGGCCACGAGCGTTATTCCGGTCGTCTGAACAATGACTGGCAGATCTCCAAGTGGTTGAAGGCCAACGTTGACCTCGATTTCTCCCTGAGTGAGTTCACCTCTCCCGCCAATAACAGCGTCGTGTACTGGGCTTATATCGCCGCCCCTATCTACGGCCCCTACTGGGAAGACGGGAGATATGCTGACGTGAAGGATGGAGCCAACCCTCTCGCCGGTTTCACCGAAGGAGGCATAAGCAAGGGAAATTACTATAGATTAGGCGGAAAGATCCAGTTTGACATCACTCCTTTCAAGGACTTCAAGATCACCACTATCTTCGCCCCGCGTTTCTCGTTCAACAAGAACAAGAGATTCAACAAGGCTGTCTATGTCGAGAAAGAGGACGGAACCAGGATCCTCAGTGAGATCAACCGTTCGACTGACTTGAACGAGACCCGCAACGACAACCACGCCTACACCTATCAGGCCTACGCCAACTACACCAAGAAATTCGGTGACCATTCTTTCAACTTGATGGTCGGTTATGAGGGCTACAAGCGTGAGTGGGAGAACCTTGGAGCCAGCAGGACGAAATACTTGCTCGACAATTATCCTTACCTCAACATCGGTCCTGAGGACTATCAGTTCAACAGCGGTTCCGCCGGTCACAACGCCTACCAGTCCGGTTTCGGCCGTCTGATGTATTCTTTCAGGAACAAGTACATGCTCCAGGCTAACTTCCGCGCTGACGGTTCTTCGCGTTTCGCGAGCGAGTGCCGCTGGGGTTACTTCCCTTCAGTTTCCGCCGGTTGGGTCATCTCCGAGGAGCCTTGGTTCAAGAACAATGTGGTCTCTTACATGAAGCTCCGCGGCTCCTGGGGCCAGCTTGGTAACGAGCGTATCGGTTCCGAGTTCCCTTACCAGGCCGCCATCAGCTTCGGCAACAGCTACATGATGAACAAAGACGGTAGCGTGACCGCCCTGCAGAACGCCGCCCAGGTTTACTACGCTTTCCGAGATATCACTTGGGAGACAACGACTTCCACGGGAGTCGGCTTCGATGCCAACTTCCTCGACGGCCGCCTGAGGGCTTCCGCGGACTACTACCACAAGAAGACGGAGAACATGCTCCTTACCCTCGGATTCCCTTCATACGCCGGATACTCCGCTCCTTCCCAGAACGCTGGTGACATGTACACCAATGGTTGGGATCTCGAGATTGGCTGGAGCGACCGCAAGGGTGATTTCTCTTACGGCATCTCGGCCAACCTTTCCGACTATCGTTCCAAGATGGGTTATGTCGGTGACAAGAGGACCATCAACGGTAACAATATCATCGAGGAGGGCTCCTACTACAACGAGTGGTTCATCTACAAGACTGACGGCTTGATCCAGAACCAGGAAGAGCTCGCTCCGGGCGGACAGCGCATCCCGACATATTCAGGAAACGACAAGCCCGGAGACATCAAGTACGTCGATGTGAACGGTGACGGCAAGATCAACGCCGACGATAAGGTCAAGATGGGCAACTCCCTCCCTGAATATCTCTACGGAGGTAATGTCTTCCTCGGCTGGAAGAACTGGGATTTCAACATGTCCTTCCAGGGAATCGGCCACCAGAACAAGTTGTTCCAGTACTACTGGATCCAGCCTTACAAGAACCAGTGGGGTTCCGCTCCCCAGATCCTTGTCGGTAATTACTGGAGGATCGGTGATGACGCCGCCAACAAGACAGCCAAATATCCCAGGGTCACCTACACCAACACCGGCAGCCAGAGCGCTGGCTCTGATTACTGGATGTTCAACGGCGCCTATTTCCGTGTGAAGAACATCACCCTCGGGTATACTCTTCCCAAAGCGATCATGGACAAGACTTTCATCAAGAGCTTGAGAGTCTATGCCAATGTCACGGATCTTCCCGCTATCAGCAACTTCCCCAAGGGCTGGGATCCTGAAGTCGGCAATACAAGCGACTTTATCTCGACCTCATTCATCTTTGGTGTAAATGTCAAATTCTAAAGGAGGCGCTATCATGAAAAAGATTATAACTATTGCTATATCAATGATTTCGGCGCTGATGATCACTTCCTGCGTCGATCTCAACCTCAATCCTCTCTCCGAGGGGTCCAGCGAGAACTGGTATTCTTCCGCTTCCGAGATCGAGATGAGTCTCAACGACCTGTACCGGACAGCGTTCTTCCCGATCGACGGTACCGACTGGGGAGATGATGTCACCTATCGAAGCAATACCCAGTTCACTTTCAACGGTACCTTGACCGCTGAGAACGGAACAATCGCCACTTACTGGCAGAACTACTATAAAGGCATCGCCCGTTCCTTGAGAATCATCAAGAACCTGGACGAGAAAGGCGCCGATCTCGGGATCAACGCCAAGACTCTCGAACAGTACAAAGGCGAGGCTTATTTCTACATCGGATACGCTTACGGTATGCTGGCTTTCCGCTGGGGTGACGTCATCCTGGACAAGACCGGAATGACCCTTGAAGAGGCTTATTCCGCTTCCCGTTCCCCCAAGAGCGAGGTTCTCGCGTTCGCATACGAGTGCTTCGACAAGGCTGCCGCTTCACTTCCTGAAGGCTACGCCGGAGTACAAAGGGCTACCAAGGGCATGGCCTACGCCTACAAGGCCCGTATGGCAATCTACAATGGCGATTACGCTACCGCCGCCACCGCGGCCAAGGCCTGCATGGATCTCGGAGTCTATTCGCTTCACGAGAATTACCAGAGCCTTTTCACCGCCAAGACATCTCCTGAGTGGATATTCGTTTTCAAGGGTGACTATTCCCTAAAGGTATATTACTGGTTCGACAACGACATCCAGAACATCCTCACGCGTCTGGCCGGTGGTTGGGGCGCCAGGAATCCTGGTCTGGAGCTTGTCTGCGCCTATCCTTGCATCGACGGTCTGCCCATTGACGAGTCTCCTCTGTACAACCCCAAGGCCATCTTCGACAACCGCGACCCCCGTATGGCGATGACCATCGTGCCTTTCGCCCAGCCGGATTCAAAGTGTATGAAGGACGGAACCTACAAGCCTGAGGACTACGCTTTCTTCGGCTTCGAACACTCTCCTTCTCCTTTGGCCAACAAGGTTCACAGGATCTCTGACGGAGCCCTCGTCAACAACACCGACTCCAAGGCATGCGCCCTCCACGCCGCCTACAACGGTTTTGTCTTCAAGAAGTTCTCCGACCCGACCAATTGGATCGCCGCCAACAGCTGGAAGGGTGTCAACGCCTATCCGGACATGCGTTATGGTGATGTGCTCCTGATGTATGCCGAGGCTATGAACGAGCAGGGCAAGTGCGATCAGGCTGTGCTTGACGCCACTATCAACAAGCTTCGTGAGCGCGCCTACAAAGGTACCGGTCTCGAGTATCCCAAGGTGGTCGCAGGTGATCAGGCCAAGCTTCGCACGATCATCCGCACCGAGCGTTTCATCGAGTTGGCCGCTGAGGGTCACAGGTATGAGGACCTGATCCGCTGGAGGATCGCTGAGGTCGTTTTCAACCGTCCGATCTTCTATCTTGAGAGGACATGGTCCGGAAATGCCAGCTGGGACGGCAACCTCGCCAACACTCCTCCGGAGTACCAGAAGCTCGCCCAGAACTGGCTCGACGGAAACTATCCGATCGGAGGTACTCCTGAGATCGATGAGAACGGTATCGCTGATGTCCGCTACATGGCTGAGAAGGGATATGTGGTCCAGGCCACTACCCGCCAGTTCAATCCCGCCAGGGATTACCTCTGGCCGATCCCGGCTTCAGACCGTCTGATCAACGAGAACCTGACCCAGAATCCCGGTTATTAGGATATGCGTAACTTATTAAGAATCTTTATGGCAGCGGCGGTCCTTCTGGCCGCCGCCGCTTGCTCCCAGAAGGCTCCGTCGGCGGTTGATGAGACCGGCCACAAGAGCTTTAGCGGCATCTATCCGCATCTGGCATATTACAACTCCCAGGGGGAGTGCGGCACAGGCGCGGTGGTTCCCTGGCAGGGCGACCTGTGGGTGGTGAGCTATTCTCCCCACGAGCCTTTCGGCTCAGACGACAAGCTCTACCAGATCACCCCTTCTTTGGAGCAGATAGTTCGTCCTGAGAGCATCGGAGGCACTCCCGCCAGCCGAATGATCCACGACGAGAGCAAGCAGCTTTTCATCGGTCCCTACGCCATCGACGCCGACAAGAACGTCAGGACGCTTTCGTACGACAAGTTCCCGGGCCGTCCGACCGGCTTCGCCCGTCACCTGACCGATCCGGAGAACCGCATCCTGTACGCTTCCATGGAGGCCGGTTTCTATGACATCGATGTCCATAGCCTCGACGGGATCGAGCTTTACAAAGACGGCAACCAAAAGCGCAAGGAAGGCTTCACCGGTCCTCTCTGTGACCTGTTCCCCGGCTACCATGGAAAGGGATTCTACTCCGGCCAGGGAGTGGCCGTATATTCCAACAACGGAGAGGAAGGGGAGCTCGCGCAGAAGCAGTTCGATATCCCTTCCGGAGCCCTTGTGGAGTGGGACGGGAAAGACTGGAAGCTCGTGAGACGCAACCAGTTCACTGAGATCACCGGCCCCGGCGGGATCCATGGCAACCCTTCTCCGGCGACCGACCCCATCTGGGCCCTTGGCTGGGACTACAAGTCCGTGATCCTGGCCCTGAGGGAGCCCGACAAGGGTTGGACATATTACCGCCTTCCCAAGGCGAGCTTCGCCTACGACGGAGCCCACGGCTGGAACACTGAGTGGCCGAGGATTCGGAATATAGCCCCGGAAGGCGCTGATCCTGATTATCTTATGACCATGCACGGAATGTTCTGGCGTTTCCCCGGGACCTTCTCGTCAGCCAATTCAGCCGGCATCAGCCCGAGAGGCGCTTACCTTAAGGTCATCGCCGACTTCACGGAGTGGAACGGCCGCCTTGTCTTCGGCTGCGACGATTCCGCCCAAAGCGAGTTCCTTAACAAGCGTAAGCAGAAAGGCCGCATCGGAGGCCCCGGCCAGTCCAACTCCAACATCTGGTTCACCCCTTACGACCAGCCTGATCATGTCGGTCCAACCACTGCCGGAGGATCGGTGTGGCTCAAGGAGGATGTCAAGGCCGGAGTGCCCTCGGATCCGTTCCTGATCAAAGGATGGGACAACCGCTGCGCTTGGATCGCCAACCATTCCAAGACCACTGCCGACATCAAGTTCGAGGTTGACAAGAAGGGAGACGGAAACTGGACTGAGGCTTTCAGGACCACGGTTAAGCCAGGCGACTCGATGTTTTTCCCGTTCGAGCAGACTCTTGACGCCGTCTGGATCAGGGCCATCAGCATGAATGACAACAATGTTGACCTTACATTCGTGCTGGCTCAGAAAGAGACCAGGACGACCGAGCCCGACCCGATATTCGCCGGTCTCGCTCCCGTCAGGAGTGACAATGATTCCCAAGGCTTCCTGTATGGCCTTCCTGACCAGCGCAGGGCTCTCGGAGTCCTTGCCCGGACCTCTGATGGAGAGAAGTATTACGAGATCGACGGTGAGATGAATTTCGTCGCTAAGGATGACGCCGAGATGGCGGATTATATTCGTGACAAGTTCGAGATCCCGGTCGATGTCGTGGATGTTGAGGAAGGTTCTATCCTGATCGTGGATGCCAAGAATCGTCGCTGGAGGCTCCCTCTGGGCGACGACAAGTACGCTTCCAAGATTGAGGAAGGCGCTTTGAGGCTTTGTCGCGAGGTGGCTACCGAGAGGGATCTCCTCTCTCTGGCAGGCACATTCTACGAGCTTCCGGCTGAGAACGCCGATGGTTACGCCAAGGTGCGTCCTGTCGCTTCCCACAAGTTCGGGGTCAATGACTATGCCTCGTACCGCGGCATGCTCGTCATGACTGGAATAGACCATGCCGCCGCCAAGGGCAACCCTCACGTTGTCTTCTCCGAGGATGGCAAGGCCGCTGTCTGGGCTGGAGCTATTGACGATCTTTGGAAACTTGGCAAGCCCACCGGCCACGGCGGCCCTTGGGTTGAGACCGAGGTCAAGGCCGGGGAATATTCAGACCCGTTCCTGATCGGTTTCTACGACAAGAGGGAGATGGCTATTTCCCACCGCTCTTCCGGCGACGTGACCTTCACCGTTGAGGTTGATCCGACCGGAGATGGCCAGTGGTTCCGTTACGCTGACTTCACTGTCAAGCCCGGAGACACTCTGGAGCACCGCTTTCCGGACGCTTTCCAGGCCAGGTGGATTCGCCTGAAAGCGGATCAGCCCACCAAGGCCACGGCAATGTTTGAGTATAGATAATATCAAGACAATGAAAAAGTTATTCCTGATTCTTTCTGTCCTGTTCTGCACTGTTCAGGTTCAAGCCCAGGGCATATTCGTCGAGGCCGAATCCTTTGCCGACAAGGGAGGCTGGTCCGTGGATCAGCAGTTCATGGACCTCATGGGCTCGCCCTACCTCATCGCCCATGGCATGGGGAAACCGGTCGCAGACGCCAGCACGACGGTTGAGATTCCCGAGCCGGGAGTGTACCATGTATGGGTCCGCACCTACAACTGGACCTCTCCCTGGACCACAGCCAAAGACGGCCCCGGAGCTTTCAAGGTCAAGCTGCAGGGGAAGCCGGTCAAGACTGTCCTCGGCACCAAGGGAGATTCCTGGTTCTGGCAATATGCCGGAAGCGCCAAGCTCAAGGCCGGATCCTGCCAGCTCGCTCTGTCGGACATGACTGGTTTCGACGGGCGCTGCGACGCGGTCTGGATCAGCAAGAATCAGGAACAGGTCCCACCTGTGGAAGTAGCTGAACTTGAGGCGTTCCGCCGCTCTGTCGGAGCCTTGCCCGCCCAGCCTTCCGACGGTGGGGAATACGATTTCGTGGTGATCGGAGGCGGCGTCGCCGGAATGTGCGCTGCCGTCTCCGCCGCCCGATTCGGCTGCAAGGTGGCGCTTGTCAATGACAGGCCTATAGCCGGAGGAAACAATTCCTCGGAGATTAGGGTCCATCTCGGCGGCCTCATCGAGCTTGGAAAATATCCCGCCTTGGGCAGGATGCTCCGGGAGTTTGGCCATTCAAAAGGTGGCAACGCCCAGCCGGCCTCCAATTACGAGGACGACAAGAAAGAGGCCTTCATCAAGGGACAGGAAGGACTGACCTACCTGCCTTGCTTCAGGGCTGTCAAGGTTAATAAGGACGGTTCCAAGATCTCCTCTGTCGTTATCAGAAATATCGAGACCGGAGAGGAACTCTGCCTCAAGGCTCCCATTTTCGCTGATTGTACCGGCGACGGAACCATCGGCTTCCTGGCTGGGGCTGACTGGATGATGGGCCGTGAAGGCCGCGACGAGTTCGGTGAGGCTCTCGCTCCTGAAAAGGGCGACAAGCTGACGATGGGTTCCTCCGTCCAGTGGTACAGCGTTGAGGACGCCAAAAAGTCCACTTTCCCCGAGTTCCAGTACGGGGTTGTCTTCAATGAGGACAACTGCGAGAAGGTCAAGATGGGCGAATGGACCTGGGAGACCGGAATGAACCTTAACCAGATTTACGATTTCGAGCGGATCAGGGACTATGGCCTTCTGGTCGTGTATTCCAACTGGAGCTTCCTCAAGAATCATTTCTCGGGGAAGGCTGAATATGCCAACCGTTCCCTCGGCTGGGTAGCTTATGTGGCCGGCAAGAGGGAGTCCCGCCGTCTGGTCGGAGACTATATCCTCAAGCAGGACGATGTTGACAAGCAGGTGTTCCATGAGGACGCTTCCTTCACGATTAACTGGCATTTCGACCTCCATTTCCCGGATCCGGAGAACACCGCGAACTTCCCCGGGACAGAGTTCAAGGCCGCCACGAAGAGCAACCCTATCTATCCTTACTCAGTGCCTTACCGCTGCCTGTATTCAAGGAATGTGGACAACCTCTTCATGGCCGGGCGTGACATCTCGACCACCCATGTCACCCTTGGCTCAACAAGGCTTATGCGCACGGGTGCGATGATGGGTGAGGTCGTCGGAATGGCCGCCAGTATCTGCAAGGACAAGGATACGACCCCGAGGGGAGTCTATCAGCATTATCTTCCTGAGCTCAAGGCCCTTATGACCAAGGGAGCCGCCCGCACTGACATTGACCTGCCGGACAACCAGCACTTCAACACCGGCGGTCACCTCGACAAGCCCAAGGATATAACCTTCTAGGTGGTCAGCTTATTGATAGCAGAGTTTTTTAGTCTCGGTATCCCTTGAATAGTGGCGGAAGAAGTCCCAGATCAGCTTGGCTGCGGGCTTGAAATTCCAGTGACCGTAATTGTTGATGACCATAAGGCGGATCAAGGGCTTTTCTCCTTTGTAAAGTTGCCCGGACTCTATCGTGATGTCCTCACTCTTGCCGGTATGGATGAGCGTCCTGTCCCGCAGGACTATTCCGAAAGTCGGATCCACGTTGAAATCCAGATCGCCTGTAACGGGCATTCCGTTGATTGTCTGGTAGATACGCCAGACATTGATGTAAGGATTGCCTTCCCAGTGATCTTTGTCGAAGAAACGGATCGTGTCGTCGTGAGTGCCGACAACGGAACAATACGCGACTTCCACATGACCCCGTTTCTGAATGGCCTCGTTCATCAGCGGTTCGGAGCCGTAGGCATAGTAACCAAGTCCATTTCCGGAGAATATGCCACCTGAATGGCCGGCGACGGCAGCGAAGAGGTGGGATTTTCGGACACCGAGCATATTGCTGGTCATCGCTCCGGCCGACAAGCCTTCCGCATAGATCCTGGAGCCGTCTATCTGGGGATATTTCTGACGCAGGACGCTGATCACCGCCTCTATTCCGTCAAGTCCCATAGGCGCATAACCTTTGCCTCCCTGCCATTCCATTTCCACGACCATAAACCCTTCTTCAGCAGCCAGTTCCGGGAAGCCGGAAGTCTCGCTCTGGGTGCGGGGATCGTTCCCGTGACCATGTAGGAGCACGACCAAAGGAACCGTACCGGGAGCGGCGTCCAGAGCCTGCTTCGGAATATATTCATACCAAAGATACTTGTCCGGATTATCCGGCCTGGACGGGGCGTTCATGTCCACCAAGGGATATTCAACTACATTGCGCTGTATTCCTATCTTGTCGAATACGGGGATTGAGACCAACTCAAAGTTCTTCACGCCTTCCCGATTGTCGATTCCCCGGCTCATGTAAAAAGTGTGGAATAGGTTGTTGTACCGGTAGTTGGCGCTAAGTACCTTGTCCCACGCCTGGGCGAACAACGTCTCCCAAGAGGCTTTTTTATCCGTATTCACTACCACCTTCTGCAGAGGGTCCGCAGGGGCGGAATCACTTGCCGCCTGATATGGTTTCGCGACTTTTGCCGCGTTTTTCCCTCCGATGAACGCCGGAACAGGATACTTGCAGGTTTTTCCTGGCTCGCCGTCGATTGAGACGATCCCGGCTATGGCTCCAGTCAGATCCGTGGCGCACAGTTGACGGTTAACGAATGTTGCCCCGGAACCGAGCCCCACAACCTTGATATTTGTCGGAGCCCCTCCTCTTCCGATCAATCCGGTGAAGGTTTCCAGGTCCTGATCCTGCCACTTGCCTGAAGAGGGGTTGACAATCACTATACGTCCGCCATATTCCTTGATGATTCCGATAAGGTTCAGTCGCTCAACTAGTTCCAGGGCCTGCCCGTTATCCAGTTTGCTGTCCGGGAACACATAGAACGCCGGGCCGAAGCCTGCTCGGGAATGGATGTCTCGTTCTGGCCGCATGTTGTAATTAAGGACGGAAGTGCCCTCAATGGCCAAGAACTGATTTATTGGGCCCTGTGGACTCGTACCTGGCTGTGCGGAGACAATAATCCCGGCAAGGGATAACACAACCGCCGTCAACAATCGACTTCCTTTCATATCTCAATCGTTTTTGCAAATAGATACAAAATAATCAACAATACAGATTCTTCGCTTCGCTCAGAATGAACAGAGGCTGTCGCTCTACCAATTGGGTTATTTTGCGGAGGCTTCGATGAGCAGGCCCTGGCAGGAGGAGACGGCGCACTCGTACCAGCCTTCGGCGTCCCTTCTCATCGGGAGATAGGAATCGCCGCACCTGACCGACACCTCACGGCCTGGAGCCTTGAAGCGCAGTTTGTGGGTTTTCGGAGCCTTGTCGAAAGGATCGTCAGCGACGCAGACGAACAGGGCCTTGCCCTCGCCTCCATCCTTCGCTGTCATTTCGCCTACAATCAGGGGACAACCGGCGGACAGGTCAGTGAAGACCTCATCCTTGTACACCGGCGAGCTCTCCTCACCAGTTCCGTCCAGCATAGCCGTACCCTCAAACCCGACGAAAGAAGTTGATTTTGAGGTGTAACGCATGTAGTCCTTCCCGATAGAGTGAAGCTCGGCGTTGATCTTTTTCACCTTGTCGTACTGCCGGGTCTTAACTCCTTTCTCATCTACCACCTGGTTGGTCCACCAGCCGGCGGTATAGCATGCCCAGGTGATGTTCTCGGCTCCGAAGGCCAGAGCGGAATACGCCTGGAAGCGCAGCTCGTTTTCTGTTATCCAAACCTTTGGATCATAGCTGTTTACCTGAACCGTGACCCACATTCCACGTCCGGTCTTCCGGCAAGCGTCGGAGACGACCCGGAGGTTGGCGTAATCCTTGGCCACACCCACATTCTTGTAGTAGAAATCGTAGGAGATGTAGTCGGCCGGAACGTGCTCGCAATACTGCCTGATGTGCTCCTCGTAAGTGGGGGTCCCAAGCTGGTTCTTTGTCTGGACCGCGGAGTTCTGGGACACTGAGGCGTAGTTCGGATAAAGGTTCAGGAAGGCGAATTGGTTGGGAAATAGCTGTTCAACCTTTCTCATGACCTCTCCGTAATACGGGAAATCCAATGCGGAGGGCTCGTCACCGATGTCTATACCCCAGATCGCCGGGTGGTCCTGGAAAGAGGCCGCGGCTTCCTCATATTTCGAGATGGGATTGGTCTCGGCGAGTTTCCCCGCGTTGTCTCCGTCTCCTCCCCACCATCCTGGGACGATCCCGCTGACAATAGCCCCGACCCCGTACTTGCTGAACAGGTCGAGAGCGGGACGGTCGTTTTCCATGCATATCACGAAATCCACTCCGCACTCAGCCAAGTCCTTGATGTGGGCCTCTGTACGGGCGTACGGACGAAGGTGGTAAACCCCGATGTTCAGCCGGCTTCTGTCCATCCGGCCGGCCTTGGTGACATAATCCTGGGCAAAGACGCCAACAGAGGACGCCAGCACAATCAAAACGCAAAACAATCTTTTCATGACTATGAAATCAGGGACAAAAAAATCAGGCTTGAAGCCAGGTGTGCTTCTTCACGCTATAAAGCGGCACAAGAGGGAGTATGATAGGGGTTTTCTTAATATATTCCTGATATTCAGGATCTTCCCCATAAGACTCGTCTTGCCTGATCTCAAGCCTTCTGGCCCCGCTGAACATCACATAGACAATCCCGATGTAACCGATGGCCACGATGACCCATTGCCAGGCGCAGAGGGATGCGCCGATGGCGGAAATCAAAGCCCCGGTCCATATCACGAGCTCTCCAAGGTAGTTGGGGCAGCGGACGATCTTGTACAGCCCGGTGTCAACGAATCGTTTGGGATTGACCTTTTTTGCCGCTGATTTCTGAGCGTCCGCACCGGCTTCAAGCAACACTCCGCAAGCCATCATGGCGGCTCCTATCCAAGCCCATAAATCATTGACGGGCAGGCCTTTGGCTGTGTTTGCCAGCCTAAAGGCCACAGGACTCACCTGACCCACATAAAGAAGGGCGCAGAAGATCCAGACAGAGAGGATCACCCCTATAGGCTTCTTTTTCTGGAGTGACGGATCGTAAAGGATCTTGCGGTACGCTGCGGCCTTTCTCTCCCTGATGAGGAGATAAGTTCCAAGCCGGCAGCCGAAGATGAACATGACCGCGAGCAGGAGCGCGGTCGGGGGAGTCACGGCTCCGGCGAAGATGATGACCAGGGTAAGGGCCAGGGCAGCTATCCCATAACCGTATCCGAGGCTGAAGAAGTAGATGAAGTATTTCCAACCGACAGCTGACACCGACAGCGACACTGCGAGAAGGATCCAAAGATATGTCATGGTTATTATGTTTTTGTATCATCAAAAGTACACAATTATTCGTTATCTTTGTTAACATGAAGAGAATAGTTTCAATCGTGATTGCCTTCATGGCTATTTCTGCCATGCTTCCGGGGCAGACCAAGGTCATGTCCCACAGGGGATATTACGCCCATCCTGGCTCTTTTGAGAACACGCTGACGAGCCTGAAGGGCGCCCAGCAGCTCGGGGTCGAGGGAGTCGAATTGGACGTCCATCTCTCGACGGATGACTCCCTTGTGATCCTTCATGGCCCGAAGATCGCCGGTTCGGAGTACAAAGACGTCCAGAAGCTTGATTACAAGACCATCCGCTCCTGCACGTTGCCGAATGGAGATAAGGTCCCGACGCTGAGGGAATATTTCACCCAGGCGAAAAAAACAGTTGCCCTGACACTCTTCCTGGAGCTTAAAGCCCATCCGACTAAAGAGAGGGAAACGACTCTGGCAGAAAAGGTTGTCGCTCTGTGCGACGAGATGAACATGTACGACCAGGTCACTTTCATCTCTTTCAGCGAGCATCTCTGCGATGAGATCCTGAGGCTCCGGAAAGGCACTAAAGTGATCCCTATTTCCAGCAGCAAGGCCTACACTACCGAGGAGCTCCTAAAGCGGGGCTATGCCGGAGTCTCTTACCACATGGGTGTAGTGATGAATAGGACTCATCTGCTGGACGAGGCCCATGAGGCTGGACTCCAGACAGTCCTTTGGCCGGTCAACAGCTACGACCTGGCGGACTTTGCCATGCGCCACCATGTCGATTACGTCAGCTCGGACGAGCCCCAGGCGATGCTGAACCTTATGTCGGGCATAAGGGAACTCAAGTGGAAGCAGACCAAGAAACTGATTGTATTCGACCTTGACGGAACCTTGACCCAGAACAAGCAGCCCCTGTCCGCCGCCAACAAGGCGGTTCTGGACACCCTCAGGCAGCGTTATGAGATTATCATGGCCGGAGGCGGCAACTGCAAGAGAATATATAACCAGATGGGTCAGTATCCTATCACCATTCTGGGCAACTACGGGATGGAAGAGAGCCAGGTCATCGACGGGGAGTTCAAGATGGTCCGTGAGGAGACCAGTCCCGTGGACCGGAAGTTCTTCGAGAAAAAGACCGCTGAGCTCCGCAAGAAATACGGCTACACAGAGTATAAAGGCGATTCTAATGAATATCACCAGTCCGGAATGGTGACCTTTGCTCTGCTTGGCACAAAGGCTGATCCGGCCGACAAGCTGGCCTTCGACCCGGACAAGATCCGCCGCAGGGCCATGTTCCCGGAGATGAGCGAGATATTCAAGGATTATTCCGTCTTCATCGGTGGCACGACTTCTTTTGACATAACCCCGAAGCAGTATAACAAGTACGACGCCGTGATGCGGTACGCCGCCGAGCATGGCTATGTCAAGGACCAGATCCTTTTCGTCGGCGACGATTTCACCGACGGGGGCAACGACAGTCAGATTCGTCTCGGCGGGATGGACTACATCCGGATCGATGACTACACCCGGCTACCCGAGAAGATGCGTTTCATGTATTAGGAATATCTAAATATCTTGATATGAATAAGTTCTGGATTTTGATGATGTCGGTGGCGGCTGCGGTATCTTGCGGCCAGGCCGTTCCGGAGGATCTCCCTATGGCAGTAGCGCACAGGGGCTGCTGGCTGATGGACGGAGAAGAGTTCTACATCAATGAAAACTGCCCGGCAGGTGTCAAGATGGCCGCCCAGTACGGCTATCCGGCCATCGAGTGCGATGTGAAATATACTCTTGACAGCGTGATGGTCATCATGCACGACGGCACGATCAACCGCACGATGCGCAACGCTTCTGACTATTCCAAGATAGAGGAGCCGGTAAAAGTGACCGAGACCACTTTCGAGGAGTTGAGGACGAAATACGTCCTGGAGTCCACTGATCCGGCGCTTCGGACCCCGATTCCGACCCTTCAGGAAGAACTCGACGCCTGCAAGGAATATGGGGTTATGCCGATGCTACACAGCGCGGTGGTAGAGTCCTACAAGCTTGCCAATGAGGTGCTTGGTGACAAGTTTATTGCTTTCGACGCCTCGCAGGCCGCGGTGAGCCAGGCTAGGAAATGGTCAAGCTGCTTGATTCTCCTCGATCCTGGCAAAGATCCTGCGTCAAAGACGATAGAGAGGCTCCAAGAGATGGGGGGTGCGTGCGGGATGAGCACAATGAATTATAAAATGCTTGACGCTGAATATATTAACACTGTCAAGAATGCCGGCTTTGATGTGCAGGCCTCCATATTCCCGGCCCCTCATGAGCAGAGGGCTGTCTCGGACAAGGTGACAATCCAGCTTTCCGACTTCTGGTGGCACCAGACCGATGGTCGCAAACCGGTTTCGACATTCAAGAAAAGCTCCGTTAAACTCGCTGAGGGACAGTCTGTTCAGTGGAATCCTGAGGCTCCGGAGTATGCAGCGGTGACTTTGGCCCTTGATTTCGAGGGAACGCTTGAGATCACGTTGAACGGACGGGTTTATTCCCTGACCCATGATGAGCCTGGAAAGGTTGAGGTTTTGGGTGCGAGGCTCTTCAAGGCTAATCCTGGAATAGTGGTCAAAGCTCTTGCCGCCTCCAAGATCAAATCTGTTAAAGCTGAATTATTCGATTGCGGAAAATAGTTAGAATCAGGCGTTTCCTTTTCTTGTTCGCTTTGCTGGTCTTCTTTACGGCAAGTTCCTCTCCCGCTCAGAACAAGAGGAGTCTGCCGGAGAGGCTCGTGCGGAAAGTGTACAAGAGCATCACGACCCTTAATCCTCAGCTTGACTCTTCGTACATCAGCAAGTCGCCTTTGCCCTGGTCCTTCAGGATTGACAATACCTTGGTCACGACCGGAGCCGATTTGAAAAGTGATATCAACGTCACTGAATATCAGTCCGGCGATCACACTCTTCAGAATGGCACGAACGTGCGGGCTTCCTTTAACACCCGTCTTCAAAGGCATCTCCACAAGAAGCTCGGGCTGTCTGTAGGTTACGGGAGCCTGAGCGTTTCCGGCGGCCTGGAACTGGGGGCCAAGAATCCGGGTAAAAACTCGTTTATCTCCTTCTCGTATAGGAGGCCGACTTTCGGGGCGACGGTGCGGTTCATCCGTCTCCGGGAATATCTGGACGGGGCGCTCTCTGTCGAAGGTGTGTCGCCAATGACATTCACCTCGGATTATCCTGGAACCATGCGTACCATGACGGGTGATGTGTATTACCTGTTCAATGGCCGGAGATTCGACTACAACGCCACCCAGGGCTGCAATGTGGACCAGAAGCGTTCAGCCGGATCATTCATGACCTTGGCCAAATACCTCCAGGGGGACCTGTCGATGGACAAGAGAGACAAGTTCATGCTGACCGTGACCGAAGGACTTTACAGCTACACAACCCAGCAGGTCTCCCTCGGGATAGGTTATTCGTACAACTTTGTGCCTTACCACCGGGACTCCGACGACATGAGAAACTGGATAGGCTACAGGAATCTCACTTTCAACCTGACGGCCATCCCCATGGCCTCTGTGTATAACCACATGTATTCGCTCGAAGAGCTGGGTGACGGGAAGGTCAACAAGACCAAGCTCGACGGTACCATAGTCCCGACCTTCACATTCCGTACGGGCCTGAGCTTCTCCTGGAACAGGTTCGGCGTGGTTGGTACTGTTGTCTATAACCGTTTCGGCTTCGACGGTATGAGAACCACCATCTGGCGGGACAACAATCTGCTCAAGAACGACTTCAAGACAGACTGCGACTTCGACGACCTCACCGCCAAAATCAGCCTCGTGGTGCGCCTGTAAGGGCAGCTAAAGGATGACCGGGAGCTTCCAGGGGTCGCGGTAAGGCTTGCAGAGGTAGGAATCCGCCTCGGGGTCATGGAAGGTCTTGCCGTCCCAGCTGAGCTTCTTACCAGTGCGGTAGGCGATATTCCCGAGATGGGCGAACTTGGCGATATGGGCCCCTATCTGGATGCTGGCATTGCAGTTGGGATTCCGGCTCTTGATGCAGTCCAGATGGTTCTTCACGTGGAGGTTAAGGCCTCCATCGCCATATTGCTTATGTAGGGGGACAGCCTCCATGCGAGCCACATTGTTGACTGTCTCGGGGATCACCTCCCAGCCTCTGCGGTCAACGACAAGCGTTCCGTTCTCACCCACGAATCCAAGACCGTGATTACGACCGTAGGCGCCGTCGTCGATGCCGATGGCGTGGTCCCACATGACCGTGAAGTCCGGGAAAGTGTAGATTGTCTGCAAGGTGTCAGGGGTCTCGCAAGCGTCATCCGGATAACCGAACTTGCCGCCTGAAGCCATGATGCTGTCCGGGGCGGTGACATTCATGCCATATAAAGCGTAATCAAGAAGATGGACTCCCCAGTCGGTCATCAGGCCGCCGGCATAGTCCCAGAACCACCTGAAAGTGAAGTGGAAACGATTCGGGTTGAATGGACGCAGGGGAGCCGGCCCAAGCCACATGTCATAGTCAACCCCGTCGGGAACGGGCTGATCCGGCTGCACTGGGATGGAGGGGCACCAGCCCTGATAGGAGAAGACACGGACAGTGCGGATCTTGCCGAGCTTGCCGCTATGGACAAAGGCCATGGCATCCTGCCAGTGGGGATCGCTGCGCTGCCACTGGCCCACCTGCACGATCCTGTTGTACTTCTCGGCGGCCCGGACCATGATGTTGCACTCCTCTATGCTGTTGCCCAATGGCTTCTCGCAATATACGTCCTTTCCGGCCTCGCAGGCGGCCACCAGCTGGAGGCAATGCCAGTGATCGGGAGTGCCGATTATGACCACATCTATGTCTTTGTTGTCGATGAGTTTCCGCCAATCCTTATAGAGATGCTTGACCTTCTTGCCCTGGATCTTCTCGGTGTCGGCGGCGCGGTTTTCCAGAACTTCTTTATCAATGTCGCATAAGGCGATGCAATCCACCTCCGGATTGCGCAGGAAAGCCTGTAAGTTGGTGAATCCTTGGCCTCTGCAGCCTATCAGACCAATATGGATCTTGTCATTGGCCCCAACATTTTTGGCGGACATGCGGACCATAAGGGGACTCATAGTCAGCCCGGCGCCAAGGACGGCGCTCTTCTCCAGAAACTCTCTCCGTGTCATGATATGATGTGTTATTAGTTATTGGCTAAAGATCAGTAAAACCAAAGATAACGATTTATTTCGTATATTTGAGTAATCGATTTGGTTTATGAAAAAGATTTGTTTCGCTTTTATCGCTGTTCTCGCCCTGTTCGTTTCTTGCAAAGGGCGTAAAGCGGCCGCCGAGCCTGAATGGGAGGCGAGTATCCCTACGGACAGCATCTATTGCAGGGATCCGTTCATCGTGGCTGATTCCCAGACTAAGACGTATTATCTTTTCCGTTCTTCTACGACCGCGGAGGGACTGGGAGGAGTCGAGGTGTTCAAAAGCAAGGACCTAGCTTTATGGTCTGAGCCTGAGCGTGTTTTCACGGTCCCGGCGGACAATTTCATCACAGGCCCTGTCTGGGCTCCGGAAGTCCATCATTATCAGGACGCGTGGTATATTTTCGCCACTTTGAACACCGACCGGAAGTGGGCTGAGAGCGTCCCAGGGTGGCCGGCCTACACGTACCGCGGAACGCAGATATTCCGCTCAGAGACTCTCCAGGGTCCTTTCCAGCCCCTTGGAAAAGAACTGACGACTCCAAAGGATTGGATGTCGCTGGACGGAACTCTCTGGGTCGAGGACGGCGTCCCGTACATGATATTCTGCCATGAGTGGGTCCAGGCTATAGACGGCACTTTTGAGCTCATGCCCCTGAAGGAGGATCTCTCAGGAGCGGCCGGGGAGCCGGTGACCATATTCACCGCATCCCAGGCCCCATGGATCAGTCCCGTCAGTTATTGGACCGGGGAGGACGGAACTAAGACTCCGGCTTACGTCTCCGACGGCAATTTCGTGTATAAGACCAAAGACGGGGAATTGCTGATCCTGTGGTCCTCATTTAAGGATGGAAAGTATTGCGTGGCGATTTCCAGGTCCGCTTCAGGCAAGATCGCCGGGCCTTGGACTTGCGATCCCGAGCCCATCTTCGCTGAAGATGGCGGGCATCCTATGGTATTCAAGGATTTTGACGGAAACCTGAAACTGGTCTTCCATCAGCCTAATTCGGGTCATAGCCATCCGGTCATCCTCAATATAGAGGATACCGGTCGCACGCTAAAGATCAATTAAAAGGGGTGTAGGACATCCAGTCGATCTCGAGCTCGTAGGGATAAAGCGGTCTTTCCGTCGATGCGGGATTGGTCTCCACCGGCCAGTTGTTGGTGTGCCAGAAGTTGAGGCGATACTTTGTCTTCAGGCAGGGGATCCCATCTTTTGACGGATGCTCGGGGAACAGCTCTTTCCCGCCTTCATAGTCCCACAGAATCACTTTCTTGCCGGTTTCCGGGTGGATTATCCACCAGACAAGGCGGTCCGGGTACCAGTCCCAACCATAGGTGTAGAACTGGCTTGAGGCGTCGTAGCCCTCGATCGCCTCAATTGTCTCCGGAAGGTTCTGGCGGCCTTCCAGGGGAGTGTTAGGAATACGCTTCCCCTCAGGGTCGCGGGTCTCACTGCGCCAGGAATTGTCCAGGATCTCTCCGGTGGCCAGGTTAATCGTGCGTCCAACCCGGTTGAGCGTCCCTCTCTTACCAGTCCAGGTCCCGATGTAGATGATCCTGGGGTCGGCGATAAGCCACTCGAAATCAATCTCACTGAGGCCCAGCTGCTGGTCCACGTTGTAAGTGAAATAACCCACCACGGCGCCTATGTTCGGCTGCGCATCCTTGGCATTAGGCACTTTGATCCTTGCGGAATAGCTGCCGTAAAAGGTGTAGTCCTTGGAGATGATCTCCGGTCCCTTGCCTGCTCCGGCCGGATCCGACGGATCTATCCGGTAGAGCATTATGTCAGTGCCTTTCTCGGTGAAGGATTGGATACCGGAATAGTAGCGGGAGTCATATCCGTACGGACGGTAGTTGTAGTCAAAGTATTCCGAGGTTCCTTTAGAGAAATCCTCTTTGAAGGCGCCATGGAACTTGATGTCTTGGGCAAAGGCTTGTCCAGCGATGAGCATGAACAAGACGGCAAGGCGGATATTTCTCATATTGCTGAAGGCTATAGGCTAAAGGTCGTCTATGGGATTCCTCACAATGCTTCCGGAGGAGGCGGAAGTGGCCAGGTTTGAATATTTCAGGATCACATGCCAGGAGCTCTGGTTCTTCACGTCAGCGTCGAGGGTGATGGTTCCGTTGGGGAGGTTATAGATCGCGAGGTTGTTGTTCTTTGAGGTGACAGGCTCGATGCCATATTTCTGGGTTAGAGAGGCCTGGAGCGAGTCATAGGACTTCTCCAGGGAGTCCCAGTCGGAGATCACCGGAAAATCGACCCGGACTTCCTGGACGGGATTGTTTCCTGAAGGGGTCACCTTGCAGTCGCTGTAGCCGGCGAAATCCCCGGTGTAAGTCCCGCTGCCCGTATTCCTGAATCCGGCTTTCACCAACTCGTTCCCGAAAGCGGAAAGAGAACCTTTGATCGGAATACCCTTAAAGGTCAAAGGGGAGGAGGCGGAGGCAGGGGTCGTGGTAGTGGGTACGGTGGTGGAAGTCGTTGATTCATCTTCGTTTCCGATACCTAACTGCCGCTCAAGGTCCTTGATGTCCTGAGGGACGTCCTTGTCTGAGGTCGTTTTCTTCTCGGTTTGCTTTTTCGGGGAGAACCAGCCGCCGTCAGTCTCTTCAGTCGTCTCTGTTTGAGTCCCGCCGAGACCTCCTGGGAGCTGGATCACATTGCCATAATGGTCAGTGCAGTACTTCACGGCAAGATACGCTACCGCCAGCACCACGATAAGTCTGATAAGCCTTTTCATTGTCGATTGGTTTTCAATTACCACAAATATAATTAATATTCAGGATCTTCAACAGAATGATTTGCCGGAAAGGGCGAATAGAACTTGTTTTGTATTATCGCGAACAAATATAAATATTAGATGCAAGATTTTCGTTTTTGATGATTTAGTAATTAGAGAGTTATTTCTGAGTTTATTACAATGAGAACCCGATTTTACACTTTTTTCGCGCTTTTGTGTTTGCTGATCATGCAATCGGCCTTGTCTTCCTGCTCTAAGTCTGAGCCAGATCCTGAATCTGCCCCATCGTTAGAGACGCTTCTGTCGGTCTTTGATCTGAATACACAACCTCGAAATCCAATCACCAGTATCTGATTCCCGTCGCCCATAATAGCATCCCTGAAGCGACCGTCATGAATAGGGTAAGCGGTCAAGGGTGGAAGACTGTCGCTTTATACCAGCTCAATTTGGATAAGGAAGCGGTTAAGGAGTTTGTTTTGGTTTCAGATGGCAATGAGGTTTCTTCGGCCAGGAACGAGACTATCCCGAATTATATGCTGTTTTCTAATGATGGAAAGCGAGTATCGTTTTTCGAGTTTTATAGGGAAGATCAGGGTCGTTATGAGACAGATCTCTTCGAATACGATGCTCCAGAAAACTCAATCGTCATTCCCTCAATTTTCAGTTCATACCACAGGCGCGGAAAGTTGGTTTTCCTATCGAAAGATTATTTAGTCTGTGTATGTACTCATGACAAAAACTATAAACAGGAAGAGTTAATCTATTTAGAAGTATTCCAACGCGTTTCCAAGTCGGAAAGGCAGACCTGGGTGAAACGATGTCCTAATTACGGCATACGTATCTAATAATAATGTTTAGAAACAGGAAGGTTTTCTTTTTCATGTCTTATGGGTCAGCTCAACTTCGGCAAGGCGACTTCTTGTGCGTTACGGTGTTTTTGGTAAGTGGCTAATTATTAAGTAATTGGCTTAAGGCGCATGGAAATATAGACCACCCATTAGCTTTTAATTTGCCGCAAATCAACGACTTCCGAAAAACGGACCAACTACAATGCGAAACGACAGCCATGAAGGCTGTCGTTCTCATTGAGAGCGGAAAACGAGACTCGAGCCCGAGGCTGCGCCTCGGACTGCCTCGCGCCTTTCACGTTACCCCCGCCTTCCTGACGGAAGGCTGCCCCTCGGGGGCTTCGGGGTCGCTCGGCCGGGCCGTCGTCACCTTTTAAGCCAAAACGACGGCCACAAGGACCGTCGTTTGTCTTAAGAGCGGAAAACGAGACTCGAACTCGCGACCCCGACCTTGGCAAGGTCGTGCTCTACCAACTGAGCTATTTCCGCATTATTTGTCCCCGCTTTGGTGGCTCGGGATTGCAAAGGTACAACATTTTTGCTTTCGCGCAAATTTTTTTTTGAGTATATTTGTTTTTAACCGAATCTTAGGAGATATGAAAAGAGCATTATCAATCATTGTCCTCGTCCTGTTGGGGACTTCCGGATTGTGGGCCAAAGTGACCCTCCCATCCTTCTTCAGCGACAACATGGTTCTTCAGAGGGAGACTCAGGCCGCCATCTGGGGCTGGACCGACAAGAAGAACGACGTCACCATCACGACCACCTGGACCGGGGTGAGGTTCACCGCCAAGCCGGACGCTGACGGCAAGTGGATGACAAGGATCCCGACCCCCCAGGCCGGAGGCCCTTACAAGATATTCATCTCTGACGGGGAAAAGTCGGAAAGAGTTGAGCTTCAGAATGTCATGATAGGCGAGGTCTGGTTCTGCTCGGGCCAGTCCAACATGGAGATGCCGGTAGGCGGATATGGCGGACAGCCTGCGGCCGGTGCGGCTGACATCATCCTCGGGGCCAAGGCTTCGACCCCTATCCGCATGTGCTCGATCAAGAGAACCGCTTCCTTGAAGCCTCTTCAGGAATGCGAGGGATCATGGAAAGAGAATGTGCCCGAGGCTGTCTCGAACACGAGTGCCACGGCATATTTCTTCGCGAGGAAACTCCAGGAGATGCTGGACGTCCCGGTCGGGATCCTTGTCTCATGCTGGGGCGGATCCACTATCGAGACCTGGATCAACAGGGAGACTCTTGCGGCTAAGTTCGGGAAAGAGTTCGACCTGTCTTTCCTCGATGGGGACAAGATTGTCGGAACCCAGTTCCAGACTCCTTGCACCCTCTTCAACGGGCAGGTGGCCCCTCTTGTGCCTTTCACTTTCAAAGGTATGATCTGGTACCAGGGAGAGGCCAACCGCGGCAGGGCGGAGCAATATATCCGCCTGCAAAAAGAATATGTGGCGATGATGAGGGACATTTTCGAAGTCCCTGACGCCCCGTTCTATTTCGTGCAGATCGCCCCTTATCCTTATGATGATCCGGACGGGTGGACTTCCGGCTATTTCACTGAGGCTCAGCGCAAGTCTCTGGATGTGATTCCCCACAGCGGCATGGCCGCAACCTTGGACATCGGGGAATATGGTACCATCCATCCCTGCAAGAAGCAGGAAGTCGGCAACCGCCTGGCGTACCAGGCTCTTGTCAAGGACTATGGATTCAATGGCATTGATCCGGACGCCCCGGCCTACGAGAGTGCCGTGTTCGAGAACGGAGAGGCGGTGATCACCTTCAAGGTGGATGGCCGCGGACTTTCTCCCGGCGGAGTCAACCTGGAAGGATTCGAGATCGCTGGAGCCGACAAGGTCTTCCATCCCGCCCAGGCCCATGTGCAGCTCTGGAACAACAAGGTCGTCGTCAGCAGCCCGGACGTGCCGGAGCCGGTAGCGGTACGCTACTGCTTCAGGAACTGGGGAGTGGGAACCCTGTTCAACAACTACGGCATCCCCGCCGGACCGTTCCGTACCGACGACTGGAATCTTTGACGTTGAAGACTAGACCTCTATCGCGGTCTTGAACTGGGAGAGGAAACGGAGGTCGTTCTCGAAATAATGGCGGAGGTCGTTGACCTGCCACTTCAGCATAGCGATTCGCTCGAGGCCCATGCCGAAAGCGAATCCGCTGTATTTCTTACTGTCTATTCCGGAGGCCTCGAGGACATTGGGATCAACCATGCCGCAGCCCAGGATCTCCAGCCAGCCGGTACCCTTGCAGATGTTGCAGCCCTTTCCGTGGCAGATGTTGCAGCTGACATCGACCTCGCTGGAGGGCTCGGTGAACGGGAAGTAAGACGGCCTCATGCGGATCGCGGTGTCGGGACCGAACATCTCGCGGGCGAAGAGCAGGATGGCCTGCTTGAGGTCGGCGAAGGTGACATTCTCGTCAATATAAAGACCTTCCACCTGGTGGAATATGCAGTGGGCTCGGGCCGAGATGGCCTCGTTGCGGAACACCCTTCCGGGGCAGATGACCCTGATGGGAAGCTTCATCGTCTCCATCGCGCGCACTTGCACAGAAGATGTGTGAGTCCTTAAAAGAAGCGGGTTGAGGTGGCCTGTGGACACGAAGAAAGTGTCCTGCATGTCCCTGGCTGGATGGTTCGGAGGGAAATTGAGGGCCTCGAACACATGGTAGTCGTCCTCGATCTCCGGGCCTTCCGCCACGTCATAACCGAACTTGCGGAATATGTCCACGATCTCCTGGCGAACGATGGAGACGGGGTGTCTTGAACCCAGGGCGAAAGGAGTCCCGGGCATGCTCAAATCCTCCTTGGAGCCTTCCGAGGCGGCTGAGGAAGCGGTCATGTCCTTGAGCTCCTCGATCTTGGCGGCGGCGGCTTGCTTAAGCTCGTTGAGCTTCTTTCCGAACTCCCTCTTGAGGTCAGGGCTGCAAGTCCTGAATTCCTCGAACAACTTAGTGATCTCACCCTTCTTTCCGAGGAGCCTTACCCTGGCTTCCTCAACTTCCTTGGCACTGGCGGCTTTCAACTCGGCCACCTGCGCGAGCAACTGTTCAATCGCTTCTTTCATTATATTCCTGAGATTTTACTGTTCTTTTACTGTGCCGGTGCCTTCTATCTTGGCTCTCCGTTTGTCGCGGGCCTTCTTTTCCCTGGCGGCTCCTTGCTTCAGGTACTTTTGCCACTGCTCCTCATCCAGGATCTTGTGCATGGCGTCGTAGATCCTGTCGGCCCACTTGTCGCTTGCCTGGGTGTAGAGGTCCGCATTTGACACCTTGGCCTCCTGCATGGCGTCCAGCTCAGCCTGGAGGGCGTTGTAGTCGTGGGTCAGGATAGAGTCGGCATAAAAAGTCTGCCAATCCTCGAGCTTGAGGCTGCTCTCAAGTTTCTCAATCTGCTTCTGGATGAACTCATCCATTTTTTTCGCTTTCTCCTCAGGGCTTAATTGCTCTTGAGCGAAGGCGGATCCGAAGGAAAAGATAAGGGCTATGGCCGCGAACAATATTTTTTTCATATCTTTACAGTTCATTAAATATCAACAGACAAAAGTAATCAATAATCGAATAATCACAAAATGACAAGGAAAGCAATCTTCGCGGCCGCTCTCGCCGCCACGGCCATCCTCGCCGGGGGGATCAGGAGCAAAGCCTGTACCAACATCATAGTGACAAGGGGTGCCAGCGCTGACAATTCCAACATCATCTCCTATGCCGCCGACTCGCATGTGCTTTACGGCGAGCTGTATTTCCATCCCGCAGCCGTCTGGAAGGCCGGTTCGATGCTGGATGTGGTGGACTGGGACTCTTACCGCCCGTTGGGCAGCATCCCCCAGGTCGCCCGCACCTACAAGACCGTAGGCAACATGAACGAGCATCAGCTGATCATCGGCGAGACTACATGGGGCGGACGCCGGGAGCTTCACGACCCCACCGGGATCATGGACTACGGTTCCTTGATCTACATCACCCTCCAGAGGGCCAAGACGGCCAGGGAGGCCATCCAGACCATCATCGACCTGGCCAATGAATATGGCTACGCGTCTTCTGGTGAGTCCTTTTCCATAGCGGACAAGGATGAGGCCTGGGTCATGGACCTTGTCGGAAAGGGCAAGGACAACAAGGGCATCAATTATGTGGCCATAAGGATTCCCGACGGGTACATCTGCTCCCACGCCAACCAGGCCCGCATCCAGACTTTCCCGCAGAACGACCCGGAGAACTGCGTCTTCGCTCCCGGGATGATCGAGTTCGCCAGGGAGAAGGGCTGGTTCAGCGGCGAGGACAAGGACTTTGATTTCTCGGCCGCCTTCGGTCCGGTTGATTTCGGAGGAGCGAGGGGTTGCGACGCGAGGGCCTGGAGCGCTTTCAATATCCTGACCGGTGGAGAGTTCACTTATGAGAAGGACGGCAAGATGGTCACTGAGCCGGCCTCCGCATATTATGATTATATCACCGGAAAGGATCTTTCCAAGAGGATGCCGCTCTTCGTGAAGCCTTCCAGGAAGATCACCGTGAAGAACGTCGCTGACGCCATGAGGGACCATTTCGAGGGTACTCCTCTGGACATGACCACCGACATCGGCGCCGGCGGCAACGCCCTGCCTTACAGGTGGAGGCCGATGGGCTTCTCAAAAGATGGGTGGAACTATACCAACGAAAGGGCTATAGCTACCCAGCAGACCGGTTTCTGGTTCGTCGCCCAGGCCAGGCATGACCTCCCCGATGTCGTGGGAGGGATTATCTGGTTCGGCACCGACGATGCCGCGACTTCTTACCTCACCCCGATTTATTCCAACACCAACGAGGTGCCGGAGTGCTTCAGGGAGGGCAACGGCAATATGCTGGAATATTCAAAGACAGCGTCTTTCTGGATCAACAACCGTGTCGCCAACGATTGCTACAAGGCTTACAACATGATGGCACCGACGGTCAGGGCGGCCATCGACAAGTTCGAGAACGAGCAGCTCTCGACCAAGGTCCCAGAGATGGATGCCAAGGCCATGGCCGCTTATAACGCCATCAAGGCCAAGATCGGAAAGAAGGATCCCCAGGCCAAGGACTGGTACGCCCCGGTGAAGAAGATGCTGACCGAGTACTCAGTCGGCACAGCCCAGAAGCAGTTTGAGGACTGGGTGGCTCTTGAGGAGATGATCACCGTCAAGTTCATCGACGGCAATGTCAAGGCCCAGAACGAGGACGGCAGCTTCAAGCATTCCAAATACAACGCCGGCACGCCGGCGGGGATCACCAATCCCGGCTACACCGAGAAGTGGAAAGAGGCCGTCATCAAGGATCACGGCGATGTCATCCGTGTGAGGTAATGAGAGTGTTGAGGATTATTCTCGTGGCTGCCGCCGTCCTTTTGAGTGCGGCCGCCTCGGCGGACGAGGGTTTCTGGCCTGTCCAGGACATCAACCAGGCTCTGGAGAAAAACATGAGGGTGAGGGGGATCAAACTCCGCCCGAAGGAGGTTTACAATGTGGATTCTCCCGGTTCGGGGCTTGCCGATGCCGTATTGACATTCGGGTTCAAGTATTCCGGATGCTTCGTCTCCAACTGGGGCCTTGTCCTGACATGTGCCGATCCTGCCATAGATTACATGTACAGGCTCGGGGATGTGGGGCAGCAACTCCTCAGGGACGGTTTCCATGCGGCCTCTGATGATCGTGAGATACCAATCGAAGGGGAGAAAGTATATTCCCTGAAAAGGGTATTTGACGTGACGGCGGATGTCAGGGCTTTGTTGAAGAAGGGGATGGATTATGCCCAGGTCGTGTCCGAACTGGAGGCGGCGTACGAAAAGTCCACGACGGTGACTTGCCGCCTGTCTTCGGAGTGGGCAGGGGAAAAGTATTATATCTCCGCTTACAAAGTCTATGACGATGTCCGTCTGGTAGTGATGCCGCCCATGTCTATGACCAGTGCTGGGGAAGTCGGCGGGAAATGGTCCTGGCCGGCCCCCAGGTGCGATTTTGCCCTGTTCCGGATCTATGATCACGGCCGCCCCGTTTCCGGAGCCAAGTGTCTTGATGTGTGCCTTGACGGTTATTCTAGCGGCGATTTCACCATGACGATCGGATACCCTAAATTGACGGAACGTCACGTGCCTTCCGCAGTCGCCCGTTTCAGGGAAGGGGTGTCCCTTCCTTTGACCAACTCCATACGCGGTGCCCGGCTAGAGATCATGAAGCTCGCCATGGCCGGAGATCCGTCGGTCAGGAGCAAGTATTCAGCGAGGGCGTCCGAACTGGAGAAATCCCTCGAAACAGGCAGGACTCTGGCTTCCCATTACGGCGCTTACGGTCTGGTCGGCCTCAAGGAAAAAGCGGAAGGATGGATGCCGGATGATTTGAGGGCAGGACTTAGGGTTGCCGTCGGGAATGCCTCCAGGGTCGAATATGATAAGATTCTCCGGGCGGAAACCATTCAGGATGGCACATTCGCCGCCTCGTATCTCCGCCGCGCCGCGGCGGCCGGGAGCCTCGGGAAAATGAAGGAGATCCTGCTTGCCGGAAGTTCCGAGACGGACCCTCAAGTGGAGAAGAATCTTCTGGAATATGCTCTGTCCGAGTACTTCACGAATATGGACGACTACTACTACGGGTCGTACCAAAGGTGGATCCAGAACAGGTTCGGCGATGACTACGATCTTGCTGCCGAGTATCTTTGGAACGGCAGTTTTCTGAGCTCCCCATCGAGGATTGCGGGGATTGAGGATATGTCCGAGATCAATGACGATCCGCTTTTCCGGTTCCTTAGCGACACCCCTCACAGTTTGTATGACGGCAGGGATGGGCACAAGAAGGATTTGGACAAAGCCCGTTCCCTGTCCGACGTGTTTATGTGGACACTGTACCGCGAGGGTCTCCGGAAAGGGGAACCCGTCTATCCGGAGGCCAACTCCACGATGAGGTTGACCTACGGGACTGTCGGCCTTGTCCAGGATGCTGGAGATGCCCAGCCGCTCTGGTACACCACCCCCTCCGATTTTCTTCACAATGATATTGGCTCTCGTCTTAAGCAATTGATAGAGAAAGATTTCTGGGGTCGGTGGGGCTTCCGGGTCGGTGGAAAGAGACACCGGATGATCGCGGACTTCGTCTCCGGCAACGATTATACGGACGGATCCCAGGGTTCGCCGGTCCTGGACGCTGAAGGCCATTTGATCGGGGTTGTCTCGGGAGGGACTCCTGACACGAAGAACAGTGTCCTGACTTATCATGAAGGGAAGAGCGGCAGCGTGTGTACCGACATGCATCTTGTGCTGTGGTACCTTGACAAGGCCCTCGGCCTCAAACGGGTCGTGAAAGAGTTCGAGATATTATAGCGGGAAACTGACATGCGCAAAGTGATCGGAATAGGGGAGACTGTCTATGACATCGTCTTCAAAGGCGGGCAGCCTTCTGCGGCTGTCCCTGGCGGATCTACCTTCAACTCAATGATTTCCATCGGAAGGTGCGGAATCCAGGCGGACTTTCTATCCGAAGTGGGTGATGATCATGTTGGTTCTATCATTAGGGACTTCATGGTGGAGAATGGCGTGGATCCGGGTTTCGTGAATATATTATCGTCCAAGACACCCTTGTCATTGGCTTTCCTGGACGAGAAAAATGACGCGACATACACCTTCTACCGTGATCCGGTGAGTGAGCGTCCTGATTTCATATTGCCCTCGATCGAGCCGGGAGACATCGTCTTGTTCGGGTCATTCTATGCCCTTAATCCCGCCTGCCGTCCCCAGGTAAAGCGCTTCCTTGAATACGCGAAGGCTTCCGGAGCGATTCTCTATTATGATGTCAATTTCCGGCCCTCCCATGTCAAGGATCTCGGGAATATCGGGAACGCCCTCTGGGAGAACCTTTCTCTTGCTGATGTCGTGAGGGGCAGCCACGAGGATTTCAGGACCCTTTTCGGGATTGAGGATGCGGTGGTGGTCTATGAGGAAAAGATCAAGCCCCGATGCGGGAATTTCATCTGCACATTCGGGGCTGATCCTCTTAAGTTATTTGCTTCTAATGGTTTCCGGGGTGAATATCCTGTCGCTCCTGTCAAGACGGTCAGCACCATCGGTGCTGGGGACAGTTTTAACGCCGGTTTCATTTACGGGCTTGTCAAGGAGGACATTACCCTTGAGGCGCTTCAGGGCGGGCTTTCCGTATCTGAATGGGATACTGTAATTGGCTTCGCCCAGCGCTTCTCCGCCTCCTGTTGCCAATCCTCATTCAACTACATCACTCCGGCTCTCGCGGCCACCCTCCGGCTTTAAGCCTGACGCGGAATGTCAGGATTTGTTCCGAAGGACGATGCTGCCGCCGGCGGCGTCCACTTCGATGGCTGAGTCCTTGTGGATCTTTCCGGCAAGGATTTCCTTTGCTAGCTGGTTGACAAGTTCCCTCTGCATCAGCCTCTTGATGGGCCTTGCGCCGTAGGCCGGATCATATCCACCCTCGACCATCCAGTCCTCGAATTCCTTCGTGAAGCTGATCGTGACACCCTCCTCGGAAAGCTTGTCCTGAAGCTGACGCATCTGGATGTGGAGGATGTCCCGGATGTCTCCCCTGGTAAGAGGGTCGAACATGATTATCTCGTCGATCCTGTTGAGGAACTCCGGACGGACCGTCATCTTCAGAACGTCCATCACCTTACCCTTGCACTCGTCCAGCATCTCCCTCCTGCGGGCGATGGCCTTCATCTCCTCTGTAGGGTCGGCTCCCGGAAGTCCTATCTGGGGAAGCTTCTCCATGTAGCCGGCGATGATGTCCGAACCGGCGTTGGAAGTCATGATCAGGATGGTGTTCTTGAAGTCCACGGTGCGGCCCTTGTTGTCGGTCAGACGGCCGTCGTCAAGCACCTGAAGCAGGACATTGAACACATCCGGATGGGCTTTCTCAATCTCGTCCAGCAATATTACTGAATAGGGCTTCCTTCGGACGGCCTCGGTCAGCTGGCCACCCTCATCGTAACCGACGTATCCCGGAGGCGCTCCGACAAGGCGGCTGACGGTGTGACGCTCCTGGTACTCGCTCATGTCGATTCTGGTGATCATGTTCTCGTCGTTGAACAGGAACTCCGCCAGGGCCTTCGCAAGCTCGGTCTTTCCTACGCCAGTCGTACCCATGAAAAGGAATGAGCCGATAGGCCTTTTCTCGTTGGAAAGTCCTGCCCTTGAGCGCCTTACGGCGTCCGCCACGGCCTGGATCGCCTGATCCTGCCCGACGACTCTCTTGTGGATCTCGCTTTCGATGCGCAGGAGTTTCTCCTTCTCGCTCTCAAGCATCTTCTGGACGGGGATGCCGGTCCATTTAGCGACCACCTCGGCTATGTCCTGCGGGGTGACGGCCTCGGTCACGATCGGATCTTTGATGGCGTCCTGTTTGGCTGAAAGCTCATCGATGGTTTTCTGGATCTCGGCCATCTTGCCGTATCGCAGTTCAGCGACCTTGCCATAGTCTCCGGCCCTCTCGGCCGCTGCGGCCTGGATCTTATAGTCCTCCATCTTCTGGCGGGCCTCCTGGAGGCCTGAAAGGATCTCTTTCTCGTCGTTCCAGCGCTTCATGAGAGCGTCCCGGGCGGCGGTCTTGTCGGCGAGTTCTTTCTCGATTTTCTCTGATTTCAAGGAAGTTCCCTCACGTTTGACAGCCTCTTTCTCGATCTCGAGCTGGCGGATGTCGCTGTTGATCTCGGCCAGTGGCTCCGGGACTGAGTTCATCTCAAGCCTCAGCTTCGAGGCGGCCTCATCGACAAGGTCGATGGCCTTGTCCGGGAGGAAACGGTTGGTGATGTACCTGTGGGACAGGTTGACGGCGGCGATCAGGGCGTCGTCCTCTATCTTCACCCGATGGTGGTTCTCATATTTCTCCTTAAGTCCCCTCAGGATGGCGATAGACTCGGCGGTCGATGGCTCATCGACCATTACCATCTGGAAACGTCTCTCGAGGGCCTTGTCGGTCTCGAAATATTTCTGGTACTCGTCGAGGGTCGTGGAGCCGATGGTCCTCAGCTCGCCCCTTGCCAGGGCCGGTTTAAGAATATTCGAGGCGTCCATCGCTCCCGAGGTCCTTCCGGCACCGACGAGGGTGTGGATCTCATCGATGAAAAGTATTATCTCTCCGGCGCTGTCAACCACCTCTTTCACAACGCCTTTCAACCTTTCCTCGAATTCGCCCTGGTACTTCGCTCCGGCGATCAGGGCTCCCATGTCCAGGGAATATACTTTCTTGCTCTTGAGGTTCTCCGGCACGTCGCCGTCGATGATCTTCTGGGCGATGCCTTCGGAGATGGCGGTCTTGCCGACTCCAGGCTCTCCGACCAGGATCGGGTTGTTCTTAGTCCTTCGGCTCAGTATCTGAAGGACTCTTCTTATCTCGTCGTCCCTGCCGATGACAGGGTCGAGTTTGCCTTGCGAAGCCTGCTCATTGAGGTTGATCGCAAACTTCGGAAGGAACTGCAAATTGTTGTTATTGTTCCTGTTGTCCATATCTGTATCTCCTTTTTCGCCGTCATGAGGGTGCTCCCCTCGCGGACCGCCGCTTCGCGGCCCCACCGCTCGCTTCGCTCCGGTCCCCCCTCTTACAGTGCCGAGGGTGGCATGGGTCCTTCGAGGGGACACCCTCATGACGGCAATAATCAAATGTCCGACCCTAAAGGGGGCCGGACAGATAAAGGTCAAAATATGTTCCAACAGGGTTGGACTGCCAGTTTGTCAGTTAGTTGACCGGATTCTCGGTGGCGGGAGCTTCAGCCGCGGGGGCTTCCTGCTGGACGGGAGCTGAAGGGAACGCGGGCTGCTCCTCTGTGTTCTCGATGATGTCATTCACATCCACGCCGGAAACCTGGTTGCGGACTGTGAAGGAAGTGATGATCGAGACAGCGAGGATGAAGGTCACAAGACCCCAGGAAACCTTCTCGAGGATGTCGGCGGTCTGCCTGACACCAAGCGTCTGATTGGCTGACGTGAAGTTGCTGGCCATGCCCTCGCCCTTTCCGCTCTGAAGGAGGACGACGGCGATAAGCAGGATCGCGGCGATGACAATCAGGATTGTGAGGATAGTGAATAAGGTATTCATATTCGTTATTTTTTAATTTCTTCGTCCAATTTTTGGATAAGGGATGCAAAGTAAGCGATTTTTTCCGGATATCGCAACATTAAGCGGGAATAAATCTTCTTTGCCTCAGCATGGTAGCCTTGCTCGGCATATACCCAGGCGAGTGTCTCGGTGCAGAAACCGAGCTCCGGATCCTCCCATTTCCTGGGGTCGTCATCGTCGGATTTGACGGCTTTGAACTTGGAGAAGTAGCTGTCTTCCTCAAGGGTGACGTCTTTGTATTCCTCCTGCGAGAAGAAATCCCCTCCCGGAACCGTCACTGTCCTTTGGTAGGAAGGAGAGATGAATTTCTTCAGGAGGTCATGGACGTCCTTGTCGGAATAGTCGGTCTCCCTGGCCGCGCGGACGAGGTCCGAGACGATGGTCCGGGAAGCGATGTACATAGCGGCATCGGCGTACTGCTCCTTGCCCCATTCGCTCCCGCCCACCTTCGACATCCTCTCGCAAAGTTCCATCCGGGCCGCACCAAACCATGGCCAGGTCTTGATCACCCCGGCCAACTCGTCCATTGTCAATGACTTGAGATTCCTTGCTCCTTCCATCGCCTTACCACTGGGCCACGCTGGCGTTGAACATGTCCTCGACCAGCTTTTCAACTATTTCCTCGCAGAGGGAAGCCTCGACGGCGTCCAGGGAGTTGCTCGAGTCGTATTCGGAATATGCCGAGAAACTCTTTTCGAAATCCTCTTCCGGATACTTCCTGTTGGTGAATTTGAGGCTCGCGGTCACGGTCAGGCGGTTCATGGCAGCGACTTCGTTGGCGGTGACAGCGGCAGCCCGTACGTCATACCCGGTCACGGCTCCCGAGATCTCCAGGTCCCCGTCCATTTCCACCTGCTCAAGCTTGGTGAGCTTGCGGAACTTGTCCTTCATCGCCTCTGTCAGGTCGTTGCTCAGGGAAGGGTTGACCTTGAGCGCCTTGTACTCGAAAAAGTTGATTGTTACTGTCTTGACGTCTGGCTGGATCGAAGTCCCGGAAAACGAGTATTTGACAATCGAGCAGCCTCCCAGGAAGAAGGCGGCCGCGATCAGGACTGCTATGGCGATTCTTCTCATATTCTTTATTCCAAATGGTATTCCTTGATTTTCCTGTACAGGGTCCTCTCGGAGATTCCTACTTCCTGGGCGGCAAGTTTCCTGTTGCCGCGATGTTTCTCGAGGGCTTTGACGATATTCTCGAGATTGGATTTCCTGAGCGAGAGATCCTGCTCCGGGCTTTCCTGGACATTGATGTCCACCACCTTGCCGATCTCCTCGCTTGAGACAGGAGCCCCCTGGCCCTGCCACTCGGCCTCTTCCGCCACCACATGAGGATTCAAAACCGGTGCCGCGGAGGCTGTCATTCCGCTCATCCTGGCCTTCAGGTCGTCGACCTCCTGTTTGAGGTCCAGGATGGCCTTGATGAACATCTGCCTGTCAGAGTCGGGCATCGAGTCCCCCCGGTTCCCATCCAGGACAGCCGGCAGGAGGTTGACATCCTCCTTGGGCATATAGTGGGCCAGTGTGGCGGCGTCCACCACGCATCTGCCTGAAGTCGGAGTGAGTTTCTCGGACTCGAAAGCCGTGATACTCTCGGTCACATTCTTGAGCTGACGGATATTCCCGGGCCAGCGATAGTTGATGAGGAGGTCTATGGCATCGTTGGTGAGGGTGACTTTCCCGAAGCCCGACTTCTCGGAGAAATCCGAGGAGAACTTCCTGAAAAAGAGATAGATGTCTTCCTTCCGGTCACGCAGGGCAGGCATCCTTATCTGGATGGCGTTGAGCCTGTAGTAGAGGTCTTCCCTGAACTTCCCCCTTTCCACGGCGTGGACGAGATCGTTGTTGGTAGCGGCGATAACCCTGACATTGGTCTTCTCGACTTTTGAGGATCCGACTTTGATGAACTCCCCGTTCTGCAGCACCCTCAGAAGCTTGGCTTGCGAGGGGAGGGGGAGCTCGCCGATCTCATCCAGGAACAAGGTGCCCCCGTCGGCTTCCTCGAAATATCCCTTCCGGGTCTCGACCGCTCCTGTGAAAGAGCCTTTCACATGGCCGAAAAGTTCTGAGTCTATCGTCCCTTCAGGGATGGCTCCGCAGTTGACGGCGAAGTATTTGGCCGTCTTCCTCAGGCTGTTCTCGTGAATTATTTTAGGTATATTCTCTTTGCCGACTCCACTCTCTCCTGTCACAAGCACGGTCAGATCAGTCGGGGCTATCTTCACGGCCATCTCCAGCGCCCGGTTGAGCGCGGCATCATTCCCGATGATGTCGTACTTGTTCTTCAGTCTTTGCAAATCCTGTGAATCCATAATAAAAAAAACTTGCTATTTGGAACCAGTTTGGCAAAGTTACGAAAATAATAGTTATATTTGCCTACTGATGTAAAAGGCTTATTGAGTAAAGTCCAATTATAAATTAATTCAAGTATTCAAGCTATGAAGAAAGCAATTAAGATTCTCGCCGCGGCGGCCATAGTGCTGTCCGCAGTCGCTTGCTCCTCAGCCAAGAAGATGGCTGAGCTGGCCGACAATGTGATCGTCACTTGCAATCCCGCCGTCCTCGAGGCCGTCGCGGGCAATGTCGATCCCACCGTTTCCGTGACCTATCCCGCCAACTACTTCCATCCGAAGGCCATCCTCGAGGTCACCCCTGTCATCGTCTATGATGGTGGTGAGAGCAAGATGGATCCCCTCATGTATCAGGGTGAGAAGGTCAAGGACAACTACAAAGTTGTTCCCAAGGCTGGTAGCACTGTGACCGAGAAGCTTCACTTCCCGTTCGTCGAAGGCATGGAGCAGTCTCATCTCGAGCTCCGCGGTGTCGCCAAGTACAAGGGCAAATCAATCGCTCTCCCTACCAAGAAGGTCGCCGACGGTGTCAACACTACCTACCAGCTCGTCAAGGCCGCCGGTCTCGTTCCTCTTAAGGCTGACGGTTACGAGGCTATCCTCAAGCAGACCGCCGAGGGCCAGATCCTCTACAGGATCAACTCCGCTGATGTCCAGAGCAAGCAGCTCAAGGGTGAGTCCATCAAGAACTTCCAGAACGCTCTCGATGAGATCGCCGCTAACGAGCGCAAGACCCTCGTCGGAACCGAGGTCGTCGCTTACGCTTCCCCGGACGGTGGTGAGAAGCTCAACCGCAAGCTCTCCGACAACCGTTCCAAGACCGCTGACAAGGCTTGGGATAAGGTCGTCAAGGGCAAGAATGTCACCGATCCTGAGGTCAGGAGTATCGGTCAGGACTGGGAAGGCTTCCAGGAGCTTGTCCAGAATTCTGACATCCGCGACAAGGACCTGATCCTTCGCGTTCTCTCTATGTACAGCGATCCCGCCGTTCGTGAGAGCGAGATCAAGAACATGTCTTCTGTCTATTCCGAGCTTAAGAACGACATCCTCCCTGAGCTTCGTCGCGCCCGCTTCATCGCCAATGTCGAGTTCAAGAACTACACCGCCGATGAGCTTCTTGAGATGATCAACAACAACAGCGATGTTCTCGATGAGCCTGCTCTCCTGCACGCCGCCACCCTCGTCAAGGATCTTGACAGCAAGGTCAAGCTCTACAACAAGGCTATCAGCAAGTATGACAGCGACGCCGCCAGGTTCAACCTCGGTACCGCTTACCTGAACGCCGGTGACCTCAAGAACGCCGAGAAGGCTTTCGCCAATGTCGAGACTAAGGACGCTGAGCTTGACAACGCTCTCGGTGTCCTCGCCCTCCGCGGCGGTGACTTCCAGAAGGCTGCCAGCCTGTTCAAGAAGGCTGGTTCCGATGTGGCCAAGACCAACCAGGGTATCATCGACATCTGCACTGGCAACTACGACAAGGCTGTCCAGGATCTTAAGGATGCCAAGGGCTGCTGCCACAACACTGTCCTCGCTTACATCCTCACCAACCAGCTTGACAAGGCCAAGGCCGCCGCTCACTGTGGCGATCCTAAGGTTACTTACCTGAAGGCCATCATCGCCGCCCGTCAGGGTAAGGCCGACGAGGCCAAGGCTCTCCTCGCTGAGGTTGAGAAGGCTGACAAGACTCTTGCCGCCAGGGCTAAGAAGGATGTTGAGTTCGCTCAGATCTACAAGTAATCGATATTACTTTGAAGACACATTTCACTAAAATCTTCCGGGTAAACGCCCGGAAGATTTTTATTCTTTCTTGCGCTGTCCTCGCATTATTCCCGGGGACCCTCTCTGCCCAGATATATGATGTCATCGATGTTGTGGCCGCGAGCCGCGACAAGCTCGCCGGATGTGAGGGACCTTACAGGTTTGAGGATGTCGCGCGGACTCCCGCACCGAAGGGATATAGCCCATTCTACATCAGCCATTATGGTCGTCATGGATCACGTTACGCCTGGAACTCAGCGACGTATACAGTCCTGAAAAAAGTCCTGGACGCGGCGGCGTCATCTAACTCCCTCACGGAAAGGGGACGTGAGTTGTATGAGGATTTCAACGATTTCTACTTCGAGCCTCTTGTCAATACCGGCGACCTTACCGATCTCGGTATGGAGCAACACATGGAGATTGCCAGGATAATGTGTGAGGACTTCCCTGAGGTGTTCAAGGACGGGGGAAAGGTTTTTGCCATGGCCTCCACCTCGCAGAGGGCTATCGTGAGCATGAACGCTTTTACGGTGAGTCTCCAGAAGCATGCCCCGAAACTGGACGTCGCCATGAACTCCCTCCATACCAACCTCTTGTACACCAACTCGACTGGGGCTCCCAGGGAGATAGCTGAGTATTACGAGGGAGAGGTTAGAATACCGGAAAGTACGGTGGACTTTAGGGACAGGATGACCGACTATGACGCAATCCTTGGGAAGTTGTTCACTGACAGGGGATTCCTTGAGGAGATTGGCGGCCGAAGGGAGTTTGTCTATGAGCTATTCAGCCTTTGGGCGGGATACCATAACTATTGTGATGGCGACTGGCTTGAGGACATATTCACCAAGGATCAGCTCCTGAAACTTTGGGAAGCTGAGAATTACGCCGTCTATGCCGGTCACTCCAGGAATCGCTATCGTATGATTCCGCTATTGATGGATATAATCACCCAGGCGGATGAGGCGGTCAAGACAGGTGAGTATAAGGGCCATTTCCGCTTCGGGCATGACACGGTAGTGAACGCCATTTGTCCACTTTTGAATATTAACGGTTCCGGATTCGAGCCGGACAAGGCTGAGGATGTGAAATACTGGTTCCAGAATTATGACACACCCAAGGCGGCCAACATACAGTTCGTGCTTTACCGCTCGAAGAAGAATCCGGAAATCCTGTTCAAGTTGCTTCGAAACGGCTCTGAGGCCACACTTCCACAATTAAAGCCCGTTTCCGGGCCTTATTACAGATGGGAAGATTTCAAGACCTGGGCGGCCTCTGTCTTTGAGGCCCACCCGAGGATCTCGAGATAATCACATCTTCCTAAGCCAGATATTCCTGAAGCTTATAGGCTCACTGCGGTCGCCGTGGGCCTGTAGGCGTATAGGGCCGTCGCCATGTGGCACGACCTTCGGATGGCCGATGTATTCGGTTGTACCCCTGATGGTGAAGTGGTTCAGGAGTACGATCCCGTTTTGGATCACGGTCACAGTGGGGGCAACCCTGTAGGTGCCGTCCTCATTGAATATAGGGGCGGTGTAGATGATGTCATAGACATTCCACTCCCCGGGCTTGCGCATCGCGTTGGCGAGCGGAATCACCTGCTTGTAAACGCTCCCTGCCTGGCCGTTGGCGTAGGTCTCGTTGTTGTAGTTGTCCAGGATCTGCACCTCGTACTTGTCCTGGAGGAACACTCCGCTGTTGCCCCTGGCCTGGCTCTCTCCGGTGATGTTCTTCGGTACGCACCATTCAAGATGGAGCTGGAAACTACCGAAGCTTTCTTTGGTGATGATGTCTCCAGAGGGCTTATTGACGGTGAACACGCCGTCGTGGACAGTCCATTTTGCCTCTCCGCCTTCGGCTGACTGCCAAGCGTCAAGGTTTTTCCCATCGAAGAGCACGATAGCATCCGAGGGAGCTGAGTTTGTGCGGATGTCTCCTGGGGTCACAACCTTTGGCTGCGGAGTCCAGAACTCCGTCATGCCAGGACGCATCGGTTCTGGTTGGGGGTATGTCTTCTCTTGGGCTGTGGCAGCGATGGTTATCGCCAGTGTCGTCATGATGGTTAATGTCTTTCGCATATCTGTGGTGTTTTGATTTGTCTTTGTCAGCAGGTTCACAAATATAGTGATTTTAAAGAAGATGATTTGTTATATTCGCGATTGTTATGGATAAAACATCGGAGAAAAGATTTAATCTGGCATTCAATATCTTTCTGGTCACGGGGATGATTGTCGCCGTCACGCTCACGACCATATTCAAGCTCCAGCAGCCCGGGGTCAAGACTTTCATGCTGCTTCTGGCCGCTTTCGGGTCTGTGATGGGAGTCATCAATACTGTCCTTTCAGCAAATGGCCATCTGCTGACCTTCCTTTTTGGCTTCCTGGATGTCCTGGCGGCGACGGTGGTACTCTACGATAATGGGATAATGGGTAATTTCGCTCTGCACGCTTTTTATTTCCTCCCCATGCAGTTTATCGGATTCTGGCAGTGGAGAAAGAGGGGAGCCAGTATGGGCGGGGAGAATGAGGAAGAGACGAAGGTTCGGGCCAGGAAACTGACCGGGAAGCAGTGGCTGTGGCTTGTCGCTGGGATCGCCGCGGGTATCGCCGCCCTTTACGGGATATTGTACTCTGTCGATGCCGCAAAGCTTTCCGCAGGGAAGATCGATTCATTCAATAAGTCCAAGGTGCTGTTGGACGCTGTGGTGATGACCTTGAATATCGCCGGGCAGGTTCTCCTGAGCTTCGCTTTCATGGAGCAATGGTACATCTGGATCCTTGTGAATATATCTTCCATCTCGCTCTGGACGGTCGCTCTCCTTAGCGGAACAGGATCGGGAAATGCCGGAGTGATGCTTATTAAATACATATTCTATTTGATGAACTCCTTGAACGGCTTGAGGATTTGGCTTAACCTTTGCAAAGAACCCGCTTCGGTTACCACGTCATAGCAGGATTTGGATAATTAATGTTTTTTTATTTACTTTGCGGAGTTATTGTGTAATATCGGATAGAATTATACTATTTAATTTTTATAACCATGACTGAAGAAGAAATCGTAAAACAAGTCAAAGCGATCATCGTTGACAAACTCGGCGTCGAGGAGTCTGAAGTGACTGAGACCGCCAATTTCACAAATGATCTGGGAGCTGATTCTCTTGACACCGTCGAGCTTCTCATGGAGTTCGAGAGGGTTTTTGGAATCAAGATTCCTGATGAGGAGACCAGCACTATCGCTACCGTCAAGGATGCGATCGACAAGGTTAAGGAGAAGATCGCCGGCAAAGAGGAGGCTTAATCCCTTTGCATGACTTTTGACAAAAAGCCCCGGTTCGAAAGAGCCGGGGCTTTATTTGTCGCGAATCCCTTTATTCTTTTGGGACGGCGTAGGTGATCTTCAGCTTGGGGGTGGGGCCGTCCTTGGCTCCGGGACCCCGGAGAACGCATTTGTAGAAACGGTCCTTGTCCATTTCCATGCTTGAGGAAGTGGTTGTCGCTGAGGCGGCCGCATATTGGGCCATCATCATGTAGTTGTAGTAGTTGTTGTACCCGTATCCGTATCCGCCGTAGCCATATCCGCCGTAGCCGCCATAATAACCGCCGCCGTATCCTCCGCCGTAAAGCTGGTTTGCGTATGAGGCGTACGCGATCTGCTGGTAGTACTGGGCCATCTCGCTGGCCTCGGCGTTGGTTGTGGTTGTGGTCTCGATGTGCATGATCAGCATCCAGATGTCATAGTCGGAGATATCTTCCTTGTCTTTCTGCCTTATGATCTGCTGGACATGGTGGGTGATGTCGGGAGCGTAGACGCAGAGCGAGCGGTTGATGTCACCCTCGTTCTCGTCGGAGGCGCTCGCGTCCGTAAGACCGGCGAACACCACTGAGGTGTCGGTGGAGATCTTGATCGTGGGGCTCAGCACGTCTGGATAGAGGTACATCGATTTGTAGTCCTCGGGGAAGTCAAAAGGCATCACTATCGTGGCCTTGCTGATCAGTGCCGTCTGAGGGTCAACCCCCTTGGACGAGATCTCGTTCAGGACCACCCTGCGGATCTCGTCAGCCGAGATAACCGGCTTGATGCCGCTGCCACCCTCGACATACATCCTGTCCCCGACTTTACCGGCGAGGCCGCTGGACTCATGATAGTCCACGTTGAAGACGTACTGGCTGGGAAGAGTGTTGCTCGCTACGATGCTGTTGAGATCCTGGAACTCCAGGGGACTGAAATAGAACATCAGGCTGGTGTCCCTCCTCTCCCCCTTATAGATGCCGCTGTAGTACATCACGGCGTAGTTGTCAGTCCTGGTAGGATAAGAGGAGGTTGAGTTGGAAGCCTTCTCGAGGATGTTCATCTTGAACATGTTGAACCTTCCGCCATTACCGACAGGGTCTTCCGTGGTCACGTAAATGCCGGGGAACTTGGAGGTGTACCTGTCGAAGTCCTTCATGTCTTCCTGGGTGATATTCAAGTATTTCTGGCCGAACTCGGTAGTGAATTCAAAGGTGAGGGAGTCGGTGCCGTTGACCACCGGCACCCCCTTGGTGATCCTCTTCGAGCCGTGCTTGACCTCCGTGTTGGAGTAATACTTCCCAGCATCCAAGGGTTCCGTAAGGTCGTACACGAGGACATTCTGGAGAATGTTTGACTGGCTTGGATCGGGCACTGAAACGCTGTCGATCCCGGCGCTGAACTTGAATCTCTGGAAAATGGGGCTGCCTCCGAAATCCACGGAATCGACCACCGGGACAAGGACTATGGCACAGCCCCTGCGGAACAGGCCGAAGGTCTCGTCCCTGATCGCGCCGAAATTGATCCTTCGGGATGAGTAGGCGGACAGGCTGTCGGCCGATTTCATCCAGATGTCGTTGAGGTCAAACTCGGCGGAGTGGAAATCATATTTCATGTTGGTGGCGATAAACTCACCACCAAGTTTCTCATCTACGTTGGTACAAGACATCAGGGCCGCCAGGAGGGCGATCGCCGCCAGAATCTTCTTCATTTACTGCTGCAGCTGTTGATAAAAACTGTCGTATTCGTCGATGTAGCTGCCGTCCGAGATCGAATCTCCGTTGTAGGGAAGGGTCGGGATCTTAAGTCCCTCGCAGTACTTGACCAGACCCTCATCCAGATCGGGGGCGCCGAAAATGACACCGTCCGAATACAAGGCAGCCATTTCCGCAAGATTTATGCCAGTGGGGGTCTCCAGGAGGGACACGTCCGAGGGCTTGATGCCTCCGAAAGGAACTGTGTCCTTGAATGTCTGAGAGAAAACCTCGGACGGGATCTCGTTGTATAGCGAGGTGACGACTTTGCTTCCGGCGAAAATGGGATCCCCGTAATAGACTTTCTTCAGGAAGAGGGGAACCAGGTGGGATATCCATCCTTGGCAATGGATCACATCCGGGGCCCAGCGCAGTTTCTTGACCGTTTCGAGCACGCCCCTGGCGAAGAATATGGCCCTTTGGCCATTGTCATCGAAGAACTTCCCGTCCTGGTCGAAAGCGAGATGCTTGCGACGGAAGAAGTCGTCGTTGTCGATGAAATAGACCTGGATCCTGGCGGCCGCGATGGAGGCGACCTTTATCACCAGTGTCCTGTCCACATCCCCGATGATAATATTCATGCCGGAGAGCCTGATAACCTCGTGCAACTGGTTCTTCCTTTCGTTGATACACCCGTAGCGGGGCATAAAAGCCCTGATCTGTTTTTTCCTCTCCTGGATGCCCTGCGGCAGGTAGCGTCCGATCTTCGCGATCGGACTCTCAGGGAGAAACGGCATGATCTCCGAATTGACGAACAAGACTTTGTTGACGGGATTTCCCATATTAATTAATTGTATCGCGAAGGTAAGAATTTTTTTTCATATTTTGATAATTCACTATATTTGAACCTGATTTGAAGGAACTAGCGGATGTCTGCAGGTGAGAATAGATTGATAAAGAGAAGGCTGGCGGGGGCCTGGATCTCGAGTGTGATAAGCATCACCTTGGTGCTTTTCCTTGTCGGTGTGGCCAGTCTTCTGCTGGTCAACGCCAAGAGCGTGTCGGATTATTTCAAGGAGAATGTCCAGATATCAGTGCTCATGAAACAAGATGTGTCTGAGGACGATGCCATGGAATTCGCGACCTCGCTGGATGCTCGGCCTTATATCAAGGGGACGAGGTTTGTCTCCAAGGCTGAGGGCACCAAGGAGATGGCCGACATGCTTGGGAATGATTTCCTTAATGTCTTCGAGACCGCTCCGATCCCAGTGTCCATCGATGTCAATTTGAAGGCTGAATATGTCAGCTCTGACAGCCTGGAGGTCGTTAGGAAGGAGATCGCCGGATCCCCGCTCGTGGAGGAAGTAGTGTACCAGAAGTCCCTTGTCGACAAGCTGAACACCAATCTGGCGAAGATCTCCCTGGTCCTCGCCGTGTTCGTGGCCCTGCTTCTGTTCATCTCCTTTGTCCTGATAAACAACACCGTGAGACTCAATGTGTTCTCCAAGCGTTTCACCATCCACACGATGAAACTTGTCGGAGCCACCAAGTCCTTCATCCGGGGACCTTTCCTGGGCCAGTCCATATTCCAGGGGCTTTTCTCGGCACTGCTGGCTATCCTGATGCTGCTTGGGGCGCTGTTCATAGTCAGGCGGGAAGTCTCGCAGCTTTTCGAGGTGTTCAGTCTCGACCTGCTGCTTGTCGTGTTGGGGATAGTCGTTGTCAGCGGCGTGGTGATCTGCTTTGTCAGCACCTATCTTGTGGTGGGTAAGCTGGTCTCACTCCCGAAGGACGAATTATATTATTGATATTGAATAGTTTCAGATATGGCAGATAACACAAAGATGGCTATAACCAGGAAGGGGCTCCGCTGGATCCTGATGGGATTCCTTGTCATGCTGGCCGGCTTCATCCTGATGATGGGCGGAGGGGTCAAGGATCCGCAGGTCTTCAATTGGGCGATGTTCGATTTCCGCAGGCTTGTGGCGGCTCCCGTGGTCATAATATGCGGAGTCGTGATAGTGATTATAGCCATCATGAGGCGTCCCGCTGAGGCGGAGGATAGCAAGAAGTGAGATGAATTGGCTGCAAGCTCTCCTTTTGGGAATAGTACAGGGGCTCACCGAGTTCCTGCCTGTCAGCTCCAGCGGTCACCTGATGATCGTCAAGGAGCTGTTGGGAGTCGATGGGGAAGGTTTCCTGGATTTCACTGTGACAGTCCATCTGGCTACAGTGCTGAGCACGATCGTGGTTTTCTGGAAGCCGATATGCAAGCTCTTTTCCGGATTCTTCAAGTTCAAGTATAACGAAGAGACGGACTATATCTTCAAGATCATTGTCTCGATGATCCCGGTGGCCCTGGTCGGGTTCCTGCTGAAGGATCAGGTGGAGGCTCTTTTTGGCGACAGCCTGACCACTGTGGCTGTCTGTCTCCTCGTCACCGCCGCCCTGCTGCTTCTCTCCGATTTCTTCGGAAACGGTTCCGGCGTGCGTTCCGGCAGGAGAGGTGTCCCCGGAGCGGACATTTACCCGGATAGGGCGCGAAGCGTAGGGAGCTCCGGGGACACCTCTCCTGTCGGGGAAAGCCCTGTCAGAAACGGAATCAACTATTGGCAGGCCTTTGTGGTTGGAATAGGCCAGGCTCTGGCCGTGGCTCCCGGACTCTCCCGCTCCGGCACGACGATCGCCACCGGGCTTCTTTGCGGAGTCAGAAGGGAGGTGATTGCCCAGTTTTCCTTCCTCATGGTGCTTGTCCCCATCATCGGCGAGCAGGCTCTTGATGTCTTGAAAGCCGCGACCGGCCATGCCGAGCTCGGCGGCGGATTGAGTCCGGTCTGCCTTGCCGTTGGCTTCATCGCGGCCTTCCTGGCTGGCCTCTTCGCCTGCAAGGCTATGGTCGCCCTTGTCAGACGTTCCAAACTCGGCTGGTTCGCCCTATATTGCCTTGTCGTGTCCGTCTTGATATTCATCTTCGCTTGAGATGGGGGAGAGGAGCTTGGTCTATTTCGTCTCGGATGTCCACCTCGGACTCGATGTGGCCGATCCCTCGGGCCGTGAGGAACGGTTCGTCCGTTTTCTGGAATCCATCCCAAAGGACAGGGCCAAAGCCCTTTACATGCTCGGGGACATCTGGGATTTCTGGTACGAGTACAGGGACCTTGTCCCGAAGGGATATGTAAAGGTCTTCTCGGCTCTCATGGGTCTGATGGATGCCGGTGTGGAGGTGTTTTTCTTCCAGGGGAACCACGACATCTGGTGCTACCACTATTTCTCAGACATGGGGATCAAGATACTCCAGCAGCCTTACCTCATGGAGTTTGGTGGGAAGGTCTTCTGCCTTGGCCACGGGGATGGCCTGGGTCCTGGGAATCTCAGCTATAAGCTCATGCGGTGGCTTTTCCGCAACAGGTTCTGCCAGAAGATGTTCAGCTCGCTGATACATCCTACCCTGGCTTTCAGGATCGGCACCGGGTGGTCCAAAGGCAGCCGCCTGGCGAGGAATGAGGAATACCACTTCAAGGGAGAGGAGGAGCCCCTTTACAAGTTCGCTTTGAAATATTCCAGGAACACCAAGGTGGATTATTTCATATTCGGCCACTTCCACACCCGGGTGGACATGAAACTCCCGACAGGAGCCAGGCTTATGGTCCTGAGAGACTGGGTGAACAATCAGTCCTCGAATTTTATTGTCTTCGACCGGATTTCCGGGTGCTTGGGCATTTCCCAGAATATCGAGTAGTACAGGGCGTCGAACTCGCCCATCCTCCATTTCTCGACAAGGTATTCAGTCATCTTGTCGTCCCCTTTGGGGTCGTATGAGCTCTTCAGGTCGTTCCCGAATATCTTCGCCACCCCTTGCCAGAAGCCGGCGGTGATCCCGCTCTTGTAGTCTTTGATAATCTTGTAGGAGGACTTGCCGATCTCCCTGTCTATCAGCTTTATGAGCAACCTTCCTTGGGAGATGCTCATGTTTTTCAGGGGTTTCTCGTAAGATTCGAACAGCTCTTTCTGCATCTGGCTGATGTATTTCTCCTTCTTCCTGCGCCTGAGGCTGTTCTGGGCGATGTGGTCGTCCACCTGCATGGTGAGGTCCTTAGCCAGGAGAGCGTACGGGTACACCTTATTGAAATTGTACACGAGTCGGTAGTAGCTCTTCAGGTCGCTTTTGCCCCTCCTGCCCCTTGGGAACACCCAGACTGGGTTTATGCTGTCATAGTAGACCGTGTCTCCTTTTTCCACCCGGTAACCCATGTAGGCCGCCCCCGTCCTGGCTGGCGGGACGGGAGGTCCCGACACCTCCTGGGCGCGGGAAAGGGTCGCCGCGAGTAGTCCCGCGGCGAGGGTTATGAAGAAAAGGAGCACCTTGGTCTTGTCCATCACCTCACAGATCTTTCAAGTCCCAATTTTCCCGAAAATTTCGTGCCATAAAATTAGGCTCCCGCGGGCAATGTCGAAAACGTGGGATTAAAATTTTGTCGCTTAAACATAAGTCGCTGATAATTACCTGTTTCTTTGTAAAAATCCATGGTCGAAAAAGTTAAAAAATATTTCAAATAATGTTTGAAATCCATTATTTTTTACTAAATTTGCAGTCCCAAAATCCGGGGATTATTAGGCTAAATCCTTAATAATCAACGACTTGGAAAGTTTGAATATTTATTTAAAGTAATACGGCAATGTTACAACCCAGAAGGGAACAGAAGAACGTGATGAAGGGAATGGCCCAGAGGGGCAATCAGCTCGCGTTCGGTTCCTTCGGTCTCAAGACCCTCGAGAATTGCTGGATCACCGCGCAGCAGATTGAGTCTGCCCGTCAGGCTATCTCCCGTCACATGAACCGTGAAGGTCAGATCTGGATCAGGATATTCCCTGTGAAGCCTTTCACCAAGAAGCCTCTTGACACCCGTATGGGTAAGGGTAAGGGTGATCCCCAGGGATTCGTCGCTCCCGTGACTCCCGGCCGCATCCTCTTTGAGGCTGACGGAGTGTCTCTCGCCACCGCGAAGGAGGCCATGCGTCTCGCATCCCACAAGCTCCCCATCGCGACCAAGTTCGTCGTCCGCAGGGATTATGTTGAATAATATTTAATGGAGAAGATAAGAAATGAAAACATCTGAAGTACGTGAGATGTCTGTGGCGGACCTGAAGGACCGCATCCAGGTCGAGAAGAACAGGCTTGACACAATGAGGCTCAACCACGCTGTCTCTCCATTGGAGAACACATCGGAATTCAAGAAAGTCAGAAAGGATATAGCTCGCATGATCACTATCCTCGCTGAAAAAGAAAAAGACCAGAAATAATAGAATCATGGAAAGAAATCTTCGTAAGGAAAGAATCGGCGTAGTGGTCAGCAACAAGATGGACAAGACCATCGTTGTCAGGGTCGAGACCAGGAAGAAGCACCCTCTCTACGGCAAGTTCATCAAGCAGTCGACCAAGTTCGTCGCTCAGGATGACAAGAACGAGTGCGACGAGGGCGATACCGTGCGTATCATGGAGACCCGTCCTTTGAGCGCGACCAAGAGGTGGAGATTAGTTGAAATCGTAGAAAAAGTCAAATAGTTATGATACAGCAGGAAACACGTTTACAGGTTGCCGACAACAGTGGAGCCAAGGAAGTCCTTTGCATCCGCGTGCTTGGCGGTACGCATCATAGGTATGCGACAGTGGGCGACCAGATCGTGGTTGCGATCAAGAGCGCCATCCCCAGCGGCGACGCCAAGAAGGGTACTGTCTCAAAGGCCGTTGTCGTCCGCACCAAGAAGGAAATCCGCAGGCCGGACGGTTCTTATATCCGTTTCGACGATAACGCTTGCGTTCTTTTGAACAACGCCGGCGAGCTTCGCGGCACCCGTATTTTCGGCCCCGTGGCCAGGGAACTCCGCGAGAATTACATGAAGATTGTCTCACTGGCACCTGAGGTCCTTTAATCCAACGAGAATCATGAAAAAGTTACATATCAAGAAAGGTGACACAGTGTATGTCAACGCCGGCAACGACAAAGGCAAGACCGGAAAGGTCCTGACTGTCATCCCTGCCAAGGATCGCGTGATCGTCGAGGGTGTCAATGTCGTCAGCAAGCACACCAAACCCAATGCGGCTCATCCGCAGGGTGGTATCATCAAGCAGGAGGCGGGAGTCCACATCTCCAATCTCCAGCTCATCGACCCGTCCACCAACAAGCCTACCAGAGTAGGTTACAAGGTTGTTGACGGCAAGAAGATCCGTTACGCAAAGAAATCAGGAGAGGAGATCAAGTAATATGGCGAAGAAAGCAGCAAAGCCCGTGGAAGTTCAGGAACTTCCCAAGGATTATGTCCCTTCCCTCAAGAAGGTTTACAAAGAGGAGATTGTTGACAAGCTCATGAAGCGCTTCTCCTACACCACTGTCATGCAGGTTCCCAAGCTCGTGAAGATCACGATCAATGAGGGAGTCGGCGACGCCACCTCCGACAAGAAGCTCGTTGAGGAGGCCGCTGAGGAGCTCTCCAAGATCGTCGGACAGAAGGCTATCCTCACCTACTCCAGGAAGGACGTCTCCAACTTCCGTCTCCGTAAGGGCATGCCCATCGGTGTGAAGGTCACTCTCCGCGACGTCAAGATGTACGAGTTCCTCGAGAGGCTCGTCCGCATCTCCCTCCCTCGTATCAGGGACTTCAACGGTATCGCCGAGAAGATGGACGGCAGGGGCAACTACACCCTCGGTCTCAAGGAGCAGATCATCTTCCCCGAGGTCGACATCGACAAGAACCCCCGTATCCATGGTATGGAGATCACATTCGTCACCACGGCCAAGTCCGATGAGGAGGCTCACGCCCTTCTCGCCGAGTTCGGTCTTCCTTTCAAGAAACATAACAATTAAGGAATATGGCAAAGGAATCAATGAAAGCCCGCGAGGTTAAGCGCGCGAAGATGGTAGCCAAATATGCCGAGAAAAGGCAGGCTCTCAAGGAAGCCGGAGATTGGGCCGCTCTCGATAAGCTCCCCAAGAACTCCTCTCCCGTGCGTCTGCATAACCGTTGCTCTCTCACCGGCCGTCCCAAAGGCTATATGAGGAAGTTCGGTCTCAGCAGGATCCAGTTCCGCGAGATGGCCAGCAACGGTCTCATCCCGGGTGTCAAGAAAGCTAGCTGGTAGACTATTACTACTTATTTATATTAACAATCGGATATCGGGCGCTCCCCACCCAGTGGGGACGTCGATCTAAAAACAAAAAAGAAATGACTGATCCAATTGCAGATTATCTAACAAGGATCCGCAACGCCTACTTGGCGGGAAAGAAGGTCGTGGAGATCCCTTCGTCGAAGATGAAGGTCGCCATCACCAAGATCCTTTGTGAGAAGGGCTACATCCTCAGCTACAAGGTGGTTGAGGGGGCTCCCTACAACACTATCAAGATCGCTTTGAAGTATCACCCCCAGACCAAGATGGCCGCCATCAAGAAGATCCAGCGCGTGTCCACTCCCGGTATGCGTGTTTACGCTGATGTGGAGAACATGCCCAGGGTCCTCAACGGGTTGGGCATCGCCGTCCTTTCGACATCGAAGGGAGTCATCACCGACAAGGAGGCCAAGAGCCTGAACGTCGGCGGTGAGGTTGTCTGCTATGTTTATTAATATTAAAGGAAAAGAATAATGTCAAGAATTGGTAAATTGCCTGTAAGCCTTCCGGACAAGGTGAGCGTCGAGCTCCTCCCTGGCAACGTTTTGAAGGTTAAAGGCCCCCACGGCGAGCTTTGCCAGAAGGTCGATCCCGACATCAAGGTTACCGTTGAGGACAATCAAATCAAGTTCGAGCGCCCTACGGATCAGCCTAGGCACCGCTCCATGCACGGTCTTTACCGCGCTCTCGTTCATAACATGGTGGAAGGCGTGTCCAATGGTTTCGAGAAGAAGCAGGAACTGGTCGGCGTCGGTTACCGCGTGGCTGCTCAGGGACAGCTCCTGACTTTCTCGCTCGGTTACTCCCATGACATCCAGCTTATGCTCGCCCCCGAGGTGACCGCCGAGGTCCCCGCCGTCAAGAAGGGTGAGAATCCTGTCCTGATCCTCAGGAGCAACGACAAGCAGCTTCTCGGTCAGGTCGCGGCTAAGATCCGCTCTCTCCGCAAGCCTGAGCCTTATAAGGGCAAGGGTATCAAGTTCGTCGGTGAACAGCTCCGCCGCAAGGCCGGTAAGACAGCCGCCGCTAAATAATCTTAGGAGGACACAGATATGGCATTGAATAAAATTGAAAGAAGAAGAAGGATCCATTACCGCATCCGCAAGCATGTTAATGGAACCGCCGAGAGGCCTAGGCTGGTTGTCTTCAGAAGCAACAAGCAGATCTATGCCCAGGTTATCGATGACGAGAAGGGCGTGACCCTCGTGGCCGCCGCTTCAAATGACAAGGTTCTCGCCGCCGAGTGCAAGGGCAAGACCGGTATCGAGGCTGCCGCTATCGTCGGCAAGGCCATCGCCGAGCGCGCCAAGGAGAAGGGGATCGACAAGGTCGCCTTCGACCGCGGGGGATATCTCTATCACGGCAGGGTCAAGAGTTTGGCCGACTATTTTCTAATTGAAGAAGACTATGGCAAATACAAATGTTAAAAGAGTAAAGACCTCTGATCTTGAACTTAAGGACAGGTTGGTCGCCATCCAGAGAGTGACTAAGGTCACTAAGGGTGGTCGTCACTTCCGCTTCGCTGCTATCGTGGTGGTGGGTGACGAGAACGGCGTTGTTGGTTATGGTCTTGGAAAAGCCAATGAGGTGACCGCAGCCATCGCCAAGGGCGTTGAGGATGCGAAGAAGAATCTCGTTAGGATTCCGGTCATCAACACTACTATTCCTCACGAGCAGGTCGCCAAGTTCGGTGGCGCCGAGGTGTTCATGAAGCCCGCGGCCCCTGGTACCGGTGTCAAGGCTGGTGGTGCTATGCGCGCTGTCTTCGAGTCAGCCGGCATCCAGAACGTTCTCGCGAAGAGCAAGGGTTCTTCCAACCCTCACAACCTGGTTAAAGCCACCGTCGCCGCCCTCACCGAGATGAGGGACGCCTACACTGTGGCCGGCCTCCGCGGAATCCCTATGAGCAGAGTTTTTAACGGATAGGAGACACGGTTATGGCAAAACTTAAGATAACTCAGGTTAGGAGCAAGAACGGAACCACCCAGAGGCAGAAGGACAACCTTCGTTCCCTCGGTATCCGCAGGATCGGCCACACTGTCGAGGTCGAGAAGAATCCGGTGACAGAAGGCCAGCTCGCCAAGATCCGTCACCTTGTTGTTGTTGAAGAAGTAGAATAAGGAGGAAAGGCGATGAAACTATCAGAATTGAAACCCGCAAAGGGCGCTACTCATAGCACTAAGCGCATCGGCCGTGGCGAAGGTTCCGGTAAGGGCGGCACAGCTACCCGTGGAACCAAGGGTGCACAGGCACGCGCCGGATACGAGCACAAGATCGGCTTCGAGGGTGGCCAGATGCCCCTTCAGAGGCGTGTTCCGAAGTTCGGATTCAAGAATCCCACCAGAGTCGAGTACAAAGCGGTCAACGTTTCCGCTCTTCAGGCTCTCTCCGAGGCTCTTGGCAAAGCTGAGATCGGTCTTGACGACATCAAGCTCGCCGGACTGGCTGACGCCAGGGAGCTCGTGAAGGTTCTCGGCAACGGTGACATCACCGCCGCCCTCACAGTGACCGCTGACGCTTTCTCAGCGTCCGCCAAGTCCAAGATCGAGGCTGCCGGTGGCAAGGCAATCGTGATCGGCGAATAAACGCCAGTAATTGAAGGAAAGATGAAGAAGTTTATTGAAACAATAAAGAACATCTTCAAGATCGAGGAGCTTCGCACGAGGCTTGGCTACACGTTCCTTCTCATCCTCATCTACAGGCTGGGTTGCTTCATCGTGCTGCCGGGCATCGACACGACCATGTTGGCCAAGCTTCAGAGCACAAGCCAGCAGGGACTCGTCGGTCTGTTGAACATGTTCTCCGGAGGAGCCTTCGGTAACGCCTCGGTCTTCGCGCTGGGTGTTATGCCGTACATCTCCGCTTCCATCGTGATCCAGCTTTTGGGCATGTTCGTCCCTTACTTCCGCAAACTCCAGATGGAAGGTGAGAGCGGCCGCAGGAAGATGAATCAGATCACTAGGTACCTGACCATCCTCATCCTCTGCATCCAGGGTCCGGCTTACATCGCTTCGATCCATAGCCAGATCCCCGGTGCCGCTTTCATTGCTGAGACCCAGCTCGGATGGAGCAGGTTCGCTTACAACCTTGTCGCCACCATCATCCTGATGGCCGGCTCCATGTACGTCATGTGGCTTGGTGAGAGGATCACCGACAGGGGTATCGGCAACGGTATCTCCCTCCTTATCATGATCGGTATCGTGGCCCGTCTGCCTTACGCTCTCGTGGCTGAGTTCGGTACAAAGTTCGCCACCACCGCTGGTGGCGGCCCTATCGCCCTCATCGTCGAGCTGATCATCTGGTTCCTCGTGATCGTTGCCACCATCGCTCTTGTCCAGGCTGTCAGGAAGGTTCCTGTGCAGTATGCCAAGAGGGTCATCGGCAACAGGCAGTACGGCGGTGTCCGCCAGTACATCCCCCTGAAGATCAACGCGGCTGGTGTTATGCCTATCATCTTCGCCCAGGCTCTTATGCTGTTCCCTCTGCTGTTCTCCCGCTTTGACGCGACCAGGGGTATCGCAGCCAGCCTGAGCAACTACACCGGATTCTGGTACAACCTCATATTCGGTCTTCTCGTCGTGATATTCACCTATTTCTACACCGCAGTCACAGTCAACCCGACCATGATGGCTGAGGATATGAAGAAGAATGGCGGATTCATCCCCGGAGTCAAGCCTGGAAAGGCCACTGTCAACTACCTTGATGACATCATGTCCAAGGTGACTCTCCCCGGATCCATCTTCCTCGCCATTATCGCCATCCTGCCGGCATTCGCCAGGATCGCGGGTGTGAACGACTCTTTCGCGAGCTTCTATGGAGGAACCTCACTGCTGATCCTTGTGGGTGTCGTCCTCGACACTCTCCAGCAGGTCGAGAGCTATCTCCTGATGCGTCACTATGACGGTCTTATGAAGACCGGACGTCTTTCCGGGCGTTCCGGAATGTAATATTCGATAATTAGAAGGTTAAGATGGTCAAGCCCAAGACAGAAGAAGAGATCGAGCTGTTGCGCGAGAATGCTATAATCGTCTCGAAGACGTTGGCGGAAGTCGGCAAGTGGGTCGCCCCTGGTGTGACAACCGCGAGGTTGAATGAGGTGGCCGAGACTTTCATTCGCGACCACGGCGCCGTTCCCAGCTTCCTTGGTTTCGAGGGCTTCCCCGCAGCTACCTGCATGTCTGTCAACGACGTTGTCGTCCACGGATTCCCGTCGGACTATGTCCTTAAGGAGGGCGATATCGTCAGCGCTGATATCGGTACGCTGTACAAAGGCTACAACGGTGACTCGGCGTACACCTTCCCGGTCGGGGAGGTGGACGCCGCCACCCGTAAGCTTCTTGATGTCACGAAGGCTTCGCTCTACAAGGGCATCGAGGCCGCCGTGGCGGGGGCGCGGACCGGCGATATAGGACACGCGGTGCAATCGTATGCCGAATCATTCGGTTTCTCAGTGGTCCGTGAGCTGGAAGGCCACGGGCTGGGGAAGGAGATGCACGAGGCTCCTGGCGTCCCGAATTACGGGCGTCAAGGCCACGGCGCGAGGCTTCCCGAGGGACTGGTGATCTGTATCGAGCCGATGATCAACGCGGGCGGCAGGGGTGTCTACCTGGCCAGGAATGGCTGGGCGGTGCACACTTCCGACCACAAGAAATCGGCACATTTCGAGCTTACGGTTGTTGTCCGTCACGGACATGCCGAGCAACTGTCTACCTTCGATTATATAGAAAGTACTGGCAAGTAGAATTTTAAAGTGTTTTTTCAATGTCCAAACAAGTAGCTATAGAACAAGACGGAAAAGTTATCGAGACTCTTCCCAACGCGATGTTCAAGGTTGAGCTCGAGAATGGCCACGTCCTTCTTTGCAACATCTCCGGGAAGATGAGAATGAATTTCATCCATATCCTCCTCGGGGACAAGGTGCGGGTTGAAATCTCACCTTATGATTTGACTAAAGGAAGAATATCTTTCAGGTACAAATAAAAACAACTCACGATATGAAAGTCAAAACATCCATCAAGAAGCGCAGCGATGATTGCAAGATCGTCAGACGCAAAGGCCGTCTCTATGTCATCTGCAAGAAGAACCCCAAGTTCAAGATGCGCCAGGGATAGCAGCTTTTTTGTAAAACAAATAAAAGTCAAAGATAAATTATGGCAAGAATAGCCGGTGTTGATTTACCTAACAACAAAAGAGGTGAGATCGGTCTCACCTACATCTTCGGTATCGGCCGCAGCAGCGCGAGGCAGATCCTCGACAAGTGCGGTATCGACTACGACATCAAGGTCGGTGAATGGAACGACGAGCAGATCGCTATGATCCGTAACCTCATCAACGAGGAGTACAAGATCGAGGGTGAGCTCCGTTCTACCGTCCAGATGAACATTAAGCGACTGATGGACATCGGTTGCTATCGCGGTATCCGCCATCGTATCGGCCTCCCTGTCCGCGGACAGAGCACCAAGAACAACGCCCGTACGAGGAAGGGTAAGAAGAAGACCGTCGCTAACAAGAAGAAGGCGACCAAGTAAAAATTGATGAATTATGGCAAAGAAAACAACAGCATCAAAGAGAGTTGTCAAGGTTGAGGCTACGGGCCAGGCCCATATTTCATCAACCTTCAACAACGTGATCGTCTCCCTGACCAACAACCAGGGACAGGTCATCAGCTGGTCATCAGCTGGAAAGTGCGGTTTCCGCGGGTCCAAGAAGAACACTCCCTATGCCGCCCAAATGGCTGCTGAGGACGCTTCCAAGACCGCTTACGACGCTGGTCTCCGCAAGGTCAAAGTCTATGTCAAGGGCCCTGGAGCCGGCCGCGAGTCCGCCATCAGGACCATCAACAACGCCGGGATCGTCGTCACCGAGATCATCGATGTGACTCCCATGCCCCACAATGGTTGCAGACCGAAGGGCCGCCGTAAAGTTTAATTTTTTAATCAGATTCAATTATGGCAAGATATACTGGTCCTACCACAAAGATCGCCCGTAAGTTCGGCGAGCCTATATTCGGAAGCGACAAGGATTTTGAGAAAAGGAACTATCCTCCGGGACAGCATGGCCTCGCCTCCAAGCGCAAGAAGCAGAAGGAGTATGGTCAGCAGCTGAAGGAGAAGCAGAAGGTCCGTTACATGTATGGCCTTCTCGAGCGTCAGTTCCACAACACGTATCTCAAGGCTACCCGCATGAGCGGCCAGAGAGGTGAGAACCTCCTCTTCCTCCTTGAGTCCAGGATTGACAATGTTGTTTACAGGATGGGAATAGCCCCCTCAAGGGCCGCCGCGAGGCAGCTCGTGAGCCATGCCCATATCACTCTCAACGGTGAGGTTTGCAACATCCCTTCCGTCCAGGTCAAGCCTGGCGATGTCGTCGCTGTCAGGGAGCGTTCCAAGAGCCTGGAGGTCATCCAGAAGAGCGTCGCTTCCGCCACTAAGTATTCATGGATCGAGTTCGACTCCAAGGCCCTTTCCGGCAAGTTCCTGAATGTGCCCGCCAGAACTGACATCCCTGAGTCCATCAACGAGCAGCTCATAGTTGACCTGTACTCCAAGTAACATATTAACACCCAAAAAGAATTAACATGGCAATCTTGGCATTTCAGAAACCTGACAAGGTGATAATGCTTGAGGGAACCGACACCGTCGGCCGTTTCGAGTTCAGGCCTTTGGAGCCTGGCTACGGCCAGACCATCGGCAACGCCTTGAGGCGTATCCTCCTCGCTTCACTGGAAGGTTTCGCTATCAGTCAGATCAAGATCTCCGGCGTGGACCAAGAGTTCGCGACGATCACCGGTGTGATCGAGGGGATGCAGGACATCATCCTCAACCTCAAGCAGGTCCGTTTCAAGAGGATGGTTGAGTCCGTCGACACCGAAGTCGCGAATATTGTCGTCAGCGGCAAGAATGAGTTTACGGCCGAGGATATCTCAAAGGGATTGTCTTCTTTCAAGGTGTTGAATCCTGAGCAGCACATCTGCTCACTCGAGCCGTCTGTAACTCTCGAAATGTCTTTGACCATCACCAAGGGCCGCGGCTTCGTGCCCGCCGAGGAGATGAGGGACGAGAACACTCCTATCGGGACCATTCCCGTGGACGCTGTCTACACCCCTATCAGGAAGGTCAACTGGACGGTTGAGAACTGGCGTGTCGAGCAGAAGACCGATTACGAGAAGCTCAACCTCGAGATCATCACGGATGGATCCATCTCTCCCAACCAGGCTCTTCAGGAAGCCGCCAATATCCTCATTTACCACTTCAAGCTCTTCACCGACGACAAGAAGATATCCCTGGAGAGCACAGTGGAGTCAGACTCCAAGGAGCTTGACGAGGAGAGCCTCAGGATGAGGCACCTGCTCCTCACCAAGCTTTCGGACATGGGTCTGTCAGTGAGGGCATACAACTGCCTGAAAGCCGCTGAGATCGACACCTTCGCCGACCTCGTCTCCTATTCCAGGAACGAGCTGATGAAGTTCAGGAACTTCGGCAAGAAGTCTCTCAACGAGATTGATCTCCTGGTCGAGAGGATGAAGCTCCAGTTCGGCATGGATGTCAGAAAATTTAATATCGAACCCAAGAAAAAGACTGTTGTTTAGAAATGAGGCACAATAAAGCAATCAATCACCTTGGTCGCAAGAGCGGCCACCGCAAGGCTATGCTCTCGAACATGGCTTGCTCCCTTATCGAGCATAAGAGGATCAAGACCACCGTCGCCAAGGCCAAGGCCCTGAAGACATATGTGGAGCCGCTTATCACCAAGTCCAAGGAGGACACCACCCACTCCCGCCGTACGGTTTTCAGCTATCTCAAGAACAAGGAGGCTGTCAAGGAGCTGTTCGGTGTGATCGCCCCTAAGATCGCCGATCGTCCGGGCGGATACACCCGTGTCCTTCACACTGGTTTCCGTCTTGGTGACGGAGCTGACATGGCCCTGATCGAGCTTGTCGACTTCAACGAGGCCGCCCTCGCTTCCGCGAAAAAAGAGGCTAAGAAGTCCACTCGCCGCAGCCGCGCCAAGAAGGCTGAGGCCGCTCCGGCCGCTGAGCCTGTCGAGGCACCCGCCGAGGAGCCGAAAGCTGAGTAGTATCACGGTACGATCGTTCAATTCCGGGACGGAAGATACTCTTTTCTTCCGTCCCGGAATTGTTTTTTTGCGAAAAAATGGCTAAATTGCGAAGGTTTTGACCAAAACGCGAAAAAACAACCTTATATAACTAATTAATACTCACTAATTTTTTTATTAACCATTCTATGAAACGAGTCCTAACAATGTTGCTCGTCGCCCTTCTCTCCACATCTTGGACTTGGGCGGCTGTTTCAGCGACTAGTGGTTCCGCTGGGCTCCAGCAGAACGACAAGAAGCATGTTTCGGGAATAGTGACAGACAAGTCCGGTGCGCCTGTGCCGGGAGCGTCTGTGATGATTCCGGGTACCACCACCGGCACCGTGACAGGCGCTGATGGACGTTATGCCCTTGATGTCCCCGCAGGAACGCGTGTTCTTGAGGTGGGTAGCCTGGGTTACGCTACGGTCCAGGTCACCCTTGGTTCCGCAAGTGTTTACAATGTCTCCCTGAAAGAGGATTCAACCCTTCTTCAGGAATCCGTCGCTATCGGTTACGGTACCATGAAGAAGACCGAGGTGGCCAGTGCCATCTCCTCCGTCAAGGAAGAGAACTTTGTCAAGACCCCTGGCGCCAACGCCGCCGACCTTATCAAGGGTAAGGTTCCCGGCCTGGTCGTCAACAATCCTGACGGCAACCCTGTCTCCAGCACCCAGATCTCTCTTCGTGGAGCCACGACCCTCAAGGCCAGCACCGCTCCGCTCGTCCTGATCGACGGAATCCCCGGCAGCCTTGACCAGGTTTCCCCGGACGACATCCAGTCAATCGACGTGCTGAAGGATGGTTCCGCGGCCGCTATCTACGGTACCCGCGGTACTAATGGTGTTATCATTATCACGACCAAGAATGTCCAGGGCGAGTTGCCCACTACAGTGGATGTCAATGTTTACGCTTCCACTCAGCAGATCACCAGGGCTCCGCAGTACATGACTGCAGCTGAGTACCGTCAGCTCGGTCAGGGCCATGTCGGTTTCCACGATGATGGCGCTTCAGTCAACTGGCTGGACGAGGTCACCCGTACCCCTATATCCCAGATCTACAACATCAACCTCAAGGGAGGCACCAAGCAGACCAACTATGTCGCTTCCTTCGAGTACAGGGGCATGCAGGGTATCATGAAGATGTCCAACAACAACATGATGTTCCCCCGTATCGAGGTTACCCACAGGATGTTCGACAACAAGATCAAGATCAACGCGTCTGTCAATGGCTTCCGCATGAAGTACCACAACGGTAATGATGGAGGTCCTTTCGACACCGCTGTCTGGAACAACATCAACTACAACCCGACGACTCCGATCTACCAGCCGGACGGATCATATTCCGAGAACACCGGTATCACCGATTACTACAACCCAGTATCCCTCCTGAATGAGACCAAGGGTAACACCGAGGCCACCATGCTAAGGATGATGGGCGCTGTCACCTTCACTCCCATTGTAGGCCTGGATTTCAAGGCTTTGCTCTCATCCAACGTCTTTAACCGGATTCAGGGCCACTACGAGACCCACGCCCACTCCTACAACGCCCGTACCCCTAAGAACGGTTTCGCCTCCAGGGGAACCTATCGTGGCCAGCAGGACCTGATGGAGCTCACGGCCCAGTGGCAGAGCACCTTCGCCCAGGATCACCACTACACCGTCCTGGCCGGTTACTCCTACCTGCGCAACGAGTCCCAGAACTACTGGATGCAGAACTCCGGCTTCGCCGTGGATTCTTATGAATACAACAATATCGGCGCCGGTACACAGATCAACTCCGGTTACAAGAGCGGCTACATGAATATGTCTTCCGACAAGGGTGAGGACAGCTTGATCGGTTTCTTCGGCCGTGTCAACTACAACTACAAAGGTCGTTACATGCTGTCCGGCTCCTTCCGCCGTGAGGGTTCCACCAAGTTTGGTGAGAACTACAAATGGGGTAATTTCTGGTCAGCTTCCGCGGCTTGGAATGTCAAGGAGGAAGCCTTCCTGAAAGACAGCGACATGATCAGCGCCCTGAAACTCAGGGTCGGTTATGGAGAGACAGGTACCGAGCCTTCATCCCGCTACATGTCCCTGAACACTCTCTCGTTCGGAACCAACGCTTATTTCAACGGTGGTTTCAACCAGACCCTGATGCCTAACAAGAATGCCAACCCTTCCCTCCGTTGGGAGCGCAAGCATGAGTGGAACGTCGGTTTGGACTTCGGACTTGTCGATGACCGTGTCACCGGTACAATCGACTGGTACAACCGTAAGACCCTCGACCTTCTCTGGGACTACACCGTCGCGACTCCTCCTTACATCTACAACTCCATGACCGCCAATGCCGGATCTATCCTCAATACCGGTATCGAGGTTGGTGTGAGCGTGGATGTGATCCGTGAGAAGAACTTCACTTGGAATTCCTCGATGAACTACTCTCACAACCGCAATGAGCTCCTTAGCCTCTCGAACGACCAGTTCCAGGCTTCTGACTACTCAGACCAGGGTTCTACCGGCGAGCCTATGCAGCAGTCCACACACCGTCTCCAGGTCGGACAGCCTCTGGGTAACTTCTGGGGATTCAAGAGTGTGGACATCGACAATACCGGCCACTGGATCATCGAGGGTGAGGACGGCCAGCCCAAGTCCATCAACGACCAGCAGCCTACCGACAAGCAGGTTCTCGGAAACGGTATTCCTTCACACTATCTCAACTGGAACAACACTCTCCGCTGGAAGAACCTCGACTTCTCCCTCAATATGCGCGGAGCGTTCGGATTCCAGATCCTGAACCTTACAGCCATGAAGTGGGCTACCCCCACGATGATGACCCGAGGCAATGTGCTCAAGTCCGCTTTCGACAAGGTTTACGGCAAAGCCGTCCTTGCTGACGACCAGCCTTGCCAGTACGTCAGCTACTATGTCGAGGATGGTGACTATTGGAAGATTGACAACGTGACGCTCGGTTATACCTTCAACTTCAAGAGCAAGAACATCCGTTCAATCCGCCTCTTCACCACCCTCCGCAATGTGGCCACCATCACCGGTTACACCGGAATCGACCCTGAGGTCTCCGTGACCGGTCTTACTCCTGGTGCCGACAGCTACTACCGCTACCCGGCCACAAGGTCCTATACCTTTGGTGTATCATTCAAATTTTAATCGGACCGCGTTATGAAAAAGATATTTTTAGCTATCTCGATCGCCTGCGCTTTCGCCTTCACGGCTTGTACCGACCTTACGGAGCAGGTTTACAGCTCCCTGACGCAGAGTTCATATCAATACTCCCAGACTGATCTCAGGCCGGTTATCAGCGCTTGCTATACTCCCATGAGGAGCTACCAGAGCCACACAGGCCTCTGGGCCATGGACAACACCACCACCGATGTCCTGGTCATGCCGCCGAACTCAACAGGTTGGGATGACGGTGGACGTTACCGTCGTATGCACTACCATACCTGGAACTCCGAGCAGGGAGAAATCTCCTCGGCATGGAACGCTACCTGGAGAGGTATCGGTCTCTGCAACAATGCGTTGAAGCAGATGGAAGACAACCAGCTTAACCTTGACAGTGGTACTCAGGCCGCCGCCATCGCCGAGCTCAGGGCCCTCCGCGCCTTCTATTACTACATCGTGATGGACAACTGGGGAGACGCGCCTCTCGTGACAGAACCTACCCAGGAGCTTCCCGCCAAGACTTCCAGGACCGAGATATACAATTTCGTGGTCAAGGAACTCAACGAGGCTATTCCTGCCCTTTCCGATGTCCAGGGCGGAGCTCAGTACGGCCTGATGAACAAGTGGGCCGCTTATGCCCTCCTCGCCAGGACCTACATCAACGCCGAGGTTTACACCGGTACCGCCCACTGGCAGGACTGCATCAGCGCTTGCGACGCCATCATCAACAGCGGCAAGTTCCAGCTCAGCGAGAACTTCAGGGATAACTTCCTTGCTGACCAGGCCGCCTGCGCCTCCAACAAGGAGATCATCTTCGCCATTCCTTTCAGCCAGAGCTTCGCAACCGGATTCAGCCTCCATCTGTTCTCCTGGGGCGCTCCCATCAGGCAGAAGTTCAAAATCTCCGCTACCCCTTGGGGTTCCGGATCAGCGATGGCTATCCCTCAGTTCATCGACACCTTCGATCCTGACGACAGCCGTCTTGACGACAGCTTCCTCCATGGCGTGCAGTACCAGTACGGCACCACCAAGCCTATCAAGTGTATCTATGACGCCATCAACGGTGAGTATCCTGACCTTGCCTACACCAAGGAGATCCAGAGCGGTAACTTCAACATGGAGTGGGAAGGCTATCGTATGAACAAGTTCGAGGTTCTGCCCAACACCCCTGGTAGCTTGGACAATGACCAGCCGATCTTCCGTTACGCTGAGATCCTGTTGATGAAGGCCGAGAGCCTCCTTCGTTCAGGTCAGTCCGGAGCCGGCGCGCTCGTGACCCAGGTCCGTCAGCGTGACTTCAAGAACAATCCCGAGAAGGCCGTTGTCACGGATGACCAGCTTAAGGAGAACTCCTCTTACAAGTACGGCTACTATCTCGAGGATTATGGCAAGAGCCTCAAGGAAGGTGACACCTCTCCAATCCAGTTCGGACGTTTGTACGACGAGTACAAGTGGGAGTTCGTCTGGGAGTTCGGAAACAGGACCCGTTGCATCCGCTTCGGCGTGTTCACCAAGAAGAACTGGCTCTCACATGAGGCCAAGGGCGAGGGTGTCGCCGTCTATCCTATTCCGGAGAGCGCCCTGACTCCTAACCCGAACCTCGAGCAGAACCCCAATTACAAATAGCGTGAACAGCCTTTGAACAGGCTTCCTAAGGGTGCCGGATTGTCCGGCGCCCTTTAACCAATTCATAATATGAGAAGATCAATCATTTTTCTTTCCGTCGCGGCCCTTATCCTTTCCTCTTGCGGGGAGAAGAAAGAGGCTGTGATGAAGATGATCACCCCGGTTAAGTTCTCAGAGGTCAAGATCGATGACGGGTTCTGGACACCCAGGCTTCAGAGCCATAAGGATGTGACTCTCAATGTGTGCATTGACCAGATTGAGAACCAGACCGGCCGAATCCGCAATTTCGAGAACGCGGCGAAAGGCGAGGGTGAGCATTCCGGAATATTTTTCGATGACTCCGATGTGTACAAGGCGCTCGAGGGCATGGCTTATTCGCTCCAGAATAATCCCGATCCAGTGCTCGAGGCCAAGTGCGACGAGTGGATTGACAAGTTCGCCGCAGCGCAGCAGGAGGATGGTTATATCAACACGTTCTACACTCTGACTGGCCTGGACAAGCGTTGGGACAACATGGACAAGCATGAGATGTACTGCGCCGGCCATATGATCGAGGCCGGAGTGGCGTACTACAATGTGACCGGCAAACGCAAGCTGCTGGATGTCTGCATCAGGATGGCGGACCACATGATGACCGTCTTCGGCCCAGGCAAGCGCGATTGGGTTCCCGGCCATGAGGAGATCGAGCTCGCACTCGTGAAACTCTACCAGGTCACCGGAGAGAAGAAGTACCTTGACTTCGCCCAGTGGCTTCTCGACGAAAGAGGCCATGGCCACGGCACTTACGGCAAGCTCATAGACAGGCCTTGGCCGGTCAAGTATTATCAGGACGAGGTCCCCGTGCGGGAGATGTCAGACATATCCGGCCATGCGGTGCGCTCCATGTATCTGTATTGCGGAATGGCCGATGTCGCCGCCTACACCGGTGACCAGGGCTATATCGACGCGTTGAACCGTCTTTGGGATGATGTCGTGTTGAGGAACATGTACATCACCGGAGGTATCGGACAGAGCGCCAGCAACGAGGGTTTCACCGATGACTACTCCCTCCCGAACCTCACCGCCTACTGCGAGACTTGCGCCTCTGTCGGCATGGTCCTGTGGAACTGGAGGATGAATCAGTTCACCGGCGACGGCAAATATGTGGATGTCCTGGAGCGCGCGATGTACAATGGAGCCCTCGCCGGCATATCCCTTGCCGGAGACAGGTTCTTCTATGTCAATCCTCTGGAATCCGTCGGTAATCACCATCGTCAGGCCTGGTACGGCTGCGCTTGCTGCCCCAGCCAGATCTGCCGTTTCCTTCCTTCGATCGGCAACTACATCTACGGTGTGTCTGACAACGCTATCTGGGTCAACCTCTACATGGGTAACACCACCGAGATCAAGGTCGGCAAAAAGGCCGTCACCCTCACCCAGAAGACGGAATATCCTTGGAAGGGCTACATGAGACTCGAGGTTGGCATGAAAGGCTCTGTCAAGACCCAGATCCGTCTCCGTGTCCCGGAGTGGTGCGAGAACTACACTATCGCTGTCAACGACGAGGCTATCGAGGCCCCGGTGGAGAAGGGATATGCCGTCATCGACCGCAAGTGGAAGGATGGTGACTTCATCGATCTGAATATGGATATGCCTGTCAAGGTTGTCGCTGCCGACCCCAGGGTCAAGGAGGACGAGGGCCTGAGGGCTGTCCAGAGAGGTCCGCTCGTGTACTGCATCGAGGAGGCTGACAACAAGGACGATTTCGACGGTCTCAGGATCGCCGAGGACGCCAAGTTCGACACCGCCTTCAAGGCTGACAAGCTCCGTGGCATAGTGGAGATCACCGCCCATGTCGGAGACCAGACTCTCAACTACATCCCTTACTATTCCTGGGACAACCGCGAGGCCGGGAAGATGAAGGTTTGGGTTCCTCTTGCCGATTAACCTATAGACCGACAAGAACATGAAAAGAATTATCCTCGTATTGGGAGTTCTGATGTTGACCACATTCTCCTCTTCCGCACAGGATTATATCTCCAACCGCGCGCCGCTGCTGGAGAGCAGGTATCTGGAGCTTCCCCTCGGAGCTATCAAGCCCGAGGGGTGGCTCAAGATGCAGCTGCAGGCCCAGGTGTCCGGTCTGACCGGCCATCTGGATGAGGTTTATCCCAACGTCGTCGGCAAACGTAACGCCTGGCTGGGTGGAGACGGGGACGCCTGGGAGAGAGGACCTTATTGGATTGACGGACTCCTGCCGTTGGCATATATACTTGATGACCAGACCCTGAAAGACAAGGCCCAGGTCTGGGTCGAGGCCATCCTCGGGTCCCAGAAAGAGGACGGCTATTTCGGCCCTGACATCGACCGGGATCCGGAACCGGGACTGCAGAGGAACAACTCTCACGACTGGTGGCCCAAGATGGTGGCCCTGAAAATCATCAAGCAATACTATATGGCCACCCGCGACGAGAGGGTTATCCAGTTCCTGGACAAGTACTTCCGTTACCAGCTCAAGATGCTCCCTAAGTATCCGCTGGACAACTGGACTTTCTGGGGCGCCCAGAGGGGCGGGGATAATCTTGAGGTCGTCTTGTGGCTCTATAACCTTACCGGAGAGAAGTATCTTCTCGAGCTTGGAGAGCTGATCCACAACCAGAGCACCAAGTGGAGTGAGATATTCTATGACGGGACAATGCTCCGCACCCAGAACAGCATGCACTGCGTCAATCTGGGACAAGGCTTCAAGGAGCCCGTGGTTTTCTACCAGCAGAGCAAGGATCCCAAGCTCCTGGAGGCGATGCGCAGGGGTGAGAAGACCATTCACGACTATCTCGGGCTCCCCACCGGCCTTTGGGCCGGGGACGAGCTGATCAACTACGGTGATCCTATCCGCGGTTCCGAGCTTTGCACCGCCGTGGAAATGATGTTCTCCCTGGAGGAGATGCTCCGGATCACCGGCGATCCCCATTGGGCTGATTATCTCGAGAGGGTAGCCTACAACGCCCTTCCGACCCAGGCCAACGACGATTACACCGCGCGGCAGTATTTCCAGCAGACCAACCAGATCGAGTGTTCCCGCAACACGATGCGTAATTTCTCAACTCCACATGATGACACTGACCAGGTGTTCGGAGTCCTGAACGGGTATCCTTGCTGCACGACCAACATGCACCAGGGTTGGCCTAAGTTCACGCAGAACTTGTGGTACGCCACCGATGACGGTGGTCTCGCGGCTCTCGTTTTCGCTCCTTCTACCGTGGAAGCCGTTGTGGCGGACGGAGTTAAGGTGAATGTCAAGGAGGAGACCTTCTATCCTTTCGACGAGACGGTCAAGCTGACTGTAAGTTTCCCGGACAAGAAGGTCAAAGGAGCCTGGTTCCCGATCAAGTTCCGTATTCCTGAGTGGTGTGACGAGCCTGTGGTGAAGGTCAACGGCCAGAAGGTCGACCAGGCCGTCGCTGCCGGCGGAATCGTCTCACTCAGAAGAAATTGGACCAAAGGCGATGTCGTGACTGTCGAGCTCCCGATGGAGATCACCTCCGGCCAGTGGTTTGACCGCGCCACGGTGATCGAGAGAGGACCGCTCGTCTATGCGCTCAAGCTCCAGGAAAAATGGACCCGCAAGGAGTTCAAGCCCGAGGAGAGAGTGCGTTATGGCGATTGGTACTTTGAGGTTACCACTCCGGACAAGTGGAACTACTGCCTTTCCCGCATGGACCTGTCCAAAGATAACTTCAAGGACCGCTTTACCCTTGTACGTAAGGACACGGATAGAAGTCTCTATCCTTGGAATGTCGAGAATGCCCCTCTGGCGATTAAATGCCACGGACGTGAACTTCTTGACTGGAAGGCCTATAGGGGTTCCGCTGGCCAGATCCCGTTTTTTATCCAGCAAGGGAAGGTCGGAGTTGGTGAGGAAGAGGAGATCGAGCTTATTCCTTACGGCTGCACTACGTTGAGAATCACTGAGTTCCCTGTAAGATAGCGTCTTATGGCGGAACAGTCCATCTTCAAGGCAAAGCCACGCTACGAGATCCTTGACGGTCTTCGTGGCGTGGCGGCTTTGATGGTGGTTGGTTACCATTTGATGGAGACCTACAGGACGAGTTACGCCACCCAGGCGATCAACCACGGTTACCTGGCCGTGGATTTCTTCTTCGTTCTCAGCGGATTCGTCACGGGTTACGCGTATGACGACCGTTGGGGCAGGATGAGCACCTGGGAGTTCTTCAAGAGGCGTTTGACAAGGCTTCATCCGATGGTCGTCTTCTCGGTTATAATCGGGGCGGCGTTTTATTTTTTCCAGGGCTATTCATCCCCGTTAGCCAGGCAGGAGAACGGCTGGATCTTCTTCCTTCTTTGCGTGGTCACCGACTTGCTGATGATCCCGACCGGAAAAGGGATCGACGTCCGGGGATGGGGCGAGATCACCAGCTTCAACGGCCCCAGCTGGTCGCTTATGTTCGAGTACTGGGGCAATATCCTTTACGCCTTCCTGTTCCGCAGGCTGCCTAAAGCCATTCTCGCCGCCCTTTGCGTCTGCTCCATGTTCTTCACGATGGATCTGGCGCTTGGCTGGGATGTTTTCGGAATATTCCCGGATGAGAAGTACAACCTTGTCGGAGGTTGGATCCTCAACGGCCCTCACATGTACACCGGCTTTGTGCGCCTGCTATATCCTTACCTTTGCGGTCTGCTGATCGCCCGGATCCTTCCGGGAAGGGCCACGGAAAGCAATCCGTCAGGTAGTCCGCTTCACCTTAAAAACGGTTTCTGGTGGTGTTCCCTGGCCATTATCGCCCTCCTCGCGATGCCCTGCGTCGGCGGGAAGGTAGGAGTTGCCGACGGCCTCTACCAGTGCGGGGTAGTCTGGCTCCTGTTCCCCCTTATCGTCATAGTCGGGGCCGGAAGTACTCTCAAAGGCAGTAAGACAAAGAAACTCTGCAAGTTCCTCGGGGATATCTCATATCCCCTGTACATCGTCCATTACCCGATAGCGATGATGCAGTTTCCCTGGGTGCGGCGCAACCCGGACGCCCCTCTCTGGATGCACATCGGGATGTTCATCGCTGTTTACCTGGTCTCTATATTGCTGGCCTACGGAGCTCTGAAGCTTTACGACGAGCCTGTCCGTGGCTGGCTTAAGAAGCATTGGCTTAAATAATTGATAATCAACAATATGAAAAAATATATCCTATCTATTGTGTTGATGGCTCTCATCCTCCCTTCCTGTGGGAAGCGTGAGGAGACCTCCACCACCAAGTTGATCACGCCTGTCAATTTCTCTGACGTGAAGATCAATGATGGCTTTTGGACCCCTAGGCTCAAGAGCCACAAGGATGTCACTCTCAAGGTTTGCATAGACCAGATAGAGAACCAGACAGGCCGTATTCGTAATTTCGAGAAAGCAGCCCAAAAACTTGTCGGACAGCATGAAGGTAAGGTATATGACGACTCTGATGTGTACAAGGCACTTGAGGGAATGGCCTATTCCCTCCAGAACAACCCTGATCCTGTCCTGGAGGCTAAGTGCGACGAATGGATAGACAAATTCGCCGCAGCCCAGGAGGAGAATGGCTATCTCAACACCGCATTCACCCTTGCTGAGAATGATGATCGCTGGACGAGGATGGATGCCCACGAGATGTATTGCGCCGGCCACATGATCGAGGCTGGAGTCGCCTATTTCAATGTGACGGGTAAACGCAAGTTACTGGATGTCTGCGTCAAGATGGCTGACCACATGATGACCGTCTTTGGCCCCGGCAAACGTGACTGGGTGCCTGGCCATGAGGAGATAGAGCTCGCTCTGGTAAAGCTTTACCAGGCGACAGGCGAGAAGAAGTATCTCGATTTCTCCGAGTGGCTCCTCAACGAGAGGGGGCGGGGCCTTGGTGGTAACGGGGTCCCTCTAAAGAGGTGGGATGACGCGTATCACCAGGATGACAAGCCTGTCCGCGAGATGAGCGAGATCGCCGGCCACGCCGTACGTGCCATGTATCTCTATTGCGGTATGGCCGATGTTGCCGCCTACACCCATGACCAGGGCTATATCGATGCCTTGAACCGCCTGTGGGACGATGTCGTTTTGAGGAACATGTATTTGACCGGTGGAATCGGCCAGAGCCGCAGCAACGAGGGTTTCACCGAGGACTATGATCTTCCGAACCTGAGCGCCTATTGCGAGACCTGCGCCTCTGTGGGCATGGTCTATTGGAACTGGAGGATGAATCAGTTTACCGGGGACAGCAAGTTCGCTGACGTTATGGAGCGTTCGATGTACAATGGGGCTTTGGCTGGTATCTCATTGGACGGCAGCGTGTTCTTCTATGTCAATCCGTTGGAGTCCCTGGGGACCCATCATCGCAAGCCTTGGTACGGCACCGCCTGCTGCCCGAGTCAGATCTGCCGTTTCCTCCCCTCCATCGGGAACTATATTTATGGAGTCTCAGAAGACGCCATCTGGGTGAACCTCTACATGGGTAACACTGCGGACTTCAAGGTGGGAAAGAAGGAAGTCACACTCACTCAGGAGACTGAATATCCATGGAAGGGGGCTGTCGCCCTCAAGGTCGGACTCAAGGGCTCACTCAATACCCAGATCCGCATGCGCATTCCCGGGTGGTGTGAGAGCTACAAGGTGGCTGTTAACGGTGAGTCTTTGAATCCTGAAGTTGAGAAGGGTTATCTCGTGATCGGCCGCAAGTGGAAGGATGGCGATGTCATCACCCTGGATCTGGACATGCCGGTCAAGGTTGTAGCCGCTGATCCGAGGGTCAAGGAAGATGTCGGCAAAAGGGCTGTCCAGCGAGGCCCGCTCGTGTACTGTGTCGAGGAGGCCGACAACAAGGAAGACTTCGATGATTTGAGAATCGCGGAAGACGCCAAGTTTGACATCTCGTTCGATGCCGGAAAGCTCGGCGGCATTGTGGGGATCACTGCCTCTGTAGGCGATCAGACTCTCAATTACATTCCTTATTACTCATGGGACAATCGTGAAGCCGGGAAGATGAAGGTTTGGGTCCCTATGGTTGGTGAATAATAGAACTATTTGAATATGAGAAAGTCAGCGTTTGTTTTATGTTTGGGAGCCCTTCTGTTGGCAGGCTGTGGCAAAGGGATCGTCGTCAAAGTGGACGAGAGCGGCGACTCATTGATCTCAAGCTATGTCTCAGAGTTCAACTCCACCGATGAGGAACTCTATATCCAGAAATATCCCAACTCTGCGGCCGAGGAGTTCCTGAAGGCCAACATCCCGGTCTTCGATTGCCCCGACAAGGAGCTGGAGAAGACTTGGTATTTCCGCTGGTGGACTTTCAGAAAGCATATAAAGACCACTCCGGAGGGGTATGTCATCACCGAGTTCCTCCCCGAAGTCCCATGGGCCGGCAAGTACAACGCCATCTGCTGCCCGGCCGCGCATCACTTCAACGAGGGCCGCTGGATCAAGGATCCGGCCTACCTCAATGATTACGCCGCATACTGGTGCAGGGAGAAGAAAGATGCCCGCCGTTACAGTTTTCCCGCCGCTCACGCGTTCCTCCAGTTCTACAAGGTCCATCCCAATATGAATCTGATCAAAGATTCCTATGAGGATCTCAAGCTGATATATTCCGCCTGGGAAGGCGACCATCGGGACGAACCGGACGGTCTCTTCTGGCAAGGGGACGGCCATGACGGGATGGAGGTCTCAATCTCAGGAGGCATGTCTCCTGACGCTACGGGCTACCGGGCCACGATCAACAGCTACATGTACGCCGACGCCGTGGCGCTCTCAACCATGGCCACCATGCTCGGGAAAAACGATGAGGCAGAGGTCTACTCAAAGAAGGCTCAGCAGATCAAGGAGTTGATAAACACCAAGTTGTGGGACGAGTCCGCCCGGTTCTATAAAGTCATCCCTCGTCACGGGGACGGTTCCTTCTCTCCCGCCAGGGAAGAGCATGGATATACTCCCTGGCTCTATGATATCCCCAAGCCTGAGTGGGCTGACGCCTGGAAGCAATTGACGGATCCAGAGGGCTTTAAAGCCCCTTATGGCCCTACTACCGCGGAACAGAGAGCCGAGGGCTTCAAGGTCTTCTACGGCGGGCACGAGTGCCAGTGGAACGGCCCGAGCTGGCCTTTCGCTACTGCCCAGACCCTGACGGCCCTGGAGCGCCACCTCCACCGTCAAGGAGAAGGCCCGGTTACAAAGAAGGATTATTTCGAGACGCTCCAGACCTACAGTAATAACCATCGCATGACCAAACCGGATGGCACTAAAGTCTGCTGGATCGACGAGAACCAGGATCCTTTCACAGGCGAGTGGCTCGCCAGGAAGCTTTTGCTCGAAGGGAAGAATACCTACAAGGAGAGAGGCAAGGACTATAACCATTCCACTTTCTGCGACCTTATCATCAGCGGCCTGGTGGGGATCCAGCCCCAGCTGGACGGCTCAATCGTGATCGAGCCCCTTCTCCCCGAAGGAGAGTGGGATTGGTTCTCCCTGTCGAAGGTCTATGTCGCCGGCAAGGAGATATCCGTGATCTACGACAAGGACGGGAGCCATTACGGCAAAGGAAAAGGTTTCTTTGTGCTCGTTGACGGCAAGAAAGCCTTCCAGGCTGATTCTTATGCTATTAAAACAGTTATTTGATTATTTAAAATATTTTAATTGTTTTTTCTTATATTTGTCCTCTGGCCTCCGGTTCAGAGGATTTTTATTATTGTATTGAGGATAAGTTATTAAATTCCTGGTTTATGGACAGCCTGTTTTATCTCGTTCCCGCCGCCTCGTTGCTGGCATTGTTTTTCGCATGGTTCTTCTATAACCAGATGAAAAAAGAGAGCGAGGGCACACCTACCATGAAGGAGATAGCCCAATATGTGCGCGAGGGCGCCATGGCCTATCTTAAGCAGCAGTACAAGGTCGTGCTCATTGTGTTCATAGTCCTCGCCCTGTTGTTCTCTTTCATGGCCTATGTCCTGCATGTGCAGAACGGCTGGGTGCCATTCGCTTTCCTCACCGGCGGTTTCTTCTCCGCCCTTGCGGGATACATCGGCATGAGGACGGCGACTTACGCCTCCGCCAGGACGGCAAATGCCGTCAGCCGCTCCCTGAACTCAGGCCTTAAGCTGGCGTTCCGCTCCGGAGCCGTCATGGGACTGACCGTGGTGGGCCTCGGACTTCTGGACATCTCGATCTGGTGGGTGGTCCTCAACGCCTGCATAGACAATCCGGATGTCTCCCAGAAGCTCGTGGTCATCACTACCACCATGCTTACTTTCGGAATGGGCGCTTCCACTCAGGCCCTTTTCGCCAGGGTCGGTGGAGGAATATACACCAAGGCCGCCGACGTGGGTGCCGACATAGTCGGAAAGGTGGAGCAGGACATCCCGGAGGACGATCCCCGCAACCCCGCCACGATAGCTGACAACGTCGGAGACAATGTCGGAGATGTCGCCGGAATGGGAGCCGACTTGTATGAGTCATATTGCGGCTCCATCCTGGCCACTATGGCCTTGGGAGCCTCCGCTTTCTTCAGTGCCGGCGTGGAGAGCCAGATGAAGGCCATCCTCGCCCCTATGATGATAGCTGCCATCGGAGTGTTGCTTTCTATTATCGGAATATACGCCGTCCGTACCAAGGAAGGAGCCGGGCTTCAGCAGCTTCTGAAGTCCCTGAGCGTAGGCACGAACCTCTCGGCCGTCTTGATCGCCATCGTCACCTTCTGCGTGTTCTATATCCTCAAGTTCCCTAACTGGTGGCAGCTCAGCCTCTCTGTGATCTCTGGACTCCTCGCCGGGGTGATCATCGGCAAAGCTACCGAATACTATACCTCCCATTCCTACAAGCCGACCCAGAAACTGGCTGAAAGCTCCCAGACAGGTCCGGCGACGGTCATCATCCAGGGAATAGGTCTCGGAATGATTTCCACCTGCATCCCTGTCGTGACCATAGTGGTGGCAATATTACTTTCCTACCTTTTCGCCACCGGCTTCACCTTCGACCCGTCCAAGATCAGTTTCGGTCTTTACGGGATCAGCATTGCCGCTGTGGGAATGCTCTCCACTCTCGGAATCACCTTGGCCACAGACGCTTACGGTCCGATTGCGGATAATGCGGGAGGTAACGCCCAGATGAGCGAGCTGGATCCGGAGGTGCGCCACCGCACGGACACCCTCGACGCCTTGGGGAACACGACGGCTGCGACCGGAAAAGGCTTCGCCATCGGTTCCGCCGCGCTCACAGCGCTCGCTTTGCTCGCCTCATACATCGAAGAGATAAAGATAGGCCTTCAGCATGTGGGTACAACCGCTTTGACGATTGGAGACAGGGTGGTTCAGGTCGCCCAGGCCACCATCCCGGATCTTGTGCAATACTATCAGGTCAACCTGATGAATCCCCGTGTCCTTTCAGGAGTGTTCATCGGAGCGATGATGGCCTTCCTGTTCTGCGGAATGACCATGAACGCCGTTGGCCGCGCCGCCGAGAAGATGGTTGTCGAGGTGCGCCGCCAGTTCCGCGAGATAGCGGGGATACTTGAAGGCAAGATTCGTCCGGACTATAAGCGCTGCGTCGAGATCTCGACCAAAGCCGCCCAGCACGAGATGATCACGCCGGCTCTCACCGCCATAATAGTCCCCATTGTGGTCGGAATAGTCCTTGGTGAGGCCGGGGTCATGGGACTCCTGATCGGTGGTCTCGGGGCGGGTTTCATCCTTGCCATCTTCCTGGCCAATTCGGGAGGTGCATGGGACAATGCGAAGAAATATGTTGAGGACGGCCACTTCGGTGGCAAGAACTCGGTCAACCACCACGCCACAGTCGTCGGAGACACGGTCGGCGATCCTTTCAAGGACACCTCCGGACCTTCGCTCAACATCCTGATCAAGCTGATGAGCATGGTCTCCATAGTGATGGCGGGGTTGATCGTGATGATCCACGGATAGATTTTTTTTAAACGAACTGATAAATAGAACAACAGGATGAAGAAAGTTACAATCAGGGATGTCGCCCGTGAGGCGGGCGTGTCAGTGACCCTTGTGTCGTTCGTGATGAACGCCAAAATGGGGAAAGATGGGCGTCTTGACTGCCCTGTCAACCCCAACACCGCGGCCAGGGTGCTCGAGGTCGCCAAAAGGCTTGGTTACAGGAGGAATAACGCGGCCGCTTCGCTGCGCAGCGGAAAGTCCCATTCTGTCGCAGTGATAGTCTCTGATCTCGCCAACCCATTCTTCGCGGAGATTTGCAGGAATATAGAGAATATCGCCTACAAGGACGGCTACACTGTGATTTTCGCCTCCTCGGAGGAAAACCCTGACAAGCTCGCCCATCTGGTCGAGACGATGGTCGGCTACAATGTGGAAGGATTGATCGTGGCTCCTTGCCTCGGCGGTGAGAAGGCCCTCGAGAGGGCCGCCAGTGTCGGCATCCCTACTGTGCTGATCGATAGGGATGTGCCTGGTGAAGGCTTTGGAAGGGTTCTGGTTGACAACATCGATGCGGGTGTCATGGCGACCAAGTATCTTTTCCATCAAGGTTTCGGCAAGATTGAGATGCTTTCCTACAAGCTTGGTGTCACCAGCTTGACAGACAGGGAGTTCGGATACACCAAGGCCATGGAAGACGCCGGATTGAAGAATGAGATCCGGCTCCACAGGATCGATTACGATGCTGATGCCGCCAAGAGGGGAGTGATTGAGGTGTTCCGTGATGCCGCCGGGCGCGGGACCGAGGCTTTCATCCTTCCCACCAAGAAGCTCGCCATGTATAGTTTCAACGCCCTCAACGTCCTGGGACTCAGTCTTCCAAAGGATTTCTCGTTCGTGTGTTTCGACGAGAGTGATGTCTATGACTTGAATAAACCGGTCATCCCTCACGTGGTTCAGCCCCTGGCCGAGATTGCCGAGAAATCATTCACCCTCCTGCAGCGGATGGTTGACGGCGCTGTCCCCGATGAGGAAAAGACCATAGCCCTGAAGGCCAAGCTTATTCTGGGCGGCCGTTTCGGCGTCCAGCCCACGGCGGCCACTTTCTGATATATTGATTAATGAGGCTTAAGGATTTTTGTGTTGTTGGGACGTTAATTATCAGCCTTTTCTCAGGTTGCCGTTCCAATCTTTCATCGAACGGCGACATTGTCCGGACATGGTTGATGACCGAACTTAAGTTTGAGTCGTCAAATGATTACACTTCAGGAGGTTCCGAGGATGTGACCTTGGATGTGACCTTCACCCATCCGCGGACCGGCGAGACCCTGGTCCGCCCGGCGTTCTGGGATGGGGGGAATGTTTTTCTTGTCCGTTTCGCTCCGACCATGGTAGGGAAATGGGAGTGGAGCGCCTCCTGCCCCCAGGACAAGTCCCTGGACGGACTCAAAGGGAGTTTCAAATGCCGGGAATACGATGGGGAACTTCCTGTCTATCAGCATGGTTTTGTCCGTGTTGAACCGGGCAATAAATACATGACCTACGCTGACGGGACCCCATTCTTCTATCTTGGCGACACCCACTGGGGGATGTACACCGAGGAGTTCGACTCTCCCGGCCCCCATGCCGGGGACACCGGAGCCGAATCTCATTTCAAATATATTATCGACAGGCGTGTCGAGCAGGGTTTCACGGTCTATCAGAGCGAGCCGATCAGCGCTCCTTTCGACCTGACTGACGGTCGGGTTGATGCCGGGGACATCGAAGGGTTCCAGCTTGCGGACAAATATTACCAGTACATCGCCGATGCCGGCCTGGTCCACGCCAACGCTGAGTTCTTCTTCGTCAGCTCGATGCGTCGGGAGTTGTGGCATGATGACGCCGCATTGAGGAATCTGTCCCGCTACTGGGTGGCTCGTTTCGGCGCTTTCCCGGTCCTTTGGACTCTCGCCCAGGAGATGGACAACACCTTCTACGGCATCTTTGACGTCGCGGACAACCCCTGGGTCAAGGTGGCTGAATATATCCATGAATATGACGCCTATTCTCATCCGCTATCCGGCCACCAGGAAAACGCCTGGCACACTTCCGTGACCGGCAGAGGCACGGGGGATGAGAAGCGGGACGCTGATGGAGTGTCCGTGTTCGCCTCCAGTGAAGTGGCCGCCAGTACCGGTCATAACTGGTGGGCGGCGCAATGGAGTCCTTCCCTGACCGGCCCGGTATCCCCGGACATCGTCCTGGATTATTGGGAAACTTCCCGCCCGGCGATTAATTACGAAGGGCGCTATTGCGGGCTGTGGACCAAGGATTTCGGCTCGAGGGCCCAGGGGTGGATATCTTTCCTGTCCGGTTTCTTCGGTTATGGTTACGGGGCGATAGACATCTGGCTTTACCAGAGCAACTATGATATCAAGGAAGAGACCTTCGACGGGGTTGAGCATGTGACTCCCGAGGATAAACTCAAACCATGGTCAGAGTCAATTGAATATCCCAGTGCCCTCCAGATGAGGTATCTGCGTTCCTTCATGGAGTCTTTCGACTGGTGGAACCTCGTGCCGGTATTGAAGGACGAAAACTCTTTCAAGGCTGAAGCCGCGGCCTATGTCTACGCCAGGACTCCTGAGACCCATGTGCTGTATTTCTTCTCCAAAGAGACCGCTACCGGGGAAATAACTGATATTCAAGAAGGTAAATCCCTTCAACTGACGTGGTTTAATCCTCGTTCAGGGGAGAAGAGCGATCCAATCAAGATAACCGTCAGCGAAGAAGGGAGGCTGATCCTCCCGGAAAAGCCCGACACAGAGGACTGGGTCCTACAGGTCTCGGAATGAAATTATTAATTTGTGATGATTAAGAGAGTCTTTCTGGTTATTGTCTTTTCTTTGGCGGTGGTCTTGTCTTTCGGGCAGCCGAAACTGCGTCCGGACAACATCGAGGAGGTTATCAAGGCCATGACTGACGAGGAACTCGCCTCCCTGCTTGTGGGCGCAAAGGAGAAAGAGTTCGAGTTCTTCGAGGGCACGGCCGCGGGAGTGAGGAGCATTCCCCGTGTCGGGATCCCGGCTACCATCTCCTGTGACGGTCCGGCCGGGCTCCATTTCTACCCTTTCAGGGAGAATACCGACAAGACCTTCTACTGCACGGCCTTCCCGGTCGGCACACTTACGGCCAGCTCCTGGGATACGGAGATGATGGAGAAGATGGCGGCGGCCCTCGGGAATGAGGTCCACGAATATGGCGTCGACATGTTCCTTGGCCCAGGAATGAATATTCACCGTAATCCTCTCTGTGGCAGGAACTTCGAGTATTTCTCGGAAGATCCTTTCCTCTCCGGGAAGATGGCGGCCGCCTATGTCCGGGGCATCCAAGGCAATGGGGTGACCGCCACTGTGAAGCATTATGCCGCCAACAACCAGGAGACCAACCGTACGGAGAATGACGCCCGAGTCTCCAAGAGAGCGCTCCGGGAGATATACCTCAAGAATTTTGAGATAGCAGTCAAGGAGGGGCGACCCGGTGCCCTGATGGCATCATACAACAAGCTTAACGGTGAGTACGTCCAGCAGTCTTATGACCTGCTGACTACCATCCTGCGTGACGAATGGGGCTACGAAGGAGTCGTCCTGACCGACCATGGCGCCAAGGAAGGCACAGTCAAGGCGGCTAAGGCCGGATGCGACCTGATGCAGCCTGGAAGCGAGCCTGAGCTGGAGCGGATGCTTGAAGCCGTCAAGAACGGGACCATCACCCGCGCCGAGCTTGAGAGGAACGCCCGTCATGTTCTCCGTTACATAGTCTCAACTCCTCGTTTTCAGGGATTTAAGTTCTCCAATGATCCTGATCTCAAAGCCCATGCTGAGCTTGCCAGGAAAGTCGCTGGGGAGTCAATCGTAATGCTCAAGAACGATGGTGGCACCCTGCCCTTGAAAGGGAATGAGAAACTGGCCGTCTATGGGATCGGCTCGGAGGATTTCGTGGCGGTCGGGATCGGTTCCGGCCATGTTGTCGCCAAACATGTGGCCAATCTGAGGGAGAGCCTCACGGATGCTGGCTTCGATTTGAACCAGGAACTGGCCGGGTACTACAAGGCATGCGTCGAGTTGGATCACGCCACCAAGCGTGTGGCCGGGGCTATGGATTGGTTGATGTATGAGTCCTGGGGCTACGGAAAGAAAGTCTCTGAGCCGGAAGTGCCTCTGAATCAGTTGCCTCGGCAGGCGGCCGAGTCAGATGCGGCAATCATAGTGATAAGCCGGGACGCCGGAGAAGGGAACGACCGCTCCATGGTTGATGACTTTGAGCTCACCGGGCGGGATCGCAAGCTGATCCGCCGTGTCAGTGATGAGTTCCACGCCAAAGGCAAGAAGGTCATCGTGATCTTGAATATTGGCGGAGTCATCGAGACCGCCTCTTGGATTAATCTCGCGGATGCCATCCTGTTGCCTTGGCAGCCCGGTCAGGAAGGAGCCTACGCCGTGGCTGATGTGTTGACCGGCAAAGTCAACCCTTCCGGTAAACTCACTATGACTTTCCCGATCGACGCTCTCGACCATCCCTCAAGCGCCAATTTCCCCGCTTTCTCCCAGAGAGGCGAGTCAGAGGAAGGCCTCAGGAAGAATATCGACTATACCGAATATGCCGAAGGAATATGGGTTGGCTACCGCCACTTCGCTACCCGCGGGGTTAAGGTCTCCTATCCTTTCGGTTACGGATTGAGTTACACCACCTTCCGGTATTCAAAACCCGTCGTTAAGGCTTCTGCCGACGGCTTCACCGCCAGCGTGACCGTGACCAACACCGGGGCCGTGGCTGGTAAGGAGGTTGTTGAGGTCTATGTATCAGCACCTTCCGGTGGCTTGGAGAAACCCGCCCGTGAGCTTAAGGCCTTCGGCAAGACAAAGTCCCTTGCTCCCGGGGAGTCGCAGACTCTCTCGTTCAGCGTTCCCGCCTACGACCTCGCCTCCTTTAACGAGGATGCCTCCGCTTGGGAAACCGCCGCCGGTAATTACCAGGTCCATTTCGGAGCCTCGGTTGAGGATATCCGCGCCACGGGATCCTTCCCTGTCAAGAAACCCCGGACTTGGACAGTTCATAATGTGCTGTAAATAATATGCTTAATAGAAAGACATTTACCGTCTGTCTGGCGGTTCTTTTCCCGGTCCTCTTGTCCGCGCAGGTCTCAAGGAACGGGGAAAGGGTGATGGAGATATTCAACAACCTGACACTTGAAGAGAAGATCGATCTTTGTCATGGCGATCCGGGTGTCCCTCGCTTTGGCATTCCGTCTTTGGAGATGACCGACGGCGGAAGGGGACCTCATGGAGACGGGGAGATCGTAACCGGCTTCCCGGCCGGACTGGGAACAGCGTCCACCTGGAACACTGACCTTATGTACAAGGTCGGTACCGTCTGGGGAGAGGAAGCCAGGTCCTTGGGCAGGACCATGCTTCTAGGCCCGGCCTGCAACATCCTCCGAGACCCGCTGGGAGGGCGTTTCTTCGAATACTACAGCGAGGATCCTTACCTTACCGCTGAACTTGTCGTCCCCACTGTCAAAGGAATCCAGAGCCGGAACGTGATCTCCTGCCTCAAGCATTTCGCTTGCAACAACCGTGAGAACAACCGCAATGACTATTATTCGATAGTTGACGAGCGCACCCTGCACGAGATTTATTTCCCGGCCTTCAAGGCAGCGGTGGAAAAGGCTGATGTACAGTCTATTATGACTTCCGCCAACGGGGTCAATTTCGAGTTCGTGAGCGACAGCCGGAGGCTGCTTACCGAACTGCTCAGGGACAGATGGGGTTTTAACGGGTTCGTCATAACCGACTGGTTGAATGCCCGTTCCGTGGAGAAGAGCGCTTTTGCCGGCCTTGACAAATCCATGCCTGGAGGCGACGGCTGCCTTTTCGGCGCCCCATTGCTCGAGGCTGTCCGTAAAGGAACTGTCCCTCAAAGCCTTATAGATGAGAAGGTTCTGCGTATGCTAAGGGCCTATGACTGGGTCGGGTTGCTGGATCAGAATCCGGACATAGCGAGAGGATATCAGCGTCACACACCTGAGCATATTGCCGTGGCCAGGCAAGTCGCAGAGGAGGGAATCGTCCTATTGAAGAACGAAGGGGGCCTTCTCCCTCTTGACCCGAAGAAAGTCCGCAGGGTCCTTGTCACCGGCCCGAACGCGACGCTCCGCAATTGCGAGTACCTTATGGGCGGGAGCTGCTGGGTCAACAGCCCGGACGAGGTCACGATCCTCGAGGGGTTGCGCAAGGCGTTCGGAGACAAGAAGATACGTTTCTTCGACTGGGCTCCGCTCGGCGGTTTCCGTGAGCTTCCGGAGTCCATGGACATCAAGGCGATGTATTCGGTAAAAGGCTCCGACAGCCCGGTCCTGACACGGAAAGAGGACAAGATCAACTATATGTGGGAGATGCGCTCCCCGGATCCCTCCATACCCGTGGGCAACTGGAGGGAGGCCCGGTATGAGATCTCTTTCATCGCTCCAGTTGACGGCAAGTATTCTTTCAGGATCTCAGCCGGAGGAGGCGATGTCATCCTTTCCGACAGTTGGAAGGAATATGCCCCGATGGCCGTGCTGAAAGCAGCGGAGGCGGAGCGTGGAACCACCTCTGCCATAATCGATTTGGCTAAAGGAACCCGCTGTGTTTTGGGTGTCCGTTACACCCGGGGCCGCGGTGACGCCTTCCTCCATGTCGAGTGGTCGACTCCGGACTCCCAGGCTGATGAGAAAAGCTGGAAGGTTATGGAGAACGAGGCCAAGAAGGCCGATGTTGTCCTGTTTGTCGGAGGCCTTGACTTGAATATTGACACTGAGGGCTCTGACAGGAGGACCCTCCTCTTCCCCGAGCTTCAGAAGGAGGCTATCCTCAGACTCGCCAAAGCCAACAAAAACACTGTCGTGGCATTGGTGAATGGCTCGCCGCTTGAGATAGGGGACTGGCTTGACAAAGTCCCGGCAGTCGTGGAGAGTTGGTATGGCGGTGTAGAGGGAGGAACGGCGTTCGCGAATGTGTTGACTGGGAAGGTAAACCCCAGCGGCCGACTAACCTTCAGCTGGCCAAAGAGCTATTCGGATACCCCAAAAGCCAAACTTGGCTGGGAGAACAAGGACTATATCATTTATTCCGACAGCCTTATGGTCGGTTACCGCTACTACGACACCGTCGGCACGAAGCCACAGTTCCCGTTCGGTTACGGCTTGAGCTACACGGATTTCGAGTATGATGGGTTGACACTATCGAGGGAAGACGCTGGTTTCAAGGGAGTTGTGACAGTTTCCAATACCGGCTCAAGAGAAGGCAAGGAGGTCGTTCAAGTCTATGTCCGCCCCCTTACCCCGTCAGTCTCCAGGCCGGTTCATGAACTCAAGGCCTTCAGTAAGGTGGATATTCCCGCTGGCGGCAAGGCCGAGGTTGAATTCACCTTGGGTCCGGACGCTTTCTCCTACTACGATGTCCACTCCGGGGATTGGAAGGTCGATCCTGGAAAGTACCTCATAGAGATCGGCTCCGACTCCCGGCATATTCTTGTGTCAAAAGAGATCACGGTTGAATGAATATTATGCGTAAATCATTTATAATAATCGCGTTGGCTTTGCTGTCCGCAGGCTGCTCGTCAGTATTGCGGCCGCAGGACCTTATGTGCGAGTACCAGTCTGATCCCCAGGCGGTTGACGAGACTTTTCCCCGCCTTTCCTGGGTGATTATCCAGGCCGGGAAGGCTCATGGCAATGACCAGACCGCGTGGCAGATCCAGGTCGCTTCGTCGCGGGAAAGATTGGAATCCGGACCTGACGTGTGGGACAGTGGCAAGGTCTCCGGCCCGTCTGCCCCATTTGTGAACTATGCGGGAAATCTTTTAAAATCAGCTACACGCTATTGGTGGCGTGTAAGGGTTTGGGACTCAAAGGATAAGGTCTCGAAATGGAGCTCCGCGGCCCAGTGGGTGAGTGGTTACCTCGATCCTTCGGAATGGACGGCGGAATGGATTGGCGCTCCTTGGGACATCGAGAATCCCCGTGACTGGCGGGATGGTTATCCCATCTATGATCTGATCGGCAATGACACTAAGGTCGCCGTGGTGCAGGCCGCGTCCCCTTCGACCCCGGCACCTCTTATTCGTAAGAAATTCACAGTCAACAAGGAAGTCCTGGACGCTCATCTGTTTATTTCCGGTCTTGGTTATTGCGAACCATATTTCAATGGAGCCAAGGTAGGTGATGACCTCTTAAGCCCCAACCAGACGGATTACGGAGAGCGTCATGACATGGACCGCAGGCGGTTGCCCCTTCTTCTCAACGTCCGGGCCCCCAGCGTATTCTATCTTGGATATGATCTCACTTCTCTCATACGTCAGGGTGAGAATGTCGTCGGTTGCGTTCTTGGGAACGGCTTCTTCAATTCAGCCCACATCTGGACTGCTGGCTATGGTTCCCCACGGGTCAAGGCTCAATTGGAGATAAGGTACAAGGACGGCTCGCGTGAGACAATATCTACCGATGAGACCTGGAAGGTGAGGGAAAGTGCTATCCGTTCCAACGATGTTTTCGGTGGTGAGGTATATGACGCCCGTTTCGAGACTCCAGGATGGAGCAGTCCGGATGTCGACGACTCTCTTTGGCCCTCCGCTGTCCAACGGAATGCCCCAGGCGGTGCCCTGCACGCCCAGATGGGCCCTCACGATAAGGTCATCGAGACTTTCAAGCCTGTCGGGATTGAGAAGATAGCGGACAAGACATACAAGATTACTTTCCCTGAGGAGATATCCGGCCGCATGAGGCTCAGCAATATCCAAGGCGCTGCCGGAGACACCCTCAAGATCCAGTATATTTGCGATTTCGCTCATGATTACAACTACAATGGCATCAGTGAATATGTCTGCTCAGGCAAAGGGAGTGAATCTTACGTCCCTGTCTTTGATTGGTATGTCTTCCACAGCGCCATTGTCGAGAATTGGGAAGGTGATATGGCCGCTGAAGACGTTCTCGCGGAAGCTATAAGTACAGATGTCCCCGTGAACTCCTCTTTCCATACTTCTGATACTCTGATTAATGCCATCTCGAAGATCTGGGTCCGTACCCAGAAGAATAATATGCATGGCAGTGTTCCTTCAGATTGCCCTCACCGCGAGCGGGGGCCCTATACAGGTGACGGGGAGATCACAAGCGCCATGGTGATGCATAACTTCGACGCCCGCTCTTTCTACAACAAGTGGATCAAGGATATCTTTAACAGCCAGGATATTATCAGCGGTTATGTCCCCAACAGCGCTCCTTGGGAGCCCGGTTGCGCCGGTGGTCCCGGATGGGGGGCAGCCATGACCATCATCCCTTGGGAGTATTACCTGGCTTACGGTGACCGTCAGCTCCTGGCGGAGCACTATGAGGCGATAAAGATGGAGACGGATTTCCTCGCTTCGTTCGCTACTCCAGAAGGGACAATAAGAACTGAAGTCTGTGACGACAGTTTCCTGATGAATCTTGGTGAACATGCGGCTCCTTTCACAACGCCCTCTCAGGAGATGGTCCACACTTATGTCGCTTGGACTTGCGCCGATTATACTTCACGCATAGCCCATGTGCTCGGAGAAACTGCTGATGCTGAGGCGTATAAGGCACTTGCGGATAAGATCGCGGCGGCATTCCATGCTAAATTCTACGATCCGAAAGAAGGCACGTACGGTCCTGACGAGTGCGATGTGATGGCTTTGCGCATTGGTGTGCCTGAGACCGAGCGGGAGAGGGTGATCAACGATCTCAAAAAGAGGATAGGGGAGCGAGGCAACCATATTGTGACCGGCTTGATCGCTAGCCGTGTGTTCTTTGAGGTCCTTGCGGATTGCGGTCTTTCTGATCTCGCCTGGGAGATTCTTCGCAAAGATGACTTCCCAAGTTTCGGGAAGATGATAAAAGAAGGCGCCACCACAATGTGGGAGCAGTTTGACGCGAAGTACAGCCATGACCATCCCATGTTCGGCGGCTCTCTGGTTTGGTTCTACCGCTATCTCGCTGGTCTTAAGGTAGATCCCGAGAGCCCGGCTTATAAGCATTCTATAATCAGTCCATTCCTGCCGGAAGGTATTGATAGCGTGGAATATACGCTTGACACCGTCTATGGGCCTATTCATGTGGGATGGAAGAGATCCGTAATCCGTCTGTCGATGGATATCACTATTCCCGAAGGCTGCTCCGCCACTCTTGCGTGGCCCGTGGCGGGCGTGACTTTCAGCGGCAGCGGAATTAAGGCCAAGGGTACTGCCGAACTTGTCTCGGGAACCTACCGCTTGTCATCAAAAATAATGAAATAAAATTTGGTTTATAATATAAACTTGTTTATATTTGCGATAGAGTTAAGGTGGTATGCGCAGCCTCACTTGGCTCTGAAATAAATGTAAACAATTGATATTATGGAACAAAACAAAGAAATGACGGCCAGTGAGAGCCTTGCTCTCATCACCGAGACAATGAATAACAACAGCAAGGAGATTATCCGCCGGGGAGGGAAATACTTCATTCTTTGGGGAATTCTTCTGACTTTTTTCTCATTGCTTGTCTATGCGCTTTGGAAGTCAACCGGCCACTCTTATTGGAATAACCTATGGTTCGCTATGCCGCTTGTAGGTTACCCGTTGGCCAGGATGATCCGTTCCAAGGAGGAATCGGCGGTAGCGACAAATGTTATCAGCCGCATTATTTCCGGAATATGGACTTCTTTCGGGGTGTTCGCCTGCTCCCTTGCCGCTTTCACTGTATTATTCACCATAGTGGGTGATCACCCTCTTGCCGCCATAGTTGTAGGTGCCAGTCTTACGGCGGAAATTGTGCTTCTCTTCGGTTTAGCCGAGACCATCAGTGGAGTCGCTTTGAGAAACTGGGCAATCAAGATCGCGGGATTTGTCACCGGCATCGGCAGTTTGGCCATTTATTATATCACAGGGGCTAACGAAGAGCAGATGTTCATCTTCACTTTGGCCGGGATCGTCCTTGCGGCTACGGGTTTTATCGTCAAACGTCAGAATAGCTAGAGAGATGTTCCCGAAACTGGATCCCATCCTTCATTCTGAGTTGAGACTGGCGGTGATTTCCCTTCTCGCTGGCGTGGAATCAGCTGATTTCACGTACATTAAGCAGCAGACCGGAGCCACCGCCGGCAATCTCAGCGTCCAGATAGACAAGCTTTCAGCGGCGGGTTACATCACTGTCGAGAAGGGCTTCAAAGGCAAGATGCCTTGCACTACATGCAGCCTTACTCCCGAAGGCCTTGAGGCCTTCCGCAACTACATCGACGCCCTCAAGGAATACATCTCCCATTAGCGGATTTTATTACAACACTATTTTCAAACTGGGAGATGGAGAATTAGACGTATGTTATTAAATGCCAAATAGTTGAATCGAAACGATGCGAAAACTAAGGGGTTTTATTTGCTATGTTTTCGCATACTTATAGTCTAATGTGTTGATTATTAGCCAGTTCCCTTGTCAGAGACATCTCTTGGTTTGAAATAGTCGTGACGACTATCGGACTCCAAACAGTCCTTGCAAATATTCTTTTGGAAGTAAGCAGATCCGGCTCAGAACCGAGATGGAGTAAGTGCGTCTGCCAGACCAGAGCCTTTTAGCTAAAAAGGTCTTTTGCTCAAGGCTGGCTTTAGCGACTCTGTCAAAGCCATACATTTGACGGCAAAGAAGACGAACTTCTTTGCGCAGGTCCTTCTCACTTGCTTTCTCAATCGCACCGGCCGCGCACTCCATGTCGTACTTGACTTCAAGATCTTTCTTTTGAGCCATAAACGCGACGAATGCTCTCAATGTCCTGAATAGCCGTTCCACCCTCTGCCAATCCATGTAACTGTGTGGAAGAAGACGTTGTTCTTTCTCGTCGTACCTCCAACCAAAAGGCAGTTCCTTTAAGATGTGAAATAGTTGCCTTCTTTTATTGACAGACAGTCCGCTGACAGGTTTCCCTTTCAGCGATTCTTCAGCATGGTCTATGAAATAGATGTCACCAGGTCCCCCTTCATATTTCCATGGGACAAGCATGATTCCAGCACACAGGGAGTTGCGGTAAACATACATTATCTTCCCTTTCAACTCATCTTCATCCTTTATAGGGTCATTGCTTAAACGAAGCTCTCCTTCCACGCATGTTTTCAGTCCTTTCCGGGAGATCCAATTCAGCAGCTTTCTTTTAGTGGAGTCCTTAAATCGCTCGCGGTTCTGATTCCGGCCTGACACGATTGAATGAAAATGAGTTGTCATAACTTCGGCGACCAAAATCCTGACATCGGTCTCCAATGCGGTCACGGCCAGTATGTCCAGTATCCGGTATTTGTCTTCTTTTTCTGTAAATAAGGCTGTGACATTGGTCCCGTCTGAATAAACATGGGAGCAATCATTTACCGGAGTAACGCCCCATCCTTGAGTTTGGGGATTGTCAAAATCAGAGAAGTATTCCATAGTCTGTTTATTCTATACGGATTCAAAGTTCGGAAACATTATCCGTTGAACAAATAATTCAACGGATAAAAACATAATTGTCCCTTACGCGGTATTCAGCGGCTGTTTTTAAAGATTAATCTGTACTGATAATTCTGAAAACGACTCTTGTTGAAGTTACCTGAATCTTTGAGATTATCAATTTGCCATGTCGTTTTGATGATTCGCGGCTATTTTTTCAAAGCAAAAGACGGCTCATTGACTCTAAATTATTTATTATTATCAAGTTAGCTAATACGTCTGCGAAAACATTTAGGATAAAAGTCGTATGTTTTCGCAACTTGCTGACTTATATGGTTGATTATCAGTCATTTCAAAACAAATAGTCCGCACTCGTTTTGAGAATGCGGACTGTTTGTGTCATTGAGCCTGCGTTTAGTACTTGATCTTGTACTGGTCGCAGAAGTCGATGGCGGGTTGGTAGCCGCATTTGGCGGCGAGGGAGCAGTAAGTCTCAGTCAACCTGACTTTGCCTTCGGCGGCATAGACCCTGCCGAGACGGTAGAGGGTAGAGCCGAGATTGCCGTCGTGGAAGTTGCCGGACTTGATGCCTTTCTCCGATGTGTTGAACAACTTGTAATAAGTCTGAGATGCCTTCTCCAGGCTGGAGATAGCGTTGGCGTTGTCCCCGAGCCTGGCAAACGAAGCTCCCATCCCGTTGTGGATCCAATAATCCATGGTCAGGGATTTCCCCTCATTGGAAGCGAGCCACTCCCTGGAGACGGAGATGTTCTCCTGGTCCCTTCCGAGAATTCCAAGAATCAAGGCGTATTGGTACTCGGTCAACATGTTGAGAGCATCTTTCTCCTTCAGGGCGGAGAAACAAGAGAGCGCTTCCGCATATTCCTCAGCGTCCAGGTGGGCTTGGGCTGCGAAACGAAGACTGTCCACAGGATCAACGACTTCCGCTATCGACTCGATGTCCTCCAGATCACCGATCACGATCTTGTCGCCCTCCCTGGTGACCTCGCCGAGGCTCTCGAACGCGGAGCTTCCGATGATCAGCGGGACAGTTTGCCTGCTGACAACGAACGCCGGGATGTCCGTCACAAGAATATGGTCTCCGACCTTAAGATTCCGGATCACGAAGGCCGCTCCCTTTGAGCTGGATCCATCAGGAAGCTTCAAAGTTGTGATACCTTTGACATCCTCGTCATCGATGTACCCGTTCTCGTAAAGGAACAAATAGGTGGTCGTGGACATGCTCACGAACCAGTTCTCCTCCGTGTAGTAGGTTCGTACCCCAACACCGTTGACGGATGTCTGGATGGTGTAACGGCCATCTTCCCCGGCAGGTTGCAGGGTGACTACGCTCTGGGCTTGCGCCGCCAGCGGTAATAACGCCAGCAACGCCGCTAACAACTTGGTATTCATTTAGATTGTTGTGTTACGGATTTTCTCTGCCTGGGCCTCCCTATAGGCGTCCAGTTTGTCGGAGATGGCCTTGTCGCCCAGGGCGAGGATCTCGGCGGCGAGTATGGCCGCGTTCTTCGCTCCGCCGATGGCGACCGTAGCCACGGGGATTCCGGTGGGCATCTGGACCATGGAGAGGAGCGAGTCAAGCCCGCCGAGGTTCTTGGTAGCCATGGGCACGGCGATGACGGGAAGTGTCGTCAGTCCGGCGGCAACTCCGGCCAGGTGGGCGGCTCCACCGGCTCCGGCGATCACGACTCCGAAGCCACTGCCTTTCAGGGCTTTGGTATATTCGAACATCAGTTCGGGAGTCCTGTGGGCGCTGATGACCCTCTTCTCATATTCAATGCCGAAATCATCCAAGATCCCGAAGGCTCCGGACATGACTTCGAGGTCGCTTGTGGACCCCATGATGATCGCTACTTTCATGATATTCAGTGATTAAACGTTTGTCCAATGGATTTTGATTCCGTCTTTTTCCATGCCTCGGAACCAGGTCATCTGCCGTTTGGCGAACTGGTGGATGGCATTTCCCAGAAGGAGCCTCATCTCCTCATAACTTAGGATCCCCAGCACATACTGAGTCACGAACTTGTACTCAAGACCGTAGTACATCAGGTCCTCTGCGCGTATGCCACTGTCCAGCAAGCCCTTCACCTCTTCGACAAGGCCGTTTTGAAGCCTCGCGTCAAGACGGGAATCTATACGGGCGTTCCTTTCCTCCCGGTCAACGAGGGTGCCGATGTAATATGGCTTTTTGGGGAGATACCCGCTTTTCCGGATCGGGTGATCTTTCTCATACAGAGCCACTTCCAGCGCCCTAATCACTCTCCTTTTGCTTTGGAGGACTCCTTCAGGGGGAAGAGGTCCGAGGTCGGCGAGTCTCTTTATCAGTTCCTCGGTAGGGTACTGTTCCAATTCGGGCCGAAGTTCCTCGTTTGGTGGAACTTGGGGCAAGGAATATCCGCAAGTGGCGGCCTCTATGTAAAGACCGGTGCCTCCGCACAGGATCGGGATCTGGCCCCTTTCCCTGATGTCTTTGTAAGCCTTCTCAAAGGCCTCCTGCCACTGGTATAGATCAAATCTGGTTCCCGCCGGCACGATGTCGATCAGGTGATATGGCACATCGCCGTACTCCTCCAGATCCTTCCCAGTCCCGATCGTCATGTCTTTGTAGATCTGTCTTGAATCGGCTGATAGTATCTCGCAGGCCGGTGGAAGTGTCCCCTCCGGCTCGCATAGCGAGCCAAGCGATTCACCCCCCCTGGCCCCCCGGTGGGGGGAAATGTTCCCAAAGCCTTCGGCTTCGGGGCCCTGCGCCTCCCGTTCGTCGCATCGCTCCTCACTTCGGCGCGCCGGCTGTAGCCGGCTGTCACTAGCGGCGAGAGAGGTTATTCGACGGGCAAGATTGACGGTGTATTTAGTCTTGCCGGAGGCTGTCGGACCGAGGACGACGATAAGGTCGATATTGCCGGAGAGATATTCGTTGAGAATGGACTGCACGTCAATAACTTCCGGATCCGGAAGGGGAGCCGGGGGAGGGATGGGTATCGCCTCCCGAAGCTTGTTCTGACGGTTCCTTGCCATATTAATCGACCCTCTCCATCTCCCTGCGGATGTCCTTCTCCTTGATAGTCGCCCTCTTGTCGAAAACCTTCTTACCCCTTGCCAGCGCTATCACTAGCTTCGCGAAACCCTCGTCGTTGATGAACAGTTTGACCGCGACTATCGTCAAGCCCTTTTCCTTGACAGCCTGGTGCAGGTGCCGCAACTCCCTTTTCGTGAGAAGCAGCTTGCGGTCTCTCATGGGCTCATGCTGGCCCCAGGATCCCCAGAAATACTTGGCGACATTCATTCCCTTGACAAACAACTCGTTACCCACGAAATAACAGAACGAGTCCACCAAGGAGACCTTGCCCATCCTGATGGACTTGATCTCCGTCCCTACCAGCACTATCCCGGCCTCATAAGTCTCCAGAAACTCGTAGTCAAACGAGGCCTTCTTGTTCTTAATCTCTGTCTTATGTTCTTTCTTAGCCGCCATTATCCAAACGCATGAATCACAAATATACCACTTTTTTGCGAAGCGCTGAAAAATGATTATGTTTGCGGGTGCTTTATAAGTAAAAGAAGATGAGAAAGTTCATTTTGGCGGCTTCTTTCGCCGCTGCGCTGCTCCTTTCCGGTTCATGCGCGAAGTACAAGTACGAGACCGTGAAAGGCGATCCCATGAACACGAAGATCTACACCCTGGACAATGGTCTGAAGGTGTATATGACTGTCAATAAGGAGACCCCCAGGCTTCAGACTTACATAGCTGTGAGGGTCGGCAGCAAGGATGATCCGCACGAGACAACGGGCCTGTCCCACTATCTGGAGCACCTGATGTTCAAGGGTACCGAGAGTTTCGGAACCTCGAATTATGAGGCGGAGAAACCTATGCTCGACCAGATCAGGAGCCTTTTCGAGGAATATAGGACCAAGACAGATCCTCAGGAGAGGGTCGCCCTCTACCATGTGATCGACTCTATCAGCTATGAGGCCTCGAAGATCGCCATCCCCAATGAATATGATAAACTGATGTCCATCATCGGATCGACCGGATCCAACGCCTTCACGTCCACCGACATGACTGTCTATCAGGAGGATATCCCCTCCAACCAGATAGAGAATTGGGCGAAGATCCAGGCTGACAGGTTCATCCACCCGGTGATCCGCGGCTTCCACACCGAGTTGGAGGCTGTCTATGAGGAGAAGAACATGAGCCTTACGGAGGATGACTCCAAGGCTATGGAAGCCATTGATTCCGTGCTGTTTTCCCGCCATCCTTACGGCATCCAGACCACTATCGGCACCCAGGAGCACCTGAAGAACCCTTCGATCATCAATATCGAGAACCATAGGAACAACTTCTATGTTCCCAACAATGTGGCTATCTGTGTGTCCGGAGACTTTGATCCTGATACCTTCGTCGCCACGATAGAGAAATATTTCGGGGAATGGAAGTCCAATCCGAACATCAAGACCCTTCAATATGAGAACGAGCCGCAGATCACCAAGCCCGTCGAGAAGACTGTCTATGGCCTCGACGCCGAGTTCGTGATGATCGGCTGGAGGACTCCGGGCGACAAGGATATCCTCCGCAGCGAAGTCGGAGGGATTGTCGGCTCTGTCCTTTCCAATGGTGCCGCGGGTCTCGTCGATCTTGATTTGGTCCAGGCTCAGAAGGTGGGCGGATTCTATCTGATGAACTATAATCGTCCTGATTACGGAGAGTTCCTTATGGTTGGCTATCCCCGTGAGGGTCAGTCCCTTGAGGAGGTTCGTGACCTGATGCTCGAGGAAGTCGGCAGGCTCCGTACCGGTGACTTCGACGAAGAGTTGATCGCCTCGACCATCAATAACATCAAGCTGAGCCAGATGTCCAGGTTCGAGCGCAACGGGAGCCGGGCTATGGCATTCGTCAATTCCTTTATAAGCGGCCATGACTGGAAGGATGACGCCCTGCAGACCCGCCGTCTCGAGAAGGTCACGAAGCAACAGGTGATCGACTGGGCTAATGAATATCTCGGGGCGAACAGCTATGCCCTTGCCTACAAGAGGATAGGAGAAGATCCGAATATCGACAAAATCGCGGCTCCGGCCATCACTCCGATTGAGACCAACCGCCACATGCAGAGCGACTTCCTGACCTCTATACAGAACTCCGAGGTCGCTCCCATAGAGCCCGTATTCCCGGATTTCACGAAAGATATGGCCAGGGATGAGATGTCCGGAGGGATTGAGTTCCTCTACAAGAAGAACGAGATCAATGACATATCCAATTACACCGCCATATTCGACCGCGGCACCCAGAGCGATCCCCGTCTTGGCTTGGCTTTCAATTATTTGAGCTATCTCGGCACCCCGACAAGAAGTGCTGAGCAGATCAAGAAGGACATGTATTCCCTGGCCTGCTCATATTCCCTTTCGGCCGGTCCTGTCCAGACCACTGTGAGGGTGAGGGGACTGGAAGAGAACCTTGGCAAGGCGATGGATATCGTTGAGGATTTGATTTTCAACGCTGTCCCGGACACCACCATACTCTCCGCCCTTAAGGCTGATGTCCTGAAGGACAGGGCCGACAGCAAGCTGAGCCAGAGCGCCTGCAACGCTGCTCTCCAGAACTACATTTACTACGGCCCGGAGTTCGTGGCAAAGACCACCCTTTCCGACGGGCAAATCACTTCCCTGACCTCCGAGGGTCTTCTCGGAGCTGTGAGGGATTTGTATTCCAAGAAGCATGAGGTCCTCTATTACGGGCCGGCCGAAGAGGTCGCCGCGCTGAAGATGGTTTCCGACCACCACAAGATCGCCGCGAATCCTCAGCCCCTTGTTAAGGAACGTCCTGTCCATCGTCAAGTCTCTGGCAATGAGGTGCTTCTGGTTCCTTATGACGCCAACCAGTTCTATTATCTGCAATATTCCGACAGGGGAGAGAAGTTCGATGTGGCCAACGATCCCGGTGTCACGATGTACAACAACTACTTTGGCAGCGGCATGAATGCCATCGTGTTCCAGGAGATGAGGGAGGCTCGCGGACTCGCATATTCGGCCCGTGCCTCGCTGATCGCTCCGACATTCCCTGAAGACGACTACATCTTCCAGGCTTTCATCGCCTCCCAGAATGACAAGCTTAAGGACGCCGTCTTGGCTTTCGACCAGATTATCAATAATATGCCAGAGTCTGAGAAAGCTTTCGAGGTGGCCAAAGCTTCAATCTTGTCGCAGCTTCGCACAAGGCGGGTGACCGGGATGAGCGTGCTGAGCCAGTACCTGTCCCTGAGGGATCTCGGCCTTTCCGAGAGCCGTGATAAGGCGGTGTTCGATGCGGTCCAGGGCATGACACTGGAAGATGTCAAAGCCTTCCAGCAGAAGTGGATCAAGAACCGGGAATATATCTACGGCTTCCTCGGCCGTGAGAGCGACTTCGACACCGAGTTCATCTCCACCCTAGGCCCCGTAAAGCATCTTACCCTCGAGGAGATATTCGGGTACTAGCGCCCCATGTTTATTGGCAAATTGCTATAAAACCGCTATTTTTGTGGATGGGTAAAAAACATCTTCACGATTATAGCTTCAATGAAAAAACACCTTGTTTGGGCTTCAGTATTCGTTATGCTGGCCCTTTCAGCATGCTCCATCGACAAGGATTATGATCTGAACAAAGAGGTGGACCTCAGGGTCACTGTGGTCCCCGGCGCGACCCTTCCGATCGGCTCCTTGGAGTCCGTTTCCATCGGTCCCCTTGTCAGGGGGATTGTGAAAGTGCAGAAACAAGTGCTGAAGAAAACCGATCTCTTCGAATTTGATGAGGGAGGGAACCTGTGTGTCCTCATCGACTCAAGCAAGAGGGAAGTGGAGTACTTGATCGACTCTGTCGCCATCCAGCCCTCCCGGAGAATAGACAAGGTGGATATCCCCGCTTCCTTCCCTCCCGGATGGAAGTCCAGGGAGATCCCTGTAAAGATTCCGATGGGGTTCAGCCTGGGTACCAAAGGTCTCGGCGAAAGGATTTCGGCAGTCAGGGAAGTTAGCCTTGAACCGATGGAGTGGGTGATTTCCTTCAGTCTGGCTCCATTGAAAGGGTTCACACTCTTGAAGGGAACGACTATCGAGCTCCCCGAATGGGCATTCGCCTCTGAAACTTCGGAGCCCTTCTCCCTTACTTCCGACCACGTCCTCACACTCGGGAAAGACCTGACCGTCTCTTCAGCGGATAGCCTGACAGTACCGGTTACCGTGAACAAACTGTTTGTTGAGAATGGCATCCAGGTCCCGGATGAGAGCGAGATGAATCTTGAAGGGACCATCTCGCTGGCCGGTACGATACGGCTTTCCTCAGCGGACGTTACCTCTGAACTCAGTGGAGATGTGACTCTTGAAGGACAGGCTTCTGTCAATATTCCTGAAGGTAAGTTCGATGAGGCTGAGGTGATTTTGGGCGAGACTCCAGTTGTCCTTAACCTGTTCTCCTTCCCTGTCACACTGAATCTTCTTACCTCCTATGCTGATTTGGAACCATACGATCTTGAGTGTGAGTTCCAGGTGGAAAGCAGATATCCCGCCGGTGTTGAATACAGCACCATACTGAGAATCTACAACGATGAGTTCGATGCGCTGGGAGAGTTCCCCCTCGGCAGCTTTTATGGCAGGACCCCCATTCATTTCCCCGCTGAGATGAACACCAGCCTTTACTTTTCCGGAAGTGGAAGTAATGCCCCGGAGGGAAGCATGTCCTACAAGATTGACGGACTTACCGATGTTCTCCAGAGCAAGGAATCGGTCATGGCTGTCTCCTTCGGCAGTGTTGAGGTGAGCCAGGATGAGGTCTGGGCTAAGGTACGTCCTGGCGTGGACTACGGTTTCAAGGTCACCAACCGGGCGTTCATGCCCCTGAGGCTGGGAAAGGACGCGTCATTTTCGGCGGATAAGGACATCCACGGCTTCGCTGTGGACACGACGATGGCTCTTGATTTCATCAGCCCGATGAGAATCAAGATGGATGCCGTCAACACCATCCCTGTGGACTTGAACCTCCATGTGGAAATGATTGACAAAGAAGGGAATGTGGTCAGTGAATATTCTCCCGTGGTCAAGAGCGACATCAAGGCCGGTACGTTGGACGCCCCGTCATCCTCCAAGGTCGAGATCGGATTCAACACTGACAAAATCGTTCCCTTTGACGGAGTCCGTATTGAGTTCAGCATCGGTGGTGGAGTGATGACGAACACCCCGTTGAATGAGAAGCAGGCCATCCGGTTGAAGAACATAGCCCTTGAGGTTCCGGAGGGCGTCACGGTGGATCCTAAACTGGTCAGATACATCACGTATTTGAACAGGATCAAGCAGGATGTTGAACGTTTGATTGATAAGAACTAGACTATGAGAAAGTTTATAATATCCTGCGCCCTTGTGTTGCTTTCCGTCGGACTTTCCGCGCAAATTTTCCAGTCCGGTTATTTCCTCGAAGGCTATCACCTCGCTTACCGTCAGAATCCTGCTTTCACCGATTCGACCGCTTTCAGGACTGGAATCCTGAGTCTTGCCGGTGCCACCAGCCGGAGCAATATCGGCATTTCCGACATATTCTATCCCTATGAGGACCATCTTGTCACGGCGTTGAACAAGCATATCCCGGCGAAGACCGTGATGGATCATTTCCCCGCTCAGGGGGCCAGAGTCAACCTGAACCTCGATTTTGGGGTTTTCGCGACCGGTTTCAAAAGGGGAAATGTGTATCACACTGTTGATGTCACGCTTAAATATGCCGGGCAGATTCGTATCCCCTATGACTACATCAGCCTTCTGAAGGAAGGCGTCACTAATAAGGATTTCTTCAACCTGACCGGAATAGACGCCGGCATCGATAATTATCTGGAGTTGGCCTACGGGCAGAGCCGCCAGTGGGGAAAACTCAAGTACGGCATCCGGGTCAAGCCTCTCATCGGGCTTGGACACGGAAGGTTCCGCGGCAGGGATGTCACACTCGACGCATCCGGCAAGGGTTGGACTCAAGACATCCACGCCGACATCGAGATCGCCGGCGGACTTGTCACCTGGAGCGAGTATGAGAAAGACAAGACTCGGATCAATATCGGCAGTCTCGGGCTCAACCGGTACAAACTCGGATTCGGCGGCCTTGGTCTCGCGCTTGACTTGGGAGTGGAATATCCTCTGACTAAAAACCTTACACTCTCGGCATCGGTCCTTGACGCCGGTGGAATCAAGTGGCTGGACAAGGTTTACGCGAAATCCGATGCCAATTACCGGTACGATCCGAACGAGGACATTGATTCCGACTCGAAATTGCAGCCTCTTGAAGACATCCGGGATGCCTTTGATTTCCATATTCAAGAAAAAAAGGCGAATACTTTCGAAGTCCTTCCTGTCAGCCTTAATGTCGGGGCGAAGTACAAAATGCCTTTCAACGAGAACATCTCAGCCGCGATCCTGTACACCTATAAGCCTTACAGGTTCTATGGTTACAATGAAGTCCGTCTCTTCGGATGCTGGATGCCTCTGTCTTGGCTGAGCCTGGACCTGAGCGGTGCGAGACACAATTTCGGATGGTCATTCGGAGGAGCGTTCGATGTCCACGCCCCTGGATTCAACATATTCTGGGGAATAGACTCTTATTCGTTCAGAGTGACGCCGCAGCTTATCCCTATCGACAAATCCAACATCGGAATGACCTTCGGAGTCAGTTTCCCGATTTAGCGTTTCAATAATTATAATAAATGATTATATTTGAGATTGAATAGTATTAATCGGGCACTTATGAAAAAGTTATTCAATCTCTTGTCAGCCTTTTCCGCAGTCATGTTAGCTGCGAGTTTTATGGTATCCTGCGGGCCACAGGAAGAACCTCCCGGACCTGTAACGATTCCTGTCTCCGGTGTTTCCATCAGCCAAAGTTCCGTTTCACTCGAGCCTGGTGGCACTGTTTCTTTGACTGCTACGGTCAACCCTTCGGATGCCACGGATCAGAAAGTGACATGGGAATCTGATAATCCCGAAATTGCTACTGTTGACGGCAGCGGCAAAGTGAATGCGATCAAGGAAGGTGTGGCT
>CACZHP010000014.1 GCA_902780935.1 uncultured Bacteroidia bacterium | reverse complement strand
CACGAGCGACGGCTGATTTACGTCTTCCAAGGGCGTTTTTCTGTTCCATTTGCTCTGTTAGATTTCGTTCAACTTAATTTCTCTAGGATTCTGCGCCTGGTGCGGATGCTCGGGGCCGACATAAACATGCAGGTTGCCGAGAATCTTGTCACCAAGACGTGTCTTGGGGAGCATTCCCTTTACGGATCTCCTCACCAGTTCAGCGGGTCTCTTCGCGAGAATCTCCCTGGGGGTCGTGAAACGCTGTCCGCCGGGATAACCGGTGTAGCGAATATAGACCCTGTTGTCCATCTTGTCTCCCTTGAGGGCGACCTTCTCGGCGTTGATGACGATGACGTTGTCACCGCAATCCACGTGAGGGGTAAACCCGGGCTTGTTCTTACCGCGGAGGATAAGGGCAACCCTGGAAGCAAGACGGCCAAGGGGAAGATCCGTGGCATCGATGACGACCCACTCCTTGTTCACAGTCGCCTTGTTGAGCGAGACTGTTTTGTAGCTAAGTGTGTCCACTGTCTTGATCTTTAATGGTTTAACATAAATAATTGCGATCCCTACACATTATAGGGGACGCAAAGGTAGCAATTATTTTTGAAAAAATCGTAATTTTGTGTCCTATCATTTTTGAAATGAGGATCGGAGACATTGATCTTGGGGAAAGACCGGTGCTGCTGGCACCGATGGAGGACGTGACTGACGCGTCTTTCCGGGGAATATGCCGGGAGCAGGGAGCGGACATGGTCTATACGGAGTTCATCCCAGCCGAAGGCCTGATCCGGGACGCCAAGAAAGCCTACGCCAAACTGAAGACCTCCGATGAAGAGGCTCCTATAGGAATACAGATCTACGGCAGCGACCCTGACGCCATGGTCGAGGCTGCCAGGATGGCCGACCACGCAGACCAGATCGTAGGCGGGCACGGCTGCGACCTCATAGACATCAACTTCGGCTGCCCAGTCAGCAAGATCGCGGCCCGGGGCGCCGGCTCAGGCATGATGAGGGAGCCGGACAAGATGGTGATGATCACCAAGCGCATCGTAGAGGCCGTCGGAAAGCCCGTGACTGTCAAGACCCGCCTGGGCTGGGACGACAAGAGCAAAATAATCGTGGAACTCGCTGAGCGTCTGCAAGATTGCGGGATACAGGCCCTTACCGTCCATGGCCGCACCCGTTGCCAGATGTACAAGGGAGAGGCCGACTGGACCCTGATCGGCGAGGTGAAGCGGAACCCCAGGATGACTATACCTATAATAGGGAATGGCGACATCGACTCCGCCGCCAAGGCAAAAGACGCCTTCGATCGTTACGGGGTTGACGGGATTATGGTCGCGAGAGCCTCGTTCGGCCGCCCGTGGATATTCAAGGAGATCAAGCACCTTCTCCAGACCGGAGAGGAGCTTCCCTCTCCTGGCGTGAGGGACAGGGTGGAACTGGCCAAACGTCATTTCCGCTTATCGGTAGAGCTTAAAGGAGTGCCGGTCGGGGTCTATGAGATGCGCCGCCACCTCAGCTGCTACTTCAAAGGCCTCCCCGACTTCAAGGAGACAAGGATGCGCCTCGTCACGGAGAATGATCCCGCCGAAGTGCTGAATATCCTTGACTATATCGCCGAAAAATGGGGCGCCACCCCTATTAATGAGTCAACCGGCGTCTATGGCGTCTGATATTTTTGTATCTTTGTGCCGCGATGCTTGACAGGATCATACTTGCACCATACTATCTGGCCCTGAAGTTCAGGCACTTCTGCTACGACCATGGTATCCGCAAGGTCAGGACATGTGAGGTCCCGACCATTTGCGTGGGCAATATCACCGCCGGTGGAACCGGCAAGACTCCCCACACCGAGATGATACTCCGTACGCTCCTGAAGAGCGACGACTGGGCCTACGAGGACATCGCTGTCCTCTCAAGGGGCCACCGCAGATCCACCAGGGGCTTCCAGATAGTCAAGAGAGAAGGATCTGTCCGGGAATATGGCGACGAGCCTCTCCAGATTAAGAAGAAATTCCCGGGAGTGACTGTCGCCGTTGACAGGGACAGGGTCAAAGGCTGCGACCTGCTTTGCCATCCCGAGAAACTAAAGACAGAAAAAAGGACCCGTGGATGCGCTGATGAGCAGATCGCTCCGGCCGACTTGATAGTCCTCGACGACGCTTTCCAGTACAGGGCACTCCGGGCATATCTTAATATTATTCTTGTCGATTATAACAGGCCGGTCCACAAGGACCATCTTCTACCCTTCGGAAGGCTCCGTGATCTGCCGGAAAGACTCTCCGAGGCGGACATCATCATAGTCTCAAAGTGTCCCGCCTATCTTGAGGACGAAAAGAAAGTCCAATGGGCAGAGGCTTTCGGTCTCGCTGATTTCAACCCGGAGACATGCCGGGGTACGGACAAGAAGGGCAAGGAAAAGATACTTCTTTTCACCACCATCTGGTACATTGCCCTGACACCCATTTTCGAGGAGGCGGATCCCCGTTACGCATATTCTCAGAAACTCATCCTGTTCTCCGGCATCGCAAAGGACACTCCCCTGAGGATGTACCTGAGCGACGAGCATAAGATTATCAAGAGGTTCCGCTTCGAGGATCACCACAAGTACACCAAGGCGGACATACGCGCGATCCTCAGGGCGGTCAAGGAGCATCCGACGGCCGTCGTGGCGACCACCGAGAAGGACTGCCAGAGGGTCCTTGACTTGAAGGATATTCCTGACGAGCTGAAAGTCAGGATGTTCCAGGTTCCGATCGAGGTCGGGTTCCTGTCTGAGCATGAGAAGGAGGTTTTCGAGGAAGCGCTGTTACGGGCACTCAGGGAATTCCATAAAGACTATTAGATCCTTCGCTCAAGCTCAGGATGACAAAGAAAGAAAAAGAAGGGGCCTCGAAAGGTCCCTTCTCTCAATTTACTCGCATCGCCTATAGAGCAGGAGGTGTGCACTGCGCTTCGGTCAGGACACCCTCCCAGTTGGGAGCGACATCCCACCACATGCGGTTGTCCTTGTCGTCCTTTCCATTGGGTTGGAGAGTGGCGATGGCGGCCTGGTAGTTCTCTTTGTTGTAGTCGCGGTCAGTGTCGTAGAACGGCAGACGGTAAGGATAGTGGGTGGTTCCGGTGTTGGAAGCCCCAGGTCCCACGGGCATCTTCGGGATATCCAGACGCCTCCAATCGGACCAAGCCTGAACACCGTCAGCGAGATAACCAGCGATCCACCTTTGGATTGCAATCTGCTCAAGCCCGTTGTCAGGGTTGTAGGCGACAGCGTCACTCTTGACATAAGCGTCGGCGCCGGTCGCACCCCACCAGGCGAATGATGCCTTTATACCCGCCTCGTAAAGGGTCTTGGGGTCGGCGTTGATCCAGCCCCTGTAAGCGGCCTCGGCCTCTGTGAGGAGGATCCTGGCGGCAGGGATGATCGGAACGGTGGCGGACTGGCCAAGCATGCTGTAGTTGATGCTGGAGACGCAGTCGCTCCATTTTGACACCGCCTCATTAGAAACAAGGCCGAAAGGAGCGCCATAGAAGGAAGAGTACTGGTCACGAGGGAAGATCTCAGGATCACGCTTGCCCTTATAGCACTCGACATCGAAATACTTGAACATACGGTTGTCCTTGAGCTCTTTCATGGTCTCGACAATGAAGTAGTTAGGGACAGGGTTCAGACCGGCCGATGAATAATCGGGGCTGCACCAGTAGTACATCATGTTCCAATTGAGATCATCGTAAGTGAAATCCAAGCCGTCAGCGACATCGGTCATACCACCGTCCGCATAAGCGGCGGCGAAACGTGTCTTACCGGTATTGGGATCCACGTCGCTGAGCTTGATGGCGAGGAGCATACGGAGCGAAGCGTTGAACTTCTTCCACTTCTTGATGTCACCACCGTAGAGCACGTCAGCCGAACCGTCAAGAGTACCGCTCTCGTCGAACTGGGCATAGGCCTCCTTAAGGGTGTTGTCCAGAATGGTGTAGGCCTCCTGTTGGGTATCGTACTTCGGGGTCCAGTTATCCTCGGATGCGCCCTTGAAGGCATCGGTGATGATGACAGGTCCGTTGATGTCGGAGATGGACATGAAGTAGTATGACATCAAGGTCTTGGCTGCGGCGATCTGGTTCCCGGAGGTGCCCAGGATAGCCACGTAGGTCTGGTCCTTCTGCTCGGGATCCTCATTCATCTCAATGATGTTATGAAGGTTCTTCAGGGGATTGAGGTAAATGGATGAGCAGGAATAATAGGATGTCGTGGAAAGAGGCCCGTACTGGTTGTTCTTGGACTCGGAAAGATATCCGGCCCATTCTTGAAGCCAAGGGTCGTAGGCGTTGGTCGCAGTCGTGTAGGCGAACCTGTTCGCGTAACGGCAGGCATCAGTGAAGAAGTACGTGGTAAACGAGGTGGAAGGCTTGTTGGGATCCTTGTTGATGTCACCGAAATCCGTAGGGTCGCAGCTGGTCAAGAACATTGATGCGGCGAAAACGGAAACTATTAAAGTAAATATCTTTTTCATATTGTCTTCCTCCTATGCTTTAGAAAGTGAGATTGAGAGTGAGTCCGAATGTGCGTGTGGACAGAGCCTGACCTCCCTCAAGGAAGTTGTAATTAGAGCCGCCCATTTCCGAAGGATCGATGTTAGGGACAGCGGAGTAGATCAGCCAAGGGTTGGTGGCGACGAAAGCGACACTGGCCCTTGAGACACCCTTGATTCTGTTGAGCAGCACCTTCGGGAAGTCGTAGCGGAGCGAGAGCTCACGGAGCTTGAAGTAGGTGCGGTCGTAGATCGTGGAATCCTGGTCATAGACGTACTTATAATAGTTGTAGTACCAGGCCTCGATATAGCCGTCCATGGGGTTGCCATCGGCATCGACACCGGTCAGGTGGTATCCACCGCCCTTCTGGACAGGCTCACGGACACAGACGCCTTTGTCGTTGTTGGCAGCGGTGCTGGCAAGCAGACCGGAACCCTCTCCCCACATGTTGGTCCAGGAAACAAGCTGTCCACCGATAACATAATCCAAAGCGGCGCTGAAAGTGAGGTTCTTTACCCTCAAGCTGGTGTTGAAACCACCTGTGAAATCGGGCTGGATGTTACCGGCGACTTTCTGCTCGTTGGTCTCGAAGGTAGGACGCACGTCACCTGTGGCTGTGGTACCCTTCCTGAGGATCAGCTGGCCGTTCTCGTTCCTCTTCCAACGGGCGTTGGTAGCGATGGCGCCGATAGGCTCGCCTACTCTCGACTGGACGTACCAGTAATAGTAGAAGGAGTTACCCCAGATGTTGACGAAAGTCTGCTCGGGGTTGTCGGGGTTCAGCTCGACGAGGGTGTTGACGTTCTTAGCGATGTTGGCGCTGACGTTCCACTCGACATCCCTTGTACGGACAGGGGTGCCACCGAGGAGGATCTCGATACCCTTGTTGGTCACAAGACCGGCGTTGATCGTCCTGCTTGAATAACCCGACTGGGGAAGGACGGTCGCGGCGATGATGTCGTTCTTGGTGTTCTTCTGATAGAGGTTGATGTCACCATAGAACCTGTTCTTGAACATCTTGAACTCGGTACCGACCTCGTAGGATGTGGAGATGGTGGGTTTGATGTTCTGGTTGACCTGCTTTGTGGGCTCGTACAGAGTGGTCAAACCGTGAAGCTTGGTCCCGATAGTGTAGGTAGGAAGAACGTTGTAGGCACCGAGAGTCGAACCGACCTGAGCGATGGAACCCCTGATCTTCCAGAAGTCGAGCCAAGGAGCCTTGATGAGCTTGCTGGCCATGAAGGATAGGGAGGCTCCGCCGTAGAGGTAACCGTTGTTGTCGGCAGGGAGGCGGGAGTCGAGATCGTAACGGATCGAGCCGTCAACATAGACGAGGTCGTCCCAGCCGATCGTGGTGTTGCCGAAGAACGAGCGGGTCTTGTAGTGGGTCTCGCTGTTGTTCGTGGAATACGTTGATGCTGATGCGCTGAGGTTGAAGAGGCCGTCAACTGAAAGTCCGCCGTTGGTGGAGCTGTTCAGGTAGTAGTAGTCGTATTTGCGGGTTTCAGCAAAGGCAGCTGCCTCGATCGAGAGGCGGTTTTCGACGTACTGGTTCGCCCATGTCAGATATCCCTGGGCGGTGATATCGTTGGTCTGGTTGAAATACGTCCTGAAATAGGGGGTGTAGTTGATGGATCCGCTTCCGTTCTTCTCCTCGTAGCGGCTGCCGTTCAACATGTTGTTGATACGTGCTCCGAGCTTGAAGTTCCAAGGCAGGGTGGCGTAGATGTCGCCGGAAAGCATGTGGTACTGAGTCTCGGAAGTGTAGGTGTAGTTGTGCATCACGGCGAAGGGATTGTCGTGGAAGTTGGCGGTAAGGTCATCAGTACTTTTGATGTTCCATGACCTCCACGATCCGTCCGGGCGCTGCCAGTCCCTCAGGTCGGCGATTCTGACGTTGGTCTGACCCCACTGGATGAAGTCGCAGACGTAGTTACCGTTGGCGGAGTAACCCTCCTGCTCGGCGTTCTGGTTCCTGCGGAAACGGTAGCGATAGCTGATGTCAGCATTCAGCCAGCTATTGGGTTTGATCTGCGAGGAGATGCTGAACGATCTGCGCACGGCCTTCGAGTTCTCGAAGATACCGGGGCGGTCAACGTTGCTGAACGACACGCGGGTGTTCATGCCCTTGACAGCCTTCGTGAAGGCGACGTTGGTGTTGTTCGTCCAGGCTACGCGTGTAAGGTCGCGGAGATTCAGCCTATAGCTCCAGGTGTCGGTCTCCTTATAGTGGGAAGATGTGGGATCCCATGAAAGGGCGGTGCGGACAAGGGTCTTGTCGTCGTAGCGGGGACCCCAGTTCTCATCGTGGAAATAGTCCATCATATAGGTGCCGTCACCGAGTCCCCATTCGTTCTGCTCGAAGAGGTACTTGGCGTCGAGGACATCGACATCGCCTCCAGCCTGGGCGTAAAGCGATGTGGCACCTTCGGAAGCGGCGCTACCGCCACCGAACATCTTCTGGAACTTGATATGGTTGTAGAACACCTCAGCTGAGGTGGTGTGGGAGAACTCGACTTGGCTGTGTCCCTCCTGGGCCTTCTTGGTGGTGACGATCACTGCACCGTTGGCTCCTCTGGAACCGTACAGGGCGGTCGCGGCGGGACCCTTCAGGATGTTGATGCTCTCGACATCATCCATGTTGACTGCACCTGCGCCGGTGATCGTTCCGTCGATGACGTAGATAGGCTCGCTACCCTCCTGGTTGCTGTAGGATGTCGGGCCTCGGAGGATGATCTTACCCTCGCTGAAGGTCGATCCAGCGGATCCCCAGAACTGGGCTCCGGCGACCTTACCAGCCAGGGAGTTACCCAATGAGAAACTACGGGTCGAGGTAAGCTCTTCCTGTTTCATTGTTTGAGCGGAATAACCGATAGCCCTCTGTTTCCTGGTCAGACCTTGGGCCGTGACAACGACCTGGTCAAGTAGCTCGGAATCAGGTGAAAGAACGACATTAACTGTCTGTGCCACGGCTTTCGTTTGGTTGGAGAAGCCTATGCACGAGAACACGAGCATGCCGTTAGACGGGACGTTGCGCAAGGTATAGTTACCGTTGGCGTCGGTGATGACACCGTTGGTCGTCCCCTGTACAAAGACGGACGCCCCGATCACAGGGAGGCCATCCTCCGCGGAAGTGACCGTACCTGTGACGGTCATGTTCTGAGCGAATGCCATGCCAGCGCTCACGCACAGGCAGAGCAAAATGGAGAATAATTTTTTACCCATAAGCTTAAACTTTAATTAAACTTAATAATTGATAAAAAAATATTCCCCTATAAGGCCGTCTACAGCATATTCATCATATCCTCTACGCAACGTCGTTTCTGCTCTATGCCCGGGTGGACATACAGATTGAGGGTAGTCGTGATATCAGCGTGGCCGAGCAGGGAACTCAGGGTCTTGAAGTCGCATTTGCTCTCAACGCACCTTGTGGCGAAAGTGTGTCTCAGGCTATGCACTTTCCTCGCCGGAATCTCCAGGATACGGGCGACTTTCTTGAAATGGTTTCGGAAGGTCTGCGGGTCCATGGGCTTTTCTTTCCCGGAGACTATGTATTGTTCGGGATAAGTATCGAGATATACCTTTTTTAATATATTGGTAAGATAGTGGGAGACTGGGACATCGCGCCGGGAGTCCTCGGTCTTCGGTACTCCAAGAGTCAGTTGGGATTTCTTGTCGGGACGTTCCCGGTCGTATATCCTGTGTACGGTCCTCCGGATGTGGATCACACAACGCCGCACATCGACATCCTCCCATCTCAGAGCGCAAACCTCCCCGATCCTCAGTCCGCAGCAGAGACATATAATCAGTCCGAGGTTCGCGGGTGAAGGGTTCCTCTCGAGCCATGAGAGCATCAGTTTTTCCTCATCAAGGAGCAGGATCTGAGGATTGCGCTTCTCCTTCCTTTTCGGATATGTTACCTCATACTTCCGTTCCGGCATCCAGCCGTTCCGTTCGCAGTATCGGATGACCATTTTCAAAACCAGGATGATTCCTTTCACAGTGGTCGGGCTATTCCCTGACTCGAGTTCCTCATCGGCGAGCCTCTGTACTGACTCCGGGGATATGTCGCCAAGGGTTTTGAATCTCGGCTCAAGATGGTATCTCAGGGTCAATGAATATGCCGCGAGTGAAGTCGGCTTGATGAATTTCGCCTTCTCCAACTCCCACTGCCGACAGACTTCTTTGAATGTTTTTCGTGACATTATCTAAAAAATTTAAATGTTTTACTAAACAAAAAACCTGTTTACACAAATAATTTAATAAGTTTCAATTTGAAATTATTTCCTACAAAATAGTAATAATTTTTAAATTGAAGCGCTAAAACAACTTTAAGGGCGAACCTTATAAAACGATGTAAATTCCATATTATTCTAATTGTTGTATCTACTTGTTAATGTTGCATTATTCCAATTTTATTCTTTTATTTGTATGTCGGTTTTTGCGTATTTCGTTCGGGTTAGGGCAAACTGTCCCCTTCCGGCGACTCCGCCGGCCGACATAAGTAGTCGAGATTATTCACTATTTATTCACTAAATATTAAGTTTAATTCAATGTTTAAGCTTATGGGTAAAAAATTATTCTCCATTTTGCTCTGCCTGTGCGTCAGCGCGGGCATGGCATTCGCGCAGAACATGACCGTCAGCGGTACGGTCACCTCTGCGGAGGACGGCCTCCCCGTGATCGGAGCGTCTGTCTTTGTGCAGGGGACGACCAACGGTGTCGTGACCGACGCTAACGGCCGTTATTCCCTCCGCAGCGTTCCCGCCGGGAGCACACTCGTGTTCTCCTGCATCGGGTTCGCCAACCAGACCAAGCCGGCGGCCACGACAGTTGATGTCGTGTTGGCCCCCGACTCGGAGCTCCTCGACCAGGTCGTCGTGACGGCCCAGGGTCTGAAGAGAAAGGACAAGGCCATCGGCTACTCCACCGTCAAGATCGACGGCGAGAAGTTGACCATCGCGCGCCAGACCGACCTCGGCCAGTCCCTCGCCGGTAAGGTGGCCGGAGCCCGCTTCTACTCCAGCTCGGGTACGACTTTCGATTCCGGTTCCATCGTCCTCCGCGGTACCACGGCCTACGGGTCATGGGGCGGTAGCGAGCCGATCTATGTCGTTGACGGAACGATCACGAACAAGAACGCTGTCAACATGGATGACGTCGAGAATGTCAACATCCTGAAGGGACCTGCCGCCACGGCCCTGTACGGTTCCCAGGGAGGCAACGGTGCCGTCATCATCACCACCCGCAGCGCCAAGAGCGGCGAGACTCATGTCGAGTTCAGCCACACCACAACCATGGAGCGTTACTACAATCACCTCAAGCTACAGCACGCTTACGGTGGAGGTTCCATGGGTGAGACCGGCCAGCTGCTCGGCCAGCTCGACAGCTACGCCAACGTCGACACCATGTCACCTCAGTACCTGATGGGTGAGCGCAACAAGCTCCAGAACCCCGACGGTTCCTACAACATGGAGTGGGGCAACGACGAGAACTGGGGAGCCCGTTTCGACGAGAGTGTCAACGTGGCCTCGGCTCAATACTGGGATCCCACCAGCCCTTACTATATGAAGGCTGACCCGTGGATCAGCAGGTTCAACCCCGCCGACATGTTCCGCACCGGATGGACCAACACGACTAACATCGCCATGTCCAACGGCGGTCCAAAGCACAACACCCGCGTGTCCTTCACCAACACCGACCGCACCAGCATCATGTACAACGCCAGGGCTGTCAGGCGCTACCTCACTATGAAGTCCAACATCAAGCCTACCAACTGGCTCAACCTCACCCTGGACTACAAGTTCACCTACCGCCAGGACCACAATGCCGCAGGTGACGGGTACTCATCCAACAACAGCCCCCTCGCTGACTTCATCCAGTGGGGACAGATGAACATCGACTTCAAGAGGCTGAGGGACTGGGAGCGTCCGGACGGAAGCGTCAGGACCTGGAACATCACCAGCAAGTCCAACTTCAACCCGACCTACCATGACAACCCCTTCGCCTATGCTGAGCTGCACAACGCCTACGGGACCTACCTATGGAACGTCATCACCGGCGACGCCGAGATCATCCTTCCCTGGAACTTCAAGGTGGGTGCCCGCATCATGGGCAACATCCGCAATTACCACGGCGAGACCACGCAGCACCAGGCCGGCAACGTCCGCAACTGGGAGTCCTACTACGGCGAGAGCCAGAACCATGTCATGGACATGACCTACCAGGGCAGGATCACCTGGGACAAGAGTTTCATCAATGACCGTCTCGGCATCAATGCCGCCGCGTTCATCGAGCAGGAGGACTACGACTACGGAACCCTGAGCTCCAACACCAACGCCGGGCTCATGATCCCGAAGCTCTACAACCTCTCCAACTCGGTCAACACCTACTCGACATCCAACAGCGAGACCCAGTACACGACCCGCTCGGTCTACGGCAACGTGACCGCCGGCTTCGACGACACGTTCTTCCTCGACCTGTCGCTCCGCAACGACTGGGATTCCAGGCTGCCCGTCTCGCAGAACCACTACCTCTACGGCGGTGCTTCTGTCTCCATCATGCTGAACAAGTTCTTCAAAGCCAACTGGCTTGACTTCTGGAAGTTGCGCGCCAGCGCCGCCCAGGTCGGATCGACGATGGGCGCCTACGCCACTACCTATGTCTATGGTATCGGCTCCAGGTACAACAACTCCATCTCCTCGATGAGCGTCCCCACGACCCAGATCGACCCGGACCTCAAGCCGACCATCTCCACTTCCTATGAGGTCGGTACCGAGTTCAGGATGTTCCGCAACCGTTTGCATGGTGACATCAACTTCTACAACCGCGACACCAAGAACCAGATCATCAATCTGCCCGTCGCCGGACAGACAGGATGGAACATGAGGCAGATCAACGCCGGTCTGGTGCGCAACCGTGGTGTCGAGTTCGAGATCGGCGGAGACATCATCCGCACGAAGGACTTCACTTGGAACGCCGACTTCAACATCGCGAAGAACGTCAACACCCTAGTTGAGCTCCACCCCCTGCAGAAGCAGTACTTCCTCCGCTACGAAAAGTTCAACTACGAGTTCGGAATGTACTCCATCGAGGGTGAGCCCGTCGGTGTGCTCTACACCGGTGCCCGCTTCAAGAGGACCGATGACGGCAAGTACGTCCTCAGGGCCACTTCCAGCGCCGGCCAGAAGCAGAACTTCGGCGACTACATGCCTATCATCGACGCCACAGAGAAAACCGTCGGAAACTTCCAGCCTGACTTTACCGGTGGATTCTCCACTGGCTTCCGTTACAAGACATGGTCGCTCAACATGAGCTTCGACTACACCATCGGTGGTAACATCTTCTCATGGACCAACCTGTGGATGCAGGGATCCGGCCTCGCCGCCGAGACAGCCGAGGTCAACGACAACGGTGTCAACGTACGCGAGCCTGTCGCCAAGGGCGGTGGTGTCCACATCGTCGGCGTTGACGAGGATGGGAACCCTGTGGATACACACGTCCAGTCATGGAGGTGGTACCAGTACAAGTCCAACTACGACAACGACGGTGTCCTTTACAAGAGGACTTACCTGAAGATGCGCGAGCTCTCCCTGACCTACGCCCTCCCGAGGACCTTCGTCAACAAGCTCAACATCGGCCTCAGCTCCGCCAGCGTCTCCTTCGTGGCGACCAACCCCTGGCTGATCTACTCCGCCTGCCCGAACTTCGACCCTTCGGAGTCCAGCAGCAACTACCTTGAGGCAGGACAGACGCCCGCCTCCAGGACCTTCGGTCTCACCTTCAGGTGCATGTTCTAATAAATATGGAGGTTAAGATTATGAAAATGATTAGAAAATCCATACTTGCGGCCCTCGCTATCGCCGCCACGCTGACAAGCTGCGACTTCAGCGACTTCGGGGACATCAACATCTCCCCCAACTCCCCGAACACCCCGTACACCAACCTGCTCTTCACGCAGGCGTGCTTCACCACCCAGAACTTCATCTCCGCCACGAGCTACGACTACTGGCAGCCCAACCACGTCGGCTACCTGGCCGAGTCCGGCAACAACCAGTTCGGATCGCTCATGACGACCTACGAGTTCGATACCCGCGGCTACTACTACGGCTCCTTGAAGGTCCTCAACCAGATCATCGAATTGAACCAGGACGAGGAGACGAAGAACGACGAGGTGACTGTCAAGCCGTTCTGCTCGAGCAACGAGAACCAGATCGCCGCGGCGCTCACCCTCAGGGCGTTCATCATGATGCACCTCACCGACTGTGTCGGAGCGCTCCCTTGGTCAGAGGCCTGGAAGGGTGAGAGCGATGACAACTGGTTCCCGGCTTTCGACTCTCAGCAGGACATCTACACTGCCCTGTTCAACGACTTGGAGCAGGCTTACGGCATGTTCCAGGAGGGAGCGAACCTCTCCAACGCCGACATCCTATTCAAAGGCAACATCGCCCGCTGGAAGAAGTTTAACGCCACCATCCGCATGGACATGGCTCTTAGGATCTCCGACGTGGATGCCGCTACGGCCAAGTCCAAGTTCAGCGCGGCCTACGCACAGGGCGGAATCACCGAGGTAGCCGACCAGCTCAACTACAAGTACGACACCAGGGCCACGGGCTCGCCCCTGTATCCCGTCGCGCTGTCGCCCAGCAAGAACCTCGCCTGGGGTCCCAACGCCATGATCGTGGACGCCCTCAAGGAGTACAAGGATCCCCGTATGTTCACCCGCTTCACCATCGGTGACGACGCATACCTCGGCAAGAGGGGGGGAGATCCCACGGACTTCGAGTCTTACTACGGCATCACCTTCGGCCTCGAGGACAACCCCTCGGTCATAGCACAGGCCGGAGTTGCCTGTTCCGTCACTGAGAAGTATTGCGTGCAGGATGCCACCTACGGCCTCTTTACCGCCGCCAGGAGCCTCTTCAACATGGCGGAGGCCGTGCAGAGGGGACTCATCGACGGTGACGCCGCCGACCTCTACGCCAAGGCTATCAAGGCCTCCTTCGCTTTCGAGGAGACCGAGGGAGCCGACGAGTACATCGCAGCCCACCCGCTCCCCGAGGACAACGACGGTGCCATCAAGGAGATCTGCATGCAGAGGTGGATCGCCGACTTCATGTGTGACTGCGTCGAGGCCTGGTCAGACTGGAGGAGGACCAACATCCCCACCATGCCGCTCACAGAGTACCAGCAGATGAACCATACGGGCCACACGACATACCCTGTGCGCTTCGTTTACTCATCCACTGACTCAGAGCGCAACCAGGATCAGTATGATGCCGCGGTCAGCAAGTATCTCGGCGGAAATGACGACCAGTGGGTACGCCTCTGGTGGGATGTCACTCCCAACGAGTAGCTCGCTGTCATCCTGAGCGTAAGCGAAGGATCTGAAATAAAGAAGGGACCCCGAAAAAGGGCCCCTTCTTTACGTTTTACCCAAGCTAGATTTGTATCAGTCTTATCAAAGATTGATGACTAATATATCTATTCTCTTTCGAGTATCCGGTTCTGCTCTGCGACGGAGGCATCGTGGATGGCGTTGAAGACTGCGGTGACGAAAGACTCAGGGAGACCGTAGGTGCGTCCTTTGGCGATCATGTCGGAGAGGATGTCCTCCCAGCGTGCGGCCTGGACGATGGCGATGTTATGAGCTTTCTTGAACTCCCCTATCTTGCGGGAGATATCCATCCTGGAGGCAAGGCTCATTAGAAGATTCTCGTCGATCACGTCAATCTGGGCGCGGAGCTGCTCTATGTTCTCGTTATATTCCTTGTCGTTTGTCTGTTTCTGGCGTACGACAAGACTCTCGAGAAGGGTTTTAAGATCAGCAGGGACAAGCTGCTGGGCAGCGTCACTCAAGGCGCATGAAGGATCGCAGTGCGACTCGATCATAAGCCCGTCAAGACCAAGATCCATAGCCCTCTGGGACAGCTCCTTAAGATACTTCCGGGAGCCTCCCATGTGGCTCGGATCGGCGAAGAACGGGATCTGGGGATACCTGGTGCGGAGCTCCACGGCGATCTGCCAGCCGGGAAGGTTGCGGTAAGGGATCTTCTGGGTCGTGGAGAAGCCACGATGTATTACGCCAAGTTTCCTGATCCCGGCCCGGTTCAGGCGCTCAAGGGCACCGACCCAAAGGTCAAGGTCTGGATTGACAGGGTTCTTGACCAGGACAGGAATATCCGTATCCTGCAGAGCCTCAGCTATTTCCTGCACGAGGAAAGGATTGGCGGTCGTGCGGGCTCCGATCCAGACCATGTCCACTCCATACTTCATGCACTCATACACATGTTTCTGGCTGGCCACCTCTGTACAGACCTTCATTCCATACTCCCTCTTGACTTTCTGGAGCCATTTAAGACCCTGTATCCCGGCACCCTCGAAAGAGCCCGGATGAGTCCTGGGTTTCCATATTCCAGCGCGGAAAACATGAATGCCGAAGTCGTGAAGGCCCTTGGCCGTCATCATCATCTGCAACTCAGATTCGGCGCTGCAAGGGCCGGCAATGACTATCGGGGGAATACTCTCGTCAAAGAATCCCCATTCAGACACGGGGACAGTGTCAAGTGTTCGTTCCATAACTATCTGATAATCTTCTTTATCCGGTTTGCTTCCCGGATCAATTCATCAATGCGGGACTCGTCATAATCAGCGATCGCGTCCCGAAACTGCCTCATCTTTTCCAGATAGGTGTCGATCACCCGAAGCACGTTGTCCCGGTTTTGGGTCAGGATCGGGACCCACATATCGGATGAACTCTTCGCAAGACGTACGGTGGAAGAGAATCCACCGGACGCCAGGTCGAAAATATGTTTCTCATCCTGCTCTTTATCAAGAACCGTGAGGGCAAGGGCGAATGAGGTCACATGGGAAATATGCGAGACATAAGCCGTGTGGACATCGTGGTTGTCGGCGTTCATGTAGATCGGGCGCATATTCAAAGCGTCATAAAGCTCCTCGACGGTCCTAAGCGCCTGGGGATCAGACTCTTCAGAATTGGCGAATATGCACGCCCTTCCGTCGAAAAGATTTGGCATGGCAGCCCATGGCCCTGAATACTCAGTTCCAGCCATCGGATGGGTCGCGACAAATCGGCCGCGCATCTGATGGTAATGTACAACCCTCACTATCTGGCTCTTGGTGGAGCAGGTGTCAATAACAATCTTTCCACCGTTACCGCCCTCAGAGAATATGTCCAGCACCTTGGGGAGCATTTTCACTGCTGTACCGACTGGAACGGCGATCACGACGATGTCTGACCTTCTGACACAGTCTTCGAATGAGACAAGCTCGTCGCAAAGACCTATCCTAAGAGCAGCCTCCGCGTTGACAGGCTCTGACTCGACACCGAGGACCTTTGAGGCAAACCCTCGCCTTTTAAGGTCAATCGCCATCGAGCCTCCGATCAATCCCAAGCCTATTACTCCAATGACCATTGTTTACAAATATCTCAATATTAACAACTTACAGAAAACGCGTAGTCAAATAAGCTATGCGTTTTTCATAAAACGCTATCTATCAATTAGATGCCAAAAAGGCTTTGATACGGGCGAGGCCCTCCTCGAGAGTAGGGACCGGGGCGCAGAGAGAGATGCGGATATAGTCCGCCCCGTTCTTTCCGAACACGAAGCCCGGAGCCATGAAAACTCCTGCCCCATGCAAGATCCTCTCTGACAGTTCCTCACCGGAATAACCGACTTTTCCCCACAGGAAAAGACCGGTCGAGTTGGGATTATACTCAACTCCGAGGGCATCGAATATCTGGCCGGCGACAACACGGCGGCGCTTATATTCAGCATTCAGCTTCTCGAACCATTCCGGTCCCTCAGCCAAAGCCTCAACAGCGGCGAGCTGCATAGCTTTGAACATGCCGGAATCCATCTGGCTCTTGACCTTCAGGATCTCATTCACCATCTCGGGATCACCTGCGACCATACCCAGTCGCCAGCCGCTCATATTGTGGGCTTTACTCAGGGAATTAAGCTCCAGGCAGCAATCCCAAGCACCATCGGCGGCAAGGATAGAGATCGGTTTCTCTGTCAAGATAAAGGAATATGGATTGTCATTGACAAGTAGAATCTTGTGCTTCTTGGCAAAATCGACGAACCTCTGATAGAGCTCCGGCGTCGCGCAGGCACCAGTGGGCATGTTCGGATAATTGACCCACATCAGCTTGACACCATCGAGATCCATGCTCTCAAGCTCGTTGAAATCAGGGAACCAGCCGTTCTCTGCCTTAAGGTTGTAGGTGACGATCTCCCCGCCTGCGAGACGGACAGTGGAGGAATACGTAGGATATCCGGGATCCGGCACAAGAACCTTGTCGCCAGGGTTGACAAAAGCCAGGGTGATCAGCAATATTCCCTCCTTGGAGCCGACCAGCGGCTGGATTCCTCCATTGGGATTCAGTGTCACACCATAGTAACGGGCATACCAGTCAGCAAAGGCCTGGCGAAGCACAGGCAAACCCTTGTAATTCTGATATTTATGACTATCCGGCAATGCGGCTACCTTGGTCAGTGCATCGATGGCTGCCTGGGGAGGCATGCCGTCCGGAGCGCCTATACCGAGATTGATAAGGGGCCCTAGTCCTTTCGCCGCCCTTTCAGCGGTGACTGCGTCGAGGTCTTTCTGCTTGCGGGAGAAGTAATATTCCTGGACTCCCTTGGTTCTTTCAGCTGGTTGGATGATCATTGTTATTATTTGTTAAATTCATTTATTATAAGATCCATATTCTCCTAAAATGTACAGGTCCGCCATGAGCGGCCTTGCGGCCTTGAGAGCCTGCCGGTAGCGGGAGTACGAGGAGAACCTGATGTCGGCGTAGAAAAAGTACTGCCACTCTTTCCCGGGGATAGGAAGGGACTGGATCCTCGTGAGGTTCATGTCGTAGAACGAAAGGACAGTCAGCACCTGGGCGAGCGAGCCCGGCTTGTGGGGCAGCGTGAAACAAAGAGACGCCTTATCAGTCTTGTTCCTCGGAATAGAGATCGAGTCGTCGAGAATAAGGAATCTCGTGAAATTCTGCTTATACGTCTCTATACCTTTCGCCAGGATCTCCAGCCCGTTCTGCTCCGCCGCCAGTTCGGAGGCGACAGCCCCGACTCCCCTTAGACCCTGGGCCGCGATGTCAATGGCACTCTTGGCCGTATCCTCTGACTCGACCATCTTTATCCATGGACAATTCTTCTCGAAATAGCGCCTTGTCTGGTTGATGGCCATATAGTGGGTCCGCACTTCCCGGATGTCCTCCACCGCCTGGCCAGGGATAGCCATAAGGTTTTGGTGGATAGGGATATAGACCTCTCCTTTAATCTTATAGGGATGGGCCCGCAGAAGCTCGAAATTGGGTAGCAGTCCACCGGAGATGGTATTCTCGATGGCCATGACTGCAGCATCGGCCGAGCCTTCCGCCATAGCCTTGAAAAGGCTCTCGAAGGTAGGTCCTTCGGCGATATTGATGTCAACACCTCTCGCGGAGTAGAACTCCCGAGCGGCCTGCTCGTGGAAACATCCACGATAACCCTGGATCGCTACTGTCGTCACACTGTCATGATCTCTTTCTCCTTGGCGGAGACAAGAGCGTCTATAGCCTTGACCTTGGCGTCAGTGACCTTCTGGATCTCGTCTTCACCCTCCTTCTGGACATCCTCGGAGAAATCACCGGCCTTCTGCCCCTTCTTGAGGGCATCGACTCCCTCCCTGCGGATATTCCTGACAGCCACTTTTGCGCTCTCACCCGCGGCCTTGGCCTTCTTGATCAGGTCCTTACGCCTTTCCTCCGTGAGCGGTGGGATGGGGCAACGGATGATCTCGCCATTGTTCTGCGGAGTGAAACCGAGATTGGCGGCCATGATGGCCTTCTCGATAGCGGCGATAAGGCTTCTCTCCCAAGGCTGGATGGTGATGGTTCTGGCATCAGGGACGCTGACGGAAGCCACCTGGGATATAGGGGTATCAGTGCCGTAATAGTTCACGGTCACATTGTTGAGAATGGAAGGGTTGGCCTTGCCCACCCTGTAGGTCTTGAGGTCTTCCTCAAGGAAATCAACAGTGTCCTGCATCTTAGCCTCGACACCATTCAAAATCTCTTTGGCTTTCTCTGATAACATCGCTATATCTGTTTTTACTTATGTACCAACGTACCGACCTTTTCTCCGTCCAGGAGCCTCTTCAGAGCTCCGGGAGAATTGATGTCGAAAACTATTATCGGCATATTCCCGTCATTGCAAAGGGCATAAGCGGTCTGGTCAAGAACTCTCAATTGCTTTGCCATGGCTTCCTCGAACGTAATGTCCTCATACTTAACGGCTGAGGGATCCTTTTTCGGGTCGGCGGTGTAAACCCCGTCAACTTTCGTGCCTTTCAGCATCACATCAGCCCGGATCTCGAGAGCCCTAAGCGCGGCGCCGGAATCAGTGGTGAAGAACGGGTTGCCGGTCCCTCCAGCGATCAGCGCCACACCGCCCTGCTCGAGGACCTTCACGGCGTTGTCGCGGTTGTAGTAACGGACGAACGGCTCCATGGGAGTGGCGGTGAACACCTCGGCATGGACTCCCTCATCCTCAATGAACTGACTGAGAGCCAGCGAATTGATCACCGTAGCGAGCATGCCCATACGGTCACCTCCGACCCGGTCGAAACCCTTGTCAAGTCCCTGGAGGCCGCGGAATATATTCCCGCCCCCGTTGACCACTCCTATCTGGAGACCGGCCTTGGCCGCCTCGGCGATCTCGTGGGCGTATTTACGGAGATAATCCGGCTCCAGCCCTTTCCCTTCGGGGCCTCCCAGGATCTCCCCACTCAATTTAAGCAGAACTCTCTTGTACATATTCAGACGAATTTCGTCAAAAATAATGATTTTTACTCTAAAGTGGAAGGATCAATACGTGAAACCGCAGTCGAAAGATTCCCCGCCGGCTCCGACCCTGAAAGTACGGACCTCCCTCTTGGAAGGCTTGACGGCAAGGACATCGATGCAGAGGTTGGTCGTGTAATCAAAGAACGCGTGGGTCGTCCCGGGCATCATAAGGTCGGGAACCACCCAGCCGTAGCCCTGGGAGACAAAATAGTTCACGCCGTCCTTTTTCTCATACATGTTGAAATGGGAATCTCCGGTGACCATCCCGATAAGGGTGCCTTTGGCGGCAAATGAGGAGAGAATATTCATGATCCTCTCGTTGCTCGCGAGAGTCTCGGCGGTGGTGGCGACTGTGGTCCAGCGCCCTTGGGGATGTGGCATATAGTGGGCCGTGACAAGCACAGGCATATCTGCCGGGGTGCTGTCCAAAAGCTCCTGGAACCAGGCCATCTGCTCGTCGTCAAAAAGATAGTACGAGCCGTTTTGGGTTCCGGTTCCCTGGCTGTTCAGGAATATCACCCTGATCCCCTTCCCGGGGACATCATACCAACCGTAGGTCTTGCCGGGTGTAAGGTGGAGGTTCTCCCCCGCCTTCTCCTGCCAAGGCTTCTGGAAGAAGCCGCTCAAATCGTTGTCAGTGAAATATTTCCCTTCACCGGCGTCCCAGTCGTGGTTGCCGGGAGTGTAGAGCCATATCCCGTCATATTTCATCATCTGGGCCTGGACGTTATCCACGATTTCCCTGGCATAGGCCGAATTCTCAGTGGCAGGATACGCGTTCAGCCCGATATCCCCGAAATTCTCCATGAAGTCGCTCCCGAAAGCCTCCGCCACCTTTGCCGCATGGCCAATGTGCTTGTAGGAGAACCGCCCGGCGGTGTGGACATCCGTCACGATCGGGAAAGACATAACCTCATCGTCACCCTTCCAGGCGTTGAATCTCGCGAGAGCCTCTTTAATCTGCGGTTTCACGAAGTCATCCTTGTCCGTAGCCTTGTCCTCTTTCTCATGGAGCTTGTCATTGATCTCCCGCCAGGGGATCGTCGGGGTCTTGTACAGGAAGTTTATGGACTGGCCTTTATCGCAGTCGAAATATTCAAGGCGAAGGTCGTGCCTGCCTTTGGCGAGAGTCTTAGACACGATCTTGGTGATCGGCCCGTGAGCCCCGTCATTGTCGTAAAGCAGCTCGCCGTCAACATAGAGTTTCGAGCCGTCGTCGGTAGAGGCCTTAAAGGTATATTCCTCCTCTTTGTCAACCTTGAGGGTCGTTTCCAGGAGAAGGGCATAGTGGTTCAGGGTCTCGTCGATGTCAACGAGGTCGAAGTTGTTCTTTACGCCTACCTTGTCCGGCTCGCCGAGCGTCGAGAAGTCCGGAAGCTTTCTCTCCGGCCAGTCCAGCCAAAGCTTATAATTCACGACTGGCTCTTTTTCCGTGGCGCAGGAGGCCAGGAGGAGAACCATGGAGGCCGCTATGAAAAATTTCTTGGACATATTGACTGTAGGTTATTTCCTAAAGAGAAAGAACAGAGAGGACGTTTATCAGCTCCTTGTCGATGGGCTTGTCCATCTTGACCGCCCTCTGGATCGGGACATAGACGATCTCGTCATTGGAGATTCCGACCATGATGTTGCGCTGGCCTTCCATCAGGGCTTCGATCGAGGCGTAGCCCAGGCGTGAGGCCAGGATGCGGTCATAGGCGCTCGGAGTGCCGCCCCTCTGCAAGTGGCCGAGGATAGTGACCTGGACATTGTACTGGGGATATTCCTTGCGTACCCTCTCGGCGTAGTACATCGCTCCGCCGTGACCGCCGTGCTTGGACTCGGAGACGAGGACGATCGAGCTGTTCTTGCTCTTGCGCATACCCCTGCCGATGAACTCCGCGAGCTGGTCCACATCGGTCTTGTCCTCGGGGATGATTGCGGCCTCCGCTCCGGAGGCTATAGCGCTGTTCTGCGCCAGGAAACCGGCGTCCCTGCCCATAACCTCAACGAAGAATATCCGGTCGTGGGAATTGGCCGTGTCCCGGATCTTGTCCACACACTCGACAATGGTGTTGAGAGCCGTGTCATAGCCTATGGTGTGGTCAGTTCCGTAAAGGTCGTTGTCGATGGTGCCGGGAAGGCCAATGATCGGGAGGTCATATTCCCTCGCGAACTGCTGCGCACCTGTGAGTGAGCCGTTTCCACCGATAACGATCAGGGCGTCGATCTTGTTCTTGACCATGTTGTCATAGGCCTTCTTGCGCCCCTCGGGGGTCATGAATTCCTGGCTGCGGGCGGTCTTAAGGATCGTTCCTCCCCTCTGGATCGTGTTGGACACCGAGGAGGAGGTGAACTCCTGGAACTCCTCGTTGATCAGGCCGTCATAGCCCCGATAGACCCCGATGACCTTCATGTTGTGGAATATGGCGGACCTGGTGACGGCCCTTATGCAAGCGTTCATCCCCGGAGCGTCTCCTCCGGAAGTCAGAACAGCGATTGTCTTTATCTCTCTCATTTTGTTAAATTTATATAACCCGGCTATAAATGGCCAAAAACACAAAAATATACATTTTTCTTTCGAATTGTGACACCCCTTGCCCCCTTTCCAAGAATATTTTTACAAATAATTTATAATCAACACGTTGTGAACCAACGGCTGGACGGCCCTGCCAGAAATCTAGAGGCCGAGCAGAGGCGCTTGGGCAACTATTTGATATTCTGATACTTATAAATATTACTGGACAGTGGTCGCTGGCTAAAGAGCGTGTGTTTGTCAGAAACTGACACCGGCCCCGAGGGTGAAAACAGGCATGAAAGGGCCGGAGGTCGGCCGGGCGGTAAGCCATGACACACCGCCAAGAAGGCTGAGATTCCTAAGATGGAAGACCACGCCACCTTCAACCTGGAGCCCGGATGCGGAATAGTCTTTGACCCTGGCCCAGGTACCTCGAAAGTCGCTCCAGCAAAGAGTCGAGCTGCCGTAACCCGCTCCGGCGAAAGCACCGAGCCATGGCGTGGCATTGATCACTGCTCCGGCCGAGAGGGAATACTCCCCGATCCTCTGGCCGCCATTCCCTTTGAAGGCTTCAGGACCGGCAGTCGCCCCGTCGGAGAGGCACTCGTAGGCGTAAAGCTGGCTGACGAAATTGGTTCGAGCGGAAAGGTAGCCTCCCAATCTTCCACGGGACAATGAAAGGAATATTCCTCCCTGGCGGGTGTCGCCTATGGATAGAGTCGGGATAGCACTGAATGTCAGATGTTTCCCAGTCATGGTTCCGGTTGTTTCTGTTGTCCTGATCGACCTGGTTGGCCTGGCTTGAGGATCCAACACATCGACCTTGGCTTTCGGAATATCCTTCATAATGGCCGACCATCCCTCCACCTTCGGCAACGGCTCTACCATGCTATTCACGGTGGTTCGACTCCGCTCACCAACCGGTATGTGGCTGTGCTCACCGACCGGTTGGTGGGACGACGCTTCGGCAGTTTTTTTCTCAACAGTCCCTGAGCGGAGTCGAAGGGCACCCTCATCGCCGGCTTGGCTTTTCTCGTCATGACCGTCCTGACCGGCCATCTTACCGTCATACAACTCCCTGACCCTCCTGAACCGATCCCGCTGCTTCGCCGTCATCTTTCCCGACGCTTGCTGCAGGCTGTTTCTGAGCCGGTTCAACTCCCCGAAAAGATCCGTGACAGACTTCTGGGACACTTTTTCCCCCGCTGCGGCCTTATCCCGCAGCGACATGCACTGGAGAGCGATTTTCTCATAGCGGTCAAGCACGGAATCCCAGTCGTTTTGTGCCTGGGCAACGCTCGAAGCCGCCAGCAAGCACAAAAACGCTATGAATATGTGTCTGAAACTATTCATGAAAAATCACTAACTTTGGACTCATGCCTGAAGACTCCACATTCTTCACCAACCGTGGTTCGGCTCCGCTCAACAATCGGGAACCAGACCCGCTCAACAAGCGGTCCCTGAGCGGAGCCGAAGGGCCGCGCCTCATCCACAGTTCCGAGAGCGGCTGGTCCGAGACCTGGCTCATCGACAAGGACGGACGTTTCCGGATTCTCAAAGCCCTGAAGCCTTCCTTCAGGGGACAGGCTCGTTACGAATCCCTCCTCAGAAAGGAATATGAGATCGGCTACAGCCTCTCCCACACAGCGATCCGTGAGGTCTATGACTTCCGGAATATTCCGGGACTTGGAAACTGCATCGAGATGGAATGGGTGGATGGAGTAACTTTGGCGGAATTTCTCTCCAAGGGCCATTCTGGCAAAACCATCCTGAGAAAAATCGCGCTCCAACTCTGTGACGCTCTTTCCTACCTTCACTCCAAACAGATTGTCCACCGGGATCTCAAGCCCTCCAATATTCTCATCACCCATAACGGGAACTACGTGAAACTCATTGACTTCGGCCTTTCTGACGCAGATTCCTGGTCGATCCTCAAGGGCCCTGCCGGAACAGAAAGCTACGCCGCTCCGGAACTCCTTGCGGGAGACCCCGTGGACAACCGGACCGACATTTGGTCGCTGGGCAAGGTGATCACCCTGCTTCTCCCCTCGGAGAGAAAGATCGCCCGTAAATGCATGATGGAGAACCCAGTGGAAAGGTTCCAGGATGTCGATGAGGTCAAGGCGGCACTTGAACGCAAGAGGAGGATATGGCCTTTGTTCCTTGCCTGTGCCGCGGCCTTGGGTATTATCGTTGTTCTTGGCCGGTGGTTCAACTCCGCTCACCAACCGGTCAACGAGAGTGCTGAAAAGCCCGACACGACGACAGTCATCGATGCTGAAGCTATCGACGAGCTGTTCCGGCAAGCCACGGAGATGATTGACGACGCTGGTTCTCAATAGACTTTGATATCCTTAATTCCCGCCGTACGACCGGCAACATATTCAGGAAGGATCTCTCCACCACGCTTTATCCCGGAGATGTACAGAGGATGTCCTTTGACGAATTCTATGACGGAGAACTTGTCACCGTCCCGGAGTTTCGATGTTCCACAATCAACGACTGTGAAATCCTGCCCCGAATCGTGCCGCAACCGGACTTCCCGATCCGGCAACCAACTGATAACCAATTCCTGACCAGGTTTTAACGAAGCGCTTGAGACAGTTTCAACTGTCAGGAAATCCGATGATTCCTGGAGCTCAAGACACAGTTCCCTGAATCCGGACCGCCCGACAAACTTCGACAGAATGTCAAGTGTCGCCATCCGGGGTTTGGGTTTCAGGGACATATATCCGTACAGCCTTTTAAGAGTCGAGGTCGAGACAATCTGGCCTGTCTGCTCCTCAATCTTGGCGGAAAGGGACTCGAAGTCTTTGGATGTGGCCACCGCACCACCAAATGCCTGGGCCACCTCTCCAAGGAGGAATTCTATCTCCGGAGTATTATTATTCATTGCCATAAACTATCTTGACGGTTTCTTCTTTTCTGACATTCCCGACCACTTGCCCCTTGGCTAACTTTATGGTTGTAAGGTTCTTACAGTTCAGGCAATCCACATTATTGATCTTCGGGCACCTGGTGAAGTCCAATTCCTTGACCAATGTCCCGGCGCAGCGGAAACTCTCCAGTTTGGCATTGGACAGAGTTATCGTTTCGATCGGGTTGGAGTCGCAATGGAACTCCGTAAGCTCATTAAGGCCACTGACGTCTATGGTTTTAAGCTTGTTGTAAGAGACCTGGAGAAGGGTCATGTGATGGAACCCCTTGACATCAAGCTCCGTAACCTCATTATAGTCAATACACAGATAATCCAGGTCTGGGCATTCGGCCAGCTTAAGGGTCTTGATATTATTGTAGATGAGATGAATATGCTGGAGTTTAGGGTTGCCGGAGAGATCCAATTCAGTGAGTCTCCCCAAGTTCTTGTCATTATCCCAATCTCTGATTCCCTGGGCATGGAGATAGGTGAGGTTGGGGAAATATTGAATGCCATCCAGGGTCGTGACATTCTCCGTTGAAAACTCTATTTTGGTGACCGACGCGGCCTCGTCCTGATCCAAAACTCCGTCTTTATTTGAATCATAATTCCAGAGAATCCACGCCCGGAAGGTCGAATCGGGAATATCCACCCGGCCTTCAGGTTGCTGAGGCTCTGAAGGGGACTGGGGGTCAGGGTCGGTCTGGAACGGCTGCTGGGGCTGCTCAGGCTCTTTCCCCCCGTTTTCCACATGGACGAACTGCCCGGGATCAGGCAGGTCTCGGGTACAGGCCACAACCCCGCCATAAAGCGACGCTATGGCGAACAACAACGACAGCCGCCACCAAAACAGTAAAAACTTACCCGAAACGATCATAAAAAGGTCATTCTTCACAAAATTAGGAATATTTATCAGAATATGCTCCCCCAGTCCCCCACCGCCTCACAAATGACCCGGATATGACCTTAATCCGCCTGCCTTACGGCCAATTCTCCCTGAATATTACCTATCTTCGCGGTCATGAGCGCGAAGAGAAAGAACAGGAAAAAGACCTTGCGGATCACGGAGGCGGATTTCATGCTGGCGAACCGCAGGGCGGCGAGGCTGGAGGAGATCGCTGAGCATGGACGGCCGGTGACTTTCCGGAAGGCCCTGCACCGGTCCAAGAAAGTGTACGACAGGAAGCGGCTGAAGGAGCAGTCGATAGAAGATTGACTATGGCCCCTGTCAACATCCGTGACGCCGGGCCTGAGGACGCCCCGTTCCTCGCCAAATGCGTGATGGCCGGGATGCACTACTATGATTTTGAGCCGATCAAGCCCGAAATGGAAGGCTTTTACCAAAGTCTCGTGGACTGCGAGAGACGGACAGATCTTCTTTACACTTTCGCCAATTCCCGGATCGCCGAAATAGACGGCGAGGTTGCAGGATCGCTCCTCTCCTACCCCGGAGATAATTATAAAGAGCTGAGGCACAAGACTTTCTCTGAACTATGGCCGGAATTTATCAGCATGGACACCGACTCAGAGCAGGAGACCGGACCGGGGGAATATTACCTCGACACCCTCGCCGTGGTTCCGGAATATCGCCACAGAGGCATCGGCCGGGCTCTCCTGGAGGATGGCATCAGGCTGGGAATGAGCCAGGACTTCGACCTGATCACCCTCGTGGTGGACAGCGACATGCCCGACCTTGTCAGGCTCTACGAGTCGGTCGGGTTCAGAAGCCATGATCACCGCCGGATATTCGGGGTGGACTTTCTCCGGATGGCGTACCGGAAATAATTGATATTCAGAAAATCAGAAGAACTTAGCGATCTCGTCAAGTGGCTTGCGGGTGGGCTTGACTGGATCGCTGGCCCGGTGGCCAAGGGCGATAACGGCCATGACCTCCTCCCCATCAGGGATGCCGAAAAGAGAGCGTAAGGCATCCGAGTCCCGCATGCCCATGATCAGGGTGTCGAAGTCCCTGATGCTACGACGGGTTTCCAGCACCTCGTCGAAGGAAACCGCTGAAGAAGACTCACTTCCCTGCCGTCCGCAGGACATGGCCGCCACAACGGAGATGGCAATAATCACTAATTTCTTCATGGCGCTAAGATAACTGATTCCAGCGTTTTTGACAAGACTTAACCCAGATCCCCCGGCAAGCAAAATGACCCGAATATGACCTTGACTTGAAAACTATTAATGTGGTTCTTTGTGGCTATAAAAAACAATGTGGAAATGACAAAGATCAATTTCATTCAAGATTATTCCGCACCCGAGATTGAGGAGATGGTTATCGGAACGACATCCATTATTTGTGTCAGCGGAGGGAACAAAACAGACGACACTCCGGATGAAGGAGAAATCCCTGGAACTTGAGATATAAATAACAACACAATATGAGAAAGCATCTAATTCTGATGACGGCAGTTTTTGCCGCCATAGCTTGTTCTGTTGAGCAACCAATAGACTATTTTGAAGATTCCTCTATCAAGGGGCAAAAAGTAATTATCACAGCCTCCTTGGGTGATGACACGCCCGTGAAGACCCGGACAACACAGGCTGACAAAACAAAGGTATATTGGCTTCCTAACGACGAGATTTCGATTTTCGCAGGATCCAAAGCCTCAAAATTCACCTCAATGAATGAGGTGGCGGCGCCAACCGCATATTTTGAAGGCCTTATATCGGTCATATCGGGCACGAATGAAAATGAGGATGACTCATATATCTACGGGCTCTACCCCTATGACGAGAGCGCCACATATTCGGAAGGGAAGATCACGACTACCTTGCCTTCGGTACAGACCGGGAGACCAGGAACATTCGACGATGATCTCATGATCACGATGGGACGCTCGCTCTCATTTAAGATTTCTTTCCATCATGCATGCTCAAGCCTCCATTTCACACTAGCCAATGAGGGAATCGAGTCAGTCACTTTGACGGCAAATGGAGGGGAAACTCTTGCGGGTACTTTCTCCGCTGCTTTTGGCGAGGATGGCTATCCGATCATACAAGACGACTACTCAAACTCCAGCTCCAGTATTACAGTCAATGCTCCAGAAGGAGAAACTTTTGAGCCTGGAGTAACTTATTATATTGTCACCCTGCCTGTCACATTCTCGCAGGGGATCTCACTTACTTTTAAGACAGCCACTTCCACAGGCACAAGGAAAATCAACTCTTCCTTCAGCTTGAACCAAGGAGCTTTCAAGACTTTGACAAATGCGGACAATAACGTTGAGTTTGAGACAGATGATCAGTTCCTGCCTCTCTGCCTTGAGGCCGTCGAGGACGGAACAGTCACCATCTCGAACCCTCTCGGCCTGACTCTCGAGTACAGCAAAGACTTGACCAATTGGACATCAGAAAGTTCCGAAACGATTGAGATACCAGTCGCCACTGCCGACAAAGTCTATTTAAAAGGTAATAACGATGCTTATAGCGATGGAGAGCGGCACACCACAATCAGTAGCTCAGGGAATATCTACGCATACGGGAATGTCATGTCCTTGATAAATCGGGATACCTTCGGGGAGAGTAACACCCTTTCAGGCGCTCACACTTTTGAAAACCTCTTTTACAATAACAAACATCTATTCTCTCACGAGTCAAGGAATCTTATTCTACCGGCAACAACTTTAACAGAGTCTTGTTACAGGTCTATGTTCGCCCTTTGTGAGAATTTCTCGTCCGCTCCTGAACTTCCCGCCATAGCGCTGGCGGAAAGGTGCTATGACTCAATGTTCTGGGATTGTGCCTTGACAAAAGCTCCTGCCCTTCCCGCGACCAAATTATACGCAAGGTGTTACAATTGCATGTTCAGAGGATGCACAAAGCTCGTTTCAGCTCCGGTACTTACTGCCGAGGAAATGGCAAACTATTGTTATAGTTATATGTTTTGGGGTTGCACATCCTTGACCGTCGCGCCTGAATTACCTTCCACTTCTATGGCGATGGGATGTTACTATCATATGTTCGAGGACTGCTCAAACCTTGTGACGGCTCCGGTATTGCCGGCGAAGAATCTTAATCCCTACTGTTACAACGGTATGTTCAAAGGGTGTTCCAGCCTTAACCATATTGAGATGATGGCGACTGATATATTCGTGACATCAGGGTCTGATTTAATCAACAATATGGAAGGTTGGGTGGAAGGCGTGGCGACGACAGGCACATTCGTCAAGGCGGATGACGCCATCTGGGATGTCACCGGGCCAGACGGAGTCCCTGAGGGTTGGACCGTATACTAAATCCCCCACTTTCGGGCAAGGTCTAATTTTGCCTGGGGGGACCTTGCCGGGGAGAATGGGGCCACAGGGCGATAGAAGGGCGATTCGGCGGGCAAAGTCACGCACCTAAAATTAGACCTTGCCCGCAAAGCATGCCCTTTCCACCTTTTTTCGTAACTTAGTGGCATGAAGAGATTCGTGCCAGATATTATTGCGGTTGCATGCGCGGCGCTGCTAGCGGCATTCTGCGCCACATCATGCGCCAACCGAAAGGCCAAAACCGATAATACTCCCCTACCGGAACTTCCCCCTATTCCCGAAGTTCCCGAAAAACTGCCCGTAGCCAGCGTCACCATGGCTCCTCCGGACAGTTTTCCCGAGGTAAAACTGGATATTCCCGTAACCCCCGGGCCCTTCCAGCCGACCTGGGAAAGCATCGAGGAGAACTATCCTGGTACTCCCCAGTGGCTCCGGGACGCCAAGGTGGGTATCTGGGTCCATTTCGGGCCGCAAGCATCAGGGGAAAGCGGTGACTGGTATGCCCGCAGGCTCTACGAAGAGGGCAATAAGGCCTACGAGAATCACGTGAAGCGCTTCGGGCACCCATCCGAGGTGGGTTATAAGGATGTCCTCAACGCATGGAATCCTTCCAAACTCGATCCGGCGAAACTGACCAATCTCTATAAAAAAGCCGGAGCCCGCTTCCTGCTTGTCCAAGGGGTCCACCATGACAACTACGATCTCTGGAACTCCCGCTACCAGCCCTGGAACTCGGTCAACATCGGTCCAAAGAGGGATTTCATTAAAGAATGGTCAGAGGCCTGCCGCGAGGAGGGCATGCGTTTTGGCGTGACTTTCCACCACGAGTACACCTGGTGGTGGTGGCAGACCGCTTTTGGGGCAGACTCAACCGGTCCCAAGGCCGGAATACCATACGACGGCAACCTAACTCTCGAAGACGGGAAGGGCAAATGGTGGGAAGGCTACGATCCCAGAATGCTCTACGGAATTGATCTTCGGGAATATAAGAGTGTCGGCCCGCCCAACGTGGTCCCCGAAGAGGGAATATTCTTCCGTCACCAGGAGTATGCCCGCTGGTATGCGACCCAATGGGCTCTCAGGATCATGGATGTGACCCACAACTATGACCCCGACTTCATCTACACCGACGGGATCACACAGGGACCGTTCTGTGGCGACGGCACCGGAGCCGGCTACAAGTGCGACGCCATGCCTCGGGTCATGGCAGACTTCTATAACAGGACCCTGAGGGACCGCGGGGAGGTCAACACATTCAGTGTCGTGAAGTTCCGCCGTCCGACCAACGGGACTGTCACAACGGAGGAATTCTCCTTCCCGGATGACATCAAGACTTCCCAACCGTGGATCAGGGAAGCTCCTATCGGCGACTGGTTCTATGCCCCCGGCTTTATCTATGACGCCACCTCGGCTATCCATTTCATAATCGAGGCGGTGACAAGGGACGGCAACTGCGCCCTCTGCGTCCCGATCAAGGCGGACGGGTCGATCGACGAGGAAGGCGAGACAATGCTCCTGGAAGTCGGGAAATGGATGGAGACTTGTGGCGAAGGAATATACGGCAGCAGCGCATGGAAAACCCTCGGCGAGGGCACACTGGACGAAAATGGCCACCTTATCAAACTTCCGGGTGGAGGACTCGGGAAGACTCAGGCGGAGTTCCGTTACGCTCCGGATGATATCCGTTTCACCCAGGGCAAGGACGGCGCCGTGTACGCTTTCATGATGAACCCTCCAAAGCCGGAGCAGACCATCAGTGTCAAATCCCTCGGTAAAGAGGCCGGGCTTAAAGACACCGTGAGAAGCGTGAAACTGCTTGGCTACGACGGGAGTATTAAATGGGACCGCGGCGAGCAAGCATTGGAAATCACCTGCCCCGACATGATTCCTTTCCAATCGGCAATAGTTTTCAGAATAGATTAATCAAATGAATATGAGACGGTTAATAACAGGAGCGGCCCTGCTTGCTGCCGCAATTAGCGCCTCGGCGCAAAACCCTATATTCCTTAATAAAGCATATAATTCAGACCCGCAGGCGAGGGTCTGGACAATCGACGGAAAGCCGACGCTGTTTGTCTACGGCTCGAAGGATGAGAATACAAAATATTACTGTTCAAGTAAATACGATGTGTTCTCAACGGAGGACATGATCAATTGGAAAGGAGGCCCTTCCTTCTCATCCGATGAAGTCAAGTACAACGACGAGGTTCTTTACGCCCCGGACTGCATCGAGAAAGACGGGAAGTATTACCTGTTCTTTTCCCAGCCCGGTCCCGATCCCGAGGGAACAGCCGTCAGCGACTCCCCCTACGGTCCATTCAAGGATGCCAGAAGGGTTGATAATGCCGAACAGATCGACCCTTCAGTATTCATTGACGACGATGGTCAGGCTTGGTTGTTCTGGGGCCAGTTCTCCGCGAAATGCGCCAAGCTCAATCCGGATATGCGCTCGATTGACCCATCTACTATCAAGGACGGGATCCTTACCGAGGCGGAGCACCATTTCCACGAAGGAGTACAGGCGTTCAAGCACAATGGGACATATTACCTGACCTTCGCCGACATCGGACGCAGGGGAATGCCGACCTGCATCGGCTACGCCACTTCCAAGAATATCACCGGTCCTTATACATACCGCGGAGTCATCATCGACAACTTCGGCAGCGACCCGTGTGTGTGGAACAACCACGGCTCCGTCGTAAAATTCAAGGACCAGTGGTACGTCTTCTACCACCGCTCGTCACAAGGCTCAAACATCATGCGCCAGACTTGCGCCGAGCCTATCGAGATCCTTCCAGACGGCTCCATCCCCGAGGTGGAGATGACCTCGACCGGAGCAGGAAGGCCACTTGACCCTTACCTCGCTATCGGATCCGATCCCATTGCGGCGAGGGCATGCTACCTCACCGGCCACGCCAGAATCGACAAGGACCACAGGCTCAGCGAGATCCGTGACTTCGACACCGCCGCCTGGAGAGACTTCGACTTCAAGGACGGACCCAAGAAAATGATCCTCTCAATCTGCCCGGAGGCCGGCGGGATGATCTATGTCTATTCGGAATATCTGTACGGCAATAATGTGGCCACTTTCAAAGTCCCGGAGGGCGACGGGAAAACGCTCATAACCCTCGAGGCCAAGGTGGGCATCGACCTGAAGGGGGTAAGGCCAATCCGGATGCGTTTCCATGGAGATAAGGACAAGAACCTATTTACTATCAACTCCTTCCGCTTCGAATAGATTAATCCAAGGGTATCCTGGCGAGGTAGATTCCAGCCCTGGAACGGCCGTCAGGGAAAGTGAGTTCATGGGAGGAATAGTACACCACCTTGAGCGAACCGTCCTCAACAAGGAATCCGGGATAGCTGTTATCTCCGCCCGAGGGAAGGGTCTTCCATAACTCGAACTGTCCGTCGGCACTTCCTTTCCACAGGCAAGTCTTCGGTTCTCCGTCTTCAAGATATCCCCGTCCACCGATCAGCAGCGACCCGTCTGGAAGCACAGCCATCTCCGGGCCTCCCACATGGAAAGCCAGAGGGACGAGCTTCCAGTCGGTATAAGGCGCCTCGCTTACCCCGAGATACGCCTTTTTATCGCCCTGGTCACGACGGATGAGCAATACCATCCTTCCGTCCGGGAGGAAGCGGACCGTAGTCTCATTGGGAAATCCGTCCAGTTCTATGTCGGATATTTTGTCAAAGCGAAGGCCGTCCGTGGTTTTGAGCAGTTCCAGCTTACCGCTGTCCGACTTGCCATAGGAGACTGTATAACCCGTTCCGTCGCACCAAGTCATCCTCCAGAACCATGCGAACCCGTCATGGAGGGGATAATCGGCGGGCTCGGGATCACTGAAAGTCCGGCCGTCGGAACTGAAGGACACCTGTGGGATCTGCTTCTGAAGAACTTTGTCCACATACACTGAGCCGCCCTGGATCACCATCAGCCGGCCATCGGGAGTAACCGACAGTTTGGGGTCGCGCAGGTCATATCCTTCTTTAGAGAGCAAGGCAACGCTTTCCCAACGCTCACAGTCCTTGGAGCGCAGGATGCGGGTCTTGCCTGCGGCGATCCCGTTCTCGTCGAAAACGTGGCCCGCTCCCTCGCGGAAGGTCACATAATAAGCGTCTTGATAACGAGTGATGGAAGGGAATGCGCTGTAGCCCTGATCCCAGATACACTTTACGCCGGATTCATCCTTTTTTGCGCACCCGGCAAGAAGAATTGCCGCCAATGCGATCGAAATAAACTGTCTCATAAATACACGATTTAGTAATATCCCGTATAAAAATAAACAAAAAAAAACGTACTGAGGAGCAAGCACAGAAAAAGAAGGACCGAAGTCCTCCCACCTACTAAATATCAGCCCATTCCGAGCGAAGCGAGTTCAGGGAGTCTGAGGGGAACGCCCCTCAGTAAATAGAAGGGCCAAGGGCACAGAAAAAGCACCGCGGCTAGCGGTGCTTTTTCTGGTGCCCAAAGCCGGGCTCGAACCGGCACGTCTTTAAAGGACATTGGATTTTGAGTCCAACGCGTCTACCAATTCCGCCATTCGGGCAGTAAACGGATGGACTGCAAATTTATCTATTTTCATTTAATTTACAAAATGTCGAGACAAAAGTCGCTACACTTTCACAAAGGGCCTTTAATAGTATTCCTTCCTTCGGAAAATCTGCTTATATTTGTAAGATGATATATCAAAAGATATATCAAGAAATAGTTAACCCTTAATATTGAATCGCAATATGAGACTCGAAGGAAGACGTGAGAGCACCAACGTCGAAGACCGCCGCGGAATGAGTGGCGGAGCCATAGCCGGTGGCCTCGGAGGAGGCGCCATCATCATCGCCCTGATCGTGATGCTGCTGGGAGGAGACCCTTCAGCCGTACTTCAGCAGGCCGGAACCATGCAGACAACCGAGCAGACAGGAGACGTGACCTTCTCAGAGGAGGAGCAGGAGCTCGCCTCGTTCGCCAAGAAGATCCTGGCTGGCACAGAGGACATCTGGACCGCCCAGTTTGCCAAATACGGCTACCAGTACCAGGCCCCGAAGATGGTTCTTTACACAGGAACCACTTCTTCCGGCTGCGGCACGGCCAACTCCCAGGTGGGACCGTTTTACTGCTCGGCTGACCAGACCGTCTATCTCGACCTGAGCTTCCTCTCCACCATGAGGCAGCAGATCGGAGCCGACGGCGACCTGGCTTACGCATATGTCATCGCCCATGAGGTCGGACACCATGTCGAGTACCTGCTCGGTACCCTGGGCAAGGCCCACCAGAAGATGAGCCAGTCCAGCAAGGCCGTTGCCAACCAATGGAGCGTCCGCCTCGAGCTCCTCGCCGACTACTATGCCGGAGTGTGGGCCAACAACGACAACGCCCGTTTCCGCTCCATCGAGCCCGGCGACATCGAGAGGGCTCTCGACTGCGCCTCGAAGATCGGCGACGACTATCTCCAGAAGAAGGCCCAGGGCTATGTGGTCTCCGAGTCCTTCACCCACGGCACCGCCCAGCAGCGCTACAACTGGCTCAAGAAAGGCATGACCTACGGAGACCTGGAGCATGGCAACACCTTCGAGATCGATTACAACAAACTATAAAATATGAAACATTTCTCACTGCCTAAAGACGGCGGCCTGATTGAGGAGAACCTCCCGAAAGGTATTCTCCACTCCCACGAGAACATCACCGCCGAGATTTTTGATGACGCCGCTTCCGGAAGCGAAAGCGTCGCCCAAGTTATAGTCAAAGCCATATCCGACCATGAGAAGGCCGCCCTGCCAAGAGCGTTCAAACTCGGTCTCACAACCGGAGTCACCCCTTCGATCCTCTACCGAAGGCTCGCTGAGATGAACCACAATGGCGAGGTGTCTTTCTCGAACGTGGAGGTGTATTCGATAGATGAGTACTATCCCTGCAGGAAAGACTCCGCCCAAAGCCGCAACAACAGGCTCCACAAGGATTTCCTTGATCTGGTCGACATAAAGCCCGAGAATATTCATATTCCCGACGGCGCCATCCCCGAGGACCGCGTCTCGGACTACTGCGCCGAATTCGACAAGGCCGCCCGCGGTCTTGATCTGCTTGTGATCGGTGTCGGGGAAGGCGGTCAGGTCGGCTTCAACGAGGCCGGAGCGTCCGAGAAGGGCCGCACCCGCGTCGTCCCTCTCTCCTACCAGTCCAGAAAGACGCAGTCCCGCAATTTCAACGGCGACATTTCCGCGACTCCGAAGTCAGCCATCACCATGGGCATCGGAACCATGATGAGCTCCAGGAGGATCATACTCATGGCCTGGGGAGAGGACAAAGCCTCGGTCGTACGTAATATTGTCGAAGGTGGCATCGACTCCACTTGTCCGGCCACTTTCCTCCAGAAGCACGACAACATCAGCTTCTTCACAGACGAGATGTCAGCCTCGCTCCTCACCAGGATCGTGGCCCCTTGGACAGTCGGCCCCTGCAACTGGACTCCGAAGCTTATCCGCAAAGCCGTCGTGTGGCTCTGCGACCAAGTCCACAAGCCGATCCTGAAACTATCCCAGAAAGATTATCTTGAGAACTCCCTCGGTGAGCTTCTCGAACTCTACGGCCCGTTCGACAAGATCAACATAGACGTCTTCAACGAGTTGCAGCACACCATCACCGGATGGCCCGGCGGAAAGCCGAACGCCGACGACTCGACAAGACCTGTGAAGTCCACCCCCTTCCCCAAGAAGGTGCTCATATTCTCGCCCCATCCGGACGACGACGTGATCTCAATGGGTGGCACATTCATCCGCCTGGTCCACCAGGGGCATGACGTGCATGTCGCCTACGAGACTTCGGGTGACCTCGCGGTCCACGACGACGTGGTGCTCCAGCATATGGACGCCGCCCGCCAGCTTGGATTCGGCGACAGGTTCGATGAGGTAAAGGCGATCATCGCTTCGAAGAAGCCCGGAGAGCCGGAGCCCAAGGAGCTGCTCGCTCTCAAGGCTGCCATCAGGCGCAGTGAGGCAAGGGGCGCCGACAGGAGTTTCGGCCTTAACGACAACACCAACGTCCACTTCCTCAACCTCCCGTTCTACGAGTCCGGAGGAGTCACTAAGCTTCCCCGCACCCAGGCCGACCTTGACATCATCAAGGCCCTCATCCTCAAGCTGAAACCCGACCAGATCTACATGGCCGGAGACCTTGCTGATCCCCACGGGACCCACCGCGTCTGCACGGAGGCCGCCCTTGAGGCTATCGAGCAGCTGAAAGAGGAAGGTAAAGACTGGCTTGAGAACACCACTATCTGGCTTTACAGGGGCGCATGGATGGAATGGGAGCTTTGGAGAGTCGATATGGCGGTCCCGCTCAGCCCCGACGAGGTTGTCGAGAAGCGTCACGCTATATTCCGTCACCTTTCCCAGAAAGACATCGTTCCTTTCCCGGGCGACGACCCGAGAGAGTTCTGGCAGAGGGCCGAGGAGCGTACCCAGAACACCGCCAAACACTACGACGAGCTCGGCATGGCTGAGTACCAGGCCATTGAAGTATTCCTTAGATTGAAATAAAAAACCATAAGACATGAAAGTAATAATCAGAGACAGCAAGAAAGAGGCCTCCATCTGGGCGGCCCATCATATCGCCCAGGCCATCAAAGCCAAGGCCGAACGCACCGATGATCCCTTTGTCCTGGGTCTTCCCACCGGATCCACCCCCCTGGACACCTATGCCGAACTCGCGCGCATGTGCGAGGCCGGGGAGGTCTCGTTCAAGAACGTGATCACCTTCAACATGGACGAATATGTGGGCATCCCCGAGAAACACCCGGAGAGCTACCACAGCTTCATGTACAGGAACCTGTTCGACAAGATCGACATCCCTGCCGGCAACATCCACATCCTCAACGGTAACGCTCCTGATCTTGACAAAGAGTGCGAGGATTATGAGAAAGCCATTGTCGCCGCCGGCGGTATCGACCTTTTCCTCGGAGGCGTTGGAGAGGACGGTCACCTCGCTTTCAACGAGCCCTTCTCCTCCATCAACTCCAGGACCAGGGTCGTCACCCTCACCCAGGACACCATCGAGGTCAACTCCCGCTTCTTCGGCGGAGACACCAGCCAGGTTCCCAAGCAGGCCATGTCTGTCGGTGTCGCTACCGTCTGCTCCGCGGCCGAAGTCCTGATCCTCGCTTTCGGAAGCAAGAAAGCAAGGGTGGTCGCCCAGGCCGTCGAGGGATCTGTCAGCCACTACGTCACTCTCTCCGCACTCCAGCTCCACGAGAACGGTATTGTCGTCCTTGACGAGCCCGCCGCCGGTGAGCTGAAGGTCAATTCCTACAAGTATTTCAAGGCCGTGGAAGCCGCTGAGAACAAATAACTTAACATTTTGTCCCCATGAAAGCCAAAGCTTTACTCACCAGCATCATGATGCTGGCCGCCGTGACTCTCTTCGCACAGGAGGAGAACGCTCCCGTGAAGAAATACGGGTTCAAGTCCGCTATCGCAAAGATCAACACTCAGATGCTGGGCAGAACCATAGAGTCCACCGCCTACGTGGACAACTACGGGGCTCAGACCAGCCAGGTGGTTGAGATGAACATTCCTCTCAAGGGAGACGTGAAGAGCGCCACCATCGTGAGGGATGGCAAATCCTACACTGTAAACTACACCTCGAAGAAGATCGAGGTCACGGATGCCGTCGAGCAGCCGAACCTGCTTAATCCCACCGACGCTGATAAAGAGAAATACAAAATCAAAGAACTTGCTGAGGATACTGTTCTCGGGAAGACGTGCGTAGTCTATAGTCTTGAGTCAGACTACAATGGAACTCCCTCCACTATGACAATATGGTCTTACAAAGGCTATCCCATGAAGACAGAGATTGACACCGGCATATTAAAAGTCTCTACAGAGGTTACCGCTTTTGAAGAGAACGCTGATATCCCTCAAGATGTTCTTGAGATCCCTGATTACAAAATCAAGAAAAAGAAATGAAAACCAAGTTTTTGTTCGCCAGCCTTTTGATGCTGGTATCTCTTGGACTCTTCGCACAGGAAGAGAACGCTCCCGTGAAGAAATACGGGTTCAAATCCGCTATCGTGAAGCTCTCCTCTGACGTGATGGGCCAGAAGGTGGAATCTACCGCTTACATCGATGAATATGGTGCCAAGGAGTGCCAGAAGACCAAGGTCGATGTCCCGGGCATGGGATCCGTAGAGTCCGCTACAATCTCCAAAGACGGTAAGACATGGTCCGTCAACTACACCATGAACCAGGTTCAGGAAATGGATATTAATCCGGCCGACCAGCCTAATTTCCTGAATTTGACAGATGAGGCGAAGAAGAAATTCAAGATCCAGGAAGTCGGCACCGAGAAGGTTCTCGACAAGGACTGCACCGTGTACACCTTGGAGACAGAGGCCCAGGGCATGACTGCCAAACTCAAGGTCTGGGTTTACAAGGGTTTCACCATGAAGACCGAGACCGAGGTGATGGGCATGAAGATAGCCGCCGTCGCCACCGAATTCAAGGAGGACGCCATGGTGCTCCCGCAAGTGTTCGACGTTCCTAAACTTTAGATCAATAAGTTGTAAATGAGCGATTTCCGTATCTTTGTAGAGAAATATCCCGAATTCCAAGTCGAGGCTCAAAGCTTACTTTCAGAGCTCAACGAGAACCTTGGTCTCAAACTGAGGTCCTTGAGGTTGATCAACGTGTATGACCTGTTCGGATTCACCCCCGAATTGGTTGAGAAGAGCAGGTACAGCGTGTTCGGCGAGATCGTCACGGACTCGGTGACCGACGAGATGCCCAAGGCTTCCAAGTACATAGCCGTGGAGTATCTCCCAGGCCAATTTGACCAAAGGGCGGCATCAGCCGTGGACTGCGTCCACCTGATCGACCCCAAGGCTCAGATCAACATCAAGAGCTCGAAGCTGATAATTGTCGATGACGACGCTTCCAAGGAGGCTTTGGACAAGATCCGCCACTACGTGATCAACCCTGTCGAGTCCAGGGAGAAGGATCTGGGGAAACTGTCCGACACAGAGCACGCCGCCGTCAAGGACGTGCCGGTCCTGGAAGGTTTCCGCTCGATGGAAGGTCCTGATCTCAAGGCATATTGCAAGAAGATGGGGCTGGCCATGAACGAGGATGACCTCGCCGAGGTCGTAAGGTATTTCTCTGCGGAGGGACGGGATCCAAACGAGACCGAACTTCGGATTCTGGACACATATTGGAGCGACCACTGCCGCCATACGACTTTCACGACCGAGCTCGAGGACATCGGCGTCGAGGATTCCTTCATCAAGGAAGACATCGAGGGGACGATGAGGCTTTACCTCAAGATGCGCTCGGAGCTGGGACGGGAAGGCAAGGGCCTCAACCTCATGGACATGGCCACTATCGGGGCCAAATACCTCCGCAAAGCCGGCAAGCTCGACGACATGGAGGTCAGCGAGGAGAACAACGCCTGCAGCATTTTCATTGACGTCGATGTGGATGGCAATACAGAACGTTGGCTCCTTATGTTCAAAAACGAGACTCATAACCATCCTACGGAGATCGAACCCTTCGGAGGAGCGGCGACCTGCCTTGGAGGCGCTATCAGGGATCCCCTCTCGGGACGCTCGTATGTGTATCAAGCGATGCGCGTCACCGGTGCGGGAGACATCTATAAGCCTGTGTCTGAGACGATTCCGGGCAAGCTTCCCCAGAAGGTGATCACCCGCAAGGCCGCGGGAGGGTATTCCAGCTACGGCAACCAGATCGGCTTGGCCACCACCCATGTCCGGGAGATATTCCACGAGGGCTACACTGCCAAAAGGATGGAGGTTGGAGCCGTGGTGGGAGCGGTCAAGGCCGCCAATGTAAGGCGGGAGAGCCCCGTCCCCGGCGATGTGGTGCTGATGCTCGGAGGCCGTACCGGCCGCGACGGAATCGGTGGAGCCACGGGCTCGTCCAAAGAGCACACCGAAGAATCCCTCGAGACATGCGGCAGCGAGGTCCAGAAGGGCAATCCTCCGGAGGAGAGGAAGCTGGAAAGGCTTTTCCGCAGGCCGGAGGTCACATCCCTCATCAAGAAATCCAACGACTTCGGGGCCGGAGGAGTCAGCGTCGCCATCGGAGAGCTTACCGCCGGACTGGACATCTATCTGGACAGGGTTCCTGTCAAGTACAGCGGCATGAACTCCACTGAGCTGGCTATCAGCGAGTCCCAGGAAAGGATGGCCGTCGTTATCGAGGCCACTGACGAGGAGAAATTCAAAGAATATTGCCACTCGGAGAACATAGAGGTGACCCACGTCGCCGATGTCACTGACACCCAGCGGATGAGGATGTACAACAAAGGTGAGCTCGTCGTGGACCTGCGCAGGGATTTCATCGACAGCGCCGGAGCGAAACACTACTCAAAGGCCGTGGTCGGAGCGGTTGACCCGGCGGACCCTTTCAGCAGGGATATTCCCGGCAAGAACCTCAAAGAGAGGATGTTCGCTAACCTGCAGGATCCTAATGTGACTAGCCAGAAAGGCCTTATCGAGATGTTCGACTCGACCATCGGACGCTCGACGGTGCTGATGCCTTTCGGCGGCGAGCTCCAGACGACCGAGACCCAGGTTTCCGTCCAGAAACTGCCTGTCGAAGGGTTCACGGACACCGCCAGCATGATGGCGTTCGGATTCAATCCGGAGATATGCTCATGGAGCCCGTACCACGGGGCCGCTTATTCCTTCGTCGAAGCTTGCTCAAAGATCGTCGCTGCCGGAGGTGACTGGAAGACAATGAGATTCTCCTGCCAGGAATATTTCGAAAGGATGACCTCCGACCCCCATACCTGGGGAAAACCCACCGCCGCTCTGCTTGGCGCGCTGAAGATGCAGGAGGCTCTCGGGCTGCCCTCCATCGGTGGAAAAGACTCAATGAGCGGCTCCTTCGAGACGGAGCACGGCCCGATCCATGTTCCTCCGACACTGATTGCCTTCGGAATCACCCCCGTCAAGGTTGGGGATGTCATTTCGCCTGAGTTCAAGTGGGAAGGCGACAGGCTGTACCTTGTAAGGCACACGCCTTTGGCCAATAAAATGCCTGACACAGAGCAGCTTAAAAAGAACTGGGACAATATTCTCGCTAAGATAAAGGACGGCACGATCGTCGCCGCATGGTCAGTCGGTTTCGGCGGTGTGGCGGAGGCTCTCTGCAAGATGAGCTTCGGCAACGCCTTCGGTTTTGACGTGAAGCTTTCCGAGGAGGATCTGTTCAATCTGTCCTACGGCTCTATCGTGATCGAGACCGACGGGGTGGTCGATTTCGAGAACGCAGAGCTGATCGGTGACGTGACTTCCGGCGAGGACGGCAATGTCCGCGTCAACGGCACATCTATCTCGATCTTCGAGCTGATGGACTTCAACGGATCCCTTTTCGAGAAGGTCTATCCGGCTGTCAGCGAATCCACCCACAAGAGGCTGCTGCCTCGCGGCATGGAAGGTGTGAAGCCGTTCAAGGCCAAGAAGATGGATCTCGAATATAAGGGACCGGCAGTGGATAAGGTCGTGGCATACCTGCCCGTCTTCCCGGGAACCAACTGCGACTACGATTCCGCCAAGGCCTTCCGCAAGGCCGGGGCCGAGGTGCGGACGAGCGTGTTCAGGAACCTTTCGGACCAGGATGTTTTCGACTCTATCGAGGAGATGGCCGCCGGCATCAGGGGCTGCCAGATTCTTATGATCTCCGGAGGATTCTCTGCCGGAGACGAGCCGGACGGAAGCGGAAAGTTCATTGCCAACGTGCTGAACAACAAGGCGATAGCCGCCGCCTTAGAGGATCTTCTCTCCCGTGGAGGCCTGATTCTCGGAATATGCAACGGCTTCCAGGCCCTCGTGAAGTCAGGTCTCCTGCCGTACGGAGAACTGGGCAAGGTCACCAAGGACTCCCCCACCTTGTTCCGCAACGACATCAACCGCCACATCTCCCAGATGGTCACGACAAGGGTCTCCACGACCAACTCCCCCTGGCTGAAGGGTATGTCCATCGGTGATGAATACACCATTCCCGTGAGTCACGGAGAGGGCAAATTCGTTGTGAATGAGGAGCTTGCCAAGGAATTGTTCGCCAACGGGCAGGTGGCTTTCCAGTACGTGGATCCGCTCACCGACGAGCCTACCATGGAGTCACCTTACAATCCCAACGGATCTTACTACGCCATCGAGGGAATCATCAGCCGCAATGGCCAGATTCTCGGCAAGATGGGCCACAGCGAGCGCTACGAGCAAGGTCTCTTCAAGAACATAGAGGCCGACCTCGAGCAACCGCTTTTCGACAATGCTGTCAATTATTTCAAAGCCAACTAATCATGAAGAAGTACACATGCGATGTTTGCGGGTACGAGTATGATCCCGCAGTCGGCGATCCGGACAACGGAATCGCCCCCGGAACAGCTTTTGAGGATCTCCCTGAGGATTGGGTCTGCCCTCTCTGCGGAGTCGGCAAAGACCAGTTCTCCGAGGCCTGACAGGCTGAAAATGCCGAAGTACTAAGAGTATAACGTGATGAGGAATCTGTTTCTTACAAATACACTGACAAAGAACAAGGAACTGTTCGTTCCGGTCCATGAGGGACATGTGGGGATGTATGTCTGCGGTCCGACCGTTTATGGCGACGCCCACCTTGGCCACGCCCGGCCGGGTGTCACCTACGACGTGCTGTTCAAGCTCCTCCGCCACCTTGGCTATAAGGTCCGTTATGTCCGGAATATCACCGACGTGGGTCATCTTGAGCATGACGCGGACGAAGGTGAGGACAAGATTTCCAAGAAGGCCAGGCTGGAGCAGCTGGAGCCCATGGAAGTCGTCCAGAACTACACGTTCCGTTACCATGAGGCGATGCGTCTGCTGAATGTCGCTCCGCCCTCGATCGAACCTCGTGCTTCTGGGCATATCATCGAGCAGATTGAGACCATAAAGAAGATTTTGGAGGCTGGATATGCCTATATCTCAAATGGTTCTGTGTATTTTGATGTCCAGAAATATTCCGAGAAATACCACTATGGCATTCTTTCGGGACGCAATTTGGACGACACGCTTGAGGGGACCAGGGCTCTTGACGGCCAGAGCGACAAGAGGGCTCCGTATGATTTCGCCCTATGGAAGAAGGCCGAGCCGGAGCACATCATGCATTGGCCGAGCCCCTGGAGCGAGGGATTCCCAGGATGGCATCTTGAGTGCTCGGTGATGGGTGAGAAATATCTCGGTGAGGAGTTCGACATCCATGGTGGCGGAATGGATCTTATGTTCCCTCATCATGAGTGCGAGATCGCCCAGAATGTGGCCTGGAGAGGCACCAGAGGTGTTCGCTATTGGGTTCATAACAATATGATCACCATCAATGGCCAGAAGATGGGTAAGTCCCTCGGGAACTTCATAACCCTTCCAGAACTGTTCTCGGGTAACCACCCGAAGCTTGAGAAGGCTTATTCCCCGATGACTGTACGGTTCTTCATCCTGCAGGCTCACTACCGTGGCACTCTCGACTTCAGCAACGAGGCCCTGCAAGCTTCCGAAAAAGCCCTCAAGCGGGTTCTCCAAGCCTATAAGGATCTGGTCGCCTTGGCCAAGGCTCATGGTGTCATCCTGAGCGAAGCGAAGGATCTCCCCTACGGCGAGCTGTACTCCTTCATCGCTCCAGACTCCTGCCCGGCCGACTCCCAGGAAATCAAGGCCATATTCGACGGAGTCTATGATGCCCTTTGCGACGATCTAAATACCCCGATCGCCCTCTCGCACATCTTTGAGGCTGTGAAGATCATCAATACCGCAAAGGCGGGTCCTTCAGGGGCCGGGAATCTGTCAGAAGGAGACATCAAGACCTTGCTCCAGATCTTCGATGACATAGTCTTCGGCGTCCTCGGCCTGAAAGACGAGAGTGCCGGTGACGGCGGTAAAAGCCAGGAAGTCATTTCAGGACTGATGAATATGGTCCTTGAGGAGCGCGCGAAAGCCAAGGCAGCAAAAGACTGGGCTCAAAGCGACTCTATTCGGGACCATCTCAAAGCCCTCGGCATCACCGTCAAAGACACCAAGGACGGCGCCGAGTGGACGCTGGAATAAGCTTCCTATTTCACAATGACAATATTAGGTACGACCCGTGCTCCCTCGTGGTCGTACTTTTTATTATCATAGGGATAATTGATTATTCCTGTCTTGTCTGTCCAGAGGGTAGAGGATCCGCCACCATCGAGGTTTATGGCGTCTTTAAGCCCGAGGATACGGCAAAGAGTAGCGAGCTCAGGAATAGTCATTCCATCGGCATTACCGGGGAACCTTCCATCCACGACCGCCATGTAAACCATGCAGTCCCCATTCCAGCCCATGAAGGTCCTGGGATGACGCATCGTAAAGAAAGAAGCGTCAGGGAAAGCGGGGACCTTGCCTTCTTTTATGAGAATAGGCCCGGAAGCGAGGCACTGCTTGTAGTCAAGCCTGTAACGCTCAGTCAAGGTACTGTCATAAGGGAATATCTCGAGTTGATGTCCACCCTCGTCTTTAACCGCTAGGACTCCGTTGGAGCGCTGTAGTCCTGAGGCAGGAGTCTGCCCGAGCACTTCCCCGTCGATGCAGAAAAAAGTGTGTGGAGTCAGTCGCCTCATATTGAAATAGCTACCGTTCAATCCTATACGAGCCCCCTCACGCATCGCGAGAGTGTCAGTTGTCGAAGAACTCTCACCCGGGGCATGGACAAAAGATGTGGACATCTTTGATGCGGGGTACCTGACCAAGCTGATGCTCTGGGTTGTGCCATGGAATGGGAATTGGGCATGAGTTGTCTGGACTCCATCCCCGATGTCGTTCCATTGCCACCCGGCGGCATTCCATTCCTCTAAATCAGAAGGGCAAACAGCTCCCCATTCCTTGTTGGGCAAGCTACCCATCTCAAGGATCAACGTGCCGCCGGCCATGATCTGGTCATGAGTTATCCAGGGGCCATTAAGCGGTTCGCCGTTCAATGTGGCGCTCTGGATGTATTTATTGTCATCTGAGACTTCCTTCGCCACGATCGTGAACACTTTGCCGTTCGAGAGAGTCAGGCTTGACTCAGAGAACACCGGGCTGCCGATGGTATAGACCGGTTCCCCTGGAGTGACAGGATAAAACCCCAAGGAAGAGAAGACAACGAAAGATGTAAGTCCACCGCCATCCTCATCGCCCGGAATTCCCATAAGATCGTCCCTGAACCAGGTGTCGAGCATCTGCCGGACCCTCTTCTGCGTCTTCCAAGGAGCACCCGCATAATTGTAGAGATATGGAATATGGAGAGACGGCTCATTTGCCATCGAGAACTGGCCGATATTGCCGGTGTGATCAGGCATCTTGGCATAGAAAACATTCTTGGAATGACTCAAAGGGGTCGCGAACATCCTATCCAGTTCCTCACTGAAACGCTCCGGACCTCCCATTAAAGCCACCAAGTCAGGAATATTGTGCTGCACGTCCCAGCGATACACCCAGCCTGTGTTCTCGTCGTAAGAATCCCTCATGCCTGGTCCACCCTGGAACTCATAATCAAAGTTCGGGATGAACTGTCCGTCGGAGTCTTTCGGATGGAAGAAAAGGGTCTCGGGATTGAAAAGCTCGCGGTAATTCAGAGACCAATCCTTGAAGAATTCAGCGGCTTCCTTCTCCCCCGCCGCCTCGGCAAGTTTTGAAAGCGCCCAACTGTCGTATGCCGTTCCAAGACTAACCGCCACAGGCTGACGCTTCTCCCAACCGTTGACATTCGGGTCGGTCTCGCTCTCCCCTTCCCGGAGCGCCGGCATATAACCATGTTCCCAATAGAACCTGTCCAATTCCCCGGCCGGATTGCCTGACCAAGGGACTAAAGTCTTTTCCAGGAGGGCCCTAAGTCCAGCCTCGTATGCGGCGTCCACATCCACTTTCAGTCCTTTGGCATAAGCGTCGGCGAAAGTAGGGATCCCGTGGTTGGAGTTCATCCTCCGTGAGTCGCCACTGACTTCCGGGAAGGTAGGCATCCAGCCGGTACCCATCTGCTCGGCCATACGTAAAAAAGAGGCAAGAATATTCTCTTCCAAGGGAACATCCATCAAAGTACGGAGCGGATGGGCTGCCCTGTAGGTGTCCCAGATCCAGTCATCCGTGTAAAAAGGCACTCCCCCGTCCTTGTGGACTGAGTTGTCAAAAGCGCTCCAATAGCGTCCGTCCTCACTCATAAGGATCGGCCTCTCAAAGGTCCTGTAATATGAAGTGTAAAAGACCCGCTTGCGTTTCTCCGATCCCTTCACGGCTATTCTTCCCAGGGTCTCATTCCAGATTTTTCGTCCCTTCGCTGCAAGCGCATCAACGTCATAATCAGCTATTTCCCTTCGAAGGTTGGCTTTTGCCTGATCCACATCGATAAAAGACACTCCGTAGCGAAGCCTCACTGAAGTCTTGTCAAAAGCAAGCGAGACCCAGCTACTGTCCCCCTTCACGAAGGATTCCTGCCAGACCGGCTTGACTTCCGGTTCCATATAGACATATACCCTGGTCTCGTCCTCAACCGTCTGACATCCCCGAAGCGCCTTGCCGTCCCAGTAAACCGAACCATCTTCACTTGCCAGTATGATTCTCAAAGGCTCTCCAGCCTCAAGGGAATATATTGCGGACTGATGGGACAGGGCATACTTGGCGTGAATCTCCCCGTCCGCCAAGGTGACGTCAAATGAATATGGAGTCAGATGCTCGTTGTCATAAGAGACCGGAATGACCAACCTGTCATTTTGGTCCGCCCTGTCATTCTGAGCGGAGCGAAGAATCTCCTCCGTCGCCACCGACAGCTTGAACGCCGACCTCTCCCGGTGGTTCGTGACAATGACCGGCAAGCCGTTAAGGTACTCCGAAGTGTAGTCCGAGCGCTCGGGATAGACCCTAAGCATAGAGTTCGGAAGCTGCACTGTCGGGAAAGTCGGCACCAGAAGATGGCTGATATTCCCAGCATAAGGATTGACATAATCCACCGGCTCACGTCTGGGGAATTCGAAAGAAGAGACCAGCCACGCAAGGCAAGCGATAAAGAACAGAGTTGATCCTCTCATAATGACAACTGTTAAACGCATAAATATATAAAAAAGCCGCGAAGAATTGTCTCCGCGGCTTTTCAATTATATAGAGAACCTACTCTGTGGCTCCGTTCAGGGAGTACAGGCTGGCCTTCTTGCTGGATGTCTCATAGACATTGTTCTTGGCGTAGTAGGTCAGCTGGCCTTTGAGGACAATCTCGTTGCCAAGAGCGATCTGCTTGTCACCCTCTGCCCATGCTTTTCCACCGAAGTACCAGAGGCTGTAAGCCTCGAAATCCTGCTTGGGATCATTCTTGAACTCACCGTCCTCGGAGATCCAGAAAATAGAAGTACCATATTCAACTGAATACTCAGACTGGATCTTGGAGATCTTGCCCTTCACGTACACGTCAGGGAAGGTGGGAGTGGGCTGGTCAGCGGCCTTGGCGGCAGCCTTAGCGGCCTCCATCGCATCGATGAAAGCGACAGCACCGGCAACGTTGAACGGATACTCGGCGTTGCCAAGTCCATTGGCCTCGCTGGTTGCACCGTTGACGCTGTAAACCCAAGCCTTCTTGTTGGAGGTCTCAGCTATGCCGTTGTAAACGGTGGTCTTACCACAGACAACGACCTCGTCGCCTATGCGAACCTGTCCGTTACCCTCAACCCACTGCTTATTGTCGAACCAATATGCGCTGTAGCACTCGAAATCGTGGGTGAACTCGGTCGTGGACTTCTTGTCCTCAGAACCCTTGAACTCGCCATCGTCGGAGAGCCAGAAGGTACCAGTACCGGCGTATGTGCTGAAATCATAGAGGATCGCGGAGACCTTACCCTTGATGTAGATGTCCTCATCGAACTTCGTGCCTGCGGTCAGAAGAGCCGCTGCCTCAGAAGCGGTGTAAGGATTCGTGGCGGTTCCCTTAGGGTTATCAACATATTCATCGATCTTGGTGGCGATGATGTTGATGAACTTGCCCTTGCTGGAAAGTCCGTTGAAGTAACCGGTCACAGTGATCTTCTTGCCATCAAAACTCTTGGCATTCAAGGCGTCAACAGGATAGACGATGCTTCCCATCTTGGTCTCGGGATCAATGCCGTCAAGAGTAATATTGTAGTAATTACCGGAGACTGAAAGGGTTCCGGAAAGCTTGACATACTCAGCCACAGAGGCTGTGTACTCGGCTGCGTTGGCGGTAATGTCGGTAGCGTTGGGATGCTCAACCGTGTTGCCCTCGCTGTCGACGAACACTTCAGTGATGTCAGTGAGCTCAGGGACACCGTTATAGGTGGTCTTGGTCGCGGCGATCTTTACTCCGTCACCAACCTTGAGAGCGGCAGCCTTGTCACCATAGACATAAAGGGCCTTCGAACCATCGGAAACGACAGCGCCCTTGGTGGTCAGAGCAACGACAACAGTTGAAGGAAGAGTCTGGACCTGATCTTTGTCAGCGGCCTCGATGATCTCGGAGACGGAAGCGCCTGTAGAAGGAGCGCCGGCCTGGGTGATGCCGATAGTCTTGAGAGCCGTGGGGCCTTTGATCGTGACATTGGCAGTACGCTTGGCCGTGCGGGTGTTCTCAGCGGCATGGACGCTGTAGCTGCCGTCCTTGTTGACATCCGTGATCTGGAGCCAATCGGCGTCGCTGCTCACGAGAAGCGGGCTCTCCTTGGCGGTGACGACCATTTTGAAGGTGGTGTCAACGCAAGGCAGCTCATCGAAATCGAACGCGTCAACGCTGATGAGGGATTTGACATGAGAGACTACAATGGCGGTCTTCTCCTTGGTCTCAGGCGTACCCTTGTAATTCATGAGCGAGCCCTCGATTGTCAGCTCGTCACCAACTGAGAACTCGTTGCCGGTCGTGATTGCGGCACCATTGATCCAGAGACCGCGATAAACCTCCAGCCAGTTGTTCTCGCCATACGATCCGTCATCGGAAAGGAAATATGTGGCGTTGCCGTACTGGGCGCTGATCTCGTTGATCTTGCAGACAATACCCTTGACACGGTAGGTTCCGCCGGCGACATCACCGTCGCCAAGAGGAGCTATTACCTCGAGAGCCTGCTTGACTGTCATCGTGACGGGCTCTGCTTTCTGGGTAGTCTGAAGGAGATTGATATTCTGGGTCTTGCCGCCACACTCGATAGTGGCGACAGCGTCACGGGTTTCTTCGGCCGCGGGGGCGGTGAAAGTGACGGTAACCTGTCCGGCACCACCGGTGGCAGGGCTAACGGTAACCCATTCAGGAAGGTTCGTGACAGACCATGAACCTGTGGCGTTGAGTTCTACGGGAACAGAACCGCCGCCAGCTGAAAAGGTAACATAAGAGGAAGAAACCTTGACCTCATCAAGGTAATGATCAGCCTCTTCCACGCAACCGGTAAAAAGAAGACCGAGAGCGGCAATCAGGGAAACAATGATATATTTCGTTTTCATAAGATTCTCCCTATTAATTAGTTAAAAATATACTTGATACCGATGGAAGCGTACCAGCACTGGCCGAGGTCATGGAAAGGAACAAAGGTCTTGGTGCTGCCGCTGATGGCGGATGGAGTTGAGAATGTGGCGAAACCGTCAGCATCGACTCCCTCATACTTGAGGATGCGGGCCTCTGAACCAATCGCGGGATTGAGATACTTGCTCACGCCCCAGCTGGAGTTGAAGAGGTTAAGGACATTCTTGAGGTCGAATCCGAGCTGAAGGGTGTTCTTGGTGTTACCAGCCTTGACAGTGAAGTCGTGCTTGTAGCCGAAGTCAACCCTGTGGACCCAAGGAGAGTAAACGGTGTAAGGCTCAGCGTAGCCACCCTGATGCTTGCTCATGTACTTGTCCTTGTGGACATAATCCATGAAGCGGTCGCGGCTGTCGGTGTTGACGAAACGGAACTCGTTCTTGCTGACCTGCTCATCTGTAGGAATATAGATGGCATCGTAAGCGTAGCCGTCACCATTCATGTCGTTGGTGAGCATGTAGGACTCTTTGTAGCCACCTCTCCAGGTCTCATAGATGAAATTGAAGTGGTTGCCACTCTTGTCGCTGAGGTCAAGAGCCGCCACGACACGGTCAGGAGTCACGTACTGTGAGTTGTGAAGCTTGATGTAGTTCGGACCCTCGGAAGTAGGGACGTATGTGAAAGCGGACTCAGCGGCAGAACCAGGCATACCGGTAATCTCCTTGGAGACGGTATGGGTGTAGGCGGCCATGAAGCTGACGCCCTCGACAGGACGGACGTTGAAGGTCACGTTACCGGTCCAGCCATAACCCTTGCTGGTGTTCTCAAGGACAAAAGCCTTGGTGGCGTTACGGAAACCGGAAGGATAGATCGGACGGTTGTCAGCTCCGTTGAACCTGGCGTAACCGCCGACGTTGGTCATGCTCCAGTCAGAGATGGACACGCCGTTGATGGTCTTGTTGAATATACCCTCAGCGGTGAGGCTCATCGGGAACGCGGTCGGGAATGAGTAGTCAACAGCGAGGGAAGTCTTCCAGATCTGAGGCATCTTAAAGTCAGGATCGACAGCGCTGATGGAAGAAGGAACAGTACCATCCTTAGGGCTGACTGTGCTGGGATAACCAAGGGAGATCAACTTCTGGTAAAGAGCGTCAACAGTGGCTTTGCCATTGGCGTCAGTCACGAGACCACCTTTGAAGGTATCCATTGAGAAGCCCTTCGCGGCGGCGTTCTTGGCGTTGATCTGGGCCTGATACTGGACGAGACCGCCGTTGGTCGGCATATTCGTGAAGAAGACGAGAGGCAGACGACCGGAGAAGAAACCGGTACCGCCGCGAACCTTCAGGCTCTTGTCACCTTTCACATCCCAGGAGAAACCGAGACGAGGGGAGATTGTGATGGCGCCAGTAGGCCACTGGCCGGTGTCAATGTGAGTCTCCTTGTAATCCTTGGCTTTCGGATAGTAAGTCAGGGCCTTGATAGCCTCGTTGGTCATAAGGTCGCCGTCATCGAAGAACAGGCCGTCGACACGGGCTCCGTAAGTAAGCTTGAACTTGTCGGTGGCGTTCCACTCATCCTGGGCATAAATGCCAAGTTTGTGGAAGCGGACACGGGCAGCGGGCTTGAGCTCACCGTCGTAACCGTAAGTAAGGTTGACGATCTCAGGAGCGGCACCAGTCAGGAAGTCATTGAGGCTGCTGTAACGGTAGTAACCGGAACCGTTACGCATGTACTGGTTGTCAGCCATCTGGTACTCGTAGTTGACACCACCCATGATCTTGTGGTTGCCTTTGTACCAGGTCAGGTCGTCCTTGATGTTGTAGTTGATCTCATTGACGGCGTTGTTCCAGGTGAAGAGCTCATAACCGAGAGCCATGTAGTTGTTCTCCTGGGTGTCGTCAAGGATGTCGATGAAGGGGAACTCCTCGGATGTGCTGCTACGGATAGGGTTCTGAACCTTGGAATATGTGGCGAGGAACTGGTTGGAAAGATTGTCGGACAGACGGCTGTTAAGGTCGAATGACCAGGTGCTGACCATGTTCCTGTTGGCATACATTGAGTTAGCGAAGGACATCGAGTACTGGGACATACGGGCTCCGGACATACGGGTACCACCGTCCATCGAAGTGGCGTTGGGGGTGTTCCAGGAGTTGTTCAGAGTGTAGTTGTACCTGATAGCGAGGTGATGGTTATTGGAGATGTTCCAGTCGATACGGGCAAGGAGCTTGGTGTTGTCCTCGTTGGCGGGGAAATCTGTCCAAGAACCTGTGTCGTAACCATATTTGCTCTTCACGAAATCAGAGACCGTCTTAAGGTCAGAGAGTTTCGTACGGGAAATCTTATTGTCAGCATCCATCTTGCCATCCTCGGATCCTCTCCAGCGATTGACAATCGTAGGGATCTTGGACTGCTCGGCGTTGACGAAGAAGAAGAGCTTGTTCTTGATGATAGGGCCTCCGAAAGTCATACCGTAAGTGGTGCTGCGGTCCTTGTCGCGGGCGCCACTGATCTGCTCGCCCTCGATGGCGTCACCGCGGAGGTTCTCGTTGCGGTGATAGACATAAGCGGATCCCTTGAATGTGTTGGTACCGGACTTGGTGATGGCGTTGATTCCACCGCCGATGAAGTTGGTCTGGCGGACATCGTAAGGGGATATCACGACCTGAAGCTCTTCAATAGCATCAATCGAGATAGGATTGCCACCTCCGGGAAGTCCGGCGCTAAGGCCGAAGTTGTTGTTGAAGTTCGCTCCGTCAACAGTGAAGTTGGAGGAACGCCCGTCCATACCGGCGAAGGTAGTACCATTACCACCGTAAGGAGAAAGCCTTGTGACATCGGTAATGCTTCTCGAGACCGTCGGCAAGTTAGCGATCTGCCTGCTGTTGATGTTCGTCGCCGCACCTGTCTTCTCGACAGCGAGTTTGGAGGCGGGAGAAGCGATGACAACAGAAGACTCCAGCATCTCATTGTCAGCCTTGAGCTGCGCATTGAGGTTGAAAGTCTCGGCGAGCTGGAGAGTCACGTCCGTGTACTCGATGGTCTGATAGCCCAGGAAGGAGATCGTCACCTTGTAAGGGCCACCTACACGCATACCGTTGATCGTGTAGTTACCGTCGATGTTGGCCACGGCGGCGTACTGTGTACCGGAAGGTGTGTGGACAGCCACGACAGCGGCTCCGGTAAGAGGCTCTCCGGAGTCATCCTTGATGTTTCCGGCGAGGCTGGAAGTCGTGACCTGCGCAAAGGCGGCGACTCCCGCAAAGATCGCCACCAAAGCGGCAAATCCTCTTTTAATTGATTGAACCATAATGGATTGAAGTAATATAAAAGTTGTTATATCTTTCCTCTTTTCTAAATAACCTGCGAAATTAATACAAATAATCGGGTTGCTAAAATTTATTTCATTCATACAGAGAATTATCTTATCTTTGCGGACGAAAACTTCCGGGGACGGATTTGCGCCGCTTGCAACCCCGGCCAAAAAAATGCTAAAGAATATGAACTATCTTTTCACTTCGGAGTCAGTCTCCGAGGGCCATCCTGACAAGGTGGCCGACCAGATTTCAGATGCTATTCTCGATGAGTTCCTCCGCCAGGACCCTGAGTCCAAGGTGGCATGCGAGACTTTCTGCTCGACAGGGCTTGTGATAGTTGGAGGCGAGGTCACCTCCGAGGCCTATGTCGACATTCAGGGAACCGTTCGGGACGTTATCAAGAAGATAGGCTACACAAAGGCCGAGTACATGTTCGACAGTGGTTCATGCGGAGTTCTCTCCCAGATCCACAGCCAGAGCCCGGACATCAACCGCGGCGTATCCAGGGAAGATCCTGAGGATCAGGGCGCCGGAGACCAGGGCATGATGTTCGGCTACGCCTGCAAGGCGACGGAGGACTACATGCCTCTCGCGCTTTACCTCTCTCATCTGACACTCAAGGAGCTTGCGGACATCCGCCACAACGAGCTTCATCTTATGCCTTACCTGAGGCCGGACTCAAAGGCCCAGTACACCATCGAGTTCGACGAGAATGACAAGCCCGTCAGGATCCACACTATTGTTCTCTCAACCCAGCACGACGAATTCGACTCAGATGAGGCTATGCGCTCAAAGATCGAGGCTGATGTGCGGAACATCCTGCTGCCCAGGGTTATATCCAAGCTCAAACCTGAGACAGCGGCCCTGTTCAAAGGCGATTTCATTCTCCATGTCAATCCTACCGGCAAGTTCGTCATCGGCGGCCCCGCAGGCGACACGGGCCTCACAGGCAGGAAGATAATCGTGGACACCTATGGAGGCCGTGCTCCCCACGGTGGCGGAGCGTTCTCAGGCAAGGACCCGTCCAAGGTGGACCGCAGCGCCGCATACGCCGCGAGATATATAGCCAAGAATATGGTCGCGGCTGGAGTCGCCGACGAGATGGTGGTCCAGATCGCCTACGCCATCGGTGTGGCGCAGCCTGTCAGCATCTATGTCAACACGAAAGGCACGGGAATAATCCCCGACGCCGAGATCGCTGACAAGATCGGGAATATCTTCGACCTGCGACCGGCGGCCATAATCAGCAAGTTCGGGCTCAAAAATCCTATCTATGAGCCTACTGCCGCCTACGGCCATTTTGGCCGCAAGCCTTACACCGAAGTCCTGGAGCTCACCCGGGGCGGAAAGACCGTCAAAGAGGAAGTCCAGTTCTTCGGCTGGGAAAAACTGGACTCCGTCGATCTCATCCGCACCGAGTTCGGACTCTAAGACAGATTCAATCCACACAACCTGATTTATGAATAAAACAATCCTGGCGATTACCACGATAATTGCGCTTACTTGCTTTGTATCATGCCAGAATTCTCCTGATCCAGAACTCTCCATTGGCCAGGCAGAGTATTCTATCAGCGGTGATGGAGGCCGCTTCAGCGTCAAGGTAGCCACGAACGTAGCCGTTTCCATCAAGATTTCGGATGGATGGATCCGTCAAACCAGTGTATCACCCGACAAAAGCACATTCTTCTTCACTGTCGCCTGCAACGATAGTTACGGAAGTTGTGATGCCCGTACAGGAAGCGTCACCTTCGCCAACTCCGAGAACGGACTGTTAAAGACAGTGACCGTCCGGCAGGATAAGGGATCCCCCTTGATCGTCTTTAAAGACCAGGTTGCCAAGGAAATATGCGTAAAACAATGGGATGCGAACCAAGATGGAGAGTTCTCTGAGAAAGAGGCCGCCGCCGTGAAGGAACTTCAGGGCGACTTCTACGGAGTCAGTTCTTTCGATGAATTAAAGCATTTTACCAGCCTCAAGACTATTCCTGACAATTTCTTTAACGGTTTTAGGAATCTTACCTCCATATCATTCCCTGATGGACTTGAGATAATCGGAAATGGCGCTTTCATCAATTGCTCCAGTCTTTCCCGCCTGGTCATCCCCAGTAGCGTCAAGAGCATAGGAAAAGGCGCTCTAGGCGGCATCCCGCTCTCAAGGATTGATGTCCTGGCCGAGACACCGCCGGCTTTGAGTGATAACGAGTTCGCCTGGGTAAAAGATGATTGCGTCATTTATGTTCCGGCGGGAAAAGCACCTCTCTATCAGGAAGCGGAAGGATGGAGGATTTATTGTTACAGGATAACCGAAGAAGGACACTCCCCCTTCGACTTCCTCTATACCTCGACGGATTATTCCAAAGATGGGGAAGTAGTTTGTCTCCAGGAAGCCACTGAAGGGAAAGGTATCGTCCTTATTTTCCTCGGAGACGGCTTCCTTGACAAGGACATGGAGCCCGGAGGAAAATACGAGTCCGTCATGAGACAATGGATGGAGCAGTTCTTTGTGTACGAGCCATACAAGACTTTCAGGGACTGGTTCTCCATTTACGCCGTGAAAGTCATCAGCAAACACGGTATTTTCGGAAGTCCTGAATTAGAGCGTAAACTGACCAAGGACACCGCACCCGGCGGGGACACTGACCAAGGCGGGAACCAGAACACGGTTCTCATCGATGTCTGCGACCAATACGCCGGATTGGTTCCTAATCCAGATGGCCAGGAACACAAGGTCTGTGTGTTCCTTAACACCGATAGTAGTGTGGGACGCAGCTGGTGCGACTGGAATTCAGACGGTTCCTGCCTGGGTGTTATCTTTGAATCGATAGGTGTTCGCCCCACCGTCGTGAACCACGAGTTGGGAGGCCACGGGTTCGCTTTTCTGGATGACGAGTACTCGCTGTACGACACGACATGTCCTAACGCCCAGGAAAGATATGAGAATGCCTGGGGATATGGCATGCTCCTCAATCTCGACTGGAGAAGCGATCCTGAACAGGTACGGTGGAGCCGTTTCCTTAAAGATCCAAGGTACTCCGAAGAAGGACTAGGCGTGTTTGAAGGCGGAGGGTATTACACTAAAGGAATATTCCGTCCTACTGAAAACAGCATGATGAGAATGGATTACGCTCCTGGAGCCGTGTTCAACGCCCCAAGCCGGGAAGCGATCTACAGGCACATCATGCGTCTTGGCTTAGGCGAGGACTGGACATTTGACTACGAGACCTTTGTCGAGGCAGACAAGGCCGGCCGCCAACAAGCCGCTGAAGCCTATTCGCGGCAAGCTATTCCTCAATCGTCATTCGGAAAGTACGCAGACCTTCCAATATCTGCTCGGAACAGGTTACCTTCTTGGCCATGATCCAATGCGTAGTGACAGCGCCCGAGTCAATGTCCTGGATAGTATAAGCCTGCTTGAATATCCAGCCACGTTTTGCCATGTAATTAGCGGCATCGACGATGGAGTTGAAAATAATGTCCTCGCCATTCTCGTCAACGAGCCTGCTGTCCTTGTTCCTGAAGTCAGCCTCTTGACCGAAATCAACCTTGACGGCGACTTTGTTTGTTAAAATCCTTTTGGTATAAGACTCTATCTCGCAATAGACCTCACGAGGGTAAGTGTCAAAGTCCTCCGGACCGGAGAACAGGTTTTCCTTGGCGGTCTGGCCGAAAGCGCTGATAGACAGAAGCATCAATGCCGCGGAAAGAAACACGTTTTTCATCATATCATAGTATAGTTTAAACCAATCCATAAAAAGCCGCAAAATCCAAGCCACCAAAACAAGTGACTTCCTGCGAAAATCCAGCAGCCGCCTGGTACATAACCGATTTATTTACAGCCAAATAAGAGATCCGCCGGTCAGAAAACCCCGACCGGCGGCAATTATCCGCAAGTTCGGATTGAAGAACCCTATCTACGAGCCCACGGCCGCCTACGGCCATTTCGGCAGGGATCCATACACGGAGACCGTGACACTTTGGCGCAATGGGAAGGAAGTCAAAGAAGAAGTCCAGTTCTTCGGTTGGGAAAAACTGGACTCCGTCGATCTCATCCGCTCTGAGTTCGGATTGTAATCCGACACAAGAGAGCTAATTCTTGCCCCGGTTGACGGCATCGTACTCCAGGAACTCTTCAAAGGAGGCGGTCTCGCCACTCAACTCCATGATTCTCTTGTAGATTGCCCAGCGGGAAGGAGCGTTGTAATACTCAAGGTCATCTCTCATCATACTGTTTTCTGAAGGCCTGTAAACACCCATCATGAAATTGGCACCACCCGCAAAGATACCGACCTCACCCTTGTAACGCTCATCTGACAAGAAAGCGCTCCACTTGACCGTTGACGGATCGTTAGTGAAGTCTATATTGGCATACCATCCGTATTTCTCGTGCATCGACTTGCGGTAGGCGATGATCTCAGCTGACGGCTCTTCCTGATACTTTGAATACTCATCGTCAAGGAAAGCGAAAGCGTGACCTCCTACTTCGTGGCGAAGTACAGGACCGAACAACTCCGGATTATTGCCTCCGGACGCGAGCACTCCGACCGCAGATTGGAACGATTCGTTCATCGTAGTGATACCACCACCAACGTAAACGGAATTCGCCAGAACTCCTATAATCAGATTCTTTTTGTCTTTTATTGCCGGCACTTTAAGCGCATATTCGTAGCACTTGTCAGTAGCGCCGGACGATATGGAAGATGCGCTACTCTCCACTTCTAACGCTGTCGAGTATCCATTCCCACTCTTGCCATTCCTGGATACAACCTTCACGGCATACACATTGAACCTGTCTCGGAATGTCTTGTACGGCTCAATAGCGAAGAACTCCTCCATCGACTGTCTCATCAATGTCTCATAGAGGCCACCTTCACCCATATCCTTATCAGTGTAGGCATCACCCATAAACACCAGATTGATGCCCTTCCCGACAGAGGATTTCTGTAAAGTGATAACCTCACCATCCCTGGAATAATCCTGGGAAGAGTACACTTCCTCATCTTCAATCGGACCGAATATCCCTTCCAAAATCGGGATAAGTTTTCCGTAAGCATCGTGACCGAACCTGTTTCTTGAAGGGTCGCTCACATTCGCCGTCCCGCAGAAGATGATATTCCCGTTATTGTCAACCACCTTCGCAGAAGGCGTCCCTCCGTCGCTGAAACTCAGTTCCTCCGCAAGCCCTAAATCAAAATCGGTGACATTATACCACCTGTCATAACCATGTTCAATTATATATTTCTTGACACTTTCGCGATCATAATCAGGATCATTGACTTGGCGCGCTATGATTTCAAGACCGTCATTATGGTACTTGTCGTACATCTTTATAACCAACGGCAACAATGCTTTTGAAAAGTTGCACCATGTTGCCCACGACAAAATTACCGTGACTTTGTTTTTGCTGACAATGTCTTTGTACGAAATAGGATTCCCTGTCACAACATCGTTAAGACCCCTTTGGGGCCAATACGCCGGTATGTCATAGTTGCCCACATAAAAGGGTGGGCCGTCGAATCTGGAATTAGAAAGATACATATTGATAAGGAATCCTGACTCTTCCGCTGTAAGGAAGGACTCAGGAATCTGTCGAGACAGATTCGGCTCCATATAGATGTACAATACGTGACCGAGACGGGCCCATGAGTCAGGAACGGTTCCTGTGAAGGCGTTATTTGAAATAGTCAAATTACTGTAAATATCTCCAGCCGGCGTTTGCTTTTCTTCCAATAATCCGTCACTCTTTCCCAGTGACTCAGGAAGAGGACCAGTCATTGATAGATTATTAGCAATCGAAACTTCCTTCAACGGCATATCTCCAAAAACGTCAGGAAGACCTGTCATGGCAGTATTAGAGATGGTAAGTTGTGTCAAACGATTCAACTTCCCAAAGCTAGGAGGCAATGTGCCAGTGACTCCTTCCTCACGAGTAAGCAAGAAAGAGACACAGGAGGACAAGTCCTCAAAACAGTCGGGGAACTCACCCTTCAAACCGAATTCTCCTTGGAAAGCCAGTTCAAGCGTGTTGGTCGCTCTGTCCCATCGCATAACACCGTGCCACGATTCCAGGCCCTTGGAGATATCCCATTTGCCATCATGAAACTTCCAATTTGGGCCGTCCATCGCATCGTAAATCTTCATCAGGGCTGTTTTGATCCTGTCCTCCTCATTAGGCTTTACAGTCACCTGGCACACGACTGTCTTTCCCCCGGCTTTGGAGCCACACCTTCCTTGATCGCATTCACTTTGCCGCTGCCGTCAACAGTAGCAATTTCGGGATTATCAGATTCCCATGTCACTTTCTGATCCGTGGCATCGGTCGGCTTCACGGTAGCCTTGAGGGTAATCGTGCTTCCAGACACAATATCCACCTCGGCATTATCCAGTTCGATAGATGTCACGGCCACGACTTTCTTGTTGACTGTCACCGAACAGCTGGCCGACTTTCCTCCCGCTGTCGCTGTGATTGTCGCCGTACCTTCGGCTACCGCTGTCACCGTGCCATTATTGACAGTGGCGACAGTCTGGTTCGAGGTGGACCATATCACGGTTTTGTCCGTGGCATCCGAAGGGTTGACCGTAGCAGTCAAAGAAACAGTGCCACCAGGCTCGAGTGAAACGGAACTTTGGCTGATGGAAACACTGGAGACAGGAATCGTGGCAGGTCCGGGAGGTTCTTCCTGTGGCCCGCAGGATACCATAAAACTCGCAGCTAGCATGACTGCGGAAAAGACTGACAAGAGATTGAATAACTTTTTCATAAGTGCCCGAAATATGTTTTTACTAATCGGTGATCTCGTTTTTCTTATACTGGGACTCACATCTCTAAGGGACGACTACCGGCGGGGCGGTTGGTTCCCACTCGACGGCGGAACGGGTCCGAGGTGCGGATGACTGTTGTTTCCCACGGTTGACTGCGTCGTACTCCAGGAACTTTTCAAAGGAAGCGGTCTCACCACTCAACTCCATGATTCTCTTGTAGATTGCCCAGCGGGAAGGAGCGTTGTAATACTCCATGTTCTCCCTCATCATACTATTCTTCGAAGGACGGTAAACCCCCGTGGCGTACTGCGCGCCTCCTTCGAATATGCCCACCTCATCCTTGTATCGTTCATCGGACAGGAAGGCGCTCCATCTAACCTTTGAAGGATCATTGGTGAAGTCAACATTGGAGTACCAGCCATAAGACTTGTACAACGAATTATACTTATCAATCATTGATTGCGGGGCATCCACCTGATAATTGACATACTCATCTTCTAGGAAGGCGAAACCGTGACCTCCGGCCTCGTGACGGAGAGTGGAACCAAACAGTTCCGGTTGGTTACCTAATGTGGAAGTCACAGCGACACTGGATTGCAGACTCTCGGACAGGAAAGCGGTACCTGAACGGGACCTTGAGTTGACCATGACGCAGACCAGAAGATTCTTGTTGTCCGCATTGCCAGGAACTTTCTTGGCATACTCAAAAGCCTTGTCATTGTCAACAAACACTTTCGTTCCTTGCCCGAAATTAGTGCCAAGAGTCGTGGTGTACCCGCTGCCGATCCTGCCATTCTTCGATACAACCTTGACCGCATAAACGTTAAACCTATCCCGGAAGGTCTTGTACGGCTCAATAGCGAAGAACTCATCCATCGCCTGCTTCATCACGGTCTCGTAAAGACCTCCAGAGCTCATGTCCCTATCGGTATAGGCGTCACCCATGAAGATTATATCAATGCCTTTGCCGACAGTGGCTTTCTTCAAGGTCAAGACCTTACCGTCCATTGAATAGTCAGTTGAAGAGTACTCATCAGGGGCTTCGGCCGGGCCCAATAAGGTCTCAAGGAACGGAATCAACTCCTCAAAAGCGTTCTTGTCGCCCTCGTAAGTACCAAACCGGTCACGGATGGGGTCTAGAATATTATGCATCGTGCTGAACAGCACATTACCGTTCTGGTCATATACTTCAGCTTCCGGGACGACTCGGCCTCTAAATAAATAATTATCCGAGTTGGGACCATAAGGGCCAAAGAAGAAATTATACCAGACGTCATATCCTTTCTCTTTTATGACACGACTTTCATTCGCGCGCTCACTTTCTCCCCAATTATTACCCTCAGGCCATTGCACTGTGGCTATTATCTCAAGTCCATCTTGCTTGTATTGATTATAGTAATCCAATAACATTGGTAGAAGAACAGCCGAGAACGGACACCATGGAGCCCAGGAAAGATATACCGTGTATTTGTTTTCTTTGACTACATCCTTGAAATAGAACGTTTTCCCATCAAAATCCGTAATCGGCCCCCTTGGCCAATAACCCGGGATGTCAAGGTCCGCTATATCGAATCCGAAACCATCACTCTGCACCAGGAAACTCATCAAGTCATATGCGAGTTCCTCACCCTCAGACTGCAGAAAAGAGTCTGGAATCTTGCCTGACAGACAGTTATTACGCAGCATGTCAGAGCCTTTCAGCTTCAAAAGTCTTCCCCATGAAGCAGGAAGCTCCCCTGTGAACTTATTATGTTGGATTGAAAATGTCTCAATGTTTTCTGAACATCCAAGACTTTCCGGCAAGGGCCCAGTCATCTTTTCATTAAATCCTATATAAACATACTTAAGACTAGTCAGCGGCGCGAAAACGTCTGGCAATGAGGTCATGGAAGTGTTATGAAGCCATAGGTACTTAAGATTAATCAGTTTGCTGAAAGAGTCAGGCAACGATCCCGTTAATCCAGGTTCATCATCAATACTGAGATCTGTCAATTCAACAAGATCTCCTATACACTCCGGAATCTCCCCTTTCAAGCCGACACCGGAAAAGCTCAGTCTAAACTTCACTATATTGCCATAATTATTTACAATCTGGACTCCTGCCCACTCGCTTATTTGGACATCAGTTCCCCAGTTTTGCTGTCTGGCCCAATTTGGCCCATCCAAGGCATTGTATAGCTCCATAAGAATCGCCTTGATCCTGACTTCAGGGCGTTCTCTGATCGTCACAACGCAAGTTGCTGTCTTTTCCCCGGCTTTGGCGGTTATGTTAGCCACACCTTCCTTGATCGCATTCACTTTGCCGCTGCCGTCAACAGTAGCAATTTCGGGATTATCAGATTCCCATG
>CACZHP010000013.1 GCA_902780935.1 uncultured Bacteroidia bacterium | reverse complement strand
CAAGGTTTCGTGATCGTCGGCTTCCCCTGCGACCAGTTTGCCGGCCAGGAGCCTGGCTCCAACGTCGAGATAGCCGAATTCTGCCGCCTGAACCATGGCGTCACCTTCCCCATGATGGCTAAGACCGATGTCAACGGCCCCAAAGCCGAGCCGATATTCGAGTACCTAAAGTCCCAGGCTCCCACCGAGGAGTATAGCGGACTGAAGGCAAAGGCCACCAGGAAACTTCTCAAAGGTCTCAGCAAGAGCGTAGAGAAGGACATCCAGGAGATGATATGATCACTGATGAGTTCAAGCTGGACAACCAGCTCTGTTTCAGGCTCTACACCGCTTCCCGTCTTCTCTCACAGGCCTACCACCCGATGCTCTCGGAGCACGGGTTGACCTACCCGCAGTACCTTGTGCTGCTGGTCCTGTGGGAGAAGGACGAGCAGCCGGTTAATGACATCGCCAAACGCCTTTATCTGGAGACAAACACCGTCACTCCCCTGCTTCAGCGAATGGAAAAGGGAGGACTCCTTACTCGCAGGAAAGGAGAAAAGGATGCCCGGCAGATGATCGTTTCCCTGACCAAAAAGGGAAAGAGTCTTCAGAAGAAACTCGCCGATGTTCCCAGGACAGTAGGTGACGCTGTCATCTGCGACAGCGTTACCCCGGAAAACGCCCTGGATCTCTTCAGGATGCTGGATGATATCATCTTGAAGCTAAGCTCTAAAGTCTGACCCGGATTAGTTGATGCTAAAGATCAGGGCTCTCATATTTGTCCCGGTAATGCTTTCCGCTTTCATGCTGGCAAGCCATGAGTCGCATGCCCGTGTGATCAATGTCAAGAGCGTCAGTTCTTTGAAGCGCGCCATCAGCGAAGCGAGCCCCGGTGACACCATTCTTCTGCACAAAGGATTATACCGTCTGCGGCAATCACTTGTAGTCGAGGGAAAATCTGGCTTGGTGATTAAAGGTGACGGAGCCCGCCTGAGCGGAGGCAAGCGTATCCCACAATGGCGTCTCAGGAAGGATAAAAGTCTGGGTAAAGGCGTGTTCAGGACTAATCTGAGACGCTACCAGATCGGAGCGATTTGCCCGAAAGGTGATCCCCATCTGACAGGGCCGTCCTGGTCCGAACTTTATGCTGACGGTGTGCCGATGCGCCTCGCCGAATGGCCGGACGAGGCTCCCCTGCCCCTGGATTCCGTCGTGACTCCGGGAAGAGGTTATATCCGTCCTCAGGAAGGAGACGGTTTTGGAGTCATCGCATTCCGGGAAGACCGTCCGCTGGAATGGAAACATCCAGAACTGGGCTGGCTTTGGGGATGTTTCCGGTTCGGATGGACAAGCGAATTGACCCCGATAAAGCGTATCGGCGAGGACAAGACAATTGAGGCGGGAAGCCTCACCAATTACGGTTTCGGCCACAACCCTGGCGAGAGGTTCCAGCGATGGAAGATCCTGAATATCCCCGATGAGGTGACCCTTCCGGGAGAGTACTCCCTCGACGCTGCCGGGAAAAAGGCCTGGCTGCGACTGCCCGAAGGGACTAAAATACTGGAAATAAGCATATTGACCGAGCCTCTAATCCGCCTGGAAGGCTGCTCCAATGTGATTATCTCCGGCCTGGAGCTGACCTGCTCCAGAGGCGACGCTGTCGCCATAGCAGGCTGTGCGAGAACCTGCGTTGAGGATTGCGTCATCCACGGGATGGGTCATGTGGCGGCCACCATAGACGGCAGGAGCCGTTCCTGCGGTCTGTCGCGCTGCGACCTCTACGACCTCGGAGCCGGAGCCGTCGAGTTGGCCGGAGGAGACAGGAAAAACATAGTCCGGGGAGACAATTATGTGGAATACTGCCGCATCCATAATTTCAACCGCATCGAGATGCAGTACCGCGTTGGAGTGGTGATGAGCGGCCTGGGCAACAGGATCTCCGGCTGCGAGTTCTACAATTCCGCCACTATGGCCATCCTGATGCTCGGCAACGACCAGACCGTAGAGTATTGCAATGTTCACCACGTATGCCTGGACATCGAGGACAACGGCGCCCTCTACCATGGTCGCAATCCCTCGCAGAGAGGCAGCGTGATCAGGGGCAATTACTTCCACGACATCGAAGTGCCCTTCAACGTCAGGGCTCTCTACCACGATGACGGTTCAGGAGCGGTCGAAGTTTACGGGAATATATTCCGGAATATAACATCCCCTCCTGTACAGATTGGAGGCGGGAGCGATATCCGCTACCACGACAACATATTCATGGATCTTCCTTGCGCCGCAGTCAAGACGGACGGTAGACTGAAAACCTGGGGCGCCGACCGTCTGGTCGCCCACCGGGATTCGGTAGCGCTGGTGGATGGTCCCGCTTTCAGGGCCCACTACCCCGAATTCGCCTCCTACTACGAGGGCGACCCGGCTGAGCCACAGCGTAATGTACTCATTCGTAACGTGTTCTATAAAGTCAAGTGGGCTTTCGAGAAAGTGGTCTGGAGCGACCACATCTTCAATGATGAGATCGAGGGGGAAGCCAATTTCATATCCCGGATGAGCGACAATGTCAAGACAGACGAGAACCCTGGATTTGTGGATCCGGAAGATCCGTTAGCGGGCTTCATCCCCGATCCGCCGCTGTTGAAAGCGATTCCTGGGTTCATCCTTCCAGACCTTTCCAGGATTCCACGCACGTCACCCGTAACCGGTGACGCTTACCGGCCACAGTCGGCGGCCGGATTCTCTGGGATCAACCGAGGGGTCGCCGATGAGCTCCACACCCCGGCAGGTTCAGGTTCAAATCAAGCCCTATAACTCAACGCCAGGCCTCCGGCAGAGGTCTCCTTGTAAAGTGACGGAAGGTCTTTCCCTGTCTGTTTCATGACTTCGACCACATGGTCGAAGGAGATCCGGTGGCGGCCGTCTGAGAAGGTCGCATATATCTCAGAGTCCAAAGCGCGCGTGGCGGCAAAGGCATTGCGTTCGATACAGGGAATCTGCACAAGCCCGCAAATGGGATCACAAGTCATTCCCAGATGGTGCTCAAGGCCCATCTCCGCGGCATATTCAATCTGGAAGGGACTCCCTCCGAAAAGCTGGCACCCCGCGGCCGATGCCATGGCGCAGGCCACACCGACCTCTCCCTGGCAACCCACCTCGGCTCCTGAGATCGAGGCGTTCCGCTTGACGATATTCCCGACAAGGCCGGCGGTAGCAAGTGCGTGAAGGATCTGCATCTCGCTGAAAGAGTGACCGTTGGCAAGATGGTAAAGGACTCCGGGAAGCACTCCGCTGGAGCCGCAGGTCGGTGCGGCGACTATTGTGCCGCCCGACGCGTTCTCCTCGCTGACGGCGAGAGCATAGGCGAAGACCAGTCCCCTGGAGCGCAAGTTAGGCTGGTATCCCATGGCCTTTATGTAGTAAGTGGCGGCCTTCCTGGCGAGATTCAATGGTCCGGGAAGCCGCCCCTCTGTCGTCAGGCCCTTCTCGACTGAGGCCCTCATGGCCATCCATACCTCATGGAGATAATCCCATATTCCGGGACCCTCACAGATGTCCACATACTCCCAGAAACTGCGGCCGGAAGAGTCGCACCACTCGGTAATTTCCGTCAGGGTGTTCATGTCATAGACCTCGCCAGACTCCGTGATGTCCTTTCCAGGCCCTTCCGACAGGGAACCGCCACCGACACTGTACACCATCCACTCTTCGGTCACGCTCCCGTCCGAGGAAAATGAGCGGTAGAGCATCCCGTTGGTATGATACTCAGGAACAATCTCCGGATGCCATAGGATCTCGACCGGCGCGACAGGCTTAAGCGCCTCAGTGATAGCGACATCGGTCATATGGCCTTTTCCTGTGGCGGCCAAGGAGCCGTATAGGGTAACCTCAAATCTCGCAGCCTCCGGATGACGGGCGGCGAATGTCTTGGCCGCATTATATGGACCCATCGTATGGGATGCTGAAGGTCCGCGGCCAATCTTGTAAAGTTCTTTCAGTGATTTCATAAAGGCGGGTCAGTCCGTCAATTTGATCGTGGTGGAATTGCTGACCGGGAGCGAGAACGCAATACCGTTGGCCTCCTTGCCCAGGCCGGCGTCTTTATATATCGCCTTCAAGACAGTGTCTTTGATCTCCGCTGGCACAAGAATCAGCAGCAGCTCCTTGTCAGGCTGGATGCTCAGTCCGAAAAATTCCTCAGCCTCAGGATTGGCGGTGCCGCGGCCGCGGATGATGGTGCCGCCCCGGGCTCCAGCCGCCCTCGCCACCTCGACCACATTCTGAGAGAAACCAGCGTTGATGACACACACCACGAGTTCCAATTTAACTTTCTCTGCCATATTATCTTGCCTCCTTGACAGTTCGTTTGTCATTTGCTAAAAAACCATAAACCAAAGCACCGATCACGCTGGTCATTCCGATAGTGAACGCGATGCCTTTGTACTTTTTTCCCTTGTGGAAGGTATTCTCAAGCTCCTCGATGATCTTCGGTGCCTCATCAGCCCTGACGACACCGACCAGCAGGGTCTTGGGAGACTCTGTCATTCCAAGGTACGAGAGAACCAGATGAGTAATTCCCTTCGCCGCCGTGCTGAACTGCAGATTCGACTGGAATGACTGTAGAAGGCGGATGTAATAGGCCGCTTTCTCGTCATGCACAACCGCCAGCAGCAGTTCCAGTTTCACGGGCGCTATGTTTCTTGTCTCGGCCATATTATTCAAAGTAAATGATTTGATCATCACCGGCTTCCATAATCCTACGGAGGGCCAGCTCACTGCGGCGCCTCACCGCCATGACGGACTTGAAGCCAAGGCTCTGGATAGTGATGAGAGGGGTCATGGCGACCATGGCCACGACTCCGAAGGCGAAATCCAGCACCGCGCTCTCACCTTGCATAGTGACACAGGCGCCGATCACGAGCGGAAGGATGAAACTCGAGGTTAGCGGACCGCTGGCCACACCGCCGGAATCAAAGGCGATGGCGGTATAAAGCTTCGGGACGAAGAAGGACAGTCCCAGCGAGATAAGATAGCCGGGAATCAGGTAGTACAGAAGCGAGAATCCAAGATGGACCCTCAGTACCGAGAGGCCGATCGAGACTCCGACACCAAGCGAGAGAGCCAGCATCATCTGGGTCTTGGTCACCTCGCCGTTCGTGATCTCCTGGACCTGCGAGTTCAGCACGTGGACCGCCGGCTCGGCCATGACCACAACATTTCCGATAATAAAGGCGAACAAAATGAGGATCAACGGGTTATGAGCGGACATCTGGACTCCGATCTTGTAGCCCAGGGGCATGAATGACATGTCCACAGCGGCGAGGAACAGCACCAGGCCGACAAAGGTGTACAGGATGCCGAAAAGGATCTGGAATATCTTGACTTTCGGGAGTTTGAGGGCCACGAACTGGATGATGAAGAAAAACACCACCAGTAAGAGAAGCGACTTGCCCACGTCACCCGATTTCGCCCCGAACACACTCAGAGCCTGAGATGAGAAGAATGACTCGAAAGAGTATTCAGGGACGGAATAAGACAAGTCTCCCTTGGCGAACAGCGACAGGAAAAGAACCGCCAGAATCGGGCCCACGGAACAGAGGGCGATGAGACCGAAACTGTTCTCACTTGCTCCCCTGCCTCCGACAGTCAAGGCGATACCCACGCCCAGCGCCATTATGAACGGCACCGTGATCGGTCCGGTGGTCACGCCTCCGGAGTCGAAGGACAAGGCCAGCAGGGATCCTTTTCCACTGTCAATGAGAAGCGCCGCGACACAGAACAGGGCCATGTACAGGTACATCAGAAGCCCGGAAAGGTCGATGTGGAAAAGAATCTTCAAGATGCCGAGGAATAGGAGCAGGCCAACCCCAAGACCGACTGTCATGATAAGCATAGTGCCGTTCATCACGGTTTTCACCTGGTCAGCCAGTACGGACAGATCTGGCTCCGCGACCGTGATCAGCACTCCCATGACAAAACCCACCGAGAGCAGGATTCCGAGCCGTTTGGAGGCGGTAAGCCCCTGGCCGATATACTGCCCCATAGGGGTCATGGCAGTGTCCGCCCCAAGGTTGAAGAGACCTATTCCGAGGACCAAGAGTAGGGCTCCTATGGCGAAAGTGAGTAATTCTGAGCCGCTTATGTCCACCCATGGAGTCAACGCCAGGATTAGTACCAGCAAACTCACCGGCATCACTGAGACAAGTGATTCTTTAAGCTTTTCACGAAGAGATTTCCAGAACTCTTTCAATGTGGATCGTGATTCTTCCATAGATATACAAATTTATCCATAAAAAACCACAAAAACAACTTCCAGGCTACTTCCTGTACAACTTCACATAACGATCCGATAGTCTCCAGTTTGTAAAGAAAATCTTATAATACAGTTTATGGAGCGGCCCTCCACCATAATCCATCGGCCTCCACTGGCCGGCATAATGATGGATACAATGGGTAAGGTTAGTGACCTTGTACACACAGCCCCCGTTCCCATCGAACGGATGGGCGTTGAACCATTCATTAGGGAATATGAACAACTTATCCTCTTCTTGCGTCACCTCCTCTTTTCCCTTAATAGGTGTCAATGCGTACTTGGACCCAAGAACACGGTTCATAATCAAAGGCTGGACTTCCAGTTCCATTGAGCCGTCTTCCTTAATGAAATCACGCCCATCATACCAGTCCAGAGCCGCTTTGACCCATGGAGATCCCTTCTCCGCACCGAAAGCCGCAAGCTCAATGCTCGTATCGTCGGTCTCGTTTCCTACGAAATAGGGCAAGTCCAAAACATCATCGAAAGACTTTATGACCTCCACATCACTGTCGAGGTATATGCCCCCATAATTATAGACAGCGTAAAGACGTATGTAATCAGCGGCAAAGGCATACTTTTTCGCCTCGAAAGCCTGTTTTGTCCAAGACGTGGAATTAACATCGAAACGCTTGGTGTCCCAAAGCATGACCTCATAATCGGGATTATGCCTCTTCCAGGATCTGATGCAATACTTGATCTTCTTGGGATAAGGATCGCCGCTAAGCCAGCATAAATGGAATATCTTAGGAATCATGGGGTTAACTATTTTTTATTTTTCCTATCGGCGTACAGCCTGAAACGTTTGTTGTCAAATTTCCAATCCTTGCCTGTAATCTTGTAATAAAGCTTGTGCAAAGGGCCGCCGACATACTCCGATGGCATCCAGGAATTGGAGAAATGGTGGATGGAATGGGTGTTTTTGGTAATATAGTACTGATGTTTATAATAAGAATAAACTTCGAGAGGATGGGCGCAGAACCAATCGACCGGAAGCAGGCATAATCTCTTGGGATCAGGATCGAATTCGTCCAGAGAATCGATCTGGGTCCAGTAATACTCTCTTTGAAGGATCTTTCCCATGAGCTCAGGCATGGAAATCATATCCATCTCGCCATCTTCCTTAATGAAGTTCCGTCCTTCGTAATAGTCCAACATGAATTTGATCCATCCAGTACCTTTCTCGGCACCGAAAGCAGCCAGCTCCACTCCGCAGGGCTTCCCCTCCAACCCGGCGAAATATGGAAGATGGAGGAACTCGTCGAAAGACTTTATCACCTCAACGTCACTGTCAAAATAGATCCCGCCATAATTATAAAGCGCGTACAAGCGGATATAATCAGCCGCGAAAGCGTATTTCTTCGCCTCGAAGGCCTGCTTGGTCCATGGCGTGGAATTAACGTCGAAACGCTTTGTGTCCCAAAGCATAATCTCGTAATCCGGAAGGTGTTTTTTCCATGAATCAATGCAGTACCGGATCTTCTCAGGATAAGGATCCCCGCTGAGCCAGCATAGATGAATCAATTTAGGTATCATATCAATTTTTCATAAATAACTATTATTCAACAACTTCCTCCCACGCCTGGGCGATATCCTCCTTCCAGTTCCAGCCGCGGCGGTCGTAAAGCTCCGTCATCTTACGGAGCCTCGGAAGGAAAGCGCCCAGATCCTTGGGGCAGCCCCACTGGGACTCGGCGATCGCGGCCAGGCGGGGCAGCATCTCCCATTCCATCTTGGTCGAATCCGCCACCCATTCCGTCCAGATGCAAGCTTGGGATCCTATAATGTTCCCGGCCTGCTCAGGTGTGAGCCCGTCCGGAACGATCTTGAAATCATATACCCGAGAAATGCTTTCCCTGCCCTGAAGCTTATTGAACCTCGGATTGCTGAAATAATAGTGCTGGATCGGGCATACGATGGTGGTATGACCCTCCGTTGCCGAGCGGGAGACCGCGGAGGGAGATGTCCACGCGCAGACGACGATGTCCTTGTCCGGTGTTCCCTCCAGAACCTCGTCCCAGCCCATCATCTTTCTTCCACGGGCCTTCAGCGTTGAGCGCATCTGGTCCATGAACCAGGTCTGAAGCCGCTCCTCCTTGCTCTTGCCGGGAATATCCTTGAGCCCCAATGATTTGATGCGGGCCTGGCAGTCAGGACATTTTTCCCATCTGCTTTTTGGACACTCATCACCTCCGAGGTGGATATATTCTGACGGGAAAATGTCCATGATCTCCTCAAGGACTGCCTTGGCGAACTCGATGGTGGCATCCTTCCCAGGGCAGAGGACATCCTCAAAGACTCCGAATCTTTGGGGCACCTCATACGGGCCTCCGGTACAGCCGAGCTCCGGATAAGAGGCCAGGGCGGCGAGCATGTGACCAGGCAGGTCGATCTCGGGAATCACGGTGATCTGCCTATCAGCTGCGTACCTCACGATCTCCTTCATCTCATCCTCGGTATAAAAACCCTCAACCGGAATAGTGTCATATTCATCACTCCCGGGAGCGACAATGGTTCCGGGACGGAAAGAGCCGACCTCGGTAAGCTTCGGATACCCGGGAACGGGCACCCTCCAACCCTGATCATCGGTGAGATGCCAATGGAAGACATTGATGCCGTGAAGTGACATTATGTCAATAAGTTCCTTGAGGTAATCCACGCTGAAGAAATGTCTCGCGACATCCACCATGAAGCCTCTGTAGGGATATTCCGGGGAGTCCTGGACTACGGCCGCTGGCAAAGCCGCTCTTCCCTCGCACCGAGAAGGAAGCGCCTTATACACAGTCTTGGCTCCATAGAGGACTCCGGCCGGACTTCCTCCGGTTATCTTCAACGCGTCTTTCCCGCATTCAATCCTGTAGCCTTCCGCCGGCAGCGCGGGATCCAGCCCAAGGATGATGTCGCCCTTGTTTTCCCTGACTTCCGGCCTCGTGCCAAAAGCTTCCTCAAGGTCAGCCGCCAGCAAACCTGCGACGGTTCCGAGATCATCAGGAGACTTGATCACGATCCGTTTGCCGAACACAAAAGGATCGCCGTCCTTTAGGACGATCTCCTTCGGAAGGGGGCTGACTGAGAAGTCCCCGGTGAGGAGACTTCCTCCACAAGATGTCGCCAAAAGGGCGAATGCGGTAAGAAAGACGCTATATCTCATAAAATAATACTAACTGTCAAAATTGCCTGGGCCTGGGCTCGGGAATAGGAGTGTAGGGAATCCTCCCGGGATCGTCTGCGGCGCATATGGCCAGCCAGGCCACTATGGTGGCGTCAAGGGTCAGGTCCCCCTGGGCGAGACGCTCGTAAGTGTCCATCACCGTGTGGTAGGTGCGGCCGTACTCAAGCTCATCCTGGATAAACTGGTAGGCGGGAAGCCCAGCGCGGAGGAATGAGACATGGTCTGTCGAGCCGGTGTTTCTCGGGGAAAGATAATTGAAGCCGAGGGGCTCGATGTATTTCATCCAAGCCTCGAAAAACGGGAAAGCCGCGTCGTTGTTCTCGAGATATATGCCTCTGAAGCGTCCGGAGCCGTTATCCATATTCAGATAAAGGGCGAACTTGTCGTAGCCGGGCAGCTTCTTGTTGTCCTTGTAGATGTATTTTTGAAGATAACCTCTCGAGCCGAAGAGCCCCTGCTCTTCTCCGCCCCAGAGAGCCAGGCGGATAGTCCGCTTAGGCTTGATTCCCAGCTGCTGGAGGATCCTCATCGCCTCGATCATCACGATGCAGCCGGAAGCGTTGTCCGCAGCTCCGGTGCCTCCGTGCCAGGAATCAAGATGCGCGCCGATCAGCACGATCTCATCCTTCATTTTAGGATCGGTGCCGGGAATCTCAGCCAGTACATTATGCACTTCCTGGTCATCAGCGAACTTGTTGATCAGTTCGAGTTCCATCTCCACTTTCTGACCGCTCTGTATGAGCCTTACCATCCTGCCATGATCCTCGATGGGCATCACAATCTCGGGAGTCGGCTCGGGGTCGCCGACCTTATAAGAAGCTCCGGTGCCGCTGGGAACGTTGAAAGTGCCCCTGCCTGTCACGATGCAGAGAGGTTTCTCGCTGGCGAGCAACTCATTGGTCAGTCGCTGAAGCTCCATATAAGCCGTCCTGTCAAAGGCCTGACGGCGGGGGCCGCCGCCCTGGGGAGGTCCCATCGGTGAGGTTCCGCTCGCGAACTTACGGTCACGGGACAGGTTCTGAAGTTCCTCCTCGGTGTAACGGCGAGCAAGGGGCTGGAAATTCATTGTATAGTTCTGGATGGGAGCCCGGAGCAGTATCTTACCGGCGATCTTGCCCTTATATTTCTCGATATCTTCCTTGGACTGGACGTCGAACACCACGCACTCCCCTTTCACGAGACCATCCGTGCTTCCCGTCCATGCTTTGGGGTTAACGGCGAAAGCGCAGTAGTACGGGGAGGTCATCGCCGCGTAAGTCTTGACGACATCCCAGCTGCCCCTGGGGAACTCGGCGGCGAATTCCACCCTCGGATTGGACAGGCCAAATTCGCCAAGTTTCTCAACCACAAGAGTTTCCGCCCGTCTTTTCTGTCTGGAGGCAGTAAGCCTGGAGCCAAGATAGTCAGTCATGAAACTGGATATCTCAGCGATCTTCGAGTTGTTCAGGCCCTCAGCTTTGATTTTGTTGGCCAGTTCAGGCGACTGGGAAACCTGAGCATTCGCGAATCCTCCGCCACAAAGAATGGTGACCGGCAGGATCAGTAACAGGATCTTTTTCATAAAAACAATATTTGTTGGTTCGTTCTATACGCGATAATAAGAATAATACTTCTTTTTTATAAGATATTCAGGAAAAAAGTCACCGCAAAGGTGTTTATTATGTCCACGAACATGGCTCCGATGATAGGGACGATTATGAACGGATTGACCGCATAGCGGTATTTGAAGCAGACGGCGGACATGTTGGCCATGGCGTTCGGGGTAGCTCCAAGTCCAAAGCCGCACAGGCCGCTGACCAGGACCGCCGCATCGTAGTCTTTACCGAGAGCCCTGAAGGCCACCACCGAGGCGAATAGGGCCATGAAAGCCACCTGGGCGAGCAGGATGACGCACAGGGGCAAGGCCAGGCCGGCGAGTTCCCAGAGTTTCAACGAGGCCATGGCTATTCCGAGGAATAGTGAAAGGCAGATGTCCCCGAGGGAGACTATTTTATCCAGAGAGAGTATTTTCTCCCCGTCGGTAAATCCCTCGACGGTGTTCCTGATCACGCATGCGGCTATCAATGCCCCGAAATATGTCGGAAAGGTTATCCCTGTCAAAGCCAGGAGTTTACTGAGGCACATGCCCAGGGCCATGGCGATGACTAGCATGTAAACCGCCTTGGAATAGTCCCGGAAAGACCGTTCACCAGACTGGGGGCGCTCCACCTTCGACTCAGGCGAAGCCTCGCTGCCTTCGATCCCCTCCATGATGTCTCTCGTCCCCGATTCCTCGGCCAGGTGCCGCCTCCTTATCAGGGCTTCAGCGAGAGGGCCGCCGATCATCGAGCCGGCTACCAGCCCGAACGTGGCGCAAGCCATCGTGATGGATGACGCTCCCGAAAGTCCCAAGCCCTCAAGGACAGGAGAAAAACCACCCGCCGTCCCATGCCCTCCGCTCATCGGGATTGATCCCGCCGCCATGCCCAGCAGCGGATCGAGTCCCATGGCTCCGGCGGCGCCGACAGCGATGAGGTTCTGCGAGATTATCAGCACCGCCACCAGCAGCACCATGACCACCAGGGGCTTTCCGCCGGATTTCAACGCCTTCATGTTGGACTGGAAACCGACGGAAGTGAAGAACAAGGTCATGCAGATGTCCTTGATTGTGCCGTCGAAATCCATCTCCACCCTGCCGAATGAATACAGGGCAAGGGTCAGAAGCGAGATCACGATCCCTCCGGAAACAGGGGCCGGGATACAGAACCTTTTGAGGAATGGGATCTTACGGGTGAACAACATGCCCAGAAGCAGGGCCGCGACCCCCACTCCAGCGGTCTGGTACATGTCAAGAGATATCAAATGAGGCATTCGCAAAAATTATTCTTATAAATATCGGAATTATTTTTTAATTTTGTAACCCGTATTCAATTCAACACATCTTATGAGATACGGGTTCGACAACGGGAAATACCTCAAAATCCAATCAGAACACATCAGGGAACGCATCGCCGCCTTTGGCGACAAGCTCTACATGGAATTCGGAGGCAAGCTATTCGACGACTATCACGCCAGCCGGGTCCTCCCCGGTTTTGAGCCGGACAGTAAGTTGAAGATGCTCATGCAGATGAAAGACGACGCCGAAATCATTATCGTGATCAGCGCTGTCGACATCGAGAAAAACAAGGTCCGCAGCGACCTCGGCATCACCTACGACATGGATGTCCTTCGCCTCAGGGAGGAGTTCATGGAAAGAGGTCTGAGCGTCAACAGCGTGGTCATCACCCACTTCAACGGCCAGTCCAGCGCCGAGGCCTACCGCAAGCGCCTCGAGAACATGGGGATCAGGGTGTATTACCACCACACCATCGAAGGCTACCCCCACAACGTCGCCCTGATCGACTCTGAGGAAGGGTTCGGACGTAACGACTATGTCGAGACCACTAAGCCGCTTGTCGTCGTGACCGCCCCCGGCCCCGGCAGCGGGAAGATGGCTGTCTGCCTGAGCCAGCTCTACCAGGAGAACCGCAGGGGCATCAAGGCCGGTTACGCCAAATTCGAGACCTTCCCCATCTGGAACCTTCCCCTGAACCATCCCGTGAACCTGGCTTACGAGGCGGCCACGGCCGACCTCGAGGATGTCAACATGATCGATCCCTTCCACCTCGAGGCGTACGGGAAGACCGCGGTCAACTACAACCGCGACGTGGAGATATTCCCGGTGATGAACGCCCTTTTCGACGACATCTACGGCTACTCGCCCTACAAGTCCCCCACCGACATGGGTGTCAACATGGTAGGCTTCTGCATCAGCGACGATGAGGTCTGCCGGGAGGCCTCGCTCCAGGAGATAATCCGGCGCTACTACAAGGCTCTCTGCGATTTCGCCGACGGGAAAGCGACCGAGGATGAGGTCAATAAACTGGCCCTCCTGATGAAAAAAGCCAAGATCACGACGGCCTACCGCAAATCGACAGTCGCCGCCAAAGAGAGGCTGGAGGAGGCCGGTGTCGCCACCGCCGCCATGGAGCTCAGCGACGGGACAATCCTCACCGGAGCGACCAGCTCCCTGCTGGGTCCCAGTGCGGCCCTGCTGCTCAACGCGCTTAAACATCTGGCCGGCATCGCCCATAACGTCAAGCTGATTCCCCAGACCATGATCGAGCCCATCCAGAAGACTAAAGTCACCTATCTCCACGGCAAGAATCCCAGGCTCCACACCGACGAGGTTCTGGTAGCGATCTCGATGATGAGCCTCATCGACGAGAACTGCAAGATGGCGATCGACCAGCTCCCCAACCTGGCCGGAGCCCAGGTACATTCGACAGTGATGCTCAGCGAGGTGGACCGGAAGACCTTCAGCAAACTCGGGATCGGATTGACCTGCGATCCGGGAAGGAAGATAAAAGACCAGGAAAAATAGTTATATTAGCATAAACATTAAAAACTGACCAAGATGAAGAATACTGCGATGAAGATTTTGGCCGCGGCGGCGGCCGTCCTTCTCCTTGCCGGATGCTGCGGCAAGAAAGAGACAAAGACTGTCTTCCCCAAGAAACTCCCTGTCGGAGTCCAGCTCTACAGCGTCCGCACCGACCTTGAGGCCGACTTTTACGGCACCCTCAAGAGGATCAGCGAGATGGGCATCGTGGGAGTCGAGTTCTACGGAGAGTACTACGGCAATTCCGTGGTCCAAGTCAAGCGCTGGTGCACTGAGCTGGGGCTGGTCCCCTTCTCCAACCATGTGCCTTTCGACCAGATGATTAACGACATTGACAAGGTCATCGAGGAGAACACCATCCTCGGCGTCCAGTACATCGTGTTCCCGTACATGGACGAGGCCAGCCGCCCCGGAGTGGATCCTGAGCAGTTCAAGGCTACCGTCGCCAAGATCGGAGAGGTCGGAGCCAAGGTCCGCGAGGCCGGATTCCAGCTTCTCTATCACAACCACGACTTCGAGTTCGTGAAACTCCCCGACGGGAAGGTGGGCTACGACGAGATCTTCGCCGGGAACTCCCGCGAGAATCTCCAGAATGAACTGGACTGCTGCTGGTGCGACTATGCCGGATTCGACGTGTGCGAGACTCTTAAGAAATATGGCAACGGCGGCACTCCTATCATCCACGCCAAGGATTACAAACTGGAGGGCAAGTTGAGCTCGGCCCCTTATGCCCTTATCGGCGTCAACACCGACAACTCGATGAAAGACGAGGGCGGATGGTTCGAGTACAGGCCTATGGGTTCCGGCCAGATGGACATGGAGAAGATCATCCTCACCGCTATGGAAACAGGTGTCAAGTGGCTTTGCATCGAGCAGGATGAGCCCAGCATGGGTCTTGACCGCCTCGGCGGAGTCGCCAAGAGCGTGGAGTGGCTTAAGTCCAAAGACTTGATGTAATGTTATTTGGCGGCTATAATAAGTCTCTTTTCGGGACAAGGAAGATAGATGAGCGGACCAAGGACATTCCCCTGGAGGGAAACCTCGTGGCCGCCACATATATCCTAACCTACGAGAAGACGTTCGCGACCCCGAGTTTCAGCAAGTCACTTCCAGCCGCCTATCTGGTGAGATGGTATAACGAGGGAAGGCTCAGATTCGAGGACGGGAGACTCGTATTCGCTGACATGCCGGCCCCCAAGGGCAAGGCCGAGAAGAACTATTACGCCCTGTTCACCCAAGCCGCTGGGGACGACCATGTGATCTGGAGCCGCGACGATGTAAAGAGGGCTTTCTATTCCAACTTCAAAAAGGTGCCGAATAGCGGCGACCTCTTTGCCGCCCAGAAAGACTGGTTCAAGAAGAGGGGCTATATCCAGAAGGAAGGCCTGATCGTGTCGACTCTCAACGACGCCGGAGCGAAAGACGCCCGCAGGCTGATCTCGTTACGTAATTACCTGAAGGATGTCAAGGAAGGCAAGGACACCATATTGCCAGGAGACGGCAATATGGCCGAATATGTCGTCTATGCCATCCTGTTCGGCATTGACGACCTCTTTGTCGAGTCAGTGAGGAAGGTCCTACCAAAAGAATTGATCGAGGTTTACAACGCCGCCATCGACCTGGCCGAGGCCGGGGACGACGGCCACTACGAAGCCACGGACTAGAAGATCTCCTCTTACTTCTTGATGATATCCGCCCGCCAGGTAACGCCGATCTCAAGGTTGTTCTTGCGGGCGGAATTGTCTCTGTAATATACGGCGTGGAGCCTGAGGTTGTCTTTGTGGAGAGGAAACCACTCGAGACCGGCGCCAGCGTAGAAATACTCAGTCCCAGGGGCAATCACAAGATCGTACGCCCTTCCCTGGGCATCGATGTTCTGGGCCCTGTTGAACTCATAACCTGCCTTGGCGCAGATATTCCAGTTGTCAATGCTCCAGATGAACTTGGATATGAACGACATGTCCTCGAAGAGGAAATCCCTCTGGCTGATCCCGGCCCTGTTCATCACGTCCAGGTCCAGCAGGACATTCCCGAAGGTCCAACGGTTCCCAAGGGAAATGTAATTGGCAAGTCTCTTGTCCTGGTCCTCGACAAGATTGACGCTCCAGATGGTGTGCCACCAGGGAGCGAAGCTTCCGCTCCACGCCAGGTTGTAGGCATAAACGCTCTGGAAACCCAGGGACAGCGGGGAGTTGCAGATCTGTGCGATGAGGTTTTGCCCTGGAAGGAATTTGTAGGTGGCGGAGAACCCGAATGTGAAGCACTGGTAGATATTGTTGCAGAACTGACTGTAGTAATACACATCGATAGGGGCCGAGTCGTACTCGTATCCGCCGATGAGGACGGTCTGCTTTCCAGCCATGAAGCTCCAGCGGTCGGTAGCCTGCCAGTTCAGGTACATGAAGTCGGTGGCATTGAACATGTTCCGTTCGTCGAAGACCTTCTTGTTGAGCCGCTGGCGAATGCGGTAATCAATCTTAGGGGTAATATGACCCAGAAGATGGAGATTGAGGTACTGCCCTACCACCTGGCTCTTGTACTCCCCTTCCTCAGTTTCCTGGTGAAAGGAGGCCCTCATGTCCATGAAAAACCTATCGACCCCTTCCTGTGCCGCCGCCAAAGCGGGTATCCAAAGCAGCAGGATCCCAGCCAGAAACTTCCTCATATTCTTGCTAATCAGCGAAATTCATCTCATCAAACAAGTAGGAGGCATGTCCTATCTTGTCGACAACGAAAAGGAGGTAACGGATGTCAATGGAGATATTCCTGCAGACATCAGGATCGAACACGATGTCACTCATGGTGCCTTCCCAGACACGGTCGAAGTTGATACCGATAAGGTTGCCGTCAGCGTTGATGACCGGCGAGCCTGAATTGCCTCCCGAAGTGTGGTTGGTGGCGATGAAGCAGACCGGCTGGTCGTCATGCCCACCCTGTGCATAGATGTCGCGGAGGGCCTGGGGAATGTTGTAGTCGAATATCTCGGGATTATCCTTCTCGATGATGCCCTTGAGCGTTGAGACCGGCGCGTAATAAGCGCCGTCGAAGGGACTGTAGCCCTCGACATGGCCGTAAGCTACCCGCAAGGTCAGGTTGGCGTCGGGATAGAAGGCCTTGTCAGGCTCGAACTCCATCTGCCCCCTCATGTAGTCCCTGTTGGCGAGACGGATCTTCGCGTTCAGGTCGTTGACTACAGGTCGGATGTCCTCGGCGAACCATTTGGCGAACTCGCTCTGGAGCTCATAGGCGGGATCGGCGTAAAGCGACTGGAGATCAGCCTCTGTGAGTTTCGAGACCTTGGCCTTATCCGTAAACACGGTCCGCTTGAACAAATCGTCCTTCCACGCCTTTACGCTTCCGTACTCGGCGAGTTTCTCCTTGAAATACGCAGGTTTGAACCGGTCCTCCATCCGCTGGTCGAAAGCCTCGAGCATCGCCACGAAAGTCTCCTCGTCTATCGGCTGGTAATAATCCTTGAAGAAAGACTCCGCCTGTGCCTCGACCGGTCTTTTCCTCTCGACGGTGGAGACAACCCCGGAGGCGAAATTCAGGATCTCGATAGTCCTGACCGTCTCGGAATAGTATTCAGAGGCGCGGAAATAGGGGTTTCGCTCGGCATAAAGGTTTCCAATCTTATCTACAAGACCCTCATACTCAGTACCTTCCGCCCATTTATTAAACTTCTTCTCAAACTCTTGCTTGACGGCGACAGTGTTCATCTTCCGGATTCCTTTCACCTCTCCCTGCCATTTCTTCCAGGCGTTGGAGATGCCGGCGTTCTTGGAGGAGTACTGGATCCTCACGGCCTGGCTGGCGCCCATGTACTTCTTCTGGATGTCGAGTCTCTTCGTACGCAGGTCGATCTTCTGGGGGTCGGAGACCTCGGCGGTGTATTTGACCTCCTCGCTCATCACATATTCCTTGGTGCTTCCCGGACAGCCATAGACGAAGGTGAAGTCACCCTCCTTTACCCCCTTGCGGGAGATCTTGAAAGACCTCTTCGGGTGGTAAGGGACATTGTCCTCGGAATATTCGGCAGGCTCGTTGTCCTTGTCGGCATAGACCCTGAATATCGAGAAATCACCGGTGTGGCGGGGCCACATCCAGTTGTCGGTGTCGCCTCCAAACTTTCCGATCGAGGACGGCGGAGCACCCACGAGCCTCACGTCGCGGTAGATCTTGAAAACGAAGAGGAAATACTGGTTGCCGTAATACAGTGCCTCGACGCTGGCCCTCAGGCCTTTCCCTTCCTCCATCGCCGCACGGACAAGTTCCCCGGAGTTGACCCTGACAACGGAATCCCTCTGAGCCTCGCTCATCGACGGAGAATAACCTTTCAGGACCCTGTCGGTCACATCCTCCATCCGCTGGAGGAAACTGACGGAGAGTCCCCTGTTGGGGAGTTCCTGGCTGCGGTCCATGGCCCAGAAACCGTCTTTGAGATAGTCGTGCTCCACGCTGCTGTGGCGCTGGATGTAGCCGTAGCCGCAGTGGTGGTTGGTAAGGAGCAGGCCCTCGTCGGACACGATCTCGCCCGTGCAGCCGCCCCCGAAGAGCACTACGGCATCCTTCAAGGAAGCCTGGTTGACACTGTAGACATCCTCGGCTGAGAGTTTGAAACCCTTCGCCTGCATGTCCCCGATTCTCTGGGAGATAAGGGCGGGAAGCCACATTCCCTCGTCGGCCATGGCGATACCAATGGAAGAGGCGATGGCAAGGATGGACAATACGATTCTTTTCATCTCATAAACGGTTTTAAGCGTACAAAAATAAGAAATTATTGTATATTAGCAAATTGTATAGAAGGAACTGACATGTCATTCTCCAACAGATATCAGAAATGGCTGAAAGGAGTCGTGTATATCGGTGATCAGATAGACACTTCCGAGGCGTCAGCCAAGATTCGGGGCGGGATTTATTTCCGCGGCCCGAACGTCTGGATCCTCGCGTTCTCTGTGATTATCGCCTCGGTCGGCTTGAATGTCAACTCGACTGCGGTGATCATCGGCGCCATGCTGATCTCTCCCCTTATGGGCCCGATCATAGGTCTAGGCCTGGCTATGGGCACGAGCGATACAAAACTTTTGACCGAAAGCCTGCGAAACCTGCTTATCATGGTGATCGTGAGCCTCCTGGCCGCATCATTATACTTCCTTATCTCGCCACTCAACCTTGTCAATCCCACGGAGCTACTCGCGAGGACACGACCCACGATCTACGATGTCCTCATCGCTTTCTTCGGCGGACTTGCAGGGATGCTGGAGAGTTGCCGCAAGGAGAAAGGCACCGTAATAGCCGGCGTGGCGATCGCCACAGCCCTCATGCCGCCCCTGTGCACTGCCGGTTACGGTATCGCGAAGCTCAACCCGCGTTTCTTCCTGGGAGCGATGCTCCTCTTCCTGATCAACTGCGTATTCATCATCCTGGCGACCTACATCATGTCCAAATACTTGAAGTTCAAGGAAGCCGAATATGCCTCCCCCGCTGTCACGAAGAGGACAAGGACCTTGATGACCATGGCCATCATCGGCGTGATGGTTCCGAGTCTCTGGAGCGCGGTGGTGATGATCCGGGATAATAATTTCGAGCGGAATGTCCAGGCTTTCGTCTCCGCCAACAAAGCTTTCAGCCAAGGATACATCTACGACTACAGCATATCCGGCGGAAAGGATCACACGGTTGACATTTACTATGCCGGCAACAAACTGAGCGAGGAGGAGATAAGTGCCCTCACTCAGGCCGCTGTGGCCCATGGGATAGAAGCCGGTCGCCTGAGGGTGAAGGAGAGTGACCTCGGTTCCGTCGAGAAATCCACCGACATGATTCTCAAGGGAATCTACGAGAGAGCGGAGGACGACCTCGCCCGGAAAGAGGCTCATATCAAGCAGTTGGAGAAAGAGTTAAGCGACATGAAGGGAAGGGAGATCAACTACAAGCGTATCGCCAAGGAGATCCGTTACTCCTATCCCGAGATCCTTGACATCTCGATCGGCAAGGGAGCGGCGGTGGACGACAGCCTGAACGTCAGGGAGCAGACCATAGTTCTCGCAAGCTCCAGTAAACCCCTCCCTGCCCAAACGCTGGGCAAGGTCGAGGAATGGCTTCGTCTCCGCATGGAAGACTCTACCGCTGTCGTACATAATATTATACGTACGGATAAGAGATAATCGATATTTTTTATTAATTTCGCGACTCAAGTTGAACTAAATAACTTTTTATGGGTTTAAATGAAGAGACTGGTTGTTTTAGCGGCTTCGATCCTGCTTTGCACCCTTGCCCAGGCGCAAGGGGCTGACGATTCCGGTGCCAGTGCCGGGATCACCATTATTCCTAGGATTGACTACAATCCGGTGTTCTATGATGGGAAATACGAAGAGGCGACTCTCGGCAATTCTTCACTTTATTCTCTTTTCGAGGGCAACATCACCGACAAACTATCCTTCAGCGTCTGCAACCATTGGCTCAGCACTGAGCCCAAGTACCTGTACCAGAACACCTGGCGGGCAGATGAAGTGAACTGGTGCGACTGGGCTTACCTCGAGTATGCCCCAGGCAATTTCATCCTCACCGCAGGCAAACAGGTCATCACATTCGGAGGTTACGAACTTGAGGAATACGACTACGATGTCCACCTGGACATGATGTCGTCCCTCTTCAACAACTTCCAATGCTACCAGATTGGCTTCAAGGCCGGTTGGATGAACAGCGCCGAAAACACCGGGCTGTTCCTTCAAGCCACCAGTTCCCCTTATGGCGAGCGTCCCTTCGACGCCATGGCCTATTCAGTCCAGTACCAGGGTTATTATGGTCCCGTGAGCCTTCTTTACAGCGGCAACATGATCGAGAACTGGGACGGAGGCTATGAGTGGATGTTCACCCTTGGCAACCAGGTGGAACTTGGCGACTGGACTCTCCAGGCTGACTTCACCAACAAGGTCGGAAGCCCTGATTTCATCCTCCGCGACGGAGTGACCATCTTCGGCACGGCCAAGTTCAACCCGTCTGACCGCTGGGAATTTGTCGGCCGGGCCGGTTTCGAGCACACCCACAACGCCAATCTGGACAACGGGATTTTCGGTGTCGCGGCCCACTGGTTCCCGCTCAGGAACAGCCGTAATCTGAGAATACACCTCGCCGGCGCACATCAGCATTATCTGAAGATGAACTCCCTCACTATCGGGGCAATGTACTACCTAAACATCCCCAGGAAGAACAGATAATGGGCGGTACCAAGAAAGACATCATCATCGACATAGAGCACCTCTCGAAGTCCTTCGGGGACCATAAGGTGCTGGATGATATATCCCTGTACATCCGTAAAGGAGAGTTTTTGACCCTTCTGGGGCCTTCGGGCTGCGGCAAGACTACCCTGCTGCGCCTTATCGCCGGGTTCCTTCAGCCTGACGAGGGCAAGATCATGATGGAATGGGACAACCGGGGAGGAAAGACCGAGTTCCGCGACGTGGCGGGGATTCCCCCTCATCAGAGGCCATTGAACACTGTATTCCAGCGCTATGCCCTCTTCCCTCACCTGGATGTCTATGACAACATCGCTTTCGGACTCAAGCTCAAAGGAGTCCCCAAAGACGAGATTGACACCAGGGTCCGTAAGGTTCTCAAGCTCGTGAGCATGAGCGACTACGAGGACCGGGACGTGGATTCCCTCTCCGGCGGACAGCAGCAGAGGGTCGCGATTGCCAGGGCTATCGTCAACCAGCCGAAGGTGCTGCTCCTGGACGAGCCACTTGCCGCCCTCGACCTCAAAATGAGGCAGGACATGCAGATAGAGCTCAAGGAGATGCACCAGAAGCTCGGCATCACCTTCATCTATGTTACCCACGACCAGGGCGAGGCCCTGACACTGAGCGACACGATCGCCGTGATGAACGAGGGTAAGATCCAGCAGATAGGCACTCCGACCGACATCTACAACGAGCCGGTCAATTCCTTCGTGGCTGACTTCATCGGGGAGAGCAACATCCTGAACGGCACGATGATCCGCGACAGGGAGGTCAGTTTCATCGGTCACGATTTTCCCTGCGTGGACGAAGGTTTCGGCGAGAACGTTCCCGTCGATGTGGTGATCCGCCCGGAGGATATCATCATCGGAAACGACACGGAATCAGCCCAATTCACCGGAACTGTCAAGTCCTGCGCCTTCAAGGGCGTCCACTACGAGATGTACGTCGACACCGACTCCGGCAACGAGCTCCAGATCCAGGACTACGATGCCTACGAGCCTGGCTCCAAGGTCGGGATGAGGATCAATCCGGACGACATACAGGTCATGAAAAAAGAGAGGACGGAGAACGTCCTGGACTGCGAGATAATCGACGGGACCCACATCAAGATGCTCGGCGAGGAGTTCGAGTGCGCGCCGATCCCAGACCACGATCGGGAATCCACCGGGCACCCCCGCGCCCACTTCTCCTTCTCGAAGGTCGATCTCTGGGACCACGAGGACGAGGGAGTCACAACCGGCGAAGTCTGGTTCATCCTCTACAAAGGCGACCACTACCACCTCACGGTCAAGACCGACAGCGGGGAAGATCTCTACGTCGACACCGACGACATCTGGGACAAGGGCGACCTTGTCGGTATCAGCATTCAGCCTGGGGAAATAATTGTGGAGGCCGAAGATGAACAAAAGAAGTAGCTGGGCTCTTCCCTATCTTATATTCTTGGTACTGTTTGTAGTCCTGCCTCTGCTGCTTATCGCGCTTTATGCGATCAGGGACGGCAGTGGTGGCTTTACCCTCTCAAACCTGACCAGGTTCTTCACGGACGGCGATGCCCTCAGCACATTTGCCGTATCGATCGAGGTGGCCATAGAGAACACATTGATCTGCTTGCTTTTAGGCTATCCTGCCGCCTGGATTCTGGCGAATAAGGACCTGAACAAGTCGGCAGTCACCGCGATTCTCTTTATCCTGCCGATGTGGATCAACGCCCTGATGAGAACTCTCGCGACGGCCGAGCTCTTCAACTCGCTTGGATTCACACTTGGGAAAGGCACCCTTATTTTCGGTATGGTCTACGACTACCTCCCCTTCATGATCTATCCGATCTACAATGTCCTGTTGAAGATGGACAAATCCTACGGAGAGGCTGCCGCTGACCTAGGGGCGACTCCGTCGGAAGTGTTCCGCAAGGTCACTCTTCCTTTGTCCAAGCCAGGAATATTCAGCGGGATCCTGATGGTCTTCATGCCGACCGTCAGCACTTTCGCCATCTCTGAGTTCTTGACCAACAACAAGATAAAACTCTTCGGAACGATCATCCAGGAGAACATCAACTCATCAATGTGGAACTACGGAGCCGCCTTGTCACTGATCATGCTCGTGATAATCGGGCTGACCACGATCATCCTCGGCGGTGATGAACGTGAAGTCGAAGGAGGGACCTTGTGATGAAAAAGTTTTTAGCTCAAGCCTACCTTTGGATCCTTCTGGCTTTCCTTTATGCTCCGATAGCGTTTATCGCCATCTACTCTTTCACCGAAGCCAAAGCCTTCGGCAGCTGGTCGGGATTCTCGATGAACCTCTACAAGAATCTCCTGACCGGCAATGTCTCCGGTGGTAACGGCCTTGTCGCCGCGATCGAGAACACCCTTGTCATAGCTCTGGCGGCCTCGATTGTGGCCACAATCCTTGGCACAGTCTCAGCGATCGGGATATTCAACCTCCGCGGGCGAAAGAAAAAGACCATCCAGTTCCTGAACAGCATCCCCATGATCAACCCGGATGTGATCACTGGTGTTTCTCTCTTCCTGCTGTTCGTTTTCCTGCATTTCTCGCAGGGGTACCTGACAGTGATCCTGGCCCACATCACATTCTGCACCCCGTATGTGGTGCTTAGCGTGCTGCCCAGGCTGAGCCAGCTCAACCCGAACATCTACGAGGCCGCGCTCGACTTGGGAGCGACCCCATCCCAGGCTCTCCGCAAAGTCCTTATCCCGCAGCTGCGATCTGGAATGCTCACCGGATTCATCCTTTCCTTCACGATGTCCCTGGACGACTTCGCGGTCACATTCTTCACCAGGGGAACCATCGGGCTGGAAACCCTTTCCACCTTCATATATGCGGATGCCCGCAAGGGAGGGCTCACTCCTGAGCTCAGGCCGCTTATGACATTAATATTCATTATAATACTAGTTGTGCTTGGCCTTATCAACACCAGGCAGAGCAAATCAAAACAAGCAAACCATATCAATTTCTAGAGAGAATGAAAAAAATAGTTAGCGTCCTCGCATCGGCCATCATCCTTCTGGCCGGGTGTTCATCCGACAGGGAACACATCTTGAAGGTCTACAACTGGAGCGACTACATCGATGAGAGCCTCATCGGTGAGTTCGAGCAGTGGTATGAGGAGCAGACCGGCGAGCCGGTCAAGATTGTCTACCAGACTTTCGACATTAACGAGACAATGCTCTCCAAGATTGAGAAAGGCCATGAGGATTACGATGTTGTCTGCCCCTCTGACTACATTATAGAGAGGATGATCCGGAACGACATGCTTCTTCCTATCGATCGTGATTTCGGAGATGTACCCAACTATATTGACAACGGCATTTCACCCTACCTGATGAAATGCCTGAGATCCCTTAAAGTTGGCGACGCCGACCCGACAAAGTATGCCGTGCCCTACATGTGGGGAACGACCGGTTTCATCTACAACACAGAGCATGTTGATCCTGAGGATCTTAGGACTTGGGATGTGCTCCGCAACCACAAGTACGAAGGCAAGGTATTCGTTAAGGACGCCGCCAGGGATGTCTACAGCCAGATTATCCAGTTCCTTAAGAAGGACGAGATCGCTGCCGGAACCGTCACAAGGGACGAGCTTCTTAGTGTCCCCTCAAAGGAGAATGTCGACCTCGTCGAGGAATACCTCATGCAGATTAAGGATCAGGTAGCCGGTTATGAGGCTGACTTCGGGAAGGACCAGATGGTTCAGGAAAGAGGTTGGATAAGCCTTAACTGGAGTGGAGACGGCAGGTGGACAAGGGATGAGGCCGAGAAAGTCGGTGTCTCGCTTGACTTTATTGTCCCAGATGAAGGTTCGACAGTCTGGTTTGACGGATGGGTTATTCCCAAATATGCCAAGAACATCAAGGCCGCCAAGTACTTCATCAACTTCATCTGCAAGACTGAAAATGCCATAAAGAACTGCGACATAGTTGGTTACTCCAACTCATGCGGAACTCCCGAGATGCTTGCCAACTACATTGACGAGTCATGTCCAGTCCAGGACCTCAGCTATTTCTTCGGCCCTGGCGCGGATTCAGTCCACATCGATCCGCTCCTCTACCCGACTAAGGAAGTGATAGCGCGCTGCGAGATGGAGCATGACTGGGGTGAGGATTCCGAGATGCTGATCACAATGTGGTCCAGAGTTAAGGGCAGCAACGCCAACGCTTTGACCTATCTGATTATTGGTGCGATCATTATTATCCTCGGCGCCGGTGCCGTCATGTCCCGTCGCAACCGCAGACATTCCTCCAGGTCCAGAAGACGATAATTAAGGGAATGGCAGTCACTGTACAGAATGACAAGAAGGTTGTCGACACTTTCACCGTAAAGTGCTACGAGGTCGACTCGTCCCAGAGACTGAAGCCGACCGCCTTCATGGACATGGCCCAGGAAATGGCTTATCAGGCTGCCGCAGTCATGAAATTTGGCTACGCCGAACTGATCGCCAAGAACATGGCCTGGGTCCTCTCCAGGATGCGTATCCACTTTTTGACAAGACCTCACTGGGGTGACAACCTCACGATAAAGACTTGGCATAGAGGAGCTTTCGGCCCATTCTTCGTCAGGGACTTCGAGGTGCTCTCAGATGACGGCCACAGATTGATAGAGGCCACAAGCTCCTGGGTTGTGATCGACATAGACAGCCGCCGTATGGCCAAACCAGAGGATGTGCTTCCATCAGAGGACACCGCTTGCCACGATTTCGCGATCGAGACTCCAGCCGGAAAGGTCATGATGCCCCGGGATGTCGAGCCCGTTCTCGTGACGACCCATAAGGTGGCATATTCGGACATCGACCTAGTCGGCCACACCAACAACGTCCGCTACGTCTCCTGGGCCCTTGACTGCATGGATTATGGTGAGGCCGGAATTGATGTCGACGAAGTTGAGATCGTGTTCCACCATGAGGCGCGCCCGGGCGACGAGATCGACCTCTACCGGGCAGAAAAAGAAGGATGGACTTTTGTTGAAGGCCGCAGAGATGGAACGCAAGTTTTCTGTGTAAAGCTTAGAAACAAGTCATAATGAGCATATTAAGGAATATCCTCGTTTTGTTTTTTGTCAGCGTCGCAGCGCTTCTGTCCTGTCAGAGGAAACCTGCCGCTGATTCCCTTCAGGCCGGAGATCTAGTTTTCGTCGGCATCCCGATGGATTATTCCCTTGACAGAGGCTCGATGGACGAGGCGATCGCCTCATCGACCGGAACCGACACCCTGAACCTGATCCATGTCGCCATCGCCGATGTTGACGAACAAGGAGAGTGGATCATAGACGCGACGATCAAACGAGGCGTCGACCGGCATCCCCTGGACACCTTCATAACCGACTTCACACTTAAGGACGGATCCTATCCTGTGTTCATAGTCAAGCGCTTGAAGGATCCTTCAAAGGCTTCGGAATATGTGGCCAACACCCGGAAATACCTCGGCAGGCCATACGACCTCCATTTCATGCCCTCGGACGATTCGCTCTACTGCAGCGAGCTCGTGAGGGACTGCTATGTCAGCTCAGACGGGGAATACGTTTTCGGCACTGTCCCGATGAATTTCAAGGGGCCCGACGGGGAATTTCCCCTCTACTGGAAGCAGCTCTTCGAAAGGCTCGGAGCTCCTATTCCACAAGATGTCCCGGGAACAAATCCCCAGGACATGTCCAAATCCCCGGCCCTTGTGACAGTTTCCGTGTCATTTTGAATAACCCTCAGAAAATCAAAGCATAACGAAAAACGCGTAGCCTATTTAGCTACGCATTTTTTGTAAATCATTATCAGGCAGCTACTTCCAAAACGACTAGCGTTCGTGGATGCGTCCTTCCTGAGGCTTGACGTAGCGGTCGCCTGTGGCGGCCTTGACGGCATCGATGAAGACAGGTGAGTAGGCCGGAGTGGTTGGTCTCTGGAATCCGGGACCCGGACGGCCGACAAGAATCTCACCGTTCTGGCTGGGACGGATGCTCTGGTCGTTGTACTTGACAATCAAGAGCTTCGCCAATTTGTCCCAACGCTTCATCATCATGTCGGTGTACTCTATGGTCTTGCTTGTGAGATATGCTGTGATGTCTGTGGGAGTCATCTCGGCGACCCTCTTCTCGACCTCCTCCTGGTCCTTGGCATAGAAGTCCTCGAGCTCTTTCTGAGCCTCCTTGAGGTCTCCGATCATGGCGCTGTAGCGGGGATAGACCATGTTGGCCACGAAGTTGTTCATCCAGAAGGCGCTTTCAGTGCTGAACTCGTTCATGCTGTTGTTCTCCCTGAGGAAAGGATCAGGAACCCTGTTGATTCCGCAATACGCGGGAACATAGGCGACCATCGAGGCATCGTCCATATTGAAATATGTCACGCCGCCCACGGCGTCAGGCAGCCAGCTTCTCATCTGGCAGACCATGGTCATGCCGCTCTGCTGGCAGCCGATAGGCCTCTCACGGAACATCTCGGTGCCGTCGCTCGAGGTGTAGTTGACAGGCTGGTTGCGGTAAGGGGAAGCCCAGGGACCGGCGCTGATGTCGGCGGTCATGTCAAGGGCGGTTCCCTCATAGTGGTCGCGCATGTCTTCCATGATGTCGCGCACCGAGACAGGCTTGACAGGCTTGATCCAGAGGGGAAGGTGGTCAATCTCACTCATGTCGCCGTTGATGTACGGGAGATATTTGTCCATCTCGGCGGTGTCGTAGTGGTGGCGGTAGAAGCTCCAGACGCGGGCCTCGCAGTAGCGGATGGTGCCGAAGTCCATGGGGCCGTAGGCCTCGCGGAAGCTGAACTCGGCGTCAGGTCCCTCGTAGTAGCCTTTCTCCTTGGCGAAAGTGATGGCGTCGGCGCAGTAGAGACAGTTGCCGTCGTCAGCGACATAGTAGCCGAGTTTCTTGTCAACCTTCTTGGCCTGGGGGAAGCGCTGGATGCGGGAGGAGTTGGCGTAGGCGCAGATGCAGTCGTCCGGGACCCTCATGGCGATCCAGATGGCTCCCTTGTTGCCCTTTCCCTTGCCGATGATCTCCATGATCCAGGCCTCATCCTTGTCGCAGACGGCGAACGACTCGCCTGTGCTGTTGTAGCCATATTCCTGGACGAGCTCATGGATGCAGGTGATGGCCTCCCTGGCGGAGGTGACCCTCTGGAGCACGATTCCCATCAGGGTGAAATAGTCGAAATACCCCTCCGGATTGCGGAGCTCGTTGCGGCCGCCCCAAGTCGTCTCCACGATGCTGACCTGGTTCTCGTTCATCAGGCCGACGACACCGAAGGTGTAAGGGACCTGCTTGATGAAGCGCTTCTCGGTGGAAGGGCCCCAGCCCCGCAGCTGGATCAGCTCACCCTCGGCATGGCGGCCAGGGGCGCTGTAGGTAAGTGGAGAGGCGAAGCCGAAGCCGTCGCAGTTGTAGGTGCAGATGACGCTTCCGTCCACGGAGGCTTTCTTTCCTACAATGAGGTTGGTACAGGCGAATGACGCCACGGTCGCACAGAATGCGAAGACCGTCAGGATCAATCTTTTCATGTTCGTTTTATGTTTTTGGGTTCGTTTTCGTCTTCGAAATATAGCGAAAACTTTCGTATATTAGCGACACGAAATCCCTTTATCATGAAAAAAACTCTCATATTTCTCGCGTCGACGCTCCTGTGCGTCAACGCCGCCGCGCAGTACATTCCCCCTGTGGAGGAGGACGTGAAAGCCAGGCTCGCCGAATGGCAGGACCTTAAATTCGGAATGTTCATCCACTGGGGAGCCTACAGCCAATGGGGTGTAGTGGAGTCCTGGTCGCTGGCTCCCGATGACATTTCCTGGCAGTATGGAGCCAGGGACAAGAAGAACATGGATTATTTCGAATATATCCAGGCCTATGAGCACCTCAAGGACACCTTCAACCCCGTGAAGTTCGATCCCGGGAAATGGGCTGACGCCGCCAAATATGCCGGTATGAAGTACGTGGTGTTCACAACCAAGCACCACGACGGGTTCTGCATGTTCGACACGCATCAGACTGATTATAAAGTGACTGACGAAGGCTGCGCCTTTCATACCAACCCCAAGGCCAACATCGCGAAAGAACTGTTCGACGCCTACCGGGCCCGCGGCATCAAGGCCGGAGCGTACTTCTCGATCCCGGACTGGCACAGCAACGACTTCTGGTGGCGTAAGTTCCCGCCCAAGAGCGTGAGGGCCAACTACAAAGCCTCCGAGCACCCGGAGAAATGGGCCGCCTACCAGGACTATGTCGCCGCCCAGCTTAATGAGCTGACTTCTGGCGAATATGGTGACCTTTACCTCATGTGGTACGACATGCCCGTGACCGACGACAGTTCCGAGGCCAAGTACGACTGGGAACGTTTCTCCAAGGTCGTCCGCGGCAACCAGCCTGGAATGATCATGGTGGCCCGCGGCCAGCGCAACATCTACGAGAACTACCAGACCCCCGAGCAGACCATCCCCGAGAAGGCTCTCGACTATCCCTGGGAGTCTTGTGTCACAATGACTTACAGCTGGTCCTACAGGCCCAACCTGGAGTATAAGTCCACAGCCACCCTGCTTAAGATGCTGGTTCAGATCGTCTCTCGCGGAGGAAACTTCCTCCTGAATGTCGGTCCAGGCCCGGACGGCACACTTGAGGACACCGCCTACGACCGCCTGAGGGCGATCGGCGACTGGATGAAGGTCAACTCCGACGGAATATATTCGACCAAGGCAGTGGCCCCCTACCAGGACGGTAATATTTATTACACCGCCAAGGGAGACTACGTGTACGCGTTCTATGTTCCCGAAGAGGAAGGCGGTCAGCTGCCCGCCGAGATCGCTATCCCGTCATTCGTCCCGGTATCTTCCAAAGCCGTTTCGATGATGGGCGCCAAGGGTACTCTTAAGTGGCGCAAGGAAGGCTCCGGCTCGGTCGTGACCATCCCGGCTTCCCTGAGGAAGAAACTCCCCTGCGAGCACATCTGGTGCCTTAAGATAAAGGTTCGCTAGTCTTCCTCAGAATAGTCCTTGAAATAGATTGAATAGCGGCAGAAATGAATGCCGTTGCAGGGTTCCAGGCTGAACTCCCTCGTCGCGACCGAGGCAGGCACCTGGAACCTTAACTTTTTATCTCCGGTGACCCTCTCGGCCGAAGCGACAACCTCCCCTGCCGGAGCCGTGAGCTCGGGAGAGGTGGCCGGGAAAGCCGTCTCCATTGTCAGCGAGACCTTCTTGTCCTTCCACTGAAGGTCCGAGGAAATGAACATATTCACGAAAAGGGTGTCCCCTGCCGCTGAATATATCATCTTTCCGAATTTGGCGGGAGCCTGCATCCCGTGCCGGTGCAGCACCAGAAACTGTCGTATTTCGAGGAGTAATTCTTCACGGATGCCGGACGGCAAGGGTCGCGGTGGTGAAAAGGGATCTCATGACGGTGGTTAATTGTTTCGTAAAGATAAGGATTTCTTTTTGAATGATGACCGCACGCCGTCATCCCAGGCCTTACCGGTCGTCATCCCCGGCCTGACCGGGGATCCCCTTGTCAAACTGAGCGCCTCTTTTGTCATTCTGAGCGCAGCGAAGAATCTTATGCGGACCTTGCTTGGAATAATCCAACAATCTGCATATATTTGCCATATAACAAGTCTGGTTGCCGTAGCACCAAGAGGCTACAACGCGAGTTAGGTCATATCGCACCTAGCTCGCGTTGTGCGTTTATGGTACGGGGAGGAACCGCAATAACAACATATTATGGAGTTTATTAAAAACATTGTGACGGGTTACCACCCTGTAGAGGGTTCTCCGGCGATTCTGGAGGATCCAAGGATAAAACGTATTTCGCGAGAGACCATAGTGAGGTATGTAGATGTTATTTACGACAAATGGTTCAAGAAGATTCTAGGAGCCGAAGGGAATAAGGATGTTCTCCTGGACATTCTTCGTGAGCTGATACCTGAGCGTAAGATCGTAAGCATCGAATACAATAGAAAACAACGGAGAAAGCAAAACCCTTTCATGGACGGCCACGACGCTTGTTTTGATGTCGAGTGTGTTGATCATTCTGGAACGAGATTCGTTGTGGAGATGCAGATGTCTGAGCAGGTGAATTTTCCAGAGCGAGTGCTCTTTTATTCAACCTTTCCTATTCAGGAACAAGTCGTGGCTGAAAACAAGAAGAATAAGCGCCACCGGAGCCATGACAAACAATTCAAGTACCCGCCAGTATATGTCGTAAGTTTCTTGAACTTTTCAATTCATAAGGACACGGATCAGATAGTTTTCCGGTATGATTTGAGAGAAAGGGACAGCGGGGAGCAAATGACTGACAGACTCAACTTCATCTTCTTGGAAATGAAAAACTTCCATCGGGACTCGATACGAGCGGATGATTCTTTTGCCGAGAAACTGTCGTTTGCTTTGATGCACATGAAGACCCTGGAGGAAAGGCCTGCTGTACTGGTGGAGAGGGTATTCCAAAGGTTGTTTGAGGCATGCGAGTTGCAGGGTTTAACGAAGATTGAACAAACTGAATATAAGAAAGACATCATGACAACTAAAAGAGATTGGGAGAATATCCTGTACACTGCGGAGTTACGTGGCGAGGAAAAAGGATATAAGGCTGGAGAAGTTAAGGGAATGGAGGATGGAATAAAAAAGGGAGAGCGTACCGCCCTAATCCGAGTGGCAAAGAAAATGGTTGTAAGCGGGGATTTCTCAGTTGAACAAGCATCTAAACTTACAGGCTTGGCGCCAAATGAGTTTCTTGACAGCTAGACAGTAAGGCACCTAGGTTGACCCAAAGACAGCAAAAACAGCCGAAATCGTGTTTTCATAACCACCTGTGGTGCCCGATGGACCGCATAAGCGGCCGAATTCGCGCATCTTGTGTCATTCTGAGCGCAGCGAAGAATCTATTGGCAGCAGGCCTGTCGACCAGCACTAGAACGCGGCTGCGGTTGATTCCACACTTGCCGCTCCGGTCTCCCCTAATATTCCGACAAGGTTCGGGAAAAAGTCAACGCCTGTTTCAACCCCAAGTGCATAACACAAAATAATTCGCGACGAAATATGATACCCAATGTGCCGGGCGGTGGTCGCTCCCCTTCGGGGGACTACGTCGACTGGACTACTCACTTCGGCCATGCTCGGCCGCTCGCTAACTCGGGCCTGACGGCCCTCAGACAGACGCTTGCCTTTGGCCGGCCTGGCTCTCGTTCGCAACGCCCATTCTCCTATGCCCCCTGCGGGGCCGCCACCTGCCCCGGCACTTGAGCGATCCGGGCATTTTGGGAAGGGTTTGGAATACTGCTATTCGTAAAGCATTGATATATAACTACTTCCCCGAACGGGAATGCCTTACCCCGCTAAAATTCAGAGGTCTGGCATTTGATTATTTATAAATGATTGATATTTAAGCTCTTGGCCGCAGAATGATGCCATACCCATGATTGGGCTCAGGTATATCCCTGTGGAACGTAAGCATCCGATAAAGTACAAATCTATACAGAATATACGTGGCCGAACTAACCGTTAGTAACGCATCACTGACAATAAGTAACGGCTACTAACCCGAAGTAATGGGTTAGTAGCCGTACTGTACTTTATCGGATGCTTACTTGCACATTACCTCAGAAAGTTGTTCCTTTGTAAAAGTTAGCATAAGTCTGTTTCTTTAAAGTTGACTCAGAAAGTTGTTCCTTTGTAAAAGTTAGCATAAGTCTGTTTCTTTAAAGTTGAACTTACCAGGTTCTTTTTTAGCTCTTTAAAGTTACAGACTTTTTTCTTTTACCTATCCGGACACACTTTTCGGGATACTATCGAGCGGAGCGAAGCGAAGTGGAGTCCCCCGGGAGGGTATCCCTTCCTCCGGCCACACAACAATACGTTAAAAAGAGAGTGACCTAAGTCACTTTGACTTTTTGGTCACCCTCATTAATAATATGTCCCTAAGCACTGACCGCTTTTGTATGGCACTGCAGCTTAGTTGTCTTAAAGCGATTGGACTAATTAGCTCCGGTAAACCAATTGTGTTGGGTGTTGGATTCCGCCGTTGTCTGCAAGGAAGAAGGTACACCTGCAAAGAAGTCGAAACCTGCACGTTCCTCTATGGCATCGATGGAAGTCACGAAATACTCATCACCAGTATTGTGGTCTGTGCCATAGTAGGTCAAACCAGTATTCTTAGTAATGTGTGCCTGATTTGTATACACGAATGCGATACCTTGGGCATCAGTGATAGTAGATCCGCTGAATGTGCACTTCATGATGCACTTATAAAAGTGACTCGGAATAGGAACCTGAAGACCACCGCTAGGTTTGGTTGTCGTCGTACCTTCATACAAAACACCAGTTACAATGTAAAGCATGGTGGTACCAGATGGAGTCATAGTTTTGACTCTTTGCTCTAGGGTATTCCATACTCCGTCGTTGAAGCTGTTTTGCCACTGAGGCGCCTGGTTACTGTGGTAAAAAGTCTGCTTATTCTGTTTCACGCTACTTTGGCGATAGTCTGAAGCTACAAGGTGCCCCCTGCTATAACCAACAGTACCAGCGTTGTCCAAGCCTCCCTGCTGAGTCAAGTTGATTGCGGGGTCATTTTCCCAGTCATCATTTCGGCCAACATTCTTGTCTGGCCACTGAGTGGAGTTCATCACATGATAAGTCCAGACAGGAGCATATTTATTCCCATCGTAGAGAACCACGTAGTTCAATGTCTCCGCTTCGCTTGTCGGATGTGTATAGGTGTGAATCGCAATCTGACGATTATTGTTTGAGGTATTGACACTATACCATTTGTCATCGCGCGCGGATAATGTGCCGCTCTGGCGCAGGTTAGTAATAATACCGGAAACATCGGGCATGCCGTAATCACTTAGGTACCCTTGCCAACCAGTCTGTGAGACTGAGGTAGTCGTAAAAGACTGCACCGAGGTTGCTTTCCGCTCAACAAATTGCCCTGAATTCTCGTCATACTCCATGACATAAGCCTTGAAATAATAAGTGGTGTTGGCATTTAGCGGTGTCTGCTCTCCAATGATGCAATTGAAACTACCGGATGTGGCATTGGTGCCGTCGGTCGTGACTTTGTTGGTCAAACTGTTCTGCGATGTGCCCCAATAGAAGCCAGTTTCGTAAATCGAGCCAGATGCCTCACTGAAGCTACCGTTAAGCTTTGCCGAACTGGAGGTTACGGATGTGGCGGCGCTATTTGATACTGTAGCAGTAGCTACCTTCTTTGTTGTGAAGGAACTTTCGGAACCATAAACCTCTTTATCTCCTTCCTTCACGAAGGCCTTGAAGTAGTATTTTGTGCCTGGGATAAGATCCGTGAGGACTGTCGAGAAAGGAGATGCGGAACCGTTAGTGCTGACCTTCGTGGTTAAACTGCCAGAACTGGTCCCATAGTAGAAACCAGTCTCTGTCACTTCCCCGGTAGCTCCGGTGTATGAGCCCGACAGGGTTGCCCCTGTCGAACTCACACTACTCGGACCTCCAGTTGTAACGCTTGCTGTGGCCGTCTGGCCCCCGGAGGTTCCGCCCCCGGATGGGAGTCAATAATTAATGACTATTGAACTGATACGAACTTGGGCGTTAGACGTATTACCATTTGTTATAACAAATGAACTGCTGTTAATGGCGTAAGTTCCATTATTACCGGTCACTTCTGAATCTCCAACAAATACTCTACCGTTAGAATAATTTGTACCGGTATATGTGATAGTAATAGAACTTATAATTGCGTTATTTAGTGAAGAGACAGTAATGGTGTTGCAGCCATCATCATGATAGTATAATGCAATATATTGGCTTTAATTAAGTCCTGGGAAAAGATTATTACCAGCTTTAGCTCCTACTACAGACCAATCAGTTGCATTTAATCCTAACAAAGCAGCATCGTTGTTGCCCGTCATATTAGTGGTTGTAGTTCCTGAATATTTAAGCGTTACTCTTTTCACTTGACTCTCCTTGAAGGATGCAGAAACCACTACATCGCTTTGGGGCATTGAGAAAGTGTACTCATTGGAAGAAACAGCAGACGTGACATCAGTACCTCCAACGGTAAGTACATCTAACTCATAACCTGTATTTGGAGTGATAGTTACTGTAACGCTGCCCTGCGCTCCAACGCTGGTAGGCCCCGATAAGGAACCATTCCCATCATCACTGTAAGTAACTGTATAGCGAGAAGATTGAACGATACTAACGATCTGACTACTAGCATCAATCTCTAGGGTCGTGGCACCAGTGTCATTAACATATTTTTTAATCTTTCCCTTCACAACTACCTGATCACCTACGGCTAGATCCGTGATATTACCAAAGTCTGCTCCATCGCCCCCCTTCCCACTATACACCTCAAGTTGATTACTAGTGGAACCATTTTCAGAGATAAAATACGTGATAGACTTGTAGTTACTGAAATACCTATTGACGTTAGATATCGTACCGCTCACATAGACATCATCATTGGTAGTCTCGTTATCCCCGAGGGCATTAGCTACAACGAGTGCTTGAGTGACTGTATATGGATTAGCCGCTGTACCAGGTTCAACACCGGCCTGATTCACAACAAGTTCCTGAGATGCGACACCAGCAGCACTCAAAGTAAGGGTAGTTGTGCGACTATTGCCAGTATTCGCATTTACATGGACATTGAAAGAAGTTGCGCCAGAAGCTATAGTACCAGGAACTATCCAATCGCAATCGCCAGGGACACTCACAGTAATAGCACTAGTAAAGTTCTTCCTTGTAATGTTAACTGTATAATCGCTTTCAACAGCGGTCGCTTCAAGAGGGCTTTCAACTGAGAACTGCGGCGTGTCATCGGCCTTTAAGATTGAGATGCTTCCTATACCGATATTCGAACCCTTAGTGAAATAAATCTTAACATATCTACTGCTGGGATTAAACACATCGGTGGTCTTCACTATACCCGTAGAATTCTGGGAGCCTGATATCGTAAGGTTCTCTACAGGTGTGAAAGTCTCACCATCACTTGATTCAAGAATGTTTAGAGTTGAGGTATTTGAGCCACCTATCATCTTATAGCCAACAGAAACTTCACCTATTGCGACATCGGTCTTGACCATGATATAGTCACCAGTACCATCGAGTTTAATGCAATAAGGAGAATTACTTGCGGCATAGTCAGAACCAAGTCCAGAAGCAGTAACACCAGAAATAGCGCTGATACCAGCACTTGTTGCTGCCCCTTCAGTAGGATAAATCCAGTCAAGTGTGACATGGTCCACCGCACTGGGATCAACGACAGTGATACGATAGGCAACAGTAGCAGCTGGCTTATAGTTGCTATCACCACTGAAAGAAGCAGACACACTTGCAGTGCCAGCGGTTCCGTTCAGGGTTACGATTCCGGAATTTTCATCAACTGTTCCAATGGCATCGCCGTGGAAGGAATACTTCACACCTGTAACGCCATCAGGAGTAATAGTTACTGTCTGTCCAGCAAAAGAGTTATATTCGTCAGTTCCGATGCTAAGATCGTAATTGTAGCGGAAGGATAAAGTGACATTTTGTCTAGTGTCTGGAGTAGTTCTCTTATAAAGAGCGAGTGTCTTATATGATCCCAAGGAAGCATAACAAGAGATCAGGTCTCCATTCAGACACATTACTCCTCTAACATCTGTATTGAAGCAGACTATGCTGGCTACGCCTTCATTAACGGTAATAGTCCAGGCAGAACTGTTGGTCATAACGTTAGCTCTAGAACGTAAATAGTTATTACTATTGTCAACAGCGTAAAGATACTGGCCTTCTGTCTCCTTGCCTTCAGTAATGTCTGTTATTGAATAATTATCGTTACCAAAAGAATCAAGTTTGAAAACATACGCATCGATAGTATTATCGATAGTAATAATATTGTTCACCGGTGTTACGTCAACAGTAGCCCTATTATTATCCTTCTGATAAGACATGGCCTTTTTGCCATTCCCAACAATCAGGTACTCTGCACCATTCTCAAGATCACTCTGACTGGAAACAAGCTGGTATTCCACACCAGCGGAAATAGGTGAACTATAAGCGGAAAGATTAATGCCGAAACGGCGGAATGTTCCAACCGCTAGAGTAAGTTTGGAGGTGAAATCGTCTCGCAGATAAACATTCTTATCAGTTGTAACCCTTACACTGAAAGAAGCACCTGTGACCGGAGCGGAAGTGAAGTAAACCGGGAATGTGCCATCATCTCCAACAACAGCATTACTCAACGGCGTGTAATCAAATGTTAAGCTTTGCTTTACATTAGTATAGTCGCCACTTCCGAAACCATATCGAGCGCTAAAGTATTTATCAGATGATATGAGTTCAACAGTCTTAATGACCTCTCCTGATTCAAGGCCCTTTAAGGTCATCTTGTTCACGGACACGACTCGTTGAAGCTTGAACAAGAATTCGGTGGTTGCATTTGCGGCAACATTCCCTGCAAGAGTAATTGGTTCAGCAGACACTAACACGTCGGCGGCTGGATCAAATGAAGTAAGAACAGGTTTCTGTGTGGTAGGGATAAGAGGATTCATATTTTTAGACACATCACTTCCGTACACAGCAGTGTATGAATAAGCTGTAGTATCCGAATCCTTAAATGTAGCTGTAAAGGTAGCGATTTTATTATCACTGCTCAACGACATCTCAACAGCAGTGGCTTCTTTTCCATTCTCATAGATATGGAAATACTCATCATCTCCAGCAGTCCATAAATAAGAAGCGACACCATCCCCCTCTACTACCGAAGTCCTGGTATCAGCAGCCTTCTCAACTTTAAACGTAAGTGTATGGGTGCCTGTCGTATTGTCTTCAGGTTTCTGGATGTCTATCTCCTTCGAACAACCCACGAATGCTAGGGCTATCGCCGCCAACATTCCAAAACGATTGATAATAGTCATAACTAACACAAATTAACTCATATCATCCTCATCAACAATAGTGTCATCACCACCAGCACTACCAGGGGAACCGTTCAATAATGATTGCTCGAATCTCAATTCGATCTGCTCCACCTCCGGAGCTTCATAAATAAATTTCTTTTCCATAAAAAAACGTTTTTTATATTTAATTAATTAACTTTTAATCACTTGCTTCAGGTGCCCAACACGCTCACGCGTGCGTATGCACGAAATCGTACGAATTTAAGCAAAAGATTTTTTTATTTAAACAGTTTTAATGATTTTTTGTTTTTTATTATCAACTGCCTTATCAACAGACCATTAGCGATGCTAATAAACCTTACATTCACAGATGAATAATCAGGTTTTTCTGTTTCTTATCTTTTTTTTCTATTTGGTAGACTTATCTTTGTCCTAGTCCAAATAATCTATTACTATGAAAGCTTTACTGACAAATTTCACGGCATAGGAAGAATCAAAGCCGCCTCATTCGCCGCAATAAAGGATGTGATAGAAAAAGGTGAAATTATACTACCGTTAGATTACTATGCTACTAACGGCAAAAAACAAATGACAGGAATAAGCATGATAATTATCTGGAAAATAGTCTCTATATTCGTGTTGAACTCAACTGTTTATTCCTATGAAAAAGACCCTTACCTTACCCGGCAACAGTCAGGGTATCCGAAAGCATCCGACCTACTCCACGAGCGATATTGGCGAGCAAAGAACATTTGCCAGCCAGCGGCTAGATTCTTCACTTCGCTCAGAATGACACTGGCCCTTCGGCTCCGCTCAGGGACCGGGACGGGACAGATGGTGCGGGGAGTGGGAAAACGCCCCACATGTCCCTCAACCACGGACACATGGCGCATCCGGAGTGGGAAAACGCTCCACATGTCCCTCAACCACGGACACATGGCGCACCTGGAGTGGGAAAACGCCCCACATGTCCCTCAACCACGGACACATGGAGCGGTATGGAAAAAGGGAAACGCTATACCGACTATACCGACTAAACCGACAAACCAGTCGCCTTACGGATGATGTCGGCATCGATCCCTAACTTCTCCAGAGCTTTGGCCACCTCGGCTTTGCCTTCGGCTTTTCCTTCAGCTTTGCCCTCAGCAAGCCCCTCGGCCAATGCCTCCGCGCGGATCTCCGCACGGTCTTCGTCAGTCAGGTATGATCTCTCCTTATAATCAAACATAGAACGCAGGTATTGTTTTTTGTTCTCCAGCGAAAACGGAGACTGCCGGCTGGCCTCGAAAACCCTCTCGTAGCGAGCACCGTACTCCACTGGCCTTTTTGCAAAATTAGTCATATTCCTAAGAATATCAAACCATCTTTCGACAGGAGTCATCGCGCATCTGGGCTTGCATACCAAGCGCGGCAACTCGCACAGGCAGATTGTCAGCTGGGAGCCGTATCGCTCGCCGTCGTTGTCCCGGATCTGGTACCGGTAGATCAGGCGGTCGGAGTCATGCCTCAAACAGAAGTTCATGAAGCAGACGACATAGACCGGCATGAGTTTCCCATAGTTGTCGCCACGCTTTAGTTGAGTGCTTGCCATGGTGGCGCCGTAATAGAATAACCTGTTCCGAAGGTGCTCTTTGTCAGCCCTTTGCATCTCGACGATGAATCTGGTCCCGTCCTTGGTGTGACAGAGGACATCCATGATGATGTTCTTGTCGTCTCCCTTCCACCGGTCAATCTCATTTGAGTCATAGTCGATTGTCGCGATGTCAGTTGATAAGATGTCGTTGAGCAGCGGAATCAGGTTGCGCTGGTCATGTCCGAAAACATGTTTGAATGCCCAGTCGCACATCAGGTCGATGTAGGTGCGTGAGGTGATGCTGATGATCAGGTCTTCCTTCTCTTCCGGCGATAGGGTCCGCAGCTTTTCGAATTCATTGAGAATATCCTCGAAGAGTTTGTACTGTTCCTTGGTGATGCTGTTGTTTATCATAGTTATGATTGGTATTTGTTTCCGCGAATATGTGGCAAGAAAACCTAAATAATGATAAAAAACAGAAAAACCTGGCCGTACCCCATGAAGATTCTTCGCTGCGCTCAGAATGACAAAATGGGGACGCTCAGAATGACAAAAGGGGGACACTCAGAAGGATACGGGCCCTTCGGCTCCGCTCAGGGAGCGGGGTGGACTAAGCGGGCCAAAAAGCGGGAGCTTCGGCCTAACAAAAAAGTTACACGGTAAAACTTTATTGTTTCAAAAGCTGATTTTTAGCGCTATTCTATAACCATATCGAACTGGTCATAGGATGCGGTGCGGTGAGCCAGATGGCGGGTGGAAGGTGATATTCCGAACAACGGCGAGTAAGTCCGGACTTTGATGGTCTTGCCGTCGGGCATGAACTCCAGGATCCTCAGCCAGCCGTCTCCCCCGTTGCCTTCCCAGCCTCCGCCAAGCGTCTGGACATTGAACATCATCTGATGGACATTCTTCCCGAAAGAGTTCTTGTCAACCCGGTAGGCAGTGCTCAACTCGAAATCCTCCTCGACATTCTTCGTGGGAGAAGGACGCCCGGTGTGGCCGCAGATCACCAGACGGATGTTCGGCACCTTGCTCACAAGGTTCTCCCACAGCATCTTCCCGGAATGGTTGCCCTCCTGCTTGGTGACCCAGTAACCTTCGCCTGAAGTATATTCAGCTGTCTTTTCCTGAAGATAAGAATGGGTCAGGTAGATCACATAGTCATCCTTGTACTTGTCCGACGTGACAAGAGAGCGAGCCCACTCCACCGCACCAGCGGAAGGGGCGAACTCAGAGCTGATAACCAGGATCTTGTGGCTCCACCCGGGAACCTCGAACTCGAAAGCGGCGTTCTCAAGTGAGGCGTGCCCCAGACGGTTCGGATATTCCGCCTTCAGGCATTCAACATAGGATGGGTTCCTCTCGAAGGAGATATACTTGGGGAACTCGGTGTTGTAGTTCTCGCTGTGCTTGTAGCCGTAGTCATGGTTGCCTCCACATGAGATGAAGGGTACCTTGCCGTCGATCCTCTCAAGCGAGCGGCTGATGCTTTCCCACATCTGGACGCTGCTCTGGTTGAGCATCCTGCGGTCGAGAGCGTTATTCTCATTCTGCTCCACCAGGTCCCCGGTGCAAAGCACGGCCTTGATATTCAAATGCTCGACATTATCCGCGACCCAGAGGGTTGTCAACTCGAATATTGGCTGGTTAATATCGTACTTCACATATCCCTGCGGATCCCCGAAGAGGATGAAGGATGATGATGCCGGATCGGTCAGATCCTGCCTGTCGGCCCTGTTCTGGGCAGAAATCACCAAAGGGCAGACGGCCATCAAAGCCGCAAAAAAAATTCTTCTCATAACGATACGTTTATTCTTCAACTATCCCCGCTTCGATCCATTTCCCGGCGAGAGCGGCGGCGTCAGCGGCAGCCTTTTCATCGCTCACCTCGTATTTGTCGGTCAGCAAACGGGTAAGGTCCTCCACGGAAAACTCCTTGCCTTCCACGCTCTGCCAAAGATAGGCGGCGGAGTCATTCAAAGTGATCATCTTGTTGAAATTGACCTGGGATATTCCCTCCCCGATCACCACATACTGCCCCACGATCGAGCGCAGTGTGAAACCTTCTTTGATCCTCATAATATCACTCGTTTGTAGATTGCCAAAATATATCTCCGAATAGGCCGCAAGGATCTCCACAGCGCACCCTTGCCAGGCTTTACGACCTTGCCGTTCTCCTTACGGATCTCTGTCACAAGACCGATTACGTCTGAAGTATGACAACTTTCTGTGCCACAGACATTTCCATCGCCCATCAAAGTCAGCGAATCCCCTTCCACAGCAAAGATCCTATGCATTATGTAACGCTGCCCGACTTTTGCCAGCACGATATCCCCCACCTCAAACGGCTTTGAGGGCTTGGTAAGCACGACGCTATCCCTGTCGCCCTTTATGAAAGGCAGCATGCTGTTGCCCTTCGGGGTCATGACAACTTCCTTTCCCTCGCCGAGGAACTCTCCGATCCCCTCCATGAAGAGATCCATATCAACTATCTTGCCCTCGGGCCTTCCGATCTCACGCATTTCCAAGAACTTCTTTTGAGCACACAATCGCCGCCTCATCATCAGGCAGACAGTCGAGCAGATAGCACGGAACCTTCTGAACCACAGATGAAACCGTATCGAAAAGCCCGTCAGCGATAGGCTTCAGGGCACGGAGTCCGGAAGATGATGAATATAGTGAGGCGAAACCTTCCACCAGACTCATCCGATGAATCTGGTCATGTGGAGCCCTGTTGATCCGCACGACCGCTCCCACGGGGTAATCATCGTTAATATAGCAGGGGGTCTTGCCACTCCAGGGAGTACCGTAAACCCTTGGAATTCCATCCACTACCCTGATCACAGGATTGTCGTCATTTAGGAGCCAGGCACCATCTATATTCTTGAGCCACAGACGGCTATGGGTACTCTTTCCGGTTCCGCTCTTGCCCAGGAACAGGAATCCCTTGCCCTGGCAGACAGTGCAGGAGGCATGGATCTCGAGCGTATCGAGGCCTGCCGTCCTGAAAGCGTACATCAGCATCAAGGCGTTGTTGACGCAGAATACCTTGTTTGAGGTTGTCTTCAGAAATCCTTTCGAGAAATCCCCGGAGACCTTCAGCCAGCCGCAGACCGGAAGATCAGGCAGCGGGGCCATCTCAAAAAGATAGCCTCCTTCAATTGTATGAATATCAATCCTTTGCTCTCCAGGCTCCGGCTCAGAGACATAAAGCTCTTTCTTGCCTTGAATATCAAACTCAGGAACAACCTCAAGACTGAACAACTCCTCCGTCTCATCTATGACGAAAGGATCATAATTGCCAAGAGCTTCCCATGCCCGGTCCTCCCCTTCCAAAGACAGGGAGAAGACATGTCCGGCCACTTTATATGTTCTTTTCAGGAGCATCAGCGATAGTTTCAATTAGACAAAGATAATAATAGTCGATGAAAGATAAAATTTTTGGAAAAGGGTGGTTTATAATTAAATTCGCGTATATGTCGGAAGAACTGAACCTCGTCAAGGACCTGGCGGTCATCCTTATCTCCGCTGGCATATTCACGATAATCTCCAAGGCGCTCAAGCAGCCCCTTATCCTCGGCTACATCATAGCCGGCTTCCTGATCGGTCCCAACATCGATTTCTTCCCCGGGATCAGCAGCCAGGAGACCGTGGACCAGTGGTCGGAGATCGGCATCATCTTCCTGATGTTCGGACTCGGTCTTGAATTCAGCTTCAAGAAACTCATGAAGGTCGGCTCCAGCGCCATTGTGACGGCCCTGGTGAAGTTCGTCGGAGTGTTCATCATAGGCTTCGTGACAGCCCAGGCCCTCGGCTGGTCGGTCATGGAGAGCGTGTTCCTTGGCGGACTGCTCTCAATGTCCTCCACCATGGTCGTGATCAAGTCCTACGACGACATGGGACTCAAGGACAAGCCGTATGCCGGTATGGTCTTCGGCACACTCGTGGTGGAAGACCTGATCGCGATCCTGCTGATGGTGCTGCTCTCGACCATGGCCGTATCCCAGAGTTTCGCGGGGAAAGAGCTGATACTCAACATCGTGAAGCTTGTCTTCTTCCTTCTCCTATGGTTCCTTGTGGGAATATTCGTCATCCCCACCATCCTCCAGAAAGCCAAACGGTTCATCAGGGAATATTCGTCATCCCCACCATCCTCCAGAAAGCCAAACGGTTCATCAGCGAGGAGATTCTCCTGATCGTCAGCATCGGACTCTGTTTCCTGATGGTGTCCCTGGCTACGGCGGTGGGTTTCTCCTCCGCCCTGGGAGCCTTCGTGATGGGGTCCATACTTGCGGAAACGACTGAGAGCGAGCATATTGACAAGATCGTGGAGCCGATAAAGAACCTCTTCGGAGCCATTTTCTTCGTCTCCGTGGGAATGATGCTCTCCCCGGAGGCCATCGCCACCCATTGGGCGCTGATCCTTCTGATCGCCGTGATCGTCATCGTGACCCACATCCTGTTCGCCGGGGCCGGTATGATCATCACCGGCAACAACCTCTATAACTCTGTCCACACCGGTTTCAGCCTCGCCCAACTCGGTGAGTTCGGCTTCATCCTGGCTGGAGTGGGATGCTCCCTCGGGGTCATGCGGGGATTCATTTATCCAGTGATCATTGCCGTGTCCGTGATCACGACCTTCACCACACCTTACATGATCAAACTCGCCGGACCGGGCTACAATTTCCTGCAGCGGAAACTTCCCAAAGTGTGGGTCGAGAGGCTCTCGACGGCTAACGGAAGGTCCAGGAACACGGCGGCCGAGAACAGCGAGTGGAGGAAACTTCTCACAGCATGGTTCACCAGGGTGCTTCTGTACGGCGTGGTCATCCTCGCCATCTACATAGGCTCAAGGCTTTACCTTCGTCCTCTCGTGGACAGGGCACTGCCCGGAGCCGGCGAGTTCGCACGTAAGTGCATTGCGGCCGGCATCACCTTAGCCGCGATGGCTCCCTTCCTTTTCGGCCTCGGTGTCCACTCGGGGTCGATCAGCAAGAGCGCTCCCAAACTGATCCAGGAGAAACAAAGCAATATCTGGCCCATCATGGGCCTGGTCCTCGCAAGAGCCTTCCTCGCGATAAGCATCATCCTCGGAGTCCTCTCCACATATTTCAACCTGGCCGGATGGACTGTCCTTGCGATCATCATAGCCGGAATAGCCTTCATAATGATCGCGCGCAAGTCCATCCACAAATATTCCGGGCTCGAGAAACGCTTTCTCCAGAACTACAACGAACGGGAAGAGAGCGAACGCAGGGCCAAGCCCGTCAGCTCCTCGGTGCGGCAGAAACTGTCCACCTACGACGTGCGCACGGAGGCTTTCCTGATAGCTCCGGAGTCGTCCTTCGCCGGTTCCAAGCTCAAGGATCTTCCCATCCGGGACCAGTCCGGGGCCAATATCATCAAGATCCAGAGGGGCTCCCTCTCCATCGTCATCCCCTCCGCCGACGTGACCCTTTTCCCCGGGGACCGGCTGTTGGCGGTCGGAACCACCGAGCAGCTTGAGAAGCTGCGGAACCTTATCTCCAACTCAATCGCCGACTCCCCTCTCGAGACCGGAGACGACGGCTTCGGAATAGAGCCCAGAACGTTGACCGCCAGCTCTTTCCTCACCGGGAAATCCCTGCGGACCGCCTCGCTGCGGAAATACCAGTGCATGGTCATAAGCGTCCTGCGCGGCGAGCAGTTCATCACCAACCCCGAACCCGACCTGGTGTTCCAGGAAGGCGACACCGTCTGGATCGCCGGCAACATCTCCAACATAGAGACGAATGAAACGAACTGACATCTCCCCCGAAAGAAAAATGAACGGCTGGCTGGCTCTCAGCCCGCTGGCCGTCTTCCTGGCCACCTACCTTGTGACCTCAATCGTCTGCGGCGACTTTTATAAAGTCCCAGTCGCCTCAGCCTTCCTGCTGGCGTCTATCTACGCGGTCCTGATCACTCCCGGAAAGATCCAGGAGAGAATAGCCGCTTTCTCCAGCGGAGCCGGAGACAAGAACGTCCTCCTGATGATTTGGATATTCGTCATGGCGGGAGCGTTCGCGGCTTCCGCTAAAGCCATAGGCAGCGTGGAAGCCACTGTTAATCTTACACTTAGAATATTGCCGGGGAAGCTTATCCTCGCCGGGCTGTTCCTGGCCGCCTGCTTCATCTCGATGTCTATCGGGACGAGCGTCGGCACCGTGGTGGCCCTGCTGCCGATAGCCGCCGGGATAGCCCCCCAGGCAGGAATATCGCTTCCGATGATCACCGCCCTGATCGTCGGCGGAGCCTTTTTCGGAGACAATCTTTCATTCATATCCGACACCACCATCGCTGCCACCACGACGCAAGGCTGCACGATGTCGGACAAGTTCAAGGCCAATATCTGGATAGCCGGTCCCGCCGCCGTGGTGGTGGCCGTCATCTACGTATTCATAGGGCTTAACCTCGATGTCCATCCGGAGATAGGCCAGATCGATGTGTGGAAGCTTATCCCCTACCTGTCCGTCATAGTGTTGGCCATCATGGGTGTGAATGTGCTCGTGGTGCTGACCATCGGCCTCGCACTCTGCGCCGCCATCGGTTTCGCCGGCGGGATGAGTTGGACAGGATTCCTGGGGAGTGTCGGCGAGGGAATTGCCGGGATGGGAGACTTGATTATCGTCACTATGTTGGCCGGAGGAATGCTGGAGATTATCCGGAGGAACGGAGGCATCGATTTCATAATCAAAGGATTGACCAAAGGAATCAAGGGCCGTCGGGGAGCCGAGTTCAGCATCGGGGGGCTTGTCGGCCTTTCTAATATCTGCACCGCCAACAACACAATAGCCATCCTCACGACCGGGAATATCGCCAAGGACATCTCCACCCGCTTCGGTCTGGACCCCAGGAAAAGCGCCAGCATCCTTGACACCTTCTCCTGCGTCGTCCAATCCCTCATCCCCTACGGAGCCCAGCTGCTGATGGCATCAGGATTCACCGGGGTGCCTGCCACGGAGATAATCCCCTATCTCTACTATCCATTCATCCTCTTCGGCACAGTCTGCCTGTCAATCCTCCTGAGGTTCCCGAAAAAGTATTCAGGCGATAAGATAACCACATGATAATAAACATATTACCATGAAAACTAATATCAAGATAGGGCTTTTGCCCAGGATAATAATAGCGATCCTCCTCGGTATCATTCTCGGGCTTTTCATGCCAAGGGCCGTGGTGCGGGTTTTCGTGACTTTTAACAGCATTTTCAGCAATCTGCTGCAGTTCCTCATCCCGCTGATCATCATAGGACTCGTCACGCCGGCCATTTCCGACATCGGCAAAGGTGCCGGGAAGTTGTTGCTGATCACCGTGTTGATCGCATATTGCGATACCGTTTTCGCGGGGCTGCTCTCATACGGGACAAGCGTGGCTGTATTCCCGAGTCTTATCGGAGGCACAACCGCGGAATCTGTAGCGGAGTTCGAGAATCTGGAGCCATATTTCACAATCCAGATTCCGGCGATGGTCGATGTCATGTCCGCCCTTGTGTTCTCTTTCACCCTTGGTCTGGGCATGGCGTTCTTCGGATCGCCACATCTGAAGAAATTCGCCGATGAGTTCAAGGACATCATAGTCAAGACGATAGAGGTTGTCATCATTCCCCTGCTCCCGATCTATATTTTCGGCATTTTCCTCGGAATGACCCACACCGGGCAGGCGGTGAAGGTTATCACTGTCTTCATCTCGATTATCGGAGTGATATTTATCCTCCACGTGCTGCTCCTTGTGCTGCAGTTCTGCCTTGCGGGCGGAATCGTCGGCAAAAACCCCTTCAAGGCTCTCGGGAACATGCTCCCCGCCTATTTCACAGCCCTCGGGACCTCTTCTTCAGCAGCGACAATCCCCGTGACCCTCGGCTGCGTCAAAAAGAACGGGGTCAGCGACGGGATAGCCGGATTCACGGTACCGCTCTGCGCCACGATCCACCTTTCCGGAAGCTGCCTGAAGATAACGGCTTGCGCAGTGGCGCTGATGATGATGCAAGGGATGGAATTCGACTTCTGGATGTTCCTCGGATTCATAATGATGCTCGGGGTCATGATGGTGGCCGCTCCCGGAGTCCCCGGGGGTGCGATAATGGCCGCCCTCGGAGTGCTGGCGGCCATTCTCGGCTTCGGTGAGCAGGAGCAGGCGCTTATGATCGCCCTCTACATCACCATGGACAGTTTCGGTACCGCCTGCAATGTCACCGGAGACGGCGCTATAGCCCTTGTTGTGGATAAGATTTTCAGGAAGCGAACGGGCGACGTTCCCCTCTCGGCGGACGGTTACGGTTCTCCTGCCAAGTCTTGAACTGCTCCTCTGTAAGGATTTCCTTCAGTCCGGCCTCATAGGCCTCGCGGTCGGCCTTCATCTGGTTCAGCTGATCCTCAGTCATCTGGGGTCTCCCGCCATCGTCCTTCTTCTTGTCGGATTTAGCCTTCTTGGAGTTTTTTGCCTTGACGCCTGATTCCTCACCGTCCGGACGCTGACCGTCCATCGGGGGCCTTCCCATTCCAGGGCCGCCAGGACCTCCGGGACCTCCCATCATCATGCGGGGATACTTCTGGTTGAGTTCCAGAAGCTTCGCCTCCTGGGTCTCATCCAGGCCGAGTTCCTTGACCATGCGCTCAGTGCGCATCTTGACCATGGTGGCCTCGTCAGGCCTTTCTCGCTGCGGTCTCTGACCGTTGCCCTGGGCGAAAGCGCCGGATGACAGCAAGAGTGCCATCGAGGCGCAGATCAACATCGCTTTTTTCATAACCATTCTATTAACCAATTAATTAAACAATCAACCGGTAACCTCTTTTTCAAATCCTTGGCCAAACTTGGCCGCGTCTGGTGGCTGTTCGACAAAACCCGCTAATCTCCCGACGAAATTCCTCTCCGGCCACTTTGCAACCCGGTTGCGGCATTTTTCCCCGACCTTTGTTCCATGGAAGATTAGAAAGATATGGAAAAAGAGAACAAAGAGAGACTGGTTAAGATCATCGTGAGCGCGGCCCTGCTTGCCGTGGCCGCTGTGGTAAGCAAAATAGCCAATCTCAAGATGTGGCAGGAATTGCTGCTTTTCCTGGTCCCCTACCTTATCGTCGGAGGCGAGACCCTCAAGGAAGCCGCCGAAAAACTGTTCGAGGGAGAACTCCTGGACGAGGATTTCCTCATGAGTATCGCCACGCTCGGAGCCCTGTGCATCGGATTCCTTCCCGGAGCTGAAAGCCAATTTCCCGAGGCCGTGTTCGTCATGCTGTTCTTCCAGGTCGGAGAGTTATTCGAGGACATGGCCGAGGACAGGAGCCGGGAGTCAATCACCAAACTCATGGACATAAGGCCAGACACCGCCAACGTCGAGAGAAACGGCAGGACCGAGACTGTGTCTCCATCAGAAGTAGCTGTCGGTGAGACCATTGTGATCAAGCCCGGAGAAAAGGTTCCCCTCGACGGAATTGTCCTCGAAGGCTCATCCAGCCTCGACACGGTCGCCCTGACGGGAGAAAGCGTGCCGAGAGGAATCACCGAGGGAGACACCATCCTTTCAGGCTGCGTCAACCTCAGCGGAGTCCTTCGCGCGAAGGTCACCAAACCATTCGCCGAATCCACAGCCTCGAAGATTCTCGAACTGGTCGAGAACGCCTCCGGGAACAAGTCCAGGAGCGAGAGTTTCATCACCAGGTTCGCAAAGGTATATACCCCGATAGTGGTCGGCCTTGCGGTCGTGTTGGCCTTCCTGCCCCCGCTCCTGTCCGGGTACTTTGGCTCGGAGTTCGCCAAATGGCTCTACAGGGCTCTGACGTTCCTGATCGTCTCATGCCCCTGCGCCCTGGTCATATCCATCCCACTGGCCTTTTTCGGAGGGATCGGCGGAGCTGCCCGCAAGGGGATATTGGTGAAGGGATCCAACTATCTTGAGGCCCTTGCCAATCTTGGCACGGTGGTTTTCGACAAGACCGGGACACTGACGGAAGGAGTCTTCGAGGTCACCGCTGTCCACCCGGAAATCATTGACCAGAAGGAACTTCTGCATATGGCAGCCCATGTGGAGAGATATTCGACCCATCCGGTAGCCGTCTCGCTGCGCCAGGCATATCCGGACGAGGCGGACAATTGTACGGTCGAGGACATCGAGGAAGTCGCCGGACAGGGAGTCAAGGCAAAGGTCAACGGCAAGACAGTCTGCGTGGGCAACAGCAAGATGATGGAGGCGATCGGGGTCTCTTGGAAAGACTGCGAGAAAAAAGGCACGATCGTCCATGTCAGTTTGGATGGGGAATATGTGGGACACATAGTGGTATCCGACAGGGTAAAGGCAGACGCTGCCGAGGCCTTGAAAGCCCTTAAAGAGAATGGAGTCTCAAAGACCGTTATGCTGACCGGTGACAAGGCTGATGTCGCCGCTGCGGTGGCCGCGGAGGTTGGTATCGATGAGTTCAGGGCGGAACTGCTCCCTGGAGATAAAGTCGCTGAGGTTGAGAAGCTTATCGCTGGGAAATCAGAAGGTCGGAGCCTTGCTTTCGTCGGGGACGGGATCAATGACGCCCCGGTCCTGGCCAGGGCTGACGTGGGAATAGCTATGGGAGCTCTTGGTTCAGATGCGGCGATTGAGGCGGCTGATGTGGTTCTGATGGATGACAAGCTTTCCAAACTTGCCACCGGAATCAGGAGTGCCCGCAAGACCCTTGGCATCGCCAAGCAGAACACGGTCTTCTCGATCGGAGTGAAAGTGCTGGTCCTGCTGCTCGCCATGTTCGGTTTGGCCGGCATGTGGATGGCCGTCCTTGCCGACGTGGGGGTGATGGTTCTCGCCGTCCTCAACTCCACCCGCGCACTCAAAACCTGATAATCAACCATTTCCAGAAAACGCGTAGCCTAATAAGCTACGCGTTTTTTGTAAAATATTGATAGAAAATCGCTTCCGAAGTGACTACTTTTTGTAGCCGACGGGATGGTTGATCAGGAGGAGATGGTCTTCGGCAATACCGAGTTCCTTGCGGAGGACATCCTGGTTCATTCCTGCCCTGGGGACGGTGGAGAGTCCGAGCGCCACGCAGGCGAGGCAGATGTTCTGCGACACATATCCCACATCGACAGCTCCCATGACTTTCGTGTGGTCGCTTTTACGGGAATATCTGTTCAGGTCACAGCTAATCACCAGGAACAAAGGAGCGGTGGCGACCCCAGCCTGGGGACCGGCGACATCTGCCCGAAGATCTTTCCCGCTGACTTTCAGCAGCTTGTTATCCTTGGCTATGTACTCATAAGCACCGTCCTCCCGACAGACATAAAGGCGGATCTCCTGGGTGTTCATCGCTGTGGGAGCGGTAAGTCTCCCGTCTTCCCGGTTGATTCCCTCGGCTGCCCACAATAGGTCGGAGAGAATCTGGTCCGAAATGGGAGCCGATGAGAAACTCCTGTTTGATGCTCGGTTTTGAAGAGCCTGATATAGAGTCATTTCCGCATTCTTCTGCGGGGCGGGGAGTTGGATGTCCTGGGCAGAAGCGGAAAAAGCTGCCAGCACCAAGGCAATCAATAATGATGTTCGCTTCATATTGTCTGTAAATTAAGTGTTTACGCTAAAGATTGACCGGAGCAGGAGGGGCATATTCCTTTAATCAGATAATTCGATGTCCTGGCGTCATATCCCCCTGGAAGCTCAACGGGAGGAATATGAATATTCTCAAGGCAGAAGGTCCGGTGACATTTCTCGCAATAAAAATGGACATGGGTGTCCTCGTCGTGGTCATGGTCGTGGCTGAGGCATAGCTCATAACGGGTGCCCTCCATGTCCTCTATGGCATGCACGAGGTGACTGTCCCTGAAAGTCATCAGGCTGCGGAATATGCTTGACTTATCCATCGATCCTATCTCATCCTCCAGTTCAGTGAGACTTAGGGGCCTTCCCGCACCTGATAGAACCCCAGCCACCAGCAGCCTGTTGGCGGTTACCTTGACTCCATGCTCCTCAAGAAGGTGTTCTATTTCAACTTTTGACATATCGCGAAAATAGTAAAAGGCCGCGTTTTTCACAAGTCACTCGCCACCAGACACATACAGAAAACGCATAGCCAGATAAGCTACGCGTTTAATACAATTACTTAGTTGTCAATCATTTCCGAAAAAAGAAGATTCTTCGCTAGCGCTCAGAATGACAACTTTACTTCTTGTCGATGGCCTGGCCGATGAAGTAGCAGCAGGCGGCGACGACCATGCCGTTGATGGAAGGGATGCCCCACTTGACGAGGTTGGCGACAACCGCTCCAAGGACGACACCGGCTATAGCTGCCCAGTTGACCTGACGGGCGGGGACATTGTCCTGCTGATATTCCTTTCTATGGCTGAAATAGCTGCAGATCAAGATAATACCCACGGGAGGAAGGGTGCAGTTCAGCACGTTGAGCCAGCCGACGAAATTCCAGTAAAGCCACACGGCGGTGACCGTGCCGATCAAGCCGGCAATCAGCACCATGGTCTTCTTGGAGAGCCCGAAAATATTTGAGAGGCCGAGACCTGAGGTGTAGAGGGCGTTGTCGTTGGTTGTCCATATGTTGAGTCCCAGGACGAAGATCGCGATGTAGAACAGGTTGAGGTTGAGCATGACCTCGAAGATGTCATTACCACCTGCGTAGATGCTGGAGACTGCTCCGAAGAAGAACATCAGGGAGTTGCCGATGAAGAAGGCCACAACTGTGACGATCAGGCCGATCTTCGGGGTCTTGGCAAAACGGGCGAAGTTAGGCGTCGCGGTTCCACCTGAGACAAAGCTGCCGATCACAAGGCCGGCTCCTGCGATGATACCGAGATCCTTCGTGCCCTGGGCGAACTGGGCGATCAGGGTCGAGTCTCCCCTATTGACCGCCATGATCATGGCCACGGTACCAAGGATGGCGACAGCGGGGACGGCAATGTAGCTGATGATAGTGAGGCTCTTGATACCGAAATACGCGCTGGCTGTCATCAGGATGCCCGCTATCAGAACCAAGACATAACCCTGCCAGGGCATATAGTCCGGAGTCACCTCGAGACCCATGATCTCCTTGGCCACAGGGATGGCGAACATCGCCAGGCCCACGCCGAACCAACCGATCTGGGTGAAGCTGATCATCGCGCTGGGAAGGTAGCTTCCTTTCTCGCCGAAGCTGCGGCGGGCGAGCATGTCGAGGGTGAGACCGCTTTCAGCGCCGATCCAACCCAAAGCGCCGGTGTAGGCTCCGAGGATAAGACCGCCAAGCAACAAAGCCCAGATGAATCCAGAGAAATCCAGTCCGGCGGCCAGCTTCTGGCCAACCCACATGGACGCTGAGAAGAAGGTGAAGCCAAGCATCACCATGAACATGCTGAGGGTGCTCTTGCGACCCGACGGCTCGACTCGGCCGTTGGTGTAGTCGATGTCGACTTTTTGGTTTTGTTTACTCATATCCCTTTAGGGTTTGTTTGATTTGTTCAAGACGTTTCGTGGCGACATCCCGGAGGGTCAGTCCCCTGGCCTTGGCGAGGAACACCCTCTCATCGCTGTACAGGACACTCTGGTCGCCAAGATCAGTGAAGTGGGTGACTTTCAGCCAGTCTTCGTACGAGATGGGAGCCTTGTAACCCAGGCGTTCTTGGGTCAGATCCATGATATCCACCCGGTCGGAAGCCTCCAGCACTTCATCCCAATATGCCACGACTTCCCGATAATGGTCCGGAATCTCATATCGGCGGGCTCCGCCGTCGTATATTATACACTTCTCGTACAGGGAATATCCGTGGGCTACCACATATTCACGGAATTCGGGGCTGACGATCCCGTCGCCCCAATAGAAGTCGATGTCGGGGACTTGGAAGCCAAGGCAGCCACGGTCCTGATAGACATTGAATATCCCCTCGTAAAAGAAACATGTGAATCCCTCAAAGCCGGGAGAGAAACTCTTGACTTTCGGGACGAGTTCCTCCATGAAGTCAATGGCGTTTGATCCGCCGATAGTGAAAAAGACAATCCGCTTGAAGGAGCCGCCGTGATCCCGGAACCAGCTGATAACGTGATCCATGCACATCCCAAGAGTAGCTCCGGAGGCAATAATGTCGCCCACCATCAGGACGCAGTCCTTGCATGTGCGGACTTTCTGGTACCTCACGTCCAGCCCCTTGATCACATCGTCCTCGATGATCCTCTCGCAGGAGAGGAAATCCATATTCGTCACCCTGAATCCGGCCCGGAAGGCGCACTCCTCGATGGGATAGTTGAGCCCTCCCCGCAGGATGGTGAGGATATTTACATCCTTGGAAAGCCCGCTGTCGGAGAGATATTGCATTCCCTTCATTGTGGCGGGAACCATGCTTTGATAAGAGCCGAAGCCGACGACCTCCGGAGAGGCCATGAGACGGCGAGTGCCGTCGCCGCTTACGATCAGGTACTCGTTGATGAGACCTTCCTGCTTCAGCTTGTAGACACTTTGATGTCCGGTCTTTAAAAGGACCGCGTCATCCAGATTATGTTTCATTGGTGATTCCGATTAGTCCTAACCGGGTTACAAAGTTACTTTAATTATAACAACTTTCACAGTAGAGGCAGCGCAGGTTACTAACAAAGTTATCAACCACAATGACTTTCCAAAAAATTCGTATATTAGCAGTCTGTAACTAAAGAGTAAAAATGGCTGTATCCATCAAGGAAGTTACTGACAGACGGCAACTGAGACAGTTCGTCCGATTCCCTAACGAGCTCTACAAGGGCAACAGGTATTACGTTCCCCAGATTGAGTCCATGGACATGGACACGCTCTCGCCCGAGAAAAACAGGGCCTTTGAGGTCTGCGAAGGCAAGTACTGGCTTGCCGAGGACGGAGACGGGAAAGTCGTGGGCAGGATCGCCGGGATCATCAACCACAAATACAATAAAAAGGTCGGCAAGAGAATATGCCGCTTCGGCTGGATCGACTTCATAGAGTCCCAGGAGGTCGCCGCTGCCCTTCTCTCAAAGGTCGAGGAATATGCCAGGGAAAAGGGTATGGAGATGGTTGAGGGGCCCGTCGGATTCCTGGAGTTCGATGTCGCTGGAGTCCTCGTGGAGGGCTTTGACCAGATTCCGACAGCATACGGGAAATACAACTACCCTTACTATGAGCCCATGATCCTGAAAGAGGGATATTTCAAATCGACGGATTTCGTGGAATTCAGGATCACTGTTCCGGACAACATCGACAGGTACATCCGGCTCGGCGCCATGGTCGGTGAGCGTTACGGCCTCAGGCAGGGCAGCTTCCGGAACAAGAAGGAACTTGTCCGGAAATATGTTGACGGGATATTCAGCGTCATGAACACCTGCTACTCCCCTCTTCACGGTTTCTCGGAACTTTCCCCCGCACAGTGCGAGGATCTGAAAAACCAGTTCATCTCCAACCTCCAGCTCGACTTCGTGTCCGTGGTCGTGGACCTGGATGACAACGTGGTGGGCTTCGGAATCACCTTGCCATCGCTTTCAGAGGCTCTCCAGAAGGCAAAAGGCAAGCTCTTCCCTTTCGGTTTCATCCACATACTCAGGGCATTGAAAAAGAATGACACAATCGATGCCCTCCTGATCGCCATCCTCCCTGAATACCAGGACAAAGGGGTGAATTCCATGATCTTCTCCAAGATCGGGAGCGGCATGATCAAGCACGGGATAAAGTATGTGGAGAGCACAAGGGAGCTCGAGGACAACCACAGCGTCCAGAACATCTGGGGACGCTTCGAGCACCATCTCCACAAGAGAGCCAGGGTTTATTTAAAGAATATTTGAGAATGGAAGAGAAAAAAGCCGTCAGGATCCAGAATTCGATCCTCAACGGGATTGAGAAAAAGGCACTTGTCTGGCTGGCCGGGAGGCAGCCCAAATGGGTTGTGTCAGACCTTCTAACCATAGTTGGGATCTTCGGATCTGTGATGATAGCCGCCGGATTCATTCTTTGCGGGAAAAACATCCACTGGTTATGGCTCAGCGTGGCCGGCTTTATAGTCAACTGGTATGGGGACTCCCTTGACGGGACCATCGCCAGGGTCAGGAACACCCAGAGACCGATTTACGGCTACTACCTCGACCATACGGTTGACGTGATCAACGAGGCCCTCATGTTCATCGGTGTCGGGCTTTCCTGCCTCATGCGCCTGGATATAGCCCTGCTAATATTCATAGCCTACCTTTGCCTGACGCTCAACGTCAGCATCAACGCCCACCTCAAGAGCGAGTTCAAGCTCACTTACGGGAAACTCGGGCCCACGGAGTTCAGGGTCATCGCCTGCATCCTCATCATGCTAATCATATTCATTCCCGGACTGAGGGAGTTCCACACCACCGTCAGGCTCTTCGGCAACGACCTCGCGATGGGTCCCCTCGACATCCCCGGCCTGGTGATATTCCTGGCGCTGATGGTCATCTACATCTGGACGGTCGTCTCCGACGCCAAGGGATACGCCAAGATCGATCCCCTTCCCAAACAGGAGGACTAGCCATGCCGCTGCTGCCGGTCAGTGAGATTGAGAAGATATCTTCCCTTTTTAGGGGAAAAGCCGGGAACGCATTTGCTTCCTCTCTAAGGAAATTATTATCCATCAGCCGTTTATCCGACATTTACGACGAGATTGATTCTTTCCGAGGACCCGAGTTCGCAAGGGTCCTGCTCGAACGACTTGGAATAAAATACGAGCTGGAGGGAGCCGAAAAACTCTCGAGCCTCCCCCAAGGTCCTTTCATCACGATAAGCAACCACCCTTACGGAGGCATAGACGGCATCATCCTTGTCGATCTCATAGGGCATCTCAGAGATGGTTTCAAAGTGATGGTCAACGAGTTCCTGAATATCATCGAGCCCCTGAGCCCATCATGGATAGCGGTCAACCCCAAAAACAACGACAGAGCGGGAGCGACGGGGAAAAACATCCGGGGAGTCAAGGAAGTCCTCAGCACGCTGAGCGGCGGCGACCCGGTCGGTTTCTTTCCCTCCGGAGCAGTCTCGGATCTCAAACTAAAGGACATGGCCATCCGCGACCGGGAATGGCAGGAACCGCTCATTAGACTGATCCGCAAGGCAAGTGTCCCCATTGTCCCGATAAGGTTTTTTGACCATAACTCAACCTTGTTCTACCTGCTAGGCCTAATCAACTGGAAAATCCGCACTCTCAGGCTCCCCCACGAGCTTGTCAACAAGGCCGGAGCCAGGATCAGGGTCGGGGTCGGCGACATCCTGACTGTGGAAGAGCAAGACCGGCATCCAGGTGCCGAGGATTTCGGCATGTGGCTTAGGAGCAGTGTATATGGGATGCCGGAACCTTATTAATCTTAAGAGAAAGGCCGTGTTTCTTGAAAAAAAGTGAGTAATATTCAAAAAATTATTATATTTGCGTCTCTGAAATGGGGTATTAGCTCAGCTGGTAGAGCGCCAGGTTCGCAATCTGGAGGTCAGGAGTTCGATCCTCCTATGCTCCACACGGGGGTCCTAAAGAAATTTATCACCCCCATTTTTTTTGTAGAGTGCATATGAAAACTGTACGATTCAAAGACTTGGCCTTGATTTCATTTGGAATCATGGCTGCTGTTCTCACATCCTGCGGCAATCCTGTCAAGCAGGCCGACGCCCTGTTGACGGAAGAAGGAGAGCCCGCCGGGATGGTCGTCGAGTACAGCGAGCCTATTGACAAGAACTCGCTGGGCATCGACACCTTCAACGTCCCCGGATGGGGTATCAGGAGGTATTTCGTCTCGAACAACAACCCTCTCAAGAATATCAAGGGAGAAAAGATCGCGGGCGGAGGCCGTTATGTCATCTTGTTCCTCCAGCCCGGAGATTCCGAAACCGGATCTCCCGAGCGTGTCGAGATCATTTCCCCCGGACGCGCGGCGAAAGCCGACATGAGGATCAAGCAAGTCGCTCCGGTGACCACCATCTCAGGGAAGGTCATCAAGCCATGGAAAAAGGCTCTCAAGGCCGAGGAGGTCTTTGCCGTGGACGACAGCTTCCTGCAATAGACGACACTTATAAATACAAATATTTTATTATTAGATCAATGTCTTCAGGTATCCGAACATCATGAAGGCGTCCTCGGCGTTACGCATGATCAGTTTGTTCTTCTTGGCGTACGCTTTCAACAAGGGCGCTTGCTGCGGGAAAGCCTTGTACAGATCTTTAAGATAGCGAATCTTATATTCCTGACCTCCTAAATACACGAAGTACGTGTTGTCATTCCTTTGCCGCCATACCTCAAGCGAATGGGTATCCTGCTCAGTAGGTTTGCGAAAGTCTGTGATCGTGTAGGGCGTTTCGAACTCGTAAGAGCGCAAGACTTCCACCTTCGCCTGGGTTGTCGCCCCCAGGGCGCCTCTTGAGCCGACATTGACCTTTTTCACTTTCCAGTTAACAAGGACTTGCGAATCCCCTGCCGTGATGATCTCGCAAAGCATGCCTTCCTTCATCAGGAACTGACGGTCATCCGTGACGACGGACTGGATCATCGGCATATTGGTTATCTCCATCAGGGTCTCCCCTTCCATGTAGAGGAGCTTCTGGGAAAGCATGTCGAAATTGAGCCGAAGCTTCTCCAATCGGGGGTTGCCGATAAAACGGACGCTCGCGTCCACGAAATCAGGGAACAAATAAAGCCGCTGCTGCGCTCCAGCGGAAAACGCGAAAGCCAGAAGGACGGTCAAGGAAGCAAGACATTTTCTCATATTCCACAATATACGAAAAGAAAAAAAGAGTGGCGCTAATCGACGCGCCACTCTTTGAGATTATCACGCCAGACTATTTGCCGGCTCCCCACTGAGGAGCGTTCTTGTCCTGCCAGAGGCGCTCGGTATTGAGCACTGTGGAGGAAGGGAAACCGATACCGGATTGGTTGGATCCGGGGGTGAATCCCTGCTCCTGCAGGTTAGCGGTGCGGATGTCGTACATCACGTCCGTCGGCAGAGGCCAAGGGAAGGAGAAGCGGCGAGGAATGGCCGTCAGCTCGATCTCATCGAACTTCACGAACGGAAGGAGGTTGGACCCGATCTTGGGATAGCCGGAACGACGTGCGGTGACGAACTGGTCATCAGGCATGAGGGTGAAGTTCATGAGCTGCTGGAGATAAATCTTCTCAAGCTTCTCGGAATCGGTTCCGGTGAACTTCACGGCATCGGTGGCCATCATGGCATCGAGCTCGCCATCCTTAAGTTCGATCGTACCCTCGTTGGGGTCGTAATTGTAGGTAGTCTTGTAGTAAGGAATCTTATTCTTCGCGGCGACATTGTCCCACTCCTGGACGGAGAGCTGGACACCGCGGTTGTAATATTCCTCAGCGGATTTCGGGAGAGCGGCGCCCAACTGGGCAAGCTCAGCGAGATAAAGGTTGGTCTCGCCGGCGCCCATGACAAGCTGCCACCACACGACATCATCGTTGTCCTGGATGACCGGGCCGTCAGGGGTGGTAGGGACTGAATAGTCGACCCTGCCGAGGAGCATCTCACCATTGAGGGAGGAGTAGATGCCGTAAGATTTGCTGGCGTCACCGATGGTCAGCTGATAGCGAGTGCCTGTGTCGTAATAGGTGCCGGAGATTGCCTTGTACGCATCTGAGTCCTTGAACACGATCGGATGGCCGAAATAGCGCACCCAAGGCTCACCCATGCCGCCCCACTCCTTGAAGTTGCCGTCCTCGTCAAGGACAACGACATCCTTCACGTAAGGAGGAAGGTTCTCATATTTGCCGTTGTCGATGAAGCACTGGACGATCTTGGAGTTGTAACCGTTCTTCCTGTAGAAGTAACGGACCCTGGGATCCTTGGAAGCAAGCATGAAATTGATCACGTTGCCGCTCGAACCACCCCAGAAGTTCTCGATATTGGTGTCGCCGATTCCGTAGGCATCATCGCCTCCGGTAGTGGCGTCAGCCTTGTGGAAGAGGAAAGAATCCTCGATGCTGTCGATGTATCCAGCTGAATTGCCGACCACGGCCTGGGCGATCTGCTTCGCCTTCTCAGGGTTGTTGTTGTACAGACGGACAGCGATCTTGAGCTTGATGGTATTTGCCAGCCTGGCCCACTTCGCCAAATCTCCATTGAAGAAGAGATCCTGCTTGGCGATGATGTTCTGGGATTTGTCCTGGAAGACGGCGATATAATCGTCAAGTTCCTTGACCCAGAGATCATAAAGCGCCTCAACTTTGTCGTATGCCGGTGTGAGGGGGCCGCCGAACTTGTACATGCAAGCCTCGGTGTACTGGATGTCTCCGTTGATGTCTGATGAGAAGATTCCACCGAAGATGGCCAGGACGCCGCACATGGCGGAATAGGCTTTCAGCTCGGGATGCTCGAATTTCTCAACGTAGTCGTTGATGTCATTACGGTAATTGAGCATCGTGATGTAGTTGTCCTGGGTCATGATAGCGGTGCCCTGTCCGAAGGTTCCCTCGGAGAAAGTCCCGCTGGCGCCCAGCTGGCTCCAGTTGGAGTAAAGAAGCTGGTTGTAGAACCAGTAGAGGTAGTCATTCACCTGGAATGACAGCTCGCACCTCGTCAGCATGAAAGAGGGCTCGGCCGTGGTGACATCGCTCGGGCTCTGGTTCATCTCTGCGAACTGGTCGCGGCAGGATGAGAGTCCCAGGACGCAGACGCTTAGCAATATAAGAAGTATTTTGTTAGCTTTCATTTTCATTCACGCTTTTAGTATTAGAATCTGACATTGACAGTGAATGTGTAGTAGGAGGTCACACCCTCGGCGGACTTCAGACGGAACTCAGCAGTGCGGGTTCCACGGACAGCCTCAGGGTTCTCGTTGTTGGCAAGGGAGTTCATGATGTAACCCAAATTGTGGATGTTGCCCTGGAGGTTGACAGCCTGAGCACCGATCCAGCGAGCGGCCTTGTCAGGAAGTGAGTAAGAGAGAGTGAGGTCGCGGAAGCAGATGTAGTTGAGCTTGCGGAACCACTTGTCGTTGATGACACCATTACCCCAGCTGTTGTTGAAGTAAGTCCAGGAAGAGGCGTGTGAAGGATCAATGACTTTCTTGTCGTAAAGCTCCTGGTATGTCTCACCGTTAGGGCTGGTAGGACCGGAAGTGACGATGTAAGGGTCGCCCTGGGCCTGGGGGATCTTCGTTCCAGTACGGAAGATTCCTTCAGGGATGATACCGTCGTCATAGGTCAGGCCATCAAACCTGGAGGTGTAGGTGATTCCGCCATGGGCCGCGTCGGCATTCTCAAGTGAGGTGGCCAGGTAACCGTAAGCGGTACCGTAGTGGGTCATCCAGGAAGCGACATAACCGCCGAAACGTCCATCGAAGGAAGCGCGGAGGGTGAGTCTCTTGTAGCGGATGCTGGTGCTGAGCGATCCGAGGAAATCAGGGACCATGTTACCGACCTCCTCCACGACACCGTTTCTCTTGTAGAAAGCGGTACCATAGCTCTTGTTGAATGAGCCGAACACAGGAAGACCGGATCCGTCCTTGATGCTGCCATCCTCGTTGTAGGTATAATCCTTCAAAGGCATCTTGTCAGACATCAGTACACCGTAGGCACCACCGACTTTGGCGACGGAACCGATACGGTAGCTACCGTAGTCGGGATCGCCCTGGAGCTTGATGTAGCTTGCGACAAGGTCAGAAAGCTCGATGATCTTCGACCAGTTCTTCGTCCATGTGAAGTTCAGGTCCCAGGCGAAGTTCTTAGTCTCGATAGGAGTGGTGTTGATAGCGAGCTCGATACCGCTGTTCTGGATATTACCGGCGTTGATAAGGGCGCTGCCCACACCAGAGGAGGAAGGAACGCTGACGCTCATGATCTGGTCGCGGGTGTTCTCCTTGTAGAAGGTGAAGTCCATGCCGACCCTGTTGTCGAACATGCGGTAGTCAGTTCCGAGTTCCCAGGAAGTCTTGCGCTCAGGCTTGAGGTTGAAGTCCTTGACAGAACCGGGAATATTCATATAATAGGAAGAGTTGCCATCGTGGTTGACCTGCGAGGTGCTGTAAGCCGTGTTGATGGTGTAAGGATCGGTGTCGTTACCGACCTGCGCGATGGAGGCACGCAGCTTCCAGAACGAGATGGGTTTCGGAAGATCGACGGTCTCGTGGACAAGCCAGGAGGCGCTGAACGACGGGTAGAAATAGGAGTAGTTACCATGACCGTCAGCATAGACAAGAGCGGAGCTCCAGTCGTTACGGCCGGTCAGCTCGAGGAAGAGCTGCTCTCTCCAGGAGGCCGTGAACTGACCTACGGCAGAGAGGATAGTCTTGGTCCCACCGATGGAACCAGCACCATTGACCTTATCCTTTGAGTTATTGATATAGAACTGGTTAGGCACAATCATACCGCCATTGGTCGAAGCTGAGGTGGCGAACTCGTAGTTGTTGAAATACTCACCACGGATAAAGCCGCCGAGCCTCCAGTCCTCACCGACATTGAAGTCGAAGATGAGGTTGGTGTTGAGGTTGGTCTGTTCCTGGGTAGTCTGGCTCAAGGCATATCCGCCACCGCCGGTGTTGTTGGCGTAACCAGAGTCCTTGGTCTTGGTCTCGCGGCGAGTGTAGTAGTAGTTGAAGCTTCCGTCGGTCACCCATTTCATCCAAGGGGTGAACTGGACGGTGAGCCTCAGGTTCGGGCGGACTACAGTCTCCTTCTGGATCGTGCTGTTCTCCCAGATTCCCCACCAGATGTCTCTTCCGGGGACGGCGCCGTACTTGTCGCCATATTGGAGTTGGGCGAGACCGCCGTGATCACCCTTGTACTTGTCGCGGTAATACTTGGCATCGTAGGTACGATCCCAGGTACCGGACATGAAGTACCAACCGATGTTGGGCTGGGCGTTGCGGGGGCTGGAGTTGGTGATAGTAGTGGAGGCCTCGACCTCGATACTGTCGTTGATCTTGTGGGAGGCCTTGATCAGCGTGTTGAAACGGCTGAAGCTGTTGTTCGGAAGGGTACCCGTGGCGTACTTCTCAGAAATGGAGGCGTAGATCGCGCTGCGGTCGTTGCCACCGGAAAGCGTCACGTTGGTGTTGGTGTTGAAACCGAGATTGTAGGCGTCGCGGAAGTTGTTCTCGTTGGCCTTGGAAGGGATCCTCGAACCGTCATACCATTCGATCTCCTTGAAGGCGTCAAAACGGTTACCGAAGGAAGTTCCAGTCACTTCGTAAGGATCATACATCTTCTTGATGGAAGGAACATCCGTCGTGCCGTCAGCCCAGATGTTCACGTGGTGGACATCGTAAGGGGAGGCACACTCCTCATATTGGCCGTAACCGGAGAACAGACCCTCCATGAACACGTTCTGGAAATCAGGCTGGGTCGTGACCTGGTCGATACCGAATGTCTGGGTGAAGGAGACGCCAAGGCCTTTCTGGCCCTTTCCGCTCTTGGTCGTGATGATGATGGCACCGTTCATACCACGGGAACCGTAAAGCGCCGTAGCAGCGGCACCCTTAAGGATCGAGATGGACTCGAAGTCGTCCGGGTTGAGGTTCTTCAGCTGGTTACCGTAGTCAAGGTTGTCGGTGTCGTAGTCAGCGCTGGAGTCCCAGGTCTCGTTGTCGAGGATGATTCCGTCCACGACGAAGATAGGCTGGTTGTTGTTGCCGAGGGTGGAAGCACCACGGATCAAGATCTTGTTGTGACCGAACATACCACCATCAGAGAGGTTGATCTCGACACCCGCGGCCTTTCCCTGGAGGGAAGAGATCGGGTTGATGAGGTTCGGGTTCAGCTCGTCGCTCTTGATCTCAGTCATAGCGTAACCGAGGGCCTTGGTCGAACGCTTCATACCGAGAGCCGTGACAACGACGTCGTCAAGCATGGTAGCGTCGGTAGCTAGAACGATGTTGATCGGCTGTCCGTTGAACACGACTTCCTGGCTGGTGTAGCCGAGGCAGTCTATCTGCAACGTCTGGCCTCTTTTCACTCCCGGGAGGGAGAAGGCTCCGTTAGCATCAGTCACGGCACCTGTGGAGGTCCCTTTGATGATCACGGAGGCACCGATGACGGGCTCCCCGTCATCGCCTTTGATAACGCCCTTGGCAGTGTTCGTCTGAGCGAACGCCGTCACTCCGACGCAAAGCGCCAAAGCGATAAGGAAAGAGCGCATCAATGAGATAGTTTCCTTTACTTTCATAAAATTGTTGAACAAAAAAATATTAATAAAACAATAAGGAATTCATATTTACCCAATAAAAGGACGGCGAAGTTATTAAAAAAAAAGCGCCTTTGAAGCCCCTGAAATGGATATTGAGGCTTTTCTCGTCCTTTTGCAAATCATTTTAATCCAAAAGGAAAAACAAAAGCCGGTTCAAGGAAAAAATATTATTAGTATTTTTGTGAAGAGGACCTGAAAATTCAAATTAACCATATTATGAAATTGAGCATTACCATCAAATCAATCGCTGCCATTATTCTCGCGGCAGCTCTCCTGCCCGGCTGCGGCAAGACTGATATCTCTCAAGCCGGAGTCAAGACAGACGCCCTTGACGCCTCCGCTTGGGGGCAGTCGGAATGGATCTCCGCAGCAGACGCTCAGGTCGCTGTCGAGAATGACGACGACCGCTCCTCAGACGGGGCCAGCTGGTTCGTCAGCACCGTAGAAAACGAGGGTAAGGTGGTCAACGCCAAATGGATGACAACCGGACTCGGAGTATTTGAGATCTACGTCAACGGGACCCTCATCGGTGAGGAGATCCTCAAACCGGGATTCACACACTACGCCAAGACGAAACGCTCATTCACCTACGACGTGACCGATGCGTTCAACACTAAGAGAGGAGCGAAGAACGTCCTCGCCGCCCAGGTCACTCCCGGTTGGTGGGCTGACAAGATCGTCACTCCCGGAGGAATGGACAAGGTGATCGGCAAGAAATGCGCTTTCAGGGGTGTCCTGGAACTGACATATGCCGACGGATCCAAGAAACTTTACGGGACGGACACCGAGCACTGGAAAGCCGGGATCGCTGGTCCGGTGAAGCACGCCTCCATATTCGACGGAGAGGATTACGACGCCAGGGAACTTCCCGGTTATGACACTCCCGAGAAGCTCTCCACCCCGGAGATTAACAATGAGTTCAATGGGGATATACTTCCCTCCGAAGGTGCTGAAATATATCTCCGCAAGGACATCGCCCTCTCCCCCGTCAAGGCATACATCTGGGAAGGAGTTGAGGGAGAGACCGAGGAGGACTACGGCAAGGTCATTATAAAGAAGGAGTTCGCTCCCGGCGAGATGATGACGGTGAAGCCCGGGGAGACCCTCGTGGTTGACTTCGGCCAGAACGCCGCCGCTGTCCCCCACTTCGTGTTCAAGGCCAAGGGCGGCACTGTCCTGAACTGCCTCCCTTCCGAGCTTCTCAATGACGGTAACGGCGCCAAGAGCCGCGGGATGGACGGTCCTGAGGGCAGCACCCACAGAAGGAACCTCCGCGTCGGAGAGAACAACATAAGGCTCCTCTATACCTTCGCCGACACCAAGGATTTTGCGGAGTTCACCCCAGTGAGGACATTCTTCGGCTATCGCCTCGTGTCCATCACCGCCACTGACGAGGTGACGATCAAGTCCATCGAGTCAATCCCTGTCACCTCCATCGCCGAGAATCTCGAGACAGGAACGATCACGACAGGCAATGACCTCATCAACAAGCTGATCTCCAACACCATCTGGGGTCAGAGATCCAATTATCTATCAGTCCCCACCGACTGCCCGCAGCGTAATGAGCGTCTCGGCTGGATGGCTGACACACAGGTGTTCACAGAGACTGGCTCATTCTTCGCCAACACGGACGGCTTCTTCCACAAGTGGACCCGCGACATGAGGGACTCCCAGAGCGAAGTCGGAGGTTATCCGGGTGTCGCTCCCACCGCCCAGTATGGCAACGACATGATGCGCCTCGGATGGGCCGACGCTGGTATCATCGTCCCCTGGACAGTATGGAAACAGTTCGGAGACAAGGCGATAGTTGACGAGAACTGGGCCGCCATGGACAAGTTCATGAACTATGTCAACGACACCAAGTACAACCACGAGACCCACGCCCACGAGAACGGCAACTACCAGTGGGCCGACTGGCTCAGCTATGAGCCTCTCGAGAGCTGCGGCGGCGGTATCAATATGAAAGACAAAAAGGGCAAGACTGTCCGTCGTCCGGAAGCTATCATATATTGGAACTATCTGAGCGCCAGCTACTGGGCTATCGACGCCAGCATGATGGCCGACATGGCCGCCGCAACCGGCAGGGACGCCGCCAAGTACCGCGCGATGGCCGAGAACGCCAAGAAGTACATGAAAGAAACATTCATGAAGCCGGACGGTACTTTCAAGACCGAGATCCTCAACACCATGCAGACCCCTGCCCTCTTCGCCCTCAAGAACGGATTGGTCGAAGGCAAAGCCAAGGAGGACATGATCGCGAGACTCCGCCAGAACTTCAAGGACCACGGAGACTGCCTCCAGACCGGCTTCCTCGGAACCTCTATCCTGATGGCGACATTGACCGAGAATGGAATGGTGGACATCGCCTACACCCTTCTTTTCCAGCGCAAGAACCCCAGCTGGCTGTATTCCGTAGATAACGGAGCCACGACAATCTGGGAGCGCTGGAACAGCTACACCCGCGAGTCCGGCATGGGCCCCAGCGGCATGAACAGCTTCAACCACTACGCCTATGGCGCTGTCTGCGAATGGATATGGGAGACCGCGGCCGGTATCGCCTCCGATCCCGCCAACCCCGGTTTCAAGCATATCATCATGAAACCCATCCCGGACAAGAGGCTCGGCCATCTTGAGGCTGAATACAAGTCCGCCGCCGGCACGATCAAGAGCGCCTGGAAATATGAGGGCGACAAGTGGATCTGGGAATTCACCGTCCCCGAGGGTGCTGTCGCGACCGTCACCCTCCCTGGCGAGACAGAGTCCAAGGACTACAGCGCCGGAAGTTACAAAGTCGAGAAATAATGATTTCAAAACATTTATTATCTGTTCTCGCGAGTCTCTTCGTATCATGCTATACGAGCCTTGCGGGAACATCTGTTCATGACTTCCGGGTACAGCACTCCGACCGGCCCTTGACCATCGAAGACAGGCATCCGATGTTCAGTTGGAGGATGGAATCGGACATCCGCGGCCAGAAGCAGACAGCCTACAGGATCACCGTAGTAAAGGAATCGGATGGGAGCCAGCTGTGGGACACCGGAAAGGTGGAAAGCGACCAGTCGGTCGATATTCCCTATCAGGGTGTGGCACTTCAAGCCGAGCATGGATATGGCGTAAATCTGATTGTCTGGGATAAGGACGGGAAAGAATACCGTTCCTCCACCCGTTTTGAGACCGGCATCATGAATCCAAAGGAGAGCGCCTGGAACGGAGCGGAATGGATCGGGACAAGCAGGTACAGGCTGGATGCCCTTGCCGAGGCCTTGTTCGAGATAGAGACGGATTTCTCCTTGCTCAAGGGAGATGTGGCCTCACTCATCCTCGGTGCCGATGACATCCGCCTTCAGAACGCTTTCCTTAACGACTATGGCACCCAGTCCAAGGAAAACTATATCCAGGTGGACGTTGATTTCGGGAAGAAGGAGCTAAGGGTGTTCCGGGTCGGATATTACAAGGAAGACAAAGCCGACTCCCCCGCTATCACAATCAACGAGTCCAATTACCCGCAAGGCAATATTCCAGAAGTATTTTCATCGAGGAGCAAGGAATCTCTCCACACCCTGAAAATCAGGGTTGCGGCCAGCGAACTGGTGTTCACCCTGGACGGGAAAAAGATATCAAACGGTCTGAAGAATCCATTCACAATCAACCGTATGGGTTCCGATGGCAACAAAGTTTCATTCCCGAACCTCAATTCAGTGGGCTTCGCCGCGGCATCTGGCCAGAAGGTGGAATATTCCGGCTACAGGATACTCAATTCCGGCCAGAGCGAGGACAGGGTGTTGCTGGATTCGACGCACGGCCCTGGGTATTCGATCTTCGAGGGAAAACCGGGCGTGGAGATCGACCAGGAGAAGATTACGGTGACCAATTCATCGGACAAGGTGATACGTTTCTGGGCTGATCCCAGCTACGGTTCCGAGACCATGCTCCGTTCCGAGTTCACATTGCGGGACAAACCCGTAAGGAAAGCCCGGCTGTACGCCACAGCCATGGGTGTGTACAGGCTCTTTCTCAACGGAGGAAGAGTGGGAGACGACTGGTTCGGACCCGGCGACAGCCAGTACAGGGAGGTCATCGGGTACAACGCCTATGATGTCACCGGCATGCTCAACGTCGGGCGCAATGCCATCGGGGCCGAGCTTGCTCCGGGCTGGTACACTGGCTACCAGACTTTCAGCGTGGACAACTACAACTATTTCGGAGACCATGAGGCCCTTCTTTCCCGCCTTGTCGTCACATACACGGACGGGACAAGAGACGTTTTCGTTTCCAATACCGGAGACTGGAAAGTATTCAAGGACGGTCCGATATGCGGGGGAAGTTTCTTCCAGGGCGAGCATTACGACGCCTCCAAGGAAGTCAAAGGCTGGACCGAGCCCGGATTTGACGACAGCGCCTGGCTTCCCGCAGAGGAGATCAGCAAAAGGGACTGGATCGACTTTGACATCGTGGCCCGTCACGATGAGCTGGTGAAGGTCAGGGAAGTACTTGCGGCCAAGGAGATTATGCCCGTTCACAGTGAGGATTCCCACACTTGGATCTACAACATGGGAGTCAATATGGCGGGCGTGCCATCTGTCACCATACCGGCCGGCTGGCTCAAGAAAGGAGACCGTGTGGTTCTCGCCTATGGAGAGCAGGTTTACCCCGGACTCAAGGGTGATAAAAAAGAGCATGTCAAAAGCTTTGGCAAGAAAGGCCGCGGAGTGGCAGGTCATATCCTCTTCGAGACTAACCGTGCGGCTCTGGATCTCGATGTTTACATAGCTGACGGCACAGGCGAGGTGACTATCCAGCCCTCGACGACCTACAGGGGCTACCAGTACATTCAAATCACCCTCCCGTCCCACACCGGCCCCCTCCCGCTTGAGAACGTCAAGGGATTAGTCCTGTCATCCTGCCCCAAGCCCACAGGGAAGTACACCGCCGTCACTTCGGACAAGAGAACTGGCGATCTGGTCAACCAACTTTTCAAGAACATCCAGCGCAGCCAGCTCGGCAATTTCTACACGATCCCGACAGACTGCCCGCAAAGGAATGAGCGGATGGGATGGACCGGAGACGCGCAGGCGTACACCCGCACAGGAATATACAATGCCGACACCCAGAATTTCTATCGCCAGTGGATGGTCTCCCTAAGGGCCGACCAAAGTGTCGGCAACGACACCGAGGTGGCCGGCGGAATAGGTTCCACCTCACCCGAATTCAGCAAGACCGATATAACCGAGTTCCTTTTCGGAACCACCTGGAGCGCGGCGGTCTGCATGGTTCCTTGGCAGGTTTTCACCCAATACGGCGACAAGCAGATTGTCCGGGATAATATTGAGACCATGATGGACTGGCTGAACGGAATGGCCTACTACCGCATGAGTGAGGAATATCCATACCTCTCCTCAAAGACTGACGGACTCGCCGATTGGCTGGCCGTTGATGAGCGCACTCCCAATGAACTCGTCAACAACGCCATCTACATCTATATGATAGAGGTGACAGCCACAATGGCGGAGGCGATCGGTAGAGAAGACTATGCGGCCACTCTCAGGGAGCGTCACAAAAAAGCCAAGGCCGACTGGAACCGGGCTTATGTGGATCCTTCCACAGGAAAGACCCGTTCCCGAGACGGGAAGATAGTCCACTCTCAAGCCTCTTATGCCACTCCACTGAATTTCAATTGTTTCAGTGACGAGAACAAGGCGAGGGCCGAGGCTCTGCTTGCCGACATCGTCGCCCATCCCGAAGACAAGAACCAGAAACCGTGGACAATCACCACGGGCTTCTCCGGTACCCCGAACATACTTCCCGCCCTGACTCGAGGCGGCTACGCCGAGGAGGCTTACCGCATGATCTCATGCTCGGACTACCCTTCCTGGCTATACCCTGTGACAAAAGGCGCCACTTCGATATGGGAGAGGTGGAACTCTTACGACAAGGCTTTCGACAACTCCGGCTACAACGGCATGAACTCTTTTAACCACTTCGCGCTCGGAGCTGTCGGGTACTGGATGTACGAGTACCAGCTCGGCATCACTACAGACCACCACAACGGGGCGGCAGGCTACAAGGATTTCGTGCTGCAACCAATCGCTGGAGGCGACTACACTTCCCTTGAGGGCAGTTACACCTCCAATTACGGGATCATAGAAAGCGCATGGACAGCCGACAAGGGTAAAATGACATCATACCGCTGCCGTGTACCCGCGAACACGAGCGCCACGGTGTATCTCCCTGTCGGAGATGATATCATTAACGCCGAGGGATGCGACGGTGCGGTTTTCAGAGGCTTTGTCACGAGAAACTGCATGCGTACGGCCTGCTACGAGGTCACTTCCGGGAACCACACGTTCACCATTGATAAGATAGTCTCCGCCAGTTTCTGAAATTATCATTAAAGATATGAGACTCAATCGAATAGTTTATAACGGGCTGCTGATAGTGACAGCAGCCATCCTGGCCGCCTGCTCCTCGTCGAGACATACAGCCGCGACCTCACCTGAGGCCGATTCAAGCCAATTCGTCAACCTAACTGACGCTGTTCCGGACGCCATCCTGGAGATCCGGTATTTCAGCACGTACAATTTCGTGGGAGACAGGATCGACGGATATCTCCAACCGACCGCCCTTCTCACAAAAAGAGCCGCCGACAGCCTCAAGGCTGTCAGCGACGACGTTATCAAGATGGGCTACAGGTTGAAGATTTACGACGCCTATCGCCCTCAGATGGCGGTGGACCATTTCGTCCGTTGGGCGGCCGATGTCCCGGACACAAGGATGAAGAATTATTTCTACCCCAACCTGGACAAATCCGTCCTTTTCGAGCAGGAATACATAATGGAGAAATCCGGCCACACAAGGGGTTCCACAGTGGATCTCACCCTGTTTGACATGAACACGGAGAAAGAGCTCGACATGGGCGGGACCTTCGACTGGTTCGGTCCTGAGAGCCACCCCGATTTCGGAGGTGATCCTGTTAAAATGAAATATTCAGGAAACGGGAACATCACGGAAGAGCAGTTCCGCAACCGCATGATCCTCAGGGCCGCGATGCTGCGCCACGGCTTCAAGCCGTTGGACAGCGAGTGGTGGCACTTCACGTTGAAGGACGAGCCCTTCCCGGACACCTATTTCACTTTCCCAGTGACGGAACTTCCTTGACCTGGAAAGACAGTTCTATCTGATTATGACTCGGGACAAGCCGCAAGACTTTTCCCGGGTTTTCTTTTCTCAGATCCTCGGCTGAGCCTTTCCCAATCGACATCAGATATTCCCTATCTTGAGCGGAAGCAATTACTTCTGAGGAAGTTATAGCGACAAAAGGCAAATTCACGCCAGGAGCGGCATTCATTTCCAGACACCAGTCTCCAATGCCCTTTGAGCTTATCTTGAGGCCATCCTCTGTCATATTGATGACAAACTTCCCTTTCCCATTGGCCGACTGCCAGGTTATGGTCTGGCATGACTGATCTTTATCCGAGGTGAACACAGGGTCGCCTCCCTCGAATCCCGGAGCGACGAAGCGAAGGCCGGCCATATCATCCGAAGAGCTCCAAAGGCAGCCGTCCAAAAGCGGAAGAGTCTCATAACGGAAGTCAGGAAGAGTGTCGGGATGATCCCGGTATTCGGACCGGAGAGTCTCGTCGAAAACATGGATATCCCTGAATTTCAGCCCTTGGGCATCCCACAAGAGATTCGCTCTCCAGTTTCGGCTGTTGAACCATAAAGTCTTGAGACCGCCTTTCCAAGGATCCTCCGTCACTATGACGCTTGTGGGCGGGGTCACTTTGTAACGCTCTTTGAACCAGCGCCCAGTCTCCCCCAACGTCTCAATCCGGACCTCACCATTGGCGGCCATTTCTTTCAGTTTCCCGGTCTGGGTCTCAAAACCTTTCTCCATCTGCGCCCATGTGAATGAGTTCTCCTGGCCCACCTGGACATAATTATACCCCAAATGAGGCTCCTTTGTGAACATACGGAAAAACCAGTCAATCCACTCCGGATCCCCACCACCTCTCTTATAGACCGGCTCAAGGGACTCAACGCTCTGGACTCCTCCCCCGACCGTGGCCTCATACTGGTGGATAGGGTCACTTCCGAGCATCCTGAAAACTGGTACAGGTATCGCACCCTCGGGGGTCTGGGCTGGCATATAGCCATTCTGGCGACTCGGGTAGAAGGCTCCGTTCCAATAGCCGCCCCAAAGGGTGTAACCGTCAGTCCCGACCTGGTCCTTGCACATGCAGGAAGCCTCTATTGAATATTTCTCGTAAAGATATTCCAGAGTTCCGGAATCAATGAACCAAGATCCGACGGATTTCGGATATTCCCCGAAGATCTCTTTGAATTTTTCCATATAGACATCGACGAGTTTCTCCCGCTCGGCCTGGGTGTAACCGACCGAAAAGTCAACATGGGCGTGCCAGTCCCAAGGGAAACGGCCCCTCCAGGTCATCCCTGCGGCCTCGACATGGGGCTGGGTTATCTCCCACCATGCTCCTATCTCGCAGCCACGGGCTTTTTCCTCTTTCATAAGTTCCTGGTATGGCGGATAGATAAGAGCGTCATACTGAAGAAGATATGTGCCAATGAGATCCTTGGAGCGAAGGTCTTGAGCTTGCGAGACAACCGTCTGGTACAAAACCTCTTCCATGGGCTCATCAGATCTGGGCTCGGTGTAACGGATGAAATTGATGATGTTCACGATCCTCGGAGAATCCTGGGCGGGATCGGACCCGGCGCAGCCGGCCACAAGCACAGCCACAAGGGAGAAAAACAATGAAAATGACCTTCGCATGACGATTATTCTTCGTATTATTATGCAATAATTGAGTAAATATACTGATATTTAGACAAAAATAATAATAACAGGACGACATGAAACGGACTTTTTTGATGATCGCGCTGATGGTTCTCGCTGTAGGACTCGCGTCTTGCAGGAAGAATGAGCCTGACATCCAGCCGGAGGAAAACGGCAACAGCATTCTCATTAATCCTTACAAACAATGGAGGACGAGCTCGCTTCCCGCTTACATCGGAGACATTTCCTCGATGCCGAAGGATTTGCAGAATGTCATCCGCCAGCGCTTTCCCAAACAGGTCGGCCTTGATGCCGCCGGCATCATATTCGCCGGAACAAGTGACCTCCTCTCTAACAAGGACAAATTTGCCGCTGCGGCTGCTGGAGGCTCATATGTTGTCATTCCAGGCAATGGGGACGCTTCCCTTCTCGGGACGAATCCCATGGCTGTTCCCGAGACGGATCTTGGCCTGGATCCCATGTTCATATGCTACAACGGCTACGGACCCGGCCAATACTATGTGATGTACGCCGAGAAGGAAATCCTTGACGCTGAGAGCGGAACGCCCAGCATGAGCGAAGATGAATGGAAAGAGCTGCTCAGGATCAACAAGGGCTTGGGAGTTGACGGAGGAGTCTCGGTCACAGACTATGACAACGACAGGGAGCATAATGAGAATTACTACCAGTCGCGCATGGATCCGTTCGTGGAGTGGATTGACGCCACCTACATGGAAAGGCAGTTCATCAAGGCTTCATCGTCGGACTACGACAACCTGAGGGAAAACATAGAGCAGTCCGGCCAGCGGCTCGCGGCAAACTATCCCTTCACTCTGAACAAATATATCGACCAAGCCACCTTCAGCGACCCGGATTTCCTCAACAAGAGCGGCTCCATCACCGTGGAGTTCCGGGTATATCCGCTCTACATGCTCTCGTCCAACGGCGACAAGGCAGGCGATTACTATGGCGTGGTCTCGACCGTCACTCCCCACAACCAGAGCATGTGGGGGCCTTACGCGGCTTCGCACGGAGCATGCAGGAACAGGATCTACGGCTACTGGTTCTCCGAAATGGATGTAGCCACAAGCCTTGTAAACAGCGATGGGTCAGCCGTTTCCGGCATTGAGTATTTCGACAGGCCGATCCCGGAGAACAAGAACGACTCCAAGACCTACAGCAATGGCCACACATTCTCCGTGAGCGGATCGGTCACGGGCGGAATGTCCGCCGGGAAGCCCTACCTCGTCGGGCAGTTCGCCTTGGGCGGCACCTGGACAAGCTCCACGAATTACACTCTCGAAACAATCAACTACACACTTGATTCCTCAAGCCCGACAGTGAAATACCATTATTGGTCAGATAATGTCAAACTGACTGACGACTGGGACGACTGGTCTCTTATCAACCAGAACTTCCCTGCCCCTGTCCGCAGCGAATTCTCCGCTCATACGATGTGGGTATGGCACATTCCGGGCAGCGTCGTGAAAGACAACGACACCCGCCAGTTCGACATGAAAACCAAAATCGGCCTCACATACAGCACGTGGTACCACTGGAGGGGTGCCGCTGAATACGACAGCAACCGCAGTAATCATTCGGTCGACGTTCCAGAGATGCGTTGGACCCTCGAGCGTCCCGACCGCACTCCATGGGGTTTCATAAGGCTCCGCAACGCCACAAGCAACGAAATGGCACATGTTGCGTTCTATGGCGAGGGCCAGGAGAGCGGCACACCGATCGCCCAGCTCACGACATCCTACGGCAAGGGTGAGGAGGCTCGCATAGGACTGCCGGAAGGCACCTACAACGTAGTCTGGGACATCGTCGATGGGGACACTGGCACCAGGATCGGGAAGTGGATCTACCGGAATGTCAAAGTACACCAGGGTTATGACGAGACCTCTTCCACTATCCGTATCTCTTCTGTTGACGGACAGCCGCTTGACTGACAGAAAAAACAATTATGAAAAAGACGGGATTTATTATCTTCGTGTTTCTGCTGGCCGCCCTCCAGGATCTTTCGGCCCAGGAGACATACCGCTACGCCCAGCGGGACACATGCGACCTCTATCTCGACATATTCCGTCCTTCTGAAGGGACTGCTTCTCGCTCGGAAGACGTCTCCAAACCGACCATTGTATATCTATTTGGCGGAGGCTTCATTGGCGGGCAGAGGAAGGACGATTTCACGATGAAATGGTTCAAGCTCCTCAATGACAACGGTTTCCCTGTCGTGACGATAGACTACCGGCTGGGAATGAAGAACTACAAAGTCGGCAAGGGCCTCTCTGGCGCATTGAAGGCTGTGGACAGGTTCCTGCTCTCCCAGCAGGTCGGAGTCGAGGATCTTTTCTCCGCAATCTCTTATCTGGATGTAAACAAGGAAAAGCTTGGGATAGACTCCGGCAACATCGTTTTCGCCGGCAGCTCGGCAGGTGCGATTATCACCCTAGCGGCCGTTCATGCCATCGCCAACGGCAACACGGCCGGGCTTCCTGAAGGATTCAAGCCAAAAGGTGCGATCTCTTTCGCCGGAGCCATCATCAGCACCAGCGGAGCCCCGGATTTCAAGGACGCTCCGTGTCCCCTTCTGCTTTTCCACGGAACCGCTGACAAAGCCGTGGCTTACAAGCATTACGGGATATTCGGTAAAGGAATATGGGGAAGCGACTTCCTTGCCGGCCGCCTTTCCAAAAGGGAATATCCCCACTGCATTTACAGGTTCAAAGACCGCACTCACGATGTGGCCGCTTATCACATGGTCCTGTGGGAGCTTGAGAGGCAGTTCCTCGAGGAATGCGTCATGGCCGGACATGTCAAGACTCTCGACGCCTTTGTCGATGACACCTCACTCCCCTCCTGGGGCTCTCTTTCCATGGAAGATATTTACAAATAATTTGGAAATAAGGAGGATTTAGCGTAAATTGCCACTAATTAAAACTTAACTCATTATGGAACAATTACCCCTCGTTTTCGTTCAGTCAACAATCGAGCCGGACATCCAGGAATGTTTCACTCCGGCGTTCAATTTCACCAAACTCCAATCTTCCAACGGAAGGCTTGCCTTTGTCAATGACAAGGTTTACTGGCTTCCTGACGCTCCGATGGCCCTGCTGGACCAGGGCTGGGTCATTAATGTTTCGGAGATAGAGAGTTACTCCAAGTACGGGATCAGCGGATTCAGCATCAAGCTGAAAGAAGGGAAAGAACTCCGTTTCTCCAATGTCGGCGGTAAAATGCGCGAAGGGATCATCGAAGCCATAGAGTCCCACAAGGAGGACTTCGCTGCAGCCGTTCCGGCTGCGGCCGCACCTGTGGCCGAAACTCCTGAAGCCGCTCCAGTTCAGGAAACGACTCCAAGCGTAGCCCCTGCTCCTGCTCCTGAAACGGCCCAGGCTTCAGCTACGGAAGCAGCTCCGGCTGCCGAATTCGACCCTCAGGACATCAGCTCCAACAAAGTTATGGCTGTTCTATCGTACCTGGGGATCCTTGTGCTTATCCCCCTACTCGCCGCAAAGGATTCGAAGTACGCCCGATTCCATGTGAATCAAGGACTTATCCTCGTGATATGCGCCGTCGTGAGCTTCGCCGTCAGCAAGATCCCCGGACTGGCCTTCATCGCCTGGATCCTGAATCTCGCAATCTTCATTCTCGCGGTTATCGGCATCATCAACGCCGTCAAGGGCCAGGCCAAGGAACTGCCCTATATCGGGAAATACAAGATCCTGAGTTAGCCGTTGTCTTGCCTGTTCGAAACAAGTCAGGCAGACAAGCGTTATCTTCGCCTGTCATCATCAAGCATATGGAAGAGCCGACGATTAACGCCCACAACAAGGAGGAGTACCCTCCGATGCACACGGCCGAGCATATCCTGAACGCCACAATGGTCAGGATGTTCGGCTGCCCGAGGTCCCGCAACGCACACATCGAGCGCAAGAAGTCCAAGTGCGATTACGAGCTATCAGCCTGCCCCACCGAAGAGCAGGTGGACGCGATCGAGGCCAAGGTTAACGAGGTGATCGCCCGAGGCCTTGACATCACGGTCGAGTATATGCCCCGTGAGGAGGCGGCAAGGATCGTGGACCTTAGCAAACTGCCAGATGACGCCTCGGAGACGCTCCGGATCGTCCGTGTCGGGGACTATGACGCCTGTGCCTGCGCCGGGGCTCATGTAGGAAATACCTTGGAGATAGGATCATTCAGGATTCTGAGCCACGACTACGAGAATGGCCGGTGGCGGGTCAGGTGGAAGGTCGTATGAGTGAGGTAGTTTTCGAGACACCAAGGCTTCTGGCCCGGCCGTGGAATGAGTCTGACGCCGCGGTATTATTCCTATACGCATCAGACCCGGATGTGGGTGAACGGGCAGGCTGGCCTCCCCACTCTTGTCCGGAAGAAAGCCTGAAGGTTATCCGAGATATCTTTTCAAATGGTCATACTTGGGCTCTGGAACTGAAAGAGACCGGCGAGCCCGTAGGTTGCATCTGTTACTATGGCCAGAGTGAGAGCAACATCGGGATTGGCAAACACGACGCCGAGATCGGCTACTGGATCGGAAAGCCTCACTGGAACCTTGGACTTGGCACCGAAGCGCTCCGCGGGATGATCAACTATTGTTTTGACATAAAGGGCTTCGAGACATTATGGGCCGACTATTTCGTCGACAATCCGGCTTCCGGCAGGGTAATGGAGAAATGCGGGTTCACCGACACCGGCAAGTGTAACCTCCTCAGCCACCTATATAAGGGAGGAGAGCGGCCTGTCAAAATCATGAGACTGGATAATGAGAAACAATCATAACAAGAAGTCCGACGCCTACAAGGAGGCTAACGAGGCTTTCCTGGCGGAGAAGGCCAAGGAGGAGGGCGTGGTAGTCCTCGAGAGCGGGATAATGTACCGGCGGCTCAAGGAGGGACATGGAACCAGGCGGCCGTCCCCGTCAGGGGTGGTGTATGTCAATTACACGGGAAGGCTTATCGACGGCACCGTATTCGACACAACTGAGGGCCAGCCTTTGCCTGCATTGTTCACTATCAAGGACCTTATCATGGGGTTTCAGGTGGCCCTGGTTAGGATGAGGGAGGGCGATAAATTCGAGGTCTTCATTCCGGCAAAGTGGGGCTACGGTTCAATGAAGCTGGACGGCATCCCCGCCCACAGCACTCTTATATTCGAGATCGAGCTCGTCAAAATAGAGAGGGTATAAGTCCGGTTGCGCCCCGGTTTGGCACATCAGTGGGCTATATTCGCGGAAAAGGCACTACCATGACAATCTTCCTGCGCCCGCCCTCGCGTATCAACTTGTATACATCCATTTTGTTTACTTTTTTGGTAAACTTTTTTCAGGACGATACAAACCGGGAGATGAGAGCGATCTGGGAAATAATTGAGAATCCGCACGATAACACAGCTCTATACGAAAACATGCCGTGTCCATTCCCGATGTTTTCTCATGAAGTATTTGTAAATGCCTATGGAGTAATCACTTAGGAAAAGTGGCCATCTTTCGGTTTGAAAAATGGTCTCCGACTGGGTACTTTGAGCAACGCGAAGGCGCGTCAGCGCCGTGCCGGAACGGTGAGTGAGGGATTTCGTCGCTGCGCTCCGACATCCCTTGGTGACCGGGAACAATGCATTACCAGGTGCGACTATGTCGCTTTGTGTCTGCCGTCATATCCTTACGTGAGCCAGCTCACGACGGATACGCCGTCAAACACAAATGCCGCACTGATGTGCGGCACCTGTAATGCATTGTATAGCGCGGTGAGTGAGGGATTCGAACCCCCGGTACGTTGCCGTACACCTGTTTTCGAGGCAGGCTCCTTCAACCACTCGGACAACTCACCTTGGGTGGTAAAAAAGGGCATGACGGAAAGGATCTCTCGCCATACCCTTGGTCTGGATGACTGGACTTGAACCAGCGACCTCCTGGTCCCTAACCAGGTGCGCTACCAACTGCGCTACATCCAGATATCAACATTTTGTTGACCCGTAGGGACGATCGGGCTCGAACCGATGACCTCTTCAATGTGACTGAAGCGCTCTGAACCGACTGAGCTACGCCCCTATTGTCGCGAATGCGGATGCAAAGATAGCAATTTTTCACAAAAAGGTGATATATTTACAGAAAAATTCATCCAGCATGAGAATCTTTAGACTTATTATGGCCGCAGCGGCCGCTTTGGTCCTTGCCTCCTGCGCGGGAAACCAAAAGGCGAAAACCCCTGTTTACGCATGGGAAGGAATTAATGAGAAGACCGACATGGAAGAACTCTCCGAGAAGTTCCGTTTCTGGAAATCACATGGAATCGTCGGTGTGTGCATGGGAAGTGACAATCCTGCCGTGGTGAGGGAAGCCGCGAAAAGGGCTCATGCGGAGGGACTTGAGTACCACGCATGGATCGGTGCGATGACAAGGGGTGGAAAACCTCACGGCTGGTACACAGTCAACCGTCTGGGTCAGCCTGCTGACGAGTATCCCGCCTATGTTGATTACTACAAGACCCTCGATCCTGCCGACCCGGATGTCAGGGACTACCTCATCGATCTGTATTGCGGAATCGCCGAGATCCCCGAGGTTGATTATGTCCAGCTGGACTACATCCGCTATGCTGACGTAATCCTCGGCCGGGGCCTTTGGGACAAGTACGGCCTCGTGATGGATGAGGAATATGCCCCCGCCGATTACTGCTATTGCGACGACTGCGTGGCGGAGTTCAAGGCCATGACCGGGATTGACATCAAATCCGTCGAGGATCCCTCCAAGGTCAAGGAATGGGCACAGTTCCGCTGCGACAAGGTGACCGACCTGGTCAACGCCATTGTTGACGCGGTCCATGCCAAGGGCAAGAAAGTCAGCGCCGATGTGTTCCCCGGACCCATGTCATATTCCTACAAGATGGTGCGCCAGGAGTGGAGCAAGTGGAACGTGGACATGCTCTTCCCCATGAACTACAACGACTTCTACATGGAGGGAGCTGACTGGCTCGCCACCATCTGCAAGGAGGAAGCCGAGTCCGCGCCTGAAGGGGTACCGGTCATAAGCGGCCTGTTCATCTGCAAGGACTGGAGAAACAAGGACAAGGTGATTGATCCTGAGAATTCAGGTCTGTTGCCTTCCGAGATAGAGACCGCAGTCCGCGGGTCGCTGGACAATGGGGCGGCAGGCATCAGCCTCTTCACCCCCGGCGACATGACGCCTGAACACTGGGAAGCACTGAAGAAGGCGCTCAATTAATCGTGTAGTCCTTTATTTCTCAAATAATCGAGAAGATATCCCGGCCTATCGGTCTGGAAAGTTTTGAAGCCCAGGGAGATAAGACGGCCATAATAGTGGTCCGCATCTTCCTGGCTTTTGTATGCGCGCTCGTCGTCATTATTCCCGCAAAGTGAACCCCAGATAGAGTTGACCCAGATTTTCGATCCGGCATCCGTTAAGGCTTTCATGTATTTGTCAATCGCGGGAGAATCCTCCGAGAAGCAGACCTCAAACATCACCGGCATCTTTCCCCCGTCAAGATAACTCTCTATCGCTGGGCAGGTTCCGTCCTTCGCGACGGAGACTATGGGCATAAAAATAATCCCGGCTTCATCACATTGCCGCATCGCGTCGGCTGTCGCCTGACGGTCTCCGCCGGACTTGAAAATAATCTGATCTACGCAACCCGTTTTTTCAGCCACTTCCAAGACCTGCGGGAAATAATTCCATCCATGATCGACATTGACCAGAATCTTGTCCTTGCAGACAGCGAGAGCCTCCTCCAGGGTCGGAATACCGGTTGAGTCGATGATCTCCCCGTGAGGGCCCTTGAGTCTCAATAGTTTAAGAGAGTCAAGGGTATATGAGGAAATGGGACCGGAACCGTTGGTACATCTATCGACCGTGCCGTCATGGGACAAGACCAGGATCCCGTCAGAGGTCATGGCCACATCGATCTCGACAATATCGACTCCCATTTTGATGACCGACTCTATAGCGGGGATGGAGTTCTCAGGATGGTGCCGCCAGTCGGCTCTGTGTGAGGCGACAAGGATCTTGTCCGTGGCCTTATCCATGAGAATGGAGCGGGCTTTGGCGGCCGGGGTGATTTCCGGCTTGGATCCTCCGCAAGAAACCAAGAAAAGTCCAGCAGCAAGAACCGCCACAATAATGTACAAACGTCTCATAGTGGGTATCACGATTTCATTGTTTCCTCATCAAACAAAGTGTCAAAAGTCCTTCGCAAGGAGATCTCGTCGGCTATCATCCTTCGCAGTTGCTCCAGGGAAGCGGCATTTCGGGACTGGGGAATATACAGTTTCAGATAACCTCCATAATAGTACTTCTCATGAAGATGGTCCAAGAAACGACGCCAGTGTTCTTCCAGGGACAGTTCCGGATAGTGCTCAAGACCGAACTGGACGGTTCTGCGAAGAATCTTAATCGGGATGATGTCCCGATCGGCTTCCGCGATTATCTTCCCGTAAATACTTCTGGGATCGGAGGTTCCTGAAGCCCTATGATCTTCAGCCGCCTGAGCGATCGTCTCGATCTGGGATGGCGAGAACCATTCCGGGAGGCGCGGATCTTCCCTGATGATCCGTCCGGAGGCCAGGTGGTGGGTTTCCCGGCCTTCCACAAGACCGGTGTCATGGAAAGCGGCGGCGGCATAGACCATATCCGCATCCACATCATAGAATCCGGCGAGGCGCAAAGCCTCAGCGATCACACTGCGGGCATGATCCTCCCTATGCGCCTTGTCAAAACTGGAGTAGCGAGGGATGATCTCGCTCTCAATATATTCCAGAAGCTCTTGATTCATAGTCTAATACGGCAGCTTTGGGAGATATTTGCGGACGGTAGCGAGAATATCGTCAAGGTTCTCCCTGCTGTTGGCGGCAAGGACAAGACTAGCCTTATCCAAACTGAGCCGCTTTCCATCGAAACCGCAAGAGAATCCACCGGCCTCTGAAATAATAAGAGAGGCGGCGGCATAGTCCCAAGGCTGGAGACGCATCTCGAAATAGAGGTCCAGCTGGCCGGCGGCAAGCATGCAGAGCTCCACCGCTGCGGAGCCGAAACGCCTCACATCGTTGCTTCTCATGTACACATCGAATATGATGTCGGAGCAGACCTTGGCGAATTCTTTCCGGTAGGCGCTCATGGCCGTGCCGAAGAGACAGGCACTCATCGGCCGGTCAGAGACCTTCAGCTGGCGACCATTCATGAACGCTCCGAAGCCCTTTTCCGCATGGTAAAGCTCATCCCGCCAAGGAATATAGACAACTCCGGCTACAAGCTCACCACGTCTGGCCAAGGCAACACTTATGCAACAATCCTCTATCCCGCGGGCGTAATTCGCGGTTCCGTCGATCGGATCTATTATCCAGACATATTCATGGGAAAGATCGGCGAGATCGTTTTCCTCACAAAGGAAGCCGGCCCCGGGAATTAAACCCGAAAGCCGACCGACAAGGAATTCCTGCACAGCCAGGTCAGAGGAAGTGACAAGATTGACCTGGGAACCTTTTTCCATCACATCAAATCCGGAACGCACCATAAGAGAAGCGGCCTCCCGGACCATGGGAATAATCGAATCTGAAATCTTCATGCTGATATAGTCATATCATAGTTTGCCTATCCAAGCGGCGATGTCATTAAGCACATCCTGGCTAATCGTCTCCTCAATGTCCGCATATTCATCCGCCTGGCCAGTCTCACAATGCTGGAAAAGATGATTAAGCCCGGGATACACCTTGACACGGGAATATTTCGAGACGAAACTGCCGTCTCGGTCACGGGGCAGGTTCAGGTAAATGGCCGGAATATTGACCGCCGACTCGACCTGGGTGTCCTTGTCGCCATTTAGGATCAGGGCCGCGCACCGGACCTCTCTGATGTCCGGAACAGGGTCATAATCAATAAAATAGTCCAGCCAAGGATTCTTTTGAGCCTTGATCTGGGCCCGGATATACTCTTTAGTCAGCTTAGCGTCCGGATATCCGGCTCTCCTCAGGGCGTTGAGATTCTGGAGCAGCAGGATGCTGTCGCCCTGGACCCCGGGTCCCGCCAGGCTGACAAGGAAATCGGCCTTCTTCGCCGCTCCGAGCATAAAGGCGATCGAGCCGCCCTCGCTGTGGCCGATGACCCCGATCTTGTTGAATCCGCCTTTTGAGCGCAGGAACTCCAGCCCGGCGGCGGCATCCTCCATATAGTCCCGAGTGGTGGCGTTCACCGCGTCCCCCGTCGAGGCTCCCGCTCCCCTGTCGTCATACCTGAGAGTAGCGATTCCGTTCCTGGCAAGGTAGTCAGCGATGACGAGAAAAGGTTTGTGGCCGAACAACTCCTCGTCACGGTTCTGTGTCCCGCTTCCTGTCACCAATATCGCCACAGGAACCCTCCGGCGGCCGTCCCAGCCTTCGGGATATGACAAAGTGCCTGAGAGGACGGTATCTCCGTTGGAGAAGCTGACTTCTTCCGTCTCATAAGGGAACGGCTCCACAGGGGTCTGGGGTCTGTTTCTCACAATATCGCCGGGAGTCAGCACCAAAGGCATGGTCAGCCCTCCCTGGGAGAAACGTCCTACTATCTTTCCGTCTTCGAGCCGTCCGGAGAAAACCGCCCCGCTCTGGGCCTGGGACACCCGCACTGAATCCGCGGAGATAAAGCCGATTTCGGCTGGAAGGCCAAACGCCCCCTGGTCCGGGCTGTCCATAAGGCATTCATCCCCATTGAAATGGAAGACGATGGCTATCTTTGTCACCCCGGCTTGAAGCTCACCTTTCCACGGACCGCTGATCTGCTGGGCGCTGACGATGGATGAGATGAAAAAAGGTATAATAATTGTCAATAAACGGCGCATAGGAATCATTATTTGTTATGATTCGCAATTTAGTGATTTTTCCTTTCGGTTGGAATAGATTATCTTCGCGACATGAGAAAGAATGTGAGTTTGATAGCCGCGCTTTTTGCGCTGGCACTGTGCGGAGGGTGGATCGCTTCCGCCCAGAACCCTGAGAAAGACCCTTCCAAGACGATCCAAGGCAACGGCACGGTCCTGATCAACACGACCACCCTTTGTAAGGATGTCGAAGGATTCATGGGGCCTACTCCTGTTGAGATAAGGATAAGGAAAGACACGATAATAAACATCACCCCTCTCGCCAATGAGGAGACTCCGGGATATTTCAACGAGGCGGTGACCATCCTCAAGAAATGGATTGGCCTCACCCCCGCTAAAGGACTTGAGCTGGAAGTCGATGCCGTCTCCGGCGCGACTTTCTCCTCCAAAGCCTTGATAGAGAATGTCCGCGCAGGGCTCCAGAGGGCGATGAGGGAATAGCCTCATGGACCGATGAAGACAGCGATCATAGGCGCCGGTGCGGCCGGCTGTTTCTGCGCCATCCAGTTGAAGCGCAGGCGTCCAGACGCCACGGTCGATATCTTCGAGGCAGGCAGGAGACCTCTCGCCAAAGTCGCGGTCACAGGCGGCGGAAGGTGTAATCTAACCAATTCATTTGAAGGTATAAGAGACCTTCGGGAAGCGTACCCGAGGGGCGACAAACTCATGAGAAAGGTCTTCGGGGTCTTCGACCATGAGGACACCTGGAGGTGGTTTGAGAACGAGGGCGTTAAGCTGACGCTGCAGGAGGACCACTGCGTATTCCCCACCTCGCAGGATGCCATGGAGATCGTCAGGCTACTGATGGCAAGGATGCGGCAAGTGGGAGTGAATATCCGCACCAGCAGCAGGGTCACGTCAGTGAAGGCTCTGCTGGAGGAATATGACAACGTGGTCGTCACTACCGGAGGATACCGATCAGGGCTCTTCGAAGGCCTTGATCTTGAGATAGTTCCCCCTGTTCCCTCCCTATTCACTTTCAACCTTCCCGGAAGCCCGGTCCGGGAATTGATGGGGACGGTCGTGGAGAACGCCTCCGCATCCCTGGCGGGCACCCGATTCTCCGCCAGCGGCCCCCTGCTTATCACACACTGGGGTATGAGCGGCCCCGCGATATTGAAACTCTCGTCCTATGCGGCCCGCCACCTGGCCCAGAGCGGTTATGACGCCACCCTGCTTGTCAACTGGACCGGAGGCGACGATGCCGGAACCATCCGGGACCAGCTCTCGGAAATGGCCGCCAGGAATCCCCAAAGGCAGGTCGCAAACACCCACCCGGACACAATACCCTCAAGGCTCTGGACATACCTTGTCACCAAGAGCAAGATCCGCGAGGACGCGCGCTGGGCGGAGACCGGCTCCAAAGGGCTTAACAGGCTGGCCGAGACCCTCACAAACGATTCTTACCACGTCAAGGGACAGAGCCGTTTCAAGGAGGAGTTCGTGACGTGCGGCGGGGTGGCCCTTTCCAACATAAACAATAAAACCCTGGAGTGCGTTAAGCATCCAGGGCTCTATTTCGCCGGAGAAGTACTTGATGTTGATGCGATTACCGGAGGGTTCAACCTCCAGGCCGCCTGGTCAACCGGCTACATGGCCGCAGTTTCGATATCAGAAAAATAATAGTAACTTCGCGCCGCTGCAGATTTCCCATGGCGAAAGGTCAGAAAGACATACTTTTAGGGATGATCCGGGACGGCAGGCGGATGACGCTTGGCCAGCAAGTCCAGTTAGCCTTGATGCTGAGCTTCCCCGCGATCCTCGCACAGACCTCTTCCATGCTTATGCAGTACATCGACACCGGCATGGTAGGCCGCCTGGGTGCCAATCCGTCCGCATCCATAGGACTGATCTCGACAAGCACCTGGATCCTCGGAGGCTTCACAGCCGGAGCCTGCTCCGGGTTCTCGGTCCAGGTGGCGCACTTGTGCGGGGCGAAGGACTTTAAGGCCGCCAGGCAAGTATTGAGGGAGGGACTGACTTCCGTGCTTGTACTCAGCTTTTTTCTCGGCGCGATAGGTGTCGCTCTGAGCGGACCGCTCCCCGGATGGCTCGGAGGCGGCCCGGAGATAATCTCGGACGCTTCCAAGTATTTCCTCATATATTCAGCATTCATTCCCGTCGGAGCGGTCGGATGGGCGGCTAGCGCCATGCTCCAGGCCAGCGGCAACATGAAGATACCGAGCATCATGTACATCGGAATGTGTACCTTGGACGTGATCTTCAACTATATATTCATATTCGTCTGCGGGATGGGCGTCACGGGAGCGGCTATCGGAACCGGACTCTCCGAACTGGTCACCTCGGCCTTTGCGGTCTGGTATGTCCTGACCCGTTCCAAGGAACTGAATATCAAGGGAGAGAAAGGTTCATTCAGGCCCCGGCGGAACACCATTAACAACGCCTGGGGCATCACAGCCCCGATGTGGCTCCAAAACGTGATTATGAGGGGAGCCTACGTGATGAGCACCATCATCGTAGCTCCGCTCGGAGCTATAGCGATAGCGGCCAACGCTTTCGCCATCACCGCTGAGAGTTTCTGCTACATGCCCTCCTATGGGATCGAGGAAGCCTCCACCACCCTGATCGGCCAGAGCCTTGGGGCCGGGCGAAAGGAGATCGCGAAGCGGTTCTCGAGAATCACAATGTCCATGGGTGCCCTGATCCAGACCATGCTGGCGGTGCTTATGTTCATTTTCGCTCCCCAGTTGATGGCTCTTCTAAGTGTGGACCCGGATGTTGTGGAACTTGGAGCGAAAGTGCTGAGAATCGAGGCTTTCGCGGAGACAATGTACGCGATCTCGATAGTCGGGTATGGTTGTTGCGTGGGTGCCGGGGACACCTTGATGCCCAGCCTTATGAACTTCTGCAGCATGTGGCTTGTCAGAATCGGGCTGGCAGCTATACTGACCCCGAAAATGGGGCTTCAGGGCTACTGGATCGCGATGTGCGCCGAGCTTAACGTCAGGGGTCTCCTCTTCCTCTGGAGGCTTCGCGGCGACAAGTGGATGAAGCACAGGGTGACAGGGAAAGAACGTGAGGAATTGGAATACGCTGAAATATAAATTGAAGTATAATATTACGAACAAATAATGGAAAAAATCATCGGACAAGAATTCGGCGGCGAGAGGCCGCTATACCGCAAGAAAGACCTGTACCTGGAGGATGTGATCATCCGCCCCGGAGAGTCCGGCCTTAAAGAGACCGCCAACATCACCTGCGTCAAATGCCGTTTCGAGGGTAAATATCCCCTCTGGGAGTGCGACGGATTCGTGGTGAAGGACAGCATCCTGACCGTGGGCGCACGCTCAGGTTTGTGGTATTCCAGGAACGGGGAACTTTACGACACCGTCATCGACGCTCCCAAGACTTTCCGCAGGATGTACGGCATCAAGATGAGGAATTGCTGGATTCCCGGAGGAAGCGAGACGTTCTGGGACTGCTCAAACATAGACGTTAAGGACTGCGTTATCGAGAGGGCCGACTATGTCTTCATGCACTGCGAGAACATCGTCCTCGAGAATGTCAAGCTCCAGGGCAATTACGGCTTCCAGTACGCCAAGAACGTGGTGATCAAGAACTGCGTGCTCAACTCCAAGGATTCCTTCTGGGAGGCCGAGAATGTGGAAGTCTATGACTCAGTCATCAACGGTGAGTATCTCGCCTGGTATTCCAAGAACCTCAAGCTTGTTCGTTGCCACATCACTGAGACCCAGCCGCTTTGCTACTGCGAGGGTCTTGTCATGGAAGACTGCACTTTCGGATCGGACTGCGATCTGGCCTTTGAATATTCCGACATCGAGGCGACCGTCAAGGGACATGTCGTTTCCATCAAGAACCCGCGCTCAGGACATATCCATGTCGGCAGCGTCGGTGAGATCATTATCGACGAGAACATCAAGGCTCCTGGCGACTGCAAGATCACAAGCGATAAATAAAACCTTGAATATGAACCGTTTCCCTTTATCCAAAGTCGTTCTGACATTGGCTCTGGCGCTGTTCACGATGCCGAGCGGCAAGGCCTGCACGAACATTATCGTCGGGAAAGCGGCCTCTGCGGACGGCTCGGTCATATGCACCTACAACTGCGACACCTTCGGCTACTCCGGATGGCTCACCCACTCCCCCGCTGGAAGACATCCGGAAGGTGAGAAGATCCCCATCCGCTCCTTCTGGCACCCGGCTGAGATAAAGGGATATGTGGATCAGGTGGAATACACCTACAACGTCATCGGCTACATCAACGAGAAACAGCTCTGCATAGTCGAGACCACATTTGGCGGCCGCCCCGAGCTGGTCAACCCGGAAGGGATCCTGGCCTACGACAATGTCATACAGCTCGCGCTCCAGCGTTGCTCTTCCGCAAGGGAGGCTATCAGGACCATGGGAGAGTTGATGGACAAGTACGGCTACAACGACAAGGGAGAGACCTTCACGGTCTGCGACAAGGACGAGGCCTGGATCATGGAGATCGTAGGGAAAGGCCCTGGGCGCAAGGGAGCCGTATGGGTGGCCGTCAGAATCCCTGACGACTGCGTGAGCGCCCACGCCAACATCAGCAGGATCAGGCAGTTCCCCCAAGTCGCTAAAGTCCGGAAGAATTCCCTCTACCAAGAAGTGGAAGGACAGAGTATCTATTCAAGCGATGTCGTTTCCTTCGCCCGTGAGATGGGTTTTTTCTCCGGCAAGGACGCTGATTTCAGTTTCAGGGACGCTTACTGCCCCATCACTTTCCTCGGGGTCAGGCAGTGCGACGCCAGGGTCTGGAGTTTCTTCCGCCACCACACCGACCCGGCCGAGATGGACAAATACCTCCCCTACCTGGACGGCAAGTTCGATCAGATCGATCATCTCCCGCTTTGGATAAAACCTGACTCGAAACTCTCTGTCAGGGATGTTATGAGCGACATGCGTGATCACTACGAGGGAACGCCCCTTGACATGACCAAGGATCTTGGCGCCGGGCCATGGGAAATGCCCATCAGGCCAAGGGCGAAAACTTTCGAGTCGGGCGGTCAGAAATACTTCAGGGAGAGGCCGATAGCCTCCCCGCAAGCCGGATTCACCATGATCTCCCAACTGAGGGGATGGCTTCCTGATGAGGTCGGAGGACTGATGTGGTTCGGCTGCGACGACGCCGACATGGTCGCTTACGTCCCCGTGTATTGTTGCGAGAGGGAGATCCCCGTAGCTTTCCGGGAAGAGAATAACAAAAGCGACGTTTTCAACCTGGAAGGGGCTTACTGGATGTGCAACATGGTCTCCAACTTCATTTATCCAAGGTACAACGCAATGATCGGAGACCTAAAAGCCGCCCAAAAAGAGCTCGAGGACTTCTATGCCTCCGAGCAGGATGAGGTAGCCTCGATGGCGGAAGGGATGACGCCCTTGGACAGGATATCATTCCTGACCTCGAAAACCGCGGCCTACACCGGCAAGATGATGTCCCGCTGGGAGAATCTCTGGAAAGAGCTGGTTGTCAAGTACAACGACCAGCCGGGTGGCTACAGCCAGGACTTCTACGACGCCATGGCCAGGGACAGCGGAGAAAGGTACAGGATTCCGGAATAAGTAATAAAATCGCTATATTGCTCTCATGATCGGGACTATCGTCAACACAGCGTGCATAATCACCGGGACACTGGTCGGGACGCTTTTCAGAAAGGGTCTCGGTGAGAAATACCGCAAGACCCTTTTCACCGCCATGGGCCTCGCCTCACTGGCGCTGGGGGCCAACTCGTTTGTCCAGAATATGCCCAAAAGCGAGTTCCCCGTGCTTTGCATCCTGAGCCTCGCTATCGGCGGAGTCGTCGGTACCGCCCTGGACATCGACGGCAGGACCAAGCGACTGGTCTCGAGATTCGGAGGCGAGTCTTTCGCAAGCGGACTGATCTCGGCCTGCCTTCTCTTCTGCGTCGGCACATTCTCGATAGTGGGACCTGTGCTGAGCGCTTTACAGGGAGACAACACGTTCCTTTTCACGAACTCTACTCTGGACCTTGTGACATCGATGGTCTTCGCCACAACTTATGGCATAGGCATAATCCTCGCCGCTCCGATCCTGTTTCTATGGCAGTGCATGTTCTACCTCATAGCGACCCTCGCCGCCTCGAGTCCCCTTCTTCAGGGTACGCTTGTCAACGAGCTCGCGATAGTGGGAGGTGTGCTGATCATTTCCTCGGGCTTGTCTATTCTCGAGATAAAAGACTGCAAGACACTGAATTATCTACCGGCGCTCCTTGTGCCGGTACTATGGTTCCTTATTAAAGGCTTGTTCTGAGCCCCTAGCCCTGGTGCGCAGGACGCAGCAGGTCCAGAACCACTTTGACAGGATTGAAAGTCTCGATCGGAACCTCCACGAAAAGGGTGTTCCAGTCGCTCATCGCACCATTCCATAGTCCGGGCAGCTCGAGAGCCTGAAGTTCCCTTCCCTGGTAACTCTTCTGGCTGATGAAACCGGCCTCCTGGTCAACGTAGGAAAGAAGATCGAACTTATTGCCCCTGCAGTCCCTGAGCAAGCAGACCAGGTCAACCGGATTGAAATGGGTGGCGTGAGCCATAGCCGCGAGGGCTTCCGGATCATCTTTGTTGATCTGGACACTTTCAAGGATCTGGAGCGATGTGCAGCCGTCCTTCCCTTCAACGATATACGGGCCTCCCCCGGGTTCCCCTTCGTTGCGGACCATTCCGCAGACACGGATCGGACGATTCAGTTTCGAACGCAGTAATGTCACCCTTTCTTCCAAATTGCTGACTTTAGGAACCTTGACACAAAGGACAGTGCTGAGGAAATCCTCAATCTTATCGCAAATCTCTTCTGAAGGGGCGGCGTTCAGCCTTCTGATGAACAAGACTATCTCGTCCCTCAAATTGAGAGCCTCACCCATGAGGACCTGTTTGTAGAAAGAGGTCTCACCGAGATATTTCTCATGGGAAACATTGTCGATATTCTTTATTGACACCAACTCCTCTTCAACCTTGTTCAAGTTGTGGATCAAGGCTCCATGCCCAGCGGGACGGAACAAAAGCTCACCTTCTGAGGTCCTAAACGGATTCCCGTCCATATCGACCGCTATCGTGTCGGTGGCCTTGTCCTGGTAGGTGAAGTTGATGTCATAATGGATGCCGTAGCGTTTCTCATATTCCGGGACCACCTCTGCGACAGCCTTTTCGAAAAGTTCCCTATGCTCCGGAGAGATCGTGACGACAAGTTTGCAGGCATCCTCATCAGTGAACGGATCCGTGACACGCATGTATTCCTGCGCCTCGACAAGATGTTCGGCGATCGCCGTGCGGACCTCGGACGGATAGCGGTGGAACTTCAGGACACCTTTCGGCTTGGAACCGTACGCAAGCCCCTCGTCGCCTAATAGTCTGGACAAGACCTTCATCCTATAGGCCCGGCTGTTGTCCGGCTCACCGAATAACGCCTCATCGTAGAAAGCAAAATCCTTTATCCTCGCAGCCAGTTTCGCTCCCGGGGCGTCCGCCGGCAGATCCTCTCCCGCCTTGAGTTTCTCAAGGCCTGCGAACATGTCCTTGAACATCCTGGAGGCGGCTCCGGAGGCAGGCACGAATTTACAACTGCCCTCGAATGACGCTCTATGGTAATAATCAACAGATTCCCGGGCATCTTCTTCAGATAGAACCTTGATTCCATTGCCGGGTGTCGCGGGAGCGACAATTTTCATCCAGGGAAATCCTTTTTTGAAACGCTCTACCTGCGCTTGGACAGTCTCCAGGTCGGCACCCCGCCCTTCAATCTGGGCGATATCTTCTTTAGTGAACATTAATTATGCGGTTTGATGGTTTATTCGAAATAATAACCGAAACCTGGTTTCAAGGTGATATGCCCGGCGACGTCGCCCAGCTTGGCGCGGATGTCCTTGATGCTGGCGTCCACAGCTTTTGTCCCCGCAGGCTCATCCTTGGGCCAGATGGATTCCAGAAGTTCCTCCTTTGAGAAAACGCGTCCGGGATTTGAGACAAGCAGGCTCAGGAGCTCGAACTCGGTCTTGGAGAAGTCGATGGGATTGCCGTACAAGGTCGCCGTCTTGCGCTGGTGATCAATCTCCAGGGCACCGAAGTTGTCGGCGTCTTCCCTCTTTCCCATCTTCGCCTCCACGGCGTTGATCACATAGTCACCGCACTTCTCGCATTCCCTGACAATATCAACGAAAACGGTACCCAAGGCGAATGAATATTTGCCGGAATCCACATCGATAGTGTTCTGGGAACGGAGCTTGTCGCGCATCGAGTCAATGTCATTCTCAACAGTCCAGGAAATGTCTGGATCACCCTCTCCCTCAAGGACTTTCACCATATTCTCGAAGGCCTTGTCCAAAAGGTCGAACATCGCCGAGATGCCTTCTTCCTGCTCGGGGAGGAAATGCTCCTTCTCCTTATTGCGTCTCTCGATCATACGGGAGAGGTTGAGGCAGCTGTCGCCGATACTCTCAAGCTCACTCACCGTACGGAGCATGGCCCTGATCTTCCTCTTGGTCTCGTCACTGAGGTGGGCGCTGGAGACCTGGGCCAGATAGCTTCCGATCTCGCTCTCGAGGCGGTCGGACATCTGCTCCATCTCCCGCACCCTAGCCGATTTTTTCTCGAAAGCAGCCTCGTCGGTCTCGCCATACAGATCCCGGACAAGGGCAAACATCTGACGCATCCTGTCAGCGAACAGGCTGGTCTCTTTCTGCGCCTGCAGGACAGAGATTTCCGGAGTACGCATGATACCGGTCTGGATGTACTGGAGGCGGAAATCCTCGTCCGCGGTCTTCTGGGGAATCAGATATGTCACTATCTTCTCCAGCTGAGGGATGAACCAGATCAGGATGGCCGTGTTGGTCACATTGAACATCGTATGGAACGTGGCCAGCACGAACGAGAGCCTGGCCGCGCTCTGGGTCTCGGCATGGGGATCGACTCCCACTATGGAGCATGCCATATTGACGAAAGGATAGAACAGGCACAGCACCCAGAGGACTCCGAACACATTGAACAGCAGGTGGGCAAGGGCGGCCCTGCGGGCCTGTGAGTTGGCCGAAAGAGCCGCGACATTGGCGGTCACGGTCGTACCTATATTCTCACCCATCACAAGGGCAATGCCCTGGTAGATCGTCAGGACTCCGGACGTGCAGAGCACCATGGTGATGGCCATCAGGGCCGCTGAGGACTGGGCAATCACGGTGAGGATGCCGCCTATCACCAGGAACAGCAGGATTGTCAGATAACTGCCTGAGTCAAACGATGCGAAGAAATTGACCACGCCCTCGTTATGCGCGAGATCCATCTCCCTGCCGGTCACGTTCAATGTGCCGAGAGCGAAGAAGAGGAAAGACAGTCCGAACAGGAAATCCCCGAGGTAACGGTGCTTTCTCGAATTGATCAATATCACTGCCACAAGGAACACCGGCCAAACGAGATTCGTGATATTGAATGAGAAGCCGGCTGACATTATCCACGCTGAGAGCGTCGTGCCGATATTCGCTCCCATAATGACAGAAATCGCCTGGGCGAGCGTTAGGAGGGCCGCGTTGACAAAGGAGACTGTCATGACTGTCGTAGCGGCGGAGGATTGGACGGCCACACAGACGAGCATTCCGGTAAGCACTCCGGTGAAACGGTTGGTTGTCATCGCCCCCAGGATGTGGCGGAGGCCGGGGCCGGCCATCTTCTGCAGGGCCTCGCTCATCACCTTCATTCCATACATCAGGAGAGCGATCGAACCGAGCAGCTTGAATATAGTCATGATCATAACGCGAATTTACACCCTTTTAGCTTTAATATAAAGACATGCGCGTTTTTTTATCAACATATTTTTTGACTAAATTCGCGTGACATCAAAAAAACAACCGATTGCCATGAGACGCAGAACTTTTTTATACTCACTTGTTTCCATCGCAATCCTGATTTCCTCATGCTCCGGGAGCAAGAATGTCCAGAAGGGTGTCACCGGGTTCGGGGATTCCAAAGATGGAGCCACCGTCTATTTCACATCCGACATCAGCCCCAAGGGACTTGTCGAGATCTACAAGGCATTGGGGGTAAAGCCTGAAGGCCGGGTCGGAGTCAAGATTTCCACCGGAGAGTCTTCAAAGAGCAACCACCTCCGTCCAGAGCTGATCGCTGATCTTGTCCATGAGGTCAACGGGACGCTTATAGAGTGCAACACCGCCTACGGAGGCAGCAGGGCCAACACCGAAGCCCACCGCAAGGCCATCGCAGAGAGAGGATTCGAGTCTGTCGCCCATGTGGACATCATGGATGAGGAAGAGGATTTCCAGATTCCCGTCAGGGACAAGTCGCACATCCAGTACGACATCGTGGGCAGCCATATCCAGAACTACGACTTCGTTATCAACCTTGCCCACTTCAAAGGCCACGCGATGGGAGGTTTCGGAGGCGTACTGAAGAACCAGAGCATCGGTTTCGCCTCATCCGCCGGTAAACTCTACATCCACTCCGCGGGCCGGAGCACCACCAAATGGATCGACGACGACCAGGACGGATTCCTCGAATCTATGGCAGCTGCCGCCCAGGCGGTCCATGACTATTTCAAGGCTGATGGCAGGAACATCGTTTACATCGATGTGATGAACAATATGTCCGTGGACTGCGACTGCGACGGCAACCCAGACAAGCCACGCCTGAAAGACATCGGCATCCTCGCCTCAACCGATCCCGTGGCTCTTGACCAGGCTTGCATCGATTTGGTTTTCAACCACAAAGACACCGACGGCGACACCGCCTCCCCTCTCCAGCAAAGGATCAACCGCCAGCATGGCCTACACATCCTCGAACATGCTGAGAAAATTGGCCTGGGAGGTAGGAAATACATTTTGAAGGACATTGACAAGCGATAACCAACATTTCATCTTTGACATGAAACTCACTTTCAAGATTCTGCTGCCCATGGCTCTTCTGGGTAGAGAACTACAATGTTTCCGGAGATAGCCTGCTATTCGTCTCAGGCGGCAACCACTCTGGAAAGATGCATATCAAGAAGGACTCTGAAGGAAAGTTCAGCGTTGTCGGATTCGATGCGGCTGGCCAGCGGTCCAGTTATAAACACATTTACTTCACTTAGCTATTTTTTCACGAACTCAACCCGGCGGTTCTTGGCCCTTCCATCTTCGGTGCCGTTGTCAGCGATGGGGCTGTGTGATCCCTTGCCTACTGCGGTGAGACGGTCGGCCGCGATTCCGTTCTTGACGAGGGCGGCCACGATTGCCTCCGCGCGCTTCTGGCTCAGCGGATCATTGACGGCGTCGCTGCCAGTCGCGTCGCAGTGGCCCTGGACCTCGAATTTGAGGCTGGCGTCTTTCTTCATCAATTCAGTGATGCGGCTTATCTCGACTGCGGATTCGGGCTTCAAGGTAGCCTTTCCGGTGTCGAAGGTGATGGCATAGGTGACTATCTTCCCGTCGGAGGCCAGACGGTCATAAAGGGGAACTGCCCCCTTCGCCAGACGGACATTGCTGATGCCGCTATATTTATATTGTGCGGCACTGTTGAAATAGAGATATCCGGGGGCTTCCATGGCCGGTACATTGATGATGCGCACACCGTTGATATAACCCTTGAAGGCCCTCTTGTTGAAGGAAAAGGCATAATGGTTCCATTCGCCAGCCTTCAGCGGATTGTCCTTTCCATTATATCCACCGAGACCCGGGTTTAGACCCAGTTCTTTTTTGCCGTAAGTTTCGAAATCCGAACCGGGTTTACGAAGACTCCATTCCATGTCTGAAGATCCGTCTTCCCTATAGCGGAAAATAACATAGCTGGAAGCATTGTAATAGTCGGAGGCGCCGCGGTCTCCAAACCTAAGCTCCATGCCAAGTTCAGAGCCGCCGTCTTCCGACATAGGAGCGACATAAAGGTCGAATTCCAGGGTGAAGATGTCAGGCAGCCAGCTCCATTTATCCTTCATGAGTGGCATCACCTGCCCAAGGCCATTGTCTGTAAATGCCAGCACCTTCCTGCCTTTCACCGACGCTGTCTCCACATAACCGTCAAGAAGATCCCAGCGCAGCGGGAATTCTCCAAGTTTCTCGTTCTCAAAGGTGTCCTCGAAAAAAATCTCGTCACCAGGGACAAAGTCGGTCTTGGCGTATGCGGTCTGGGTTTCACTCTTCTGCCCGAAGGCAAGATTACCGGCAAGGATGACACCAGCGGTGATCAAAGCAATCTTTTTCATATTCTAACATATTAAAGGATTTTCATCTCAAAGGCTTTCCGCACGATTTCCGCTGATGTGGACGCGGAGAATTTGACAAGAAGCTGCTTTCTGTACCACTTGACGGTCTCCGGGCTCAGTCCCAGGTCTTGAGCGATCTGCGGAGTGGTTCTACCTATCGCGACTTCCTGAAGGATGGACTTCTCCCTTCTTGTCAGTTTGATGTCATTTGCTGTGATTTCGTCCATTTGTGGTTTTCGTTTTCGCGAATTTCGGCTATTTAATTGTCTTAAACACCACCCTTTCGGGTGGCAAACTCCACCCCAAAGGGTTGAAAATGGTCGATTTATATTTACTACCTTTGTCAATATGAGAAGAATAGGTATCATACTACTACTGACGGTTTTGTCAAGCGTAAAGGTTTTAGCGTACAATGACCATCGCGGCCACAACCTGGATTCCCTTGAAAGAGTGGTAGCGAGATGGACCCCAGATGCCATAGACCACGCTTCGACCCGGGAACTGGTGGAGCTGAACCGGGCCTTTCGGGACCTAATGCTGGGTTACAGCGCCTTGAACGGCGAGAAATGCGCTTTCTATGCCCGAAAGGCGCTCTCCGTCTCTGAGCCGAGAGGTTGGGAGGAAGCCAACGCTGATGCCTTCCGCTATCTGGGACAGTGCTTCTGGGCTTCCGAGAAATATGACAGCTCACTCTTTTATTACCGGAAGGCGCTCTCTGCCGTGGAACACATGGCTGATGGGGCGACTTCCCCCACCGCTCCGGAAGGTTATTCCGAGCTTGCTATAGATGACACACGTTCGGCTCTATACGGGGCTATCGGCAACCTTTACAATTTGATGGATTCCATCCCTCAGGCTATGGACTGGTACGGGAAAGCCGGCGCCATTTTCGACAAATATGGATGGAACCAGAGCAACGCCATCCTCTACTATAACATCGGGGAAACCTGGGTGGAACAGGGCGAGCTACGGAAAGCCTCTCAGGCTTATGAGAGAGCCATGGAATATGCTCAAGGAGACTCCCTTATGGTAGCAATGGCCCAGAAAGGCCTCGGACGCGTGTATATGGAGCAAGGGAAAACCGGGAAAGCGCTCAGGCATCTCCATAAGGCCGACGAGTACTTCTCTTCGCATGACAAGGAGGAGTTGACCTTTACCAAAGAGAATTACGAGTACATGTCGGCAGCGCTTCTTACCCAAAGGAAACAGCTGATACTCATTGCCATAGGTGCAATTCTCATTCTGTTGCTTTTCCTTGTGGTACTGCTGATTGGAAAGAAATTGCGTCGCTCGAGGAAAGAACAGGCCGAAGTCTCCGCCGTCCTGGAAGAGACTATCCAGGAAGCGCGTCGCCCCCATTCAGGTGAAGACATTCCACAGGTTTCCCCTCGGGAAAAAGAGATCCTGGATCTGCTGACCAAGGGGTACACTACTCCACAAATCGCCGAAGGTCTTGGGCTCAGCCCGGAAACCATCAAGTGGTACAGGAAGAAACTCCTCGTTAAATTTGATGTCGCGAACACCGCGGAGCTTACCTCTACAGCCAAGGACCTGGGGCTGATATAGGGTCGATAATACTCAAAAAAAACCGCAACACCGCAACTCATATAACTGCGTCCTGCCGGCTGCCGCATAGGAGCGTGAAAGAGAGCCTGTCGGGTGCATGTGCTAATACGCATTTGGGGAGAGCAACATCGACATCGGCGAGGACGACGCGGAGCTGGTTACTGGATCGCGAGGCCTTACTGGAATCAAGGTCTGTGCACCGAGGCGCTCCGCGCGATGGTCACCTGGTGTTTCAATGTAAAGGGCTTCCAGGTTCTCTGGAGCGATTTCTTTGCGGACAATCCCGCCTCCGGCCGTGTGATGGAGAAATGCGGCTTCCGCGACACTGGGGAGGTCAACTGGTGTAGCCATCTTTACCATGGGGACGAGCGGCCGGTGAAGGTCATGCGGCTGGATTACTCGCTGGACTGAGAACAGGCAGCACAGAGCGCAAATACCTCCTTGTCAAACAAACCAAAAGATGAAGGTTTTAACTTAATCGCCTGTACACCAATCACTTACGATTTAACATCACGAAAACATCGGGCAAAAATTGGGAAGGTTTTCGTACAGTACCTGGGCTATTGCGCTAATCTTCAATTGTTTTCAGTCTCACGGTCATCTCCCGACTTGAAAACCAGCCATTTTTCGCGCAGCTAAACCAGCCCGAATGCATCTGACGCCCCCCTGAAGAGAACTTGACTGACCCGAAACGACACGACCGAAACACTCCGGGAGGAAAGTCGTCTGAAAGAATCGAGCTGGGAGACACTCAAGATGGTCAAGTCCTTCAAGAATCACCTCCTGCGCCTCAAGAAGCGACGGGCTGGACTTCTACTACAAGGACGGATTGGACATGTTCATCAACTACCTCCACCGTGACTGCGGACTGGAAGACTACGCCGTGCTCAGCTACGGAGTCCCGCCGGATGTAGTGATGAAAGTCACGGGCCACTCCGACTAGAAGTCCATGAAGCCCTACATCGACATCACGGAATACGCAAAACGTGACGCCATTAGCCTGATGGAAGAAGCTTTCGATGCCAAATAGCCACCAATATTCCGGCAAAATCATTAACTTCGTAGAAGAAATAAAACTGAAATGCTCAACGAAACAACCATACTCCCGCTCCTGAAGGACACTGAGAATGAACGCACCGAGCGCACCATCTCCACTGACGCTAAGGTAAAGTTCAGCCAGGCCATATGTGCCTTCGCTAACGACATTATGAATACCGGCAAACCCGGCTACCTGTTCATCGGTGCCGATAATGACGGCAACCCCTCCGGCCTCCACTACACAGATGACCTCCAGAAAGACCTGGCCGGATTGCGTAGCGAAGGAAACATCCTCCCGCAGCCGGTTATGCAGGTGTACAAAGTCACCCTTCCGGAAGGCGATATCGCTGTCGTAGAGGTGCAACCCTCCAAACTTCCCCCCGTACGGTTTCAAGGTCGCATCTGGATTCGCGTCGGAGCACGCAAGGCCATTGCCAACGAAGAAGAAGAGCGCATCCTCATGGAGCGCCGGGAATTCAACACTCCTGGCTTCGAGTCCGAGCCCTGCCTGGCTGCAACCATCGAAGATCTGGACATAGACATCTTCCGCAGCACCTTGTTGCCTGCCATGGTCGATGCCGGAGAAATCCGGAAAGACAAGCGCCCCATTGAAGTCCAGCTGGCCTCCCTGGGTCTTTTCTACCTGCCATACAACTGTCCCACCAACGCCGGCATCCTTCTCATCGGCAAGAATCCCTCTCGCTTTATTCCCTGTGCCAGCATCCAGTATGTCCAGTTCGAAGGCCTTAAACGCGGCACCAAAGTCCTCAATGAGCGCCTCTTCAAGGGCAACCTCCTCACCGAATTGAGGAACCTGGAACAATTTGCAGAATTCACCCTGGAGCGCAAGCGCCCGGAACTTGTCTCTGGCTTCCGCGACACCAACTTTATCGGCTACCCGCACAAGGCCACACGCGAACTCCTGATGAACATCTGTCAGCACAGGGCCTACAACGGAAGCAATTCCCCGGCACACGTATATGAGTACGCCGACCGCATTGAATTCGACAACACCGGCAACCTCTACGGCAAAGCCCGTCCCGAGAATTTTCCCACAGAGACCGATTATCGCAACCCGCTCATCTCCGGCGTGATGAAGGCCCTTAACTTTGTCAACCGCTTCGGAATGGGTATCGGACTCGTGGCCGATGAACTCAAAGCCAATGGAAACCCTCCTGCCGAATACATCTTCACAGAGCCTTCCTCCTTCAAGGTCATCGTGAAGTCCGCTGACCCTCATTCCGAACAAATCCGAACAAATCCAGAGACCTCCAAGGCCGATTTGTCCGGCTCACGAACAAATGAGCGAACAAATCCGAACAAATCAATAGAGGACCGGCTCATAGAGACTGTTCGCGTGAATTCCACCATCTCCAAAACAGCCCTTGCCCATGAATTGGGAATAGGACGCACGAAGCTCTACGAACTCCTGGCAACAATGACTCACCGTGTGCGGTACACCGGCGGCACTCGCCATACCGAATGGACGGTGCTGGAAGATTAGCCCTCCGACTTACAATCGTTCAAGCCTCCACCGCTCCGATACCTTCGGTCTTCCAATCACATCATTAATAGTGGATTCCATCGAAAATCACTAACTTTGTTTGATTAGAAAAGTCTAATAGCCAATGCAAGAGCTAAAACAGTATAAGACCCCTGATGGTTGGTGGACGGCCGACGTGGACATCTCCTCTGAGGAATGGGTGACCCTTCTCCAAAATGAGGATGTCATCCGACCAGAGGCCCGCAAGTGGCTGCTTCGTCTCTATGCAGAGAACGATCATGTATCATCTTGTCTATTACTGGGCAAGAAGTTCAGTGTCGATCCTAAGGTCATCAATGCAGTTCTGACTAACTGCGGTCACACAATTCAGAAACATTTGAACAGGTTTTCGATCGTAAATGACGAGGAAGGCAATCATTATCTCACGATCTTAACGCTCGGGAAATCTGGAGGTAAATCTGGTTTCCAATTGAAGGTGAGGCCCGAACTCGGCCATGCCCTTCATGAGTATCTAATTGAATCACTTTTGGATGAATTCGCCAAGCAAGTGATTCCTATCGGCTTGTCGAGGGAAACCGGCATTGACGAGTTATACAAGTGGGAGATTGTTTCTGATTGCCAGGGTAAGAGTGATGCTCAGGTTCTACAGCGTCTGCTCGGAACGAACGTGATCAACAATCAGTTCGATGGTGCCGCAATCAAAAAACTCTTGCAATCTGAGCCTGATGACATCTGTCATTGCTTCACTCTGCTCAAGGGTGATTTGTCGGGACTTCAGGGCAGGTATAATAGCTTCAAGCAAGCAGCGGACGATCTCACCGGCGATAGGTGGAAGTACCAGATCTCAGATGAGCGTATGGCCGGAGCATTCCTAGCGTGTGCTGATCCCGAGCACTACACCTTCTACAAAAACGACGCTTATAATTCCCTCTGCGGCTACCTCCGCATTCCAGCGGTGGCACCGAGGAAGAAACTCTGCCATTTCTACGAGCTCCTCTCTGAGCTCTTGACACATTACGAGAAGCGCACAGAGCTTGTGTCTTTCTTCGAGAAGGAGACAGAAGGATACATTCAGAGTCCCCTGCTCAATGTCCAGACCATCGTTTGGTATATGCAAGAGTATATGAACAAGCAGCTCGCTCCGGATACAAGATTCACTTGGGTTCCGTTTGTCAAGGAGTTTGCTGAAAAGCTGCTTTCTTACAGGGATAAACGAGAGGAGTTGCTCTCCATCTTCTATGGCATTGGCGACGAATTGACTCACGCCTATCAGGAAGGGGGAGAAAACATCACGGATATCACTCCTTTTACTGTCTTAGGGACTCTTGCCGTTGGGAAAATTGAACGCAGGACACAGTTCGCGAGCTATTTCAAGGAGAAGTTTGGAATCAAGGCCGATATCCCTACGGACTATACGGGTTTCCCTTCTTTACATCCTCAGCGGGTCATGTTCATCTTTGGTAAGAATAAGGCCGAACATACTGAACCGTTCTGGGACCTTTTCGATGCCGCATTGTCTGGCAAAGGCATATCCGAATCCTTTGATGAGGTCATGAAGGTCAAGGGTGCCAACCGCAATGTGTCCATGGGGCTCTTCTGGATTGCCCCGAATGATTTCCTATCATTCGATTCAACAAATGAAGCTTACCTGAAAAACTACGGTTTTCCTCCTATCCCGGGCAAGGACAAGATCAATTACGTCTTCTACAGGAGCCTTATGGACCAGGTAAAGGAGAAGATGGAATCAGGCGGGATCAAGGAGAAGGACTTTTTGGAGTTCTCAGCCGCAGCATACGCATTTGGTAAAGACATTAACATTGACGACGATATGGAGCCGACTTATTACGACGAGATTACAACTGCGCTCAAAGACAAGAAATGTATTATTCTTCAGGGAGCCCCTGGAACAGGTAAGACCTATGCTATTCCTGAGATTGTTGCACGTTTGTGCGAGGAACCAGTTGATCTTTCCGACCGTCACCAGGTGATGGAGGCCTTTAGCCGCCTTGTGAGCGAGAAACGGGTGGTGTTCACCACGTTCCACCAGTCTATGGACTACGAGGATTTCGTCGAGGGCCTGAAGCCTTTCGTGGATGAGAATAAGAACGTCTACTACGATGTTGTGGATGGCATCTTCAAGTCCATATGCAAGGAGGCCGCAAAGCCCGTTATCCGTAACAATAGTATCGACATTAATCGGGATGCGGTTATCTGGAAAGTCTCACTGCAGGGTACTTACGAAAATGAAGTTCGTACAGAGTGTCTGAAGAACGGCCACATCCGCATCGGATGGGATGAGTACGGAGAGAATTATGAGGAGCAGTCCACCTTTGAACATGGAGGAAGGATTATTCTTGATGCATTCTACAATAAGATGGCTGAAGGAGATATCATCCTCTCCTGCTACACGAATAAACTAATTGATGCTATTGGAATTGTAGAGGGTGAGCCTGAATGGCATGAGGAATATGAGTGGTACAGGAGGGTCCGCAAGGTTCGGTGGTTAGTTAAGGGAATAAAAGAGGACATCTCCGTCATTATGGGCAAGGTGATGACGCTCAGTACTGTTTACAGGTTGAATGACATAACCGTTGAGAATGTCCTTCAGATATTACAAAAGCATTCTGCAGCAGGAACCGCGACATCGGAGAAGAACACAAAGCCCTATGTCCTCGTCATCGATGAAATCAACCGGGGTAATGTATCCAAGATATTTGGTGAGTTGATCACTTTGCTGGAAGCAGACAAACGTTCGGATGGATCTATGCCTTTGAGCGTGCGACTTCCCTACTCCAAGACTGATCTGAGCATTCCTTCCAACCTGTATCTCATCGGTACGATGAACACGGCCGACCGTAGCTTGAGTCAGTTTGATTACGCTATGCGCCGTCGTTTCCGTTTCATCACGATGGCCTACGGCCTTGTCGATATAAACCCTGCTCCGGGAAAGGTCTTCCAGAAGGAGTTGTTCGAGAAAGTGACGAAGCTATTCATCTCCAATCTCGACGAGTATCTGAAAGATCCGAACATCCGTCTTGTGCCGGCAGACTGCTTCTCCCTGGAGTTCAAGCCTGTGGATCTTTGGATTGGCCCCAGCTACTTCATCACGGACGAGAATGAGCCTGACAGCCTGTTGAACAACATCTTCTATGAGATTATCCCCACGCTGGAGCATTATCTGGAGGACGGTGTGTTCGTGGATGAGACTCCCGTCAAAGCAGTCATCGAGGAACTGAAGGAGATTGCCATCAACGCCTGATGCGTATTATCAATGTCATAGAGCAATGCAACCGGAATCTGGGGGAATCCTGGACTCCGTTGCTTGAGCATTCAGAAACCTTTGTCCGCCGTATGTCCGGGCTGGAGGATTCGGATGCTTTCTGCTATAGCATTGAGAAAGGGATAGAGGGATATTCCGTTAAGACCAGCTACTTCGTCGGCGTGGATTGGGTAACAGATGATGTAGCCATCCAGGTTCGGCCCAAGGTTGAAGGAGAAGAGGATTACATCGACTACCTCCGGATGCTGACTGAGGCGCTTAAGGAACCCGAGAATACCGAGCATCTGGATGGGCTCCTAACCATAGATTTCAACGCAAAGCCGATCCCGTTGGAGGAGAAGGAAGACATGCTTTCTCCATTCATCGTTGCCCAATACCTGATGGCACTGAAGAAGGCCGTCCGGAAGGGCCTCCGGCAGTCATATTACCTTGTCACTGCCAATCTCAATTCCAAGATCAAGGGCAAGATTCTGGTGGGCAAGAATGTCTGCAAGAACTTGAGCAGCGGCAACCGGGTAGACCATTTCTGCCAGTATCAGGAATACGGCATTAACTCTGAGGAGAACAAAATCCTGAAGAGAGCTCTGTCTCTCTCCAGCCATATCCTTTCTACCTATCGGGGCGGTTTGGATGTGAGCGCTCTTAAGAAGACGATCGCATATATTTACCCTTATTTCCGGGGAGTAGACGACGACTGCGATCTTTCTAAGGTAGATACTTTCAAAGCTAACCCCATCTTTAAGGACTACTACAAGGCCCTTGAGTATGGAATCCTCATCCTGAAGCGCTGCGCCTACGGATTCAACAGGAGTTCCAGGCACATTGATTCCACACCGCCATACTGGATCGATATGAGTAAGCTCTTCGAGTTGTATGTATACCGGGAACTTCGACGCCTTTATCCTATTCCTGGGGAGGTTCACTACCATATGCACTTGCGTTGGCGCGAATTGGATTATCTATTGGCTCCCCAGAACGGCACCCCGATGGTCATCGACGCGAAGTACAAGCCCCGCTATCACTACAGCGAACCTGACATCGATGATATCCGACAAGTATCCGCATATGCCCGTATGGAGGGCGTCTATAAAAAACTCAACCTGCCAGAGGATCGGATTATCGACTGCCTGATCATTTATGCAAACCAAGAATGCCCTCCGGCCATCCTGGACAAGTTTGATGCAATAGATATGGCAAAAGTCAACGGCTACGCCAAATTCCGAAAAATCGGTATTAGCTTGCCTGTAAGAAAATAGTGCGTAAAGAATGAAGGCATATTGTTAATTAAATACTTACATATATGAGCAAAGGACTTTCATACTTTCTTGGAATTGTCACAGGCATACTGCTGACGCTTGGCTTCTTTGCCGTGAAAGCCTACACCCAGAGTCAGGGTGAGAATGGCACCCAAACTGAGAAGGAGGCCAAACTTCCCGACGGCGTGACTATGTTGGACGAGCCTGTCCCTTTCAACGAAGCAAAGAACTTCCAGGTACTGCAGGTCGTATTCGAAGATGCCGCTCTCGCGCAGTCAGAAAAAAAGATGCAGTACACCGGCTCTGTTTATTACACTGACCCTGTTGTCCTGATTGTTGCCGATGAGAAGAATACCTTCTACGACGATCAGATTGTAAAGGCCCCCAAAGACTGCAAGGTCATCCAGGTTGGCACCTATAACTACAAAACCCAGATGGGCTGGAAGACCGTCCCTATCATCCGATTTGCCAAGGCCACTGAACGGTGAGAATCGAAGAAGCCATCGTGTATGTCCTCGCCTCTTCTGGCCGACCCCATTTACATAATCAATGTCGGCAGCTATATCGGTGAGAGTTCACATTCAGGAATCAAATACGCCGGAAAAAATGGGAAGATAGTTATATATCTTGAAAAGCCTTGAGCATATAGAATCACGCAAACACCTCGCAGCCGAGAAGAAGCCGCCGAGGCTGACGCTCGAAGGATTCGAGAGCATTTCCCGGAAACGTGCATTGTTGAAGTAAAATCAATCGATTGATTATGGTAGACGAAAGAATCTTGTTCATAGCCCAGACGATCTATGACTACTTGAAGCGAAACTGCGTCGGAGAGCAGATCAGCACATCCGAGGCTCTGATGAATGCATGTCATGACGGGTTCATAATTGATAAAGAAGATGACCTGTGGAACATCCATGAGGCTCTCCTATGGATTGTGGACAATAAGCGTAAGTATGTCCTCGATCCCGGAGAATACAGGGATACCGTGACGGGGTTGCCTTTCGACTGCCCCTTCTATTTCCGCCCTCGCTCTGCCAAGAGCCCTGCATGGAAAATCCGCATACCGTACTTCAACAGCGGCGAAGAGTATTTCCAGTGGATACAGGATATACCTGGGGAATCGTTACCAGAGGCGTATGAGCGTTATTTCCGTAGTCTGTATATGGCGACTGTACATCAGGGATTTGAACACCCCATTTCCAAGCAGAAGATGATCAGAGCCTTGGAACGCTCCCAGCGGACTGGGAAAATGATTGTCGTCGCTCCAGATAAGGAATTCCTTCCCGGAGGATCAAGGGCAGGCCAGTGCGATGGGTGGACCTATCATATCGAGTTCGTATCGATGCAGGATTACTTCTCAGCAGATTATGACGAACGTGTACATCTTGGCCTTAAGATGCCTCCGAAAGAGAAATGGGTTGGACGTCTGGTTAATGCCCCGAACTATCTTGATTATAATAAAAGTAGTTTGACAGAGCAATAATGGAATCACGTAAACACCTCGCAGCCGAGAAGAAGCGCTGCGACTCATATAACCTCTAGCATCTGTTATCATGGTTATCATGGTCATCAACGTATATTCGCAATACTTCCAAGCCCAGGCCCGCTTCTCCGGCGTGGAGCGTCGGGGCGCCCTGGTCCTTCTGATCTCCGACTCGGAGACAGGTATGATCTCGTACAAGGTCGCGGTCTCTTTCTTCCCCCATCGGGATGCGGAGGATTTCGGAGTGTCGTACGACGCATATTTCGAGAAGGAGATCTACCATGCTCCAGGCCGCCGTTCCAGAAAGCGTGAAGCTGCCTTCCTGGAGTCCCTTCGGGAGGAGGTCGATACCATTGCTGCAGAGCACGATGCGGTGGTTGACTGGGAGCATCCCTTGAATGAAGCACGGATGGGATAAGATAATGAAAGATACAGATATCATAGAGTCCCTGCTTGAGAAGCCCTACTGGCTGATCGATATCCTACCGAAGCAAGTCCCGGCCGGTTCCGCCGGCCAGTACTTCAAGGCGGAGCGGTATTTCCTGTCCTGGCTTGATGAGATCAGCTGGAAGTTCGCCCGAGTTCTCATCCGGCTGAACTGCTATCATGACCTGCGGGTGAGCATTGACGGGGAGACATGGATCCTGAACGAATCCCCCGAAGTCCTGGTGCGCCGTTTCGAAGATAGCGCCGCATCCCACTCCCCTCTTTCCGTCCTTGTCGGATCCGGGGATGCGCTCATCACCTTCAGCGGAGACGACCATTACATGACCCTGTACAATCCAGACGAAGAGTTGTTGGAGTTTGTGCGTCAGTGCGCCCAGGCAGAAGGCCTTTTCGTCTGGGGGCCTAAACAGCCTGAGTCATGACTTTCCTTATTGAATCCCTCGCCGCCTGCGCCCTTTTCTCCCTGTTCGTCTTCCTGATGTCCAGGGACCCGGTGAAGACGGTCTTTAACTATCCCCCGGCGATCATCGAACGTTGCCGGCAACTGGGCCTCGTCGATGACAGCAACCGTTCCGGCGGACCGGTCTTCTACGCGAAGAAAATCACCGCTCTGGTCGTTTTCGGCGTGCTGCTGGGCCTGCTGGTTCGCTATGCCAACGGCTGCACGACGCCGACCAGATCATCGCACACGTCAAGGAAGTGTTCGCCGACAAATAATCCTCCCGGGTGTCACGGTTTGGCACAAACGATGGCTATCTTTGCACTCTGATTTACCCTTCACTTCATGAAACCATATCCGCTCACAGACAAGGACAGCATCGACCTGTTGATGATGGGATCCGTCAAGGCCGGATTCCCCTCTCCCGCCGAGGAGGTGAGGGAGAAGCTGGACCTGGTGAAGCTGCTGGTGCAGCACAGCGCCTCGA
>CACZHP010000012.1:66416-98087 GCA_902780935.1 uncultured Bacteroidia bacterium | reverse complement strand
GAAGTCGCTCCGTCCTGCCGTGGGGAAAGATATTCCATGACGCCGATCTTGCTTCTTAAAAGCTTGGAAGGGTGAAGGTCAGGGTTTATGAGGAACTTCCGGAAACCCCTGAGCTTCTGTGCCCAGAAACCGCCGAGGGAAAGGCCTACTATCATATCCGGCTTTTCCTCCGAGCATATTTCTTTAAGCATGGCAAGCGCCTCCGCAGGCTCAATCGGCACGTCAGGGGCCAAAACTTCACTTCCCTTAAGGAGAATCCTCAAGGATGAAGCCATCTTGTAGGCACCGGAAGAGGCCAGCCCATGTATGAATAATACCTTCATTGACAGTTATTTCCGGCTTTCGAGAATAAGTTCTCCGAGCTCTTCGAGGTCTCTGACGATAAAGTCAGCTGTTCCGGCCTCAAGAGCAGTCTCAAGAGTTGTCTCACCTGATAGAACCAGCACGCTGACTGCTCCTGCTCGCCTGCCCATTTCGATGTCGGTGTAAATCCTGTCTCCAACCATCGCGATTTCCTCTGGCCGGAGTCCATGTCGGTCACGGATGCCGTCCAGCATCGTCGGATCGGGTTTTCCCATCACCTTGTCGGGCTTTCGGCCAGTGGCAGCCTCGACGCATTTCTGAAGAGAGCCACAGTCAACCAGGATTGTCGGCGCGTCCGTAGGGCAGACCCAGTCCGGATTGGTGGCGATGTAAGGGACGCCCTGTTTCGCCCACCAAGCTGCCCTGCAAAGCCTTGAATACACCAGGGTCGTGTCAAAAGCCACAATCAGCATGTCCGGCTTGTCAGAGGGGTCGTCCTCACAGGAAATGAATCCAGCCTCGACGAACTGCTCCCTCATGCTGGGAGTGCCCAACATAAACAATCTCTTGACATCCGGATAAGTCTTCTTGATGTAGTCTATCGTGGCTATCGGGGTGGTGTACATGTCCTCGGGAGCGCAATCTATCCCCATTTTGGCCAGTTTGGCGACATAGTCTCCTACTGACTTTGTCGGGTTGTTGGTCAGGAAGGAATGCCCCACTCCGACGGCCTTGAGGGCGTTCAAGGTCGGAATGGTGAACGGGAATATATTGTTTTCCATATAGATGGTTCCGTCCATATCCAGAGCCAGATGCTTTATCCGACGCAGCCTTGCCCTCTGCTCCTCAGTCAGAGTCTTGTTGTAGTTCTCTTTCATATCAATCGCAAATATACTAATTCCTCGGTGTTGTCGAAACCTCGGCGTCACTTTAGGCTACTTAATGACTCCGACTGCCTTTATTTTGATCCCGAATTCTTATATTTGCTATATGAAAGCGGTAACAATCTTCAAAACACTGGTTTTAGGAGCACTTGTCTCCCTCGTTTCCTGCAAAAGGGAAATCCGTATCGATGACAATCTTCCCGCAGGGAACATAATTGTGGAAAAGATGTCTGGGGACACGGTTTATGTCAAGCCGGATCTCAGGGACACCGAGGGAGAATGGTTCTATTGGGCTATGAGGGTTCAAGGGGCGCAGGGAAAGACCCTTGTGTTCAAGTTCCCGTTCGCATGTGTTGGAGTTAGGGGAGCGGTTGTCTCTCTTGACAAAGGAAAGACATTCACATTCGCCGGCAACGAGTCAAGGTACTGGTATTCATTCACTTGGACATTTGGCCCAAAAGACAAGGACGTTTATTTCTATGAGTGCCATCCCTATCTTTTGGCCGACTGGAACAGCTTTGTCAGCTCAATAGACAAGGAGGACATATCGCTTGGAGTTCTATGCCATAGCAGGGAAGGCAAGGATGTTCCCGAAGCGACCATTGGCAGGAGGGATGGGCAGGCAGAACATAAAGTGGTGATCTCCGCCCGTCATCATTGCTCCGAGACCATGGCCTCTTACGTGATGGAGGGAATTGTGAAAGGCTTCCTTGCGGATGATAATACAGGTAAATGGTTGAGGGACAATGTGGAACTGACCATTGTGCCTTTCATTGACTATGACGGAGCCATGAAGGGGGATCAGGGCAAAAACCGCCGTCCCCACGATCATAACAGGGATTATACAGAGTTCCTCTATCCTGAGACTAAAGCCCTCACGGAACTGTGGACGGAAAAGTGTCCGGAGATAATCCTGGATCTTCACTGTCCGTGGATATACGGGGAGTTGAATAACGAACACGTTTACTGCCCTCGAGGGGATCCCGCCATAACTCCGAATATGGAGGCGGAGGATTATTTCCTGAGCCTTGTGGAGAAAGAAGCGAAGGGATTGCCCTATCAGGTTTCAGGGAACATCCCGTATGGAACAAACTGGAACAATAACCAGAACTATGCACAGGGACTGTCAAGTCTTCAATGGGCGAGGATGAATGCTCCCGGAGCGCAGGTGTGTTGCTGTTTTGAGATTCCTTTCGCAAATGCTCGAGGAACAGAAGTCAACCCCGAATCTGCTCGGGTTTTCGGCACAAGCATCGCCGCGGCTATCGCGGGTTACTTTAAAGAATCCAGGTTTTAACTGTAATTCGTTATATTTGTGAATATGGACCAGAGTATCAAAAAGAAATACAACTATTGGCAGTGGCGGACACTGATCATCCTGATGATCGGGTATGCCCTGTTCTATTTTGTGAGGAAGAATTTCAGCATCGCTATGCCGGCGCTGAAATCAGAGTTGGGACTGGATGAGACCCAGCTTGGTATATTCCTGACACTGAATGGAATAGTCTATGGCGTTTCCCGCTTTATCAACGGGTTTATTTCCGACAGGGCCAAGTCCAAGAAGTTCATAATGGGACTTGGGCTGCTCCTGTCGGCGATTGTCAATTTCGTGATCGGCTTGAGCCCCCAGATGAACGGGTTGTTCCATTATATGGACGCCAGCGGGAAGGCCACTGTCGGGTTGGTCTATTTCATTGGTTCCCTGTGGCTTATCAACGGTTTCACCCAAGGGATGGGTTATCCGCCTTGCGGAAGCCTCATGGCCCATTGGATCAAGCCTTCGGAACTGGCTACCAAACAGAGTATCTGGAACAGTTCCCACTCTATCGGGGCTGGACTCGTTGCGGTCCTTATCGGAACTTTCATCCTCGGACGTTTCGGCTATGAGGCATGGCAGTGGTGCTTCTTCATCCCGGCCATCCTCGCCGCGGCTGGTAGTTTCCTGCTGTTCTTCGGATTGAAGAACTCTCCCTCCGATGTGGGCCTTCCCAATCCTGAGACCCTTGACGAGCATGTTCCGGCCAGCCATGCGGCGGCCGTCCAACAGGCTGAGACTCCTGAACATGCACATGCCCTGTACAAGGTACTCCTTAAGAAGATGGTTTTCCGCAATCCGATGATCTGGATCCTGGCGGTCTCCAATTTCTGCGTCTATGTCATCAGGTTCACAATCCTGGACTGGGGCTCAATGTTTTTGACTGACTATAAGCAGCTTCCGATAGCAACCGCAGCAAATGTCGTGGCGGCTTCCGAGATTGTGGGAGGAATTATCGGAACCCTGCTGGCCGGCTGGATCACCGACAAGTTCTTCAAGAGCAAAGCCCACCATACGTGCCTGATATTCATGGTGATGGCCACTCTGTGCTTCTTCGCTTTCTGGCAGATGCCGCAGTCCAGCACCGGATGGGCGATCTTCTTCCTGATCATGTCCAGCTTCTTCATCTACGGTCCGCAGGCTCTGACCGGGATCGCCGCTTCCAACCAGGCGACGAAGAGGGCGGCGGCCTCGGCGAACGGCATTCTCGGAATATTCGGATATGCCAGCACGACAGTCTCCGGCCTGGCTTTCGGAATGATCGCCAAGTCTTTCGGTTGGAATACTGTTTTCGCCGTGGCTATCGCTTTCGGAGTGCTCGGTTGCCTGGTATTCGCTGCCATGTGGAAAGCTCCCGCCGACGGTTATGCCAAGGCCGAGAAGATAATCGAGGTATTTGATACCGCCGCCGATTGATGGAACGTAAGGAAAGATTAGCTTCGCTCGACATCCTGCGGGGAATGGATCTCTTCCTTCTTCTCGTAGTGGGCCCTGTTATACATACTTTCTTGAGTATCAACCAGTCGCCAGTCTGGGACGGGGTTCGACACCAGGTCACCCACGTTTCCTGGGAAGGCTTTGTGCTCTGGGATATCATCATGCCCCTTTTCATGTTCATGTCTGGGGCTACTATCCCGTTCTCCATGGCGAAGTACAGGGAAGGGGAGAAGCCAGGGAAGGCGTTCCATCTCAAGCTGTTGAAGCGTTTCGCTTTGCTTTTCTTCCTTGGCTGGATAGTCCAAGGGAATCTTCTGGACCTGGATTTCAAGGAGTTCCATCCTTTCGCAAATACCCTTCAAGCGATTGCCGTAGGCTATGTGTTCGCGGCGCTGTCCTTTGTATATCTTGGCAAGAAAGGGAGTTGGATTTTCGGCTCAGCGTGTTTCCTCCTGTATATCCTCGTGTTCGTCCTGTTCGGCCACATGAACCTTGATCCGCAGGGGAACATCGCGATGGTTATCGACAAGGCTGTCCTTGGGAGCCACCGTGACGGGGTGATCTGGAATCCTGACGGAACCTGGGCATGGAACGAGGGATATCAATACACTTGGATCCTCAGTAGTCTCAATTTCATCGTTACCGTGATGTTAGGCTGTTATGCTGGCAGCATCCTAAAAGATGAGACATGGAGAAAAGCGATGAGGGGATATGTGCTCGCGGCAACCGGAGTATCACTTATCATCCTTGGTATCGCTCTTGACTCCTGGTTCCCTTGCATCAAAAAGATCTGGAGCAGTTCAATGACTCTGTATTCGGCAGGTTTCTGTAGCTTGGCACTGGCTTTAGTTTACCTGATTGTTGATGTGTGGGGCAAGAGCAAAGGCTTGAATTGGTTGAAGTTCTTCGGTATGAACTCTATAGCGGCTTACTGCATCGGAGAGGTAATCAATTTCTCTTCCGTCAGCAAGTCCCTACTCCATGGGTTCTCCCATCTGACCGGAGACTATTATCAGCTGATCATCACTTTGGGCAACGTCACGATTCTCTTCCTCATCATGAGGCTCATGTACAAGAAGGGAATATTCCTTAAGGCCTGACGATGGACATCCCTGTCGAGCGACATCCTTTTGAACCCTTCTTGCCAGAAGGGGCTAAGGTGCTGATGCTGGGGAGTTTCCCTCCTCAGCCCAAGCGCTGGAGCATGGAGTTTTATTACCCTAATTTCATCAATGATTTCTGGAGGATAATCGGGATTATATTCTTTGATGACAAGGAGCGCTTTGTCGATCGGGACGCAAAAAAGTTCAGGCTTCAAGAGATCAAGAATTTCTGCTTGGAGAAGGGGATTGCTATGTTCGATACCGCAACAGCTGTCCGGCGGCTCAAGGATAACGCTTCGGATAAGTTTCTCGAGGTCGTGGAACCAACTGATATTCCGGCGCTTCTGCGGAGGATTCCGGACTGCCGGGCCGTGGTTGTGACAGGGGAGAAGGCTTCTGTCACTTTGTGCGGGACCTTCGGGACAGAACCTCCGGCGGTGGGGGAATATTCATCATTCACCTTTGAGGGACGGCCCATGCGTCTTTACCGCATGCCTTCCACCTCCCGTGCCTACCCCCTCCCGATACAGAAAAAAGCCGACGCTTACCGCCGGCTCTTCTCTGATCTTCTGATGGTCTAGCCTAATTGAGGTTATTTCTCCAGTGAGACTTTGACCTTGACTTTCTCGTGGGGCTGGACGTTCTTGATCTCGAAGCCGACGAGGCAGGTGCCGGGGTTGTCAGCGTCATAGTCGTGACGTGGTGTCGTAGGCCATATTCTCGGACTGGCGTAATGCTTTGTGTGGATCCTCAAGATGCGGGTCTTCCCATCCTTCTTTAGTTCAATGGCGGATGGCCCCAGGATCCTGGCCTCAGCCTCGGTGCACATCTTCCATATCAGGTTCAACTTAGACTCTCCTCCGATGAAAAAGTCTTCGACATGAAGGTCGTCTTTCTTATCGAGATACACCTTTCTGTAGCATGAGTCCAGATCGCCACCGTAAAAGGCAGTCATCGGAAGTCCGGCACCCTTCCGGGATTTTTTATCCCAGACTTCACGGATCGGGATTCTGGTGTCAACGATCGGTCTTTTATCTTTGACCGTGAGGATGTTATGCGATTCGGCACCGATCCGGAACACATCCCATCGCTGACTGTCCTGAGCTGATGACCAGAGGTTGACTCCCCGGCTTTCCAGTGAGTTGTAGTCCTGGCTTCCGAGATCGGCCGCCCAGCAGACCCCATCGCTCTCAAAGACGAATGATCCGACGTCGATATGGCCATGGTTGTCAGCGGACCGGCCGCCTTTGACTCCAAGGTATGCGTCGTAAGGACTGTCCCAGCCGCTTCGATACATGAACATCGGCTCCAGTCCCGAGCAGTGGTAAGTGTTGTATGACGGGGCCTTGATGGAACTGAAATCTATCTTGGAACAACTGATGAGGAAGATCGGGAACAGGCGGTCCGTGTCACCCATTGTGAAACCTTTGTCCCGGAAGAACGTTAATTCGGGATAAAGGACTGAATGGTCCCCGGTCCGGGTGGCCATCCACGCCTGCATTGATTGGAATATCTGTCTCCGGCCTCCGTCAAAGTAACTGAAGACCCTATGTGCGGGGGTGGACATCATGCTCATGAACTTGGAGGAGTTGTAAAAGCCCTCCTGTCCCTCCATAAGCCCCAGGTCGCTTCCGAAGGCGCTCTCCAGGACCGAGATCAGCATAATCTGGAAAGAGGTCCCGTACTCCCAATAACTATATCCTTCTGGGTAGCAGCCCTCCATGGAGTAACTGGCCAGACTTATCGGGTTGGATTCCAGGCTTCTTTGGACCATCGCCCTGGCCTCGTCGGGGGCGTCTTCCCAGACCGCCAGCGCCCCGCAGACCATCCCTGCGTTGCAGACCTGGTTCCAGTTGTTGTTGGAGGTAAGGAACCATTGTCCCTCGGAGGGACGGAGTCCTTTGTCCAGAATGGCTGTCCGGATCTCGAGTCTCTGATCTTCAGATAGTTCCGGATATAGCCAATCGTAGCCGATCGAGACTGCCATGGTCATTTCCGCGACATCCAGGAAATGGGATGGGTTCCAGTCCGTAAACCGGCATACGGCGATCATTTCCTCGACAGCACGGTCAAGATATTCCCGTTTTCCGTCCAGACGGTACATGGTCGAGAGATAAAATACCCTTTTCAAGACTTCCCGCGACACATGGAGGAGCCTGCGGCCTGTCATGATCCGCTCCATGGGCGGGGTTGTCAGCAACTTGTCGGAGAAAGCCTTGATGTATGAATATGCCTCTTTGGCCATCCCTCCCTTGGCAATGGCTTCCCGGACGGTGGCCTCCTCTCCAGCTCTCAAGACCAGCCTCGGATGGTCGCAAGGGGCGGGAATATCGGCGGCTGTCCCGAACAAGGGCAGGGCAGCAAGGCACATTATGACAGAAATGACGATCTTTCTCATGGGCATGGCTTTTTGCTTTGCGAAAACTCTCTAAAGATAGTGAAAAATGAGTATATTTGTAGGATTAAAAGGAATTATAAGAATATGGCAAGAGAGATAAAGTTCTCCCTGGTTTACAGGGACATGTGGCAGAGCTCGGGAAGATATGTCCCGAGGGTGGATCAGCTTTGCGAGGTGGCTCCGGCTATCATCGACATGGGTTGCTTTGACCGTGTCGAGACAAATGGCGGCGCTTTCGAGCAGGTTAATCTCCTTTTCGGGGAGAACCCGAATGTGGCCGTCAGGAAGTGGACGGCTCCTTTCCACAAGGCCGGTATCCAGACCCACATGCTTGAGAGAGGACTAAACGCCTTGAGAATGAATCCTGTTCCGAGGGATGTCAGGGACCTGATGTTCAAGGTCAAGAAAAAGCAAGGCACAGACATCGCGCGCTCTTTCTGCGGTCTTAACGACCATCGCAACCTCCGCGGGTCAGTGGAAGGCGCGAAGAAGGGCGGTATGATCTCCCAGGTCGCACTGTCGATCACCAACTCCCCGGTCCATACTGTCGAATATTACATGGGCGTAGTGGACAAGGTCGTCGGATACGGTTGCGACGAGATATGCCTCAAGGATATGGCCGGAATCGGCCGTCCTACCTTCCTCGGTGAGCTTGTCCGGGACATCAAGAAGAAATATCCCCACATCGTTGTCCAGTACCATGGCCATACCGGTCCTGGATTCTCTCCCGCCTCGATGCTGGAGGTCGCCAGGGCTGGCGCGGATTATCTCGATGTAGCCGTGGAACCGCTCTCATGGGGCAAGGTCCATCCTGATGTGATCACAATCAGGGAGATGATGAAGGCCGACGGCTTCCTCGTGAAGGACCTGAATATGGACGCCTACATGGAAGTGCGCCGCCTGACCCAGAAGTTCATCGATGACTTCCTCGGATATTGGATCAACCCCACGAACTCCCAGATGAGCTCGCTCCTTGTGGGTTGCGGTCTGCCGGGAGGTATGATGGGCTCCATGATGGCCGACCTCAAGGGCTTCCAGGGCGCTATCAACGCCGCCGAAAGGGCTCATGGCCGTCCCGAGATCAGCCTTGACACCTTGATGGTCAAGCTTTTCCAGGAGGTTGAATATGTTTGGCCGAGGCTCGGTTATCCGCCCCTCGTGACTCCTTTCAGCCAGTATGTTAAGAACACGGCTCTGATGAACCTGTTGAACATGCTGAACGGGAAACCTCGCTGGACCACCATAGACAAGGACACCTGGGGAATGATCCTCGGCAATATGGGGCAGCTTCCCGGCCCTCTCGCACCTGAGATCATCGATCTCGCTAAGGAGAAAGGGCTGGAATTCAGCACCGGCAACCCGCAGGACAACTATCCTGACGAGCTTCCGAAGTTCCGCAAGATGATGGATGAGGAAGGCTGGGACTATGGACAGGACGATGAGGAACTCTTTGAGATGGCTATGCACGAGCGCCAGTACCGTGACTATAAGAGCGGCATCGCCAAGGAGCGTTTCAACAAAGATCTGGAGGACATGAAGGCCAAGGCCGGCGCTCCGATTGTTGTGACTCGCCCCGTGGTCGAGATGCCCAAGTTCGATGTCGAGGAATATGCCAAGCGCTATCCCCACGCCGTCCCCGTCCAGGCTCCTGTAAAGGGACAACTTCTCTGGCAGGTTGATGTTGATGATGATTCCGCGGCGCCTATCGTCGGAACCGCTGTCAAGGCAGGTGAGGGCATGGGCTTCGTCCAGACTTATTACGGGATGGAAGAGCTGGTTCCCGCTATTGACGGACGAGTTGTCGCGATCCTTGGAAAACAGGGCGACAAGGTCGCCAAGGGCGAGATCGTGGCCTTCGTGGAAGGAGATTCTTCACTTCGCTCAGAATGACGTTATCCCCATGAAAAGCCGCTTCAGATTGTCCGTTATCCTGCTGTCTGTCACTTTGGTGGTGACTGGCTGCGATTTCTTCCGTGTGCTGGCCGGGAGGCCGACGTCGAAAGAGATCGAGGCGAAGCGGGCGGAGATCCTTCGCTCCGCTCAGGATGACAAGGACAGCCTCCAGGTAGTCAAGCCGGAGATGACGGAACCCGTGCCCGTTCGTCCCACCGGAGAGAAGAAGCGCTTCTATGTGATCATGGGGGCGTTCTCCAGCCGTGAAAACGCTGAGAAATACGCCGAGCGTATCAAGTCATTCGGATATGAGCCGGAGTTCTTCGGCTTCACTGAAGGACGCACCGCCGTCGGGATAGGTGGGACTGACGACCCTGAGGAGGCTAAGGCTTTCATGAAGGAATTGAAAGGGCAGGATTTTTGCCCTGAGGGCGTCTGGATTTTAGACAGGAAAAGAAAATGACCAGAAAAGCTCTCATAACAGCCGTGGCCCTTCTGCTGGCCGTAACAATCAATGCGCAGTACAAGGCCGGTTATTCGGATCTGGGAGACAGCGAGACAGTGTCTGCTTTCAAGACCCACGTGGCTACGATCTCCTCCGTCATGATGGAAGGCCGCAAGGCCGGTTCGGAGGGGGAGAAAATGACGGCGGAATATATCTCCGAGACTTTGAAGTCCTATGGAATCGACGTGATTTCCCCGGACGGTGGAGATCCTTTCGGCATCCGCCAAGACAGTGGTGACACTTTGGTCTCAAGGAATGTATGCGCCTTTATTCCCGGAGGGGATAAGACCCTGAAAGATAATTATATAGTCATCGGGGCAAGGATGGATAACCTGGGTACGGGATCCATGACGGTGGACGGGGTCAAGGTCGATAAGATATATTACGGGGCCAACGGCAACGCTTCGGGCGTCGCTATGATGCTCGAACTGGCCAGGATGCTCAAGACCAACAAGGCTCTGCTCCGGCGTTCCGTCCTGCTGGTCGGTTTCGGAGCCTCGCGGGAGTCTTTCGCCGGATCGTGGTATTTCCTTAACAGGTCGTTCTCTGATGTCTCCAAAATCGACGCTATGATTAACCTGGACATGCTCGGAACTGGATCTGACGGGTTTTACGCCTATTCGGCCTCCAATGCCGACATGAATGCGATAGTGGCGACCCTGTCAAATGAGCTGCAGCCCATAAAGCCGGTCATTACCACGCAGGAACCTTATCCTTCTGATCATATCGCGTTCTATGACAAGAAGATACCCTCAATACTCTTTACTACCGGCCGCTATCCCGCCCATGACACTGAGCGGGACACTCAGTCGATCATTGATTTTGAGACGATGGAGAGGGAACTTGAGTTTATCTATAGCTATTCTCTCGCCCTCGCCAATGGGTCGAAGCCGGCCTTCAGTCCCTCGGAAGTCACCAAGTTGACAGGAGGGTTGTCCGGTGCGGTGCCATATTACGATTGCGATGTCAAGCCTTCTTTCCTCGGCAGCTATGATCCGAAGGTGTTCCTTCAGAAATGGGTATATTCCTACATGAAATACCCTGAAGAGGCCATCCGGCAGGGGATTCAGGGCCGTGTGCTTGTCGATTTCATAATCGGCGAGGACGGCAAGATCCGGGACGTGAAGGTTCTCAAGGGCGCTGATCCTCTGCTCGACGAGGAAGCTGTGAGGATCATAAGCGCTTCTCCGGCTTGGAAGCCGGGCAAAGTGATGGGTAAGAAAGTCAGCTCGGAGATGTCCCTTTACGTGGAATTCCGCTTGGAGAAAAAAGGGACCAAAAGTTTCGGGTTGAAAAAGCACGATAATTAAGAAATAACTGATAAATAATGGATTACGATTTCAGGAAAATTGAGAGCAAGTGGCAGGCCTACTGGGCGGAGAAAGGTACTTTCAAGACAGGGGCAGACCCGTCGAAACCGAAGTTCTATGTTCTGGACATGTTCCCGTATCCGTCCGGAGCCGGTCTGCATGTCGGCCATCCGCTGGGTTATATCGCCAGCGACATTTTCTCCCGCTATAAGAGGCTGAAGGGCTTCAATGTCCTCCATCCCATGGGTTATGATGCTTTCGGCCTGCCGGCGGAGCAATACGCCATCCAGACCGGCCAGCATCCTGAGGTCACGACCGTGAACAACATCAACCGTTACCGCCAGCAGATGGACAGGATCGGTTTCTCATACGATTGGGACCGTGAGGTCCGTACCTGCGATCCGGCTTACTACAAGTGGACCCAGTGGGCTTTCCTCAAGATGTTCGGAAGCTGGTACGACAACGACCTTGACAAAGCCCGCCCGATCGAGGAACTCGTGGCCGCATTCGAAAAAGGCGGCAGCCAGGCGGCCAACGCCGCATGCTCCGAGCATGAGCCATTCTTGGCAGAGGAATGGAAGGCATTCTCCGACAAGGAGAAGTCCGATATGCTCATGAACTACCGGATCGCCTATCAGGGCGAGACTTCCGTCAACTGGTGCGCGGGTCTGGGAACCGTCCTCGCTAACGATGAGGTCAAGGATGGCCTTTCAGTGAGAGGAGGCTTTCCCGTGGAGCAGAAGAAGATGCTTCAGTGGCAGCTGAGGGTCTCGGCTTATGCCGGAAGGCTGCTGGAGGGACTTGATCGGATCGATTGGACTGATTCCCTCAAGGAAATGCAGCGCAACTGGATCGGAAAGTCAAAGGGCTGCGAAGTCGTTTTCAAGTGCTTCAACGGTGAGGATGAGCACGATGTAACCATATTCACGACCCGTGTTGACACTATCTTCGGGGTGACATTCATGGTCCTGGCTCCGGAGAGCGACCTTGTCGAGATTCTGACAACAGATGGTCAAAAGAAGGAAGTCGCTGAGTATCTGGAATATGTGAAGAAAAAGACGGAGCGTGAGAGGATCGCCGAGACAAAGACAGTGACTGGGGTCTTCTCCGGTTCTTACGGGGTCAATCCTTTGACTGGGGAGAGGGTTCCTATCTGGATTTCCGAATATGTGCTCGCCGGCTATGGCACTGGAGCCATCATGGCTGTTCCGGCCCACGACAGCAGGGACTACGCTTTCGCGAAGAAGTTCAACCTTCCGATTGTGCCGATCATCGAGGGTTGTGACGTCAGCGAGGAAAGCTTCGATGCCAAGGAAGGGAAGATGGTCAATTCCGGCTTCTTGGACGGGATGGAGGTGAAAGACGCCATTCCTGCCGCTATCGAATATGTGGAGAAAAATGGTCTTGGCCACGCCAAGGTCAACTACAGGCTGCGCGACGCTATATTCAGCCGCCAGAGGTACTGGGGAGAACCCTTCCCGATTTATTACAAGGACGGTATTCCGACTCCGGTTCCATTCGAGGAGTTGCCTTTGACCCTTCCTGAGATCAGTGAGTTCAAGCCCACCGAGAACGGAGAGCCGCCTCTCGCGAGGGCTAAAAACTGGACCTACAAGGGCTATCCGCTGGAGACCAGCACTATGCCCGGCTTTGCCGGATCCAGCGCCTATTACCTCAGGTATATGGATCCCCATAACGCCGAGGCTCTTGTGGACAAGGATGTGGACGCTTACTGGAGGGATGTCGACCTTTATATCGGAGGCACCGAGCATGCCACCGGCCATCTGATCTATTCCCGCTTCTGGAACAAGTTCCTCTTCGATCTCGGGTACGTGTGCGAGGACGAGCCTTTCCGGAAACTCATCAACCAGGGTATGATCCAGGGCCGTTCCAACTTTGTCTATCGTATCGTCGGGACCAACAAGTTTGTCTCCCTCGGGCTCAAGGACCAGTACCAGACGACCGAGATCCATGTGGATATCAGTCTTGTGCGCAACGACAAGCTCGACCTTGACGGGTTCAGGGCATGGAGACCGGAGTTCTCCGACGCGGAGTTCGTCCTCGAGAACGGGGAATATGTCTGCGGATGGGCGGTCGAGAAGATGAGTAAGTCCATGTTCAACGTTGTCAATCCCGACAAGATCTGTGACGACTATGGCGCCGACACACTGCGGCTCTACGAGATGTTCCTCGGGCCTCTCGAGCAGAGCAAGCCGTGGGACACCAAGGGTATCGACGGAGTCAACCGTTTCCTCAAGAAATTCTGGAGGATGTTCTTCGATGGAGACTCTTTCGCCGTCTCGGACGAGGCACCTTCCGCTGAGGAGTTGAAAGTCCTGCACAAACTCATCGGCAAGGAAGAATCCGACATCGAGCATTTCTCATTCAACACCACTGTCAGCGCTTTCATGATAGCCCTGAACGACTTGAGTGCTCTGAAGTGCCGCAAACGCGCGATCCTCGAGCCAATGACCATATTGCTTTCGCCTTTCGCCCCGCACATAGCCGAGGAGCTCTGGTCGCTCCTTGGCCATGAGGACAGCGTGACATACGCCGCATTCCCTGTTTTCAACCCGGCTCTCGCGGCTGAGGACAGCGTGAAGTACCCTGTCTCATTCAACGGGAAGACCCGTTTCATGGTTGATCTTCCGAAGTCCATGTCAGCCGCTGAAGTGGAGGCTGAGATCCGGGGGATGGAGCAGACCTCCAAGTGGGTCGGGGACAAGTCCATCGTGAAGATCATCGTCGTTCCGGGAAGAATCGTCAACATAGTCATAAAATAAGCCAGACATGGGCGGGATATCTTCCAAGAAATCTTCTTTCCGTAGCATCCTCGAGGATTACGCTATCATAACCGTTGGGGTGTTCCTGTACACCTTCGCTTGGGCTGACATGATGATTCCCAACGGGATTGCCAGCGGTGGCCTGACGGGAGCTTGTACCATCCTCAATTTCGCCACCGGCATCCCGGTGTACCTGTCCTACATCGTGGTCAACACCCTCCTCATTCTGCTCGGCACCATTGTGCTCGGAAAAGGTTTCGGGTTCAAGACTCTTTATGCTATCGGGCTTTCCACCGTGGGGCTTGACATACTTGCGGGAATGGAGAACCTTTATCTCTTTTTCGACAACAAACTGCTGCTGGTTGTGGTCGCCGCCATCATAGAGTCGATAGGCATCACATTTATCCTTGCCAGAGGGGGAAGCACCGGAGGAACGGATATTGTGGCATTGATAGTCAATAAGTTCTGGCCCGTTTCCCTGGGAAAGGTGTTCCTCGCGCTGGATCTTTTCATCATTGCCTCTGTGCTCCTCATTCCGGGAAAGACGGTTGAGGATATGGTCTATGGTTATGTGGCCATGGTCATTTTCTCCGTCTTTGTGGACTGGGTGCTTCTCGGCCGGAACTCGACCTGGCAGATAATGGTCTTCTCCAACAAGTATAAAGAGATAGCGGACACGGTGATTCATGACCTCAACAGGGGAGTGACCGCCCTTGACGCGCAAGGGTGGTATTCAGGAGAGAGCAAGAAAGTCCTTCTCATCCTGGTTCGTAAGCCTGAGCTCCACACTATCACAAAGACGGTCAAGGAGATAGACCCTTCTGCATTTGTTACCGTATCCTCGGCCAGCACAGTCTATGGTGAGGGCTTTGACGAGATGAAAACCGGCATCAATCTGAAACTTAAGAAGAAATCGTATAATGGAAATCAAACAGAAGAACGTCCTGCGGACAATTAAGGAGTATTTCCTGATTACCCTGGGGATTATCATATACACTTGTGGATGGACGATATTCCTCACTCCCAACAATATGTTCGGAGGCGGAGTGTCCGGTATCAGTGCCATCATCCAGTTCGCCACCGGGATCAAGATGGGATATACCTACTTTGTGATCAACGCTTTGCTGCTGGTGATCTCTCTTTTCATTATCGGACCTTCTTTCGGGATCAAGACAGTCTATGCCATATTCCTCGCTTCTTTCTGCCTGAATGTCGAGCAGACAATCATCCCGGCCCAGTTCATCCAGGATTTCGCCCTCTCCAATGGCAAACTTCTTTGTTCGATCATCGGAGGATCGATGGCGGGATTCGGGATCGGGATGTCCATCTCGCAGGGCGGCAGTTCCGGCGGAACGGATATCATCGCATTGATCATCACTAAGTTCCATAATATCTCCCCGGGAAAGGTCATCTTGCTCATCGATGTCTTCATAATAGCGTCATCCCTGCTGGTTCCCTCCTATACAGCTGAAGGACAGCCGCTTCCATTTGTGGACAAGTTTATCACGGCCGTTTATGGAATGATCATAGTCACGGTGTGCGGCAATGTAGCCGACCTTTATCTTGCCGGCTCGAAGCAAAGCGTCCAGATCTTCATCATGTCTCACCACTATGAGGATATAGCGGACATGATCGCCAAGGATTTCCACCGTGGCGTCACCCTGCTTGAAGGCAAGGGATGGTACACAAAGCAGGAGTCCTCTGTCCTTATGGTGATCACCCGTAAGACGGATGTCAACATGTTGCTCAGGGCCATCAAGCGGATTGACTCGGACGCTTTCCTTTCCGTGTCCTCAGTGGCCGGAGTCTATGGCAAGGGATTCGATAAAATCAAGGATAAAAAAGCGTAATTTCTGTTTTTTAAAGGCTTTTTTTGACTCTTACCCCCGGCTTACCTCCAAGCCGGGGGTATTTGTATCGTTTTTATGATTATTTTCATGTCCGAAAAACTTGTTTAATAATGTCGAAAATCATTGCTTTATCCCTGATTGTCGAATTTCTTGCCTTCCTTATTTATGATTTCTTCAAGTCCGGTTCCAGGGATGCCAGGCATTTCGCAATAAGGACTATGGCTGGAGCGACCGGCGTGACTCTTATCGCCCTTGAATTACTGATTCCGGATGACATCTCCATCAGTTACCTGCTTCTTGACATGATGGCCGTTGTTGAGATTCTCCTGCTGTATCCCTGCTCGTTTGAAAAACCGTCATTGTCCCTGCTCGCTACCCTGATAATCGTCGGGGCTGTCGCACTCTCCTTTGTTTTCTCATTGATCGTCCCTTCGAGTATCCTTTCTTTCAGGGCCGAGAGGATTTTCTTCTCCTACGTTGTCATGCTGGTGGTATTCAACCTGTATTTCATGTCGGTGGCTTCAAGGAGGATGGGAGGGATCAGGATGTTTTTCAGAAGCTCGGCCGTCTGGCACAACCTGGAAGATTATTCCCGCTTCGTTTACTCTCATGTGTTCCTGTGTCTTGCCCTTTACTCGGTCTGCGCGGTCCTGCTGCCCGGAGACGCCGGCATCATCATGACTGTTTCCTGCGTGGTGCTGTTCATGGTACTGTACGGTATCCTCTATTTGCGCGACATGACCGGCAGGACCCTGATCCTGAATCCGGACGCTGAGAAGAAGGTCAAGGAGATAATCAAGGGGAACCTCAGGACGTCCTTCATCGACAAGGCGGAGGAAGACAAACGGATGAACAACCTCTACAACAGAGTCATGCTGTACATGAACGAGAAAAAGCCGTTCCTCGATCCTTACTTCCGCATGGACGACCTTGCCGAGACCCTTTACTCGAACAAACTATATTTGTCGCGCACCATTAACACACTGTCCGGCAGGAACTTCCGTCAGTTCATAAACTATCATCGGATCCAGTATGCCATATCGCTCTTCAAGAAGGATCCCAGGCTGAAGGTCGGGGAGGTGGCCACCATGTCCGGATTCAACTCCACGGTCTCTTTCAATATGGCTTTCAAGATCAATATCGGCAAAACCCCTTCCGAGTGGCTTCAGGAGCACTCTTTGGAGAGAATGGGAAGATAATGATGTTTTTCGTATATTCGCGTTGATACTGAACAACAAGGATATGAGAAAGATCATCATTACCATTTTGCTTGGGCTCGCTGTTGTCGCTCCTTCCGCTGGACAGAGCAGGAAGGCTGTGAAGCAGGCCAAGAAAGACACGAAGATCGAGGTCAAACATCTCAAGTCTGAGGGCTACAAATCGCTTGACAATATCAAGCTTGAAGATGCTGTCAATGGCCATCTGACCGCATTGTATTCGACAAAGAACGCTGTCGAGGTCATCGGCAAGGCCACAGAGAAGGATCTTAGCGCCGCCAAGGCGGAAGCGCGTTCAGACGCGCTTTACGGGTATCCTGAAGAGGATGTTGTCTCTTCATTTTTTGTTTATAAGAAGTCCAGGGGGCGTTATGAGGTGGTATGCTATGCCGCCCTCAAAGGACGTTCCGCCAAGGATGCCTCTAAAGACAGGACTCAGGCCCGCAGACGCTCGGAAGGTACTCAGGCTGCCATAGAGTCGGCCAAGGCTGACCAGAAGGCCAGGGAGGCGCAGGCTAAGGAAGACAAGGCCCGTAAGAAAGCCGAAAAAGAAGCGAGGAAAGCTGAGAAAAAGGCTGAATCCGCCCGTCAGAAGGCTGTTGAGGCCAGGGAGAGAGTGGACGACTACAGGTAAGGCTCAAGGCCTTTCCATGAAGATGGAGGTGGCGCCAAAAGCGTCATCTCTTCTTTTTTTACGGGGTGGACGAACCGGATTTCCCTTGAGTGGAGACATATTCCGCCATCAGGGTTGGAGCGGGGCGCCCCATATTTAAGGTCACCCTTGATGACGCAGCCAATGGCCGCGAGCTGGCAGCGGATCTGGTGGTGGCGGCCAGTAAGAAGCTGAACGGAAATCAGTGAATACCTGTCAGTCCGCCCGATGAGCCTGTAGAGCAGCCTCGCTTCCTTGGCTCCAGTAGCCCCTGGCTTTGAGATAAAACTCTTGTTGAGCTTCTCATTCCTGACTAGCCAGTCGGTCAGCTGACCGGTCTCCTTCTCGGGGGCTCCGCAGCACAGGGCCCAATAGGTCTTGTGCATGTCTCCCGTGCGGAACATCTCGGACAGCCTTGAGAGGGCTTTGGAAGTCTTGGCGAACACGACTATCCCGCTGACGGGCCTGTCGAGCCGGTGCGGGATGCCCAGAAAAACCTTGCCTGGCTTCGAGTCCCTTTGGGCGATGTACGCCTTCAAGGTCTCGGCCAGGCATTCGTCTCCAGTCTTGTCCCCTTGGACGATCTCGCCGGGGACTTTGTTGAACACGAGGATATGGTTGTCCTCGTAAAGAATCCTCGAAGAGAGGTCCTCGGACTCTCCAGGGCCCAGACTCCGGTATTCCATGATTATTTCTGGATAGGAACCAGGGCGAAGGAAGGCATTCCCTTACAGCAGAGCTTGCCGTTGACCTCGAGCTTCGCTGAGCAGAAGAACAGCTGTCCCCTCCTCTCGTCGAGGCTGGCGGTCACCTCGCACACATCGCCCGGCTTCACGGAGTTCTTGAAGCGGACTTTGTCGATGCCGGCGTAAAGGGTGATGTTGCCGGGGATCTCGTCCTTGACGAGGATGGCGCAGCTCTGGGCCATGATCTCGCACAGGATGACACCCGGAACCACGGGATTGCCGGGGAAGTGGCCTCTGGTGAAGAATTCATCTTCCTTGATGGTGTACTTGGAGTGGGCGAGACCGTTCTCGTCGATGTAGGCCTCCTCGATGAGGAGCATGGGCTCCCTATGAGGCAGGAACTTCTTGATATCTTCCTTGTTAAGTACTTCTGACATGGTTTCTCTCTTTTAATCCTCACATTTGCGGAAAGCGACGCAGGCATCATGACCTCCGAAGCCGAAGGAGTCGGAGATGCCCAGAGTCAGATCAGCCTTGACGGCTTTGTTGGGTGTGTAGTCCAGGTCGCATTCGGGATCCGGGGTGTCCAGGTTGATGGTGGGAGGGCAGATCCCGTCTCGCAGGGCGAGAAGGGTCGCGATGGCCTCCGCGGCTCCGGCGGCTCCGAACATGTGTCCTGTCATGGACTTGATCGAGCTGATGTGGGCCTTGTAGGCGAAATCTCCGAGGGCGTTCTTGTAGGCCTGGGTCTCGGCGACATCATTCAGTTTGGTGCCTGTCCCGTGGGCGTTGATGTAAAGGACATCCTTCTCTTTGTCGAATCCGGCCTCTTCCAGGGCAAGCTCGATACATCTGGCTTGAGTTGTGCCGTCCGGCCTGGGGGCGGTTGAGTGGTAGGCGTCACAAGTGTTGCCGTAGCCGACCATCTCGCCGAGAATCACGGCTCCGCGGGCTTTGGCGTGCTCATATTCCTCGAGGATGAGGGCGGCGGAGCCGTCTCCCATCACGAAACCGGCCCTGTTGGCGTTGAACGGGAGGGAGGCGTATTTAGGATCAGTGGACCTTGAGAGAGCCTTGAGGTTGGCGAATCCGGCTATGCCGATCGGAATGGTGGCGTTCTCGCTTCCTCCGGTGATGATGGCGTCAGCGTAACCGTGCTTGATGGCCCTGTAGGCCTCTCCCATGGCGTTGGTCGAGGTGGCGCAGGCGGTCACGATGTCAAGGCAGGGACCTTCGGCGTGGTTGAGGATGGCGATCTGCCCGGCGGCGATGTTCGAGATCATCGTGGGGATGAAGAGAGGAGATATCCATTGGCCGGAGGGGTCGTCGATCATCTTGGCCATTTCCCTGTATTGGGTGGCGAATCCGCCGATGCCGGAACCGAAATAGACTCCGAACCTGAAAGGATCGATGTTCTTTCCTTCCCCTTCGGAAACGAGACCGGATTGCTTTACAGCCTGGTAGGCTGCTGCGACTCCGAACTGGGTGAAGAGGTCCTGCTTGCGTATGAAAGGCTTGTCCATCCCATACTCCTCGGCGTGGAACTCCTTGACTTTACCGGCGATCCTCACCGGAAGCTGCTCGGTGTCCTCGCTTTCGATGACCTCTATGCCGCAGTAACCGTCACATAGGTTTTTCCAGAAAGTGGTCACGTCATTCCCGACGGGGGAGATGACACCCATACCTGTGATAACTACTCTTTTGTCCATGTATGATTTGATTTTTTATTCGTGTTCAAACAGATTGCAAATATAACGATTAAAGTGGAGATTACCACTCAAGGACGGCTGCCCCGGAAAGGAGTCCGGCCCCGAAGGCGCTGAGGACGATGATATCACCTTTCTTGAACATTCCTTTCCTGTTGCACTCGTCCAGAAGGATGGGGCATGAGGCGGAGGATGAGTTGCCATGGTCCTGGATGTTGACAGGGAACCTTTCGGCGGGTACCTGCATGAAATCGATGATCGAGTCGATGATCCTCTTGTTGGCCTGGTGTACCATGAACCAGGAGACGTCTTCCTTCTTGATGCCAACCTCGTCCAGAAGGCTCTTCACGCCATGGGTGCAAGCCCCGACGGCGAACCTGAAAACCTCGCGGCCGCGCATCTGGAGGGGTACGTCAACATCGGGAACCGTGACATAAGGAGTGGGGATGAGCTTGCGCCTCATCCATATCTTGTCCACATCCGGTTCCGAGTGGAGTTTTGTCCCCTTGATGTTGTCCCCGGCGGTGAGCACCGCTGCTCCCGCTCCGTCCCCGAAAAGGACGCAGGTGGAGCGGTCTTCCCAGCTGGTCATCCTCGTGGGCTCCTCGACGCAGGCTATCAGCACATTCCTGACCTTGCCCGCCTTATAATACGCCTCGGCCATATCCAGGGCGTAGACAAATCCGGGGCAGGCGCAGTTGATGTCAAACATCGGGCAGCTCAGCCCTACCTTGGCGGCCACAAGACAGCTCATTCCGGGGGTGTCCTGCCCCGAAACCACGTTGGATGTTATGAAAAGGTCAATGTCCGAGGGTGCGAGCCCGGCCATGTCAAGGGCTTTCCTGACAGCTTCGGCTCCGAGATCCTCGATCTTCTCGTCGGAGATGACGTGCCTGGACTTGATCCCAGTGCGGGTGGTGATCCACTCGTCGCTGGTGTCCAGGAATTCGGACAGTATCTCGTTGGTGACTATTTTTTTAGGAAGCGCGCTTCCTGTCCCGATAATTCTCATAATTGTCGTTTTCTTTTTCCGGGTGCGAAAATACCAATCTTCCCTGTGGCGGCAAAATAATTGTGGCGAATCCACTCTCTTTCGCGCGATACTTCATCAAATGTGGCGAATACGTGATATTTGGGGTGAAACCGGTGGTATTGATATCCTCGAAAAATTGCTATATTTGCAGTTCAAGCTTTCATGATGGCGGCATCAACCAAGCAATTACCTGATTATCTGAGGGGGAAGTACCAGCTCATCTACACCGTGACTTTCGCGGCGTTTTTCTCAATCGTGTTCCTCCTCCTGAGCCTGCCATTCTCCCACAACAGCTGGATGGCGCTCGGCAATTCGCGGTTCTTTGTCTTCACCGTCCTTTTCGCTACCGGGTCGCTCGCCCTGGTCGCATTGAGTCGTTTCTTGATGTACAAGACCAGGAATGTAATCTCCATGACCTATCTGGGGTACGCCGCGTGGTGCGTGGCCGAGGTTGTGGTTATCTGCCTGGCTTACTCCTTCATCACTGTCCCTTTGACTGCTATAGGCTGGGATCAGTTCCCCAGAACTCTCGGGAATGCGCTCCTTTATGGAACCATTTCATTGATAATACCTTACATTCTCGCCGGGATGTACTTTGCCCTTCAGGACAAGAACCAGACTATCCGTCTGATGAATTACGGGAACGTCGTGCTGGACGAGAATGTGCTGCCTTCCAAGCTCGAGAAAATCACTCTCTTCGACAACAGCGGCAACCTGAAGCTCTGCGTGAGCGCTTCGAGTCTCTATTACATGGAGTCGGATGACAATTACATCATAGTCAGGTACACCGACAGCAGGGGAGAGCTGAAGCGTTACATGATCCGCAGCAAGATGAAGACTGTCGAGGACAGCTTCAGGGGCAGCAGCCTCGTTCGGTGCCACCGGAAGTATATCGTGAACATGGACAAGGTGAAGGTGCTCCGCAAGGAGAAAGACGGCTACGAGTTGGACCTGGACAATGACTCGATCCCTCCCATCCCCGTCACGAAGACTTATGAGGCCGATGTGCTGGCCAGGTTCAACAGCGATGTCTTACCTCGTCAGCCTCTCAAGTGAGAGTTCCGCCAAGGATTTGACCATAGCCTTGTAGTCCGGGTCGCTGTTCTTGAGGTACCTGTTGGCGATGGCGCAGCAGACGGTGCCGGCCTTGTGGCCGAGCTGCCTTGCGAGTCCGGCCACGGCTGATCCCTCCATCTCGAAATTCGTGATCCTGTAGTCCCCGTAACGGAAAGACTCGAACTTCTCAAGCATGTCGGGCATGGCCAGTCCAAGACGCACGACCCTGCCTTGGGGACCATAGAATCCGGATGCGGAGATAGTGATTCCCTTGACAGAGCAATCCTCGAAACGATCAATGAGATCTTCGCTGGCTTTGACAATGTATGGAGCTGGAAGATGCTTGTCCCAGCCTGTGTGCTGGGTGAAGGCATCCTCCATGTCTTTGTCCGTGACCCTGTCCCTGTCGGCGTACCAGTTGAGAAGGCCGTCGCAACCGATGGAATAGTGGGAGAATATCGGAGAGCCGATGGGTATGTCAGGCTGGATCGCTCCAGTGGTGCCGATCCTCAGGATGGTAAGCTCCCGGTGGTTCTTCTTGACCTCCCTTGTCTCGAAATCCACATTCGCCAAAGCGTCAAGCTCTGTCATCACGATGTCGCAGTTGTCAGTCCCGATTCCCGTGGAGAGGACTGTGAGGCGCTTTCCGTTGTATCGGCCCGTGATGGATACGAATTCGCGGCTGGCGTGTCGGAACTCCACGTCCGAGAGATAGTAACCGATCATGTCCACTCTCCCGGGATCGCCTACAAGTATCACTATATCAGCAAGTTCTTCGGGACGAAGATGAATATGGAAGGCGGAGCCGTCGGAGTTGATTATAAGTTCTGATTCTGGAATTCTCATGGCGATGGTCATTTTGTTGGTCACCAAATATAACAAAAATCGCGGGAAATAGCTATTTTCGCGTCATGTGGCAAAGAATCCAGACCTTGTATCTCGCGCTGGCGACCGCTTTGGTCGTGACGCTTTTCTTCAGTGTTAAGTCTTTTACTGTTGGCTCAGGAGGAGCCCATCTCGATGAGGTCAAGTACGTGGCTTTCATCCCATACTTGATATTGCTGATTGTCGCCGGGCTGCTGCAGCTGCTCTCGTTGCTGACTTTTAGGGTGAGGGTGTTCCAGATGCGTACGGCTGTGCTTTCGGCGCTTGTCCTGCTTGGTCTCCAGGGCTGGCTGGTGTTCGATTACCTTGTCGCTCCTGAGGGGGTCATCTTCAAGTGGACGGCAATCCTTCCACTCGCCGCGGCGATCCTGGATTTTATCGCGGCGAGAAGGATATTGCGGGACCAACTCCTGGTCGAGAGCGCCTCAAGGCTCAGATCCCGCAAATAGTGTCAGTCAATCTAGCTGTTGCTGTTGAGGAAAGCGGCGATGGTGGACTCAAGTCCTTTTGAGAACTCCGTGTCGCCGGCCTTCTTGGCCTCGGAAGCCATGTAATAAATCAGCTGGCAGTTGTACTCGAAATCATCCTTGTATTCAGGATAGAAGTCCAGATACAGCCCGATGGATTCAAGCAGCTGGTCATTCAGTTCCTGGGCTACAGCCCTGGCCTTGTCCTTCTTTCCGAGGCTATAGTAATATTTCATCATCTCTATTGGGAACAAGGCGTTGGAGCTCCAGCCGAGGAGGGAGTTGTCGTAGGGATACCTGTCGGGACTCATGACCTTCCTGCACATGTCCAAGGCGGTCTCAGCCCTGTCTTTCTCTCCGGCCGCAAGGAAGGCGCTTGCGGAAGAGATGAAGAGGTTGCGCAGCGACATGACTCCAAGGAAGGTGTACATATTCTGATAATCAATGAGATAGTCATCCCTGGCCACATCGTCGAACTTGAAGGTCTCTGTGAGTTTCTTGTAAAGATCGTCCGTATCGACAACCCCAAGGTTGAAAGCGCTGACCTTGTTCTTGATAGGAGTGAACCTGTAAGAGAACCCGTCGTACATCAGATAGTCCTTGATTCCAATCTCGAGGTCACCGCCCTGGTTGAGGAAGTTCAGCGGCCTGTCCCAATTGTAATTCGCGAGGAGATCCAGCATGAAGAGCTCCGGCTTAATAAGTCCGCTTTTGCTCTTGGGGATCTCAAGGACAATCGACTCGGGGATCATGTCAGCGAACTTGGGGCTGACTATCCCGTACTTGAGACAGTTCTCCTTGTTCACGGGCATCACCATCTTCCTGGACACCCAATAGTCCATCTTGCGCCCGCTCTGGGACACGACTTTCGCGTCTGGATGCTTGAAGACCTTGATGCAGTCCGACAGACTCACGGCCTGGTCCCTGCTATCCTGGATGAACACCCAGTCATTGGTCCCGTAGAGATATTGCTCCTGACCGATGGACAGGGGAATAGGGGAGGAATTGTTGATGGCGTATTTCATCTGGTCGATATACCAGTCGGTGCCGAGGAGAGAGGTGTTGCACACCCTGACATCATTCCTGATACCTTCCACTTCCTGGGCGTACCAGAGGGGGAAGGTGTCATTGTCACCGTGGGTTACAAGGATCCCGTTCTGGCCCACGGAGTTGAGATAGTTCCAGGCGACCTCGACCGCCGTACGGCGGTTGCTCCTGTCATGGTCATCCCATTCCTGGGCGCACATCAAGGCCGGTACGCAAAGGCAGGCCGCGGTTACGGTACCGGCGACAGCGACGGAACTCTTGCCTTTTAGGGCGTCGTTGATCCATGAATACAGTGCTGCGACCGCGAAACCGATCCATATGGTGAAAGCGTAGAATGAGCCGGCGTAGGCGTAATCCCTCTCACGGACCTGGAATGGCGGCTGGTTCAGGTACATCACGACGGCGATTCCGGTCATGAAGAAGAGTATGAACGTAAGCCAGCAGCCGCGCTTGTCCCTGTCGAACTGGAACAGGAGGCCGAGCAATCCCAGCAGGAGAGGAAGGAAGAACAGGTGGTTCTTTCCCTTATTCTCCTTGAGCCAAGAGGGAACATTCTCCTGATCCCCAAGGTGGATCTTGTCTATGGGCTTTATACCGCTCTCCCAATTGCCGGAGAAGAGGGCGGGAGAAGGGGAATGGATCTCATTCTGGCGTCCCACGAAATTCCACATGAAGTACCTCCAGTACATCCATCCGAGCTGGAAGTCAAAGAAAAACCGGAGGTTGGCTCCGAAAGTGGGCTTTTTTGAATCAGCTCCGGGTACAACAACCCCCTTGCCGTTCATGTAAGTCTTGTAGAACTCGATGTGCCGCTCGTCATTGCTGTACATCCTCGGGAAGAGCATCTTCCCCTCGGGGGCATACTTGGCTTCGGGAGGGCTCTGGACTTTCTTGTATTTCCCGTTCAAGGGAGCCCAGTAAGTGCCGTATTGGATCTCGGAAGGGGCGGCGAAATACTGCCCGTACAAAAGCGGGACCGTGCCATACTGCTCACGCGAAAGATACCTCACCAGCGTGAACGCGTTGTCCGGCTGATACTCGTTGGTCGGGGTCTTCGCGCTGGAGCGGATGACGACGACGCTGAATATCGAAAAACCGATAAGGATTGTAGTCACGCACAGCAACGCGGTGTTCCAGAACACCTTCCCTTTTTCCAGGGTCTTGAAAAGGCCCCAGAAGCAAAGTCCGATGAGAGCAAGCACGAAGAAAGCCGCTCCGGAGTTGTACGGAAGACCGAACCAATTGACGAAGACCAAGTCGAAATACGCCGCCAGTTTGGGAAGCCAGGGAATCATGATGAAGAACATGAAACCGATCATCACCGCCGAGAGGGCGAGAATCTTCACGCACTCCCAGAAGGTGTATGGCTTGTCTTCCCTGATCTTGTAGTAATACATGAACACGATAGTCGGGAGGGCGAGCAGGTTAAGGACATGCACGCCGATCGACAGGCCGAACAGGAAGGCGATCAGGACAATCCAGCGATTGGCGTATCTGCGGTCCTCCGCCTCGTACCATTTTGTCATCGCCCAGACGACCAGGGCCGTGAACAAAGAGGACATCGCATAGACCTCACCCTCGACGGCCGAGAACCAGAAAGTGTCTGAGAAACAATACGCCAGTGCTCCAACGGCACCGCTGCCGAATATGGCTATTGACTCGCCGAGGGTATAGTCCCCGGCACTTCCGTCAGGATTCTTTTTAGGGAGGATCAGCCTTTTAGCGAAAAAGACAATGGTCAGGTATAGGAAGAATATCGTCAACGCCGAGCAGAGCGCGCTCATGCAGTTGACCATCACCGCTGCATGCTCAGCTCCACCGAACATGGAAAATATCCTGGCTATGATCTGGAAAACCGGGTTTCCCGGGGGATGACCCACCTCGAGCTTGTATGACGAGGCTATGAACTCACCGCAATCCCAAAAAGATGCGGTAGGCTCTATGGTGGAGAGGTATGTGAAAGCGGAGACGAGAAAAACCGCCGCCGCGGTCAGATGGTTCCATTGTCTGAATTTTCTGCTGTCCATATTTTTATAAGGCATAATCCGGACAAAGATACAAAAGGAATGCCTATCTTTGCAAAAATATCCGCTACAAAATGAAGCCTGACAACGACTGGAAACAAAGACTCGGAGTGGTCTATTCGACCAATCCTGATTTCAAATATGACTCCGGCGAAAGTGAGGAACCTCAGACTCTTCCCCCTTCCCGCCAACGTTTGATAGTGTCAATCGACAGGCGCAACCGGGGAGGCAAGCAGGTTACCCTGGTAACGGGCTTTGTCGGCACCAAGGAGGATCTTTCCGACCTGGGGAGGACCCTCAAGGTAAAGTGCGGGGTCGGCGGGGCGGCCAAAGACGGGGAGATAACGATCCAGGGCGACTTCCGGGACAAGGTTACCGCCATCCTGGGCGAGATGGGCTACAACGCCAAAAGGGGCAATTGACGGCATGGGCACGATCGACAATCCTGTGTTCTGCGCCTTGGCGGTCTTCTTCACTCTTCTGTTCCTGCTGAACTTGAAGAGTTACCTGAAGATATTCCCCTCGCTGTGGGACTGCGTCGTGAGGTGGAAGGGCAACCTTGACCTTGAGAACAGCATCCAGCTCAGCCGGAGCCGGAACTGGATCGCGGCGATACTCTTCGTTCCGTTATGCATGCTTGTGTATTCCTTCGGGATGTACACCCCTGAATTTATCCAAGACATGGCTTCAGACTTCCAGCTGGCGGCGGTTGCCGGTGTCATGCTGGTCTACCTCCTCCTCAGGACTTTCCTCAACTGGCAGCTCGAGATGCACAACTACGGCACAAGCGTGTTTACCGCCGCCAACAGGTCGTTCTACAACTACTGCATTATCCTGTTCTCCCTCCTTTTCCTTACCGGGGGACTTCTGACCGCCATTTCCTGCGATGAGAGCATCCTGAGGTCGATTTTGCTTTGGGAGACCGGATTGACCTATCTGATATATATTTACAGGAGGGGACAGATTTTCTCATCCAATTGCAATCCTTTTTCGACATTTTTGTATCTTTGCAGCCTTGAATTGCTACCGACAGCCGCTCTTGTCTTATCAGCCATCCTGTTATGACATCGGCAACCGGAATAACTTACTTATTTCAGAAGAACTTTATGGCTATACGCAAGATCTTGATCTCGCAGCGCGCCCCCCTCAACGAGACACCATACGTCTCTCTGAAGGAGAAATACGGCGTTGACATCACCTTCCGTCAGTTTTTTCTCATCGAGCCCTTGACTTCCAGGGAGTTCCGTGCCCAGAGGATAAACATCCTCGACTACACGGCCATCGTCTTCTCATCTCGTCATGCGATTGACGCTTTCTATGGGCTCTGCGAGGAACTGAGGGTAAAGGTTCCCGAGACCATGAAATATTTCTGCACTACCGAGGCAGTCGCGATGTACCTCCAGAAGCACATCGTCTACCGCAAACGCAAGATATTCTTCGGCGACGGCACCCCTGACTCCATCATTGACCAGATCGGAACCAAGCACAAGGGCGAGAAGTTCCTCATCACCCAGTCCGACTCCAACGGCAGCTCCTCCCTTACAAAACTTTTTGACGCTCACGGCATTGACTACAAGACCGCCGTGTTCATCAAGAGCGTGCCGCAGGATCTGAAGGATTTGGACCTGAAGGGATATGACATGATTGTCTTCTACAACCCTTCCGACGTGCAGTCCCTGTTCGAGAACTTCCCGGGGTTTGAGCAAGGAGATATAAAGTTCGTCTCTTTCGGCAAGTCGATCGTGAAAGCGATGGAAGAAGCCGGACTCACCATAGCCGTCAAGGCTCCTACTCCTGAGGCTCCCTCTGTCGCGAGGGCAATTGAACTCTATTTGCAAGAGCAGCGATAAACCATCATGGAGACATTACCGAAATCCGAGCGCCTGAACGGGAGGTCCGCGGTTTCGGCTCTGATGTCAAAGGGCCGCTGGGGATTCTCTGGTGGCCTTAAATATTGCTATTTAAAGAACGAACCTGCGGGAGGGACCAACAGGATTATGGTCTCAGTCCCCAAACGCTTTTTCAAGCGGGCTGTAAAGAGGAATCTCCTGAAAAGGAGGCTGAGGGAAGCCTACAGGACCCAGAAGTCACTCCTCGCCCCTTCGTCTGTGGACATCCTTTTTCTCTACAATTCCAAAGACGTCAATGACTTCCAAGCCATAAAAGGCGATGTGGCGAATATCCTTGAAAAAATAGCTGATGAAGGATAGTTATCATATTCCCCGTTGGCGGCAAGTCGTGAGGAATGTCCTTTCGGCTCCTTTCCTCGGGTTGATCTGGTTCTACAGGACTTGTATCGGGCCATATATTCCCAAGACATGCCGTTTCGAGCCATCCTGCTCGACCTACGCCATTGAGGCGTTCAAGAAATGGGGCCCTCTCAAGGGCCTTTACCTCACGGTATGGCGCGTCCTGCGCTGCAACCCCTGGGGAGGCAGCGGCTATGACCCTGTGCCGTGACAACCTCGTCTGATTATCTTACCGGTACTGGCTGAAAATAAAAGCGAAGAACAGGGGGAACAACGGCAGATAATCAGCCAGCTCAACTTCAAGTCTTCTGAGAGCTTGGGAGATCCTGTATTCGACCGTTTTCACGGAAACCCCTGTCTCGGCGGCTATTTCTTTATAGGACTTGCCTTGGAAACGGCTCATCTCGAAAGCACGTCGGACTTCTAAAGGCAGATCCTCCAAGGCCTTGTTGACCAAAGCCTTTAATTCGGAGGTGGAATGGAGGTTGAAATCCACGCTCTCGTCTATCAGTTCCAGCCTCAAGTCAGACATCATCCTGTGCTTGAGGCTATCTCTTTTAATCAGATTGAGACAGCGGTTCCTGGTGGATTGGAAAAGGTAGGATGCGAGGGAATCATTGATATGGAGTTGTTTCCTTTTGTTCCAGAAGTCCAGGAGCACACTTTGGGTGATATCCTCGGCTTCGGTCTCGCCTACAAGCAGCGAAGCGTATGCGGCCAAAGCAGAATAGTATCTAAGGTAAAGAATACTATAGGCGTTAGCGCTATCTTTATTCTTCACCAAAGAGGATAGTCTCAAATCATCTCGCAGATCCGACATGCTTTCATTCCCTCATTCTATGCAAATGTATCATTATTTTTCATGAAAAGCGCCTTTTTGGTCAAAAATGTATTAAACGTTTAGGGTGATTCCTCCGCCAGTTGTCTTTATCTATAAACGTGTATTATGGATAATGATAAAAAGGCGGATCTCCTGGCCGGTTATTTCAAAGGAATCCTCACTCAACATGAGCAGGATGAGGTCGAGAATTGGATAAACGCCTCTGAGGAAAATCGAGAGCTTGCCAGGAAGGCTTGCAGGCTTGAGCAGTATGTCGCCCAATACTCATTTGCCCGGAACCGTGATGACGCTGAGTTGTTGAGGCTTTCGGAGGCAAACACCGCTTCGATCATGAGGAGGAGGACGTTTCTGGGAAGGGTCTTCCGCGCTCTTGGCAACACGGCGGTGGCGGCCTCGTTGCTTGCTCTGGGGTATCTGCTTTTCTCGGATAGCGAGGTCTTGGTGAAGGTGAGTACGGACAACGGGGAAGTGGCTGAGTATGTGCTCCCTGACCAGACCACGGTTTGGTTGAACACCAACTCGTCCCTGCTTTATCCCGAGTCTTTCAAGAAAGGGAAACGACATGTCCGTCTCGAGGGTGAGGCGTTCTTTGACGTGGCCAGGGATGAGAGCCACCCGTTCGTGGTCTCCGCCCGTGACTGTGATGTAGAGGTTCTCGGCACCCAGTTCGATGTCAGCGCTTACCCGGACTCTCCCGAGTTCCGGGCAACGCTCGTCTCCGGCAGTGTCCGCCTTGTCAACAAGACCGGGGGCCGAAGGCGTTCCACCGAACTGTTCCCTGGGCAGAGGTTCTCTCTTGACCATGAATCCGGTGCTTCCACAGTCACATATGTGGACACGGAGTCGTTGACTTCCTGGCGTACCGGGCAGATCAATTTCAACCACGTGCCCTTGTCTGATGTGCTGACGATCATCGGAAACACTTTCGGGATCCGTTTCGTGATCAGCGGCGACAAGATCCTTGACGACACCTACACCGGATCCTTCTCAGGACAGCCTTTGGACGAGGTCCTGTCCACCCTCGAGGAAGTGGCGTCACTTCATTTCAAAGCTCTTGAGGTAAACGACGAGGACAAATACCAGAGATATATCGTCTATTGACAGTAATTCTATTAATAAACTAATACGCTGTTAACCAAATGCTTATGAAATTAAAGACAACCGTTGTCCTGCTTGCTCTGCTGCTTCTCCCATTTGTGGTCGACGCGCAGACTCGCAAGATATCGATCTCAGCCAGCAACCAGACGGTCGCCCAGGTGATGAGGCAGATCGAGCAGAAAAGCGGCTACAAGTTCATCTACAGGGATGACGCCGTTGACACTTCACGAAAAGTCTCCGTATCCGCGACTGACGAGGATGTGCTGGACATTTTAAAGAAAGTGTTCGAGGGAACCCCCACGAAGGCGAGTATTGTCAACCGCAACATCAATCTTGTCAGGGAAGGAGCCCAGGAAAAGTCCTCCGGGACCAAGTCTCAGCAGTCGAGGCAGATCACGGTGTCCGGTGTGATCAAGGACGAGCTCGGCCCCGTGGTGGGAGCCGTGGTTCATTCAGGTAAAGCCAACGCTGTCACCGATCTTAACGGAAAGTACACGATATCAGTTCCTTCTAATGCGGTCCTGGAGGTATCCTGCCTCGGTTACGCCACCCAGAACATCAATGTCAACAGCCGGGCTGTTGTTGATGTCGTCATGGTTGAGGACGCCGAGATGCTTAAGGAAGCTGTGGCGCTGGGATATGGAGCCCAGACCAAGAAAAAAGACCTGTCCGCCGCCGTGGGCGTGGTGGATAATGTCGAGAAACTCGCTATCCGTCCGGTAGCTTCCGCTTCAGGAATGCTTCAGGGACAGGTCGCCGGAGTTACGGTTACAGCAGATGGTGGCTCCCCGACTTCCGCACCGGGTATTGTGATCCGCGGACAAGGATCCAGGGGCGGAGAGTCTGTCCTTTGGGTTGTGGACGGTATCCCCGGCGCACCTTTCTCCATGAACGAGGTTGAGTCCATCGTGGTTCTCAAAGATGCCGCC
>CACZHP010000012.1:0-66399 GCA_902780935.1 uncultured Bacteroidia bacterium | reverse complement strand
CCCAGTCGGGTGCCGGTGGAGTCATCCTGGTAACTACCAAACGGTCAGCCGAGAAGGGTGTCTCGATCTCGTATGACGGTACTTACGGTATGCATCAGGCATATAACCTGTTGACTCCTCTTACCGCGGAGGAAGAATTGGAGATGAGGGTGAATTCCTATGAACGCGCAGGGTTGACTGTTCCTAACGCGTGGAATCCTGATATGAACCCATGGATCACCCAGACCAGGACGAACTGGATTGACGAGGTGTTTCGCACATCCCCCTTCCAGCGCCATACAGCTGCCCTTAGCTACAATGAGGATAAGGTCAAGGTCCGTTTCTCTATCAACTACACGGATGACCAGGGTATCCTTCTCAATACCTACAGTACCAATCTGAGCACCCGTTTCCTCGGGGAGTTCAAGCTTAACGACTATATCAAGGTCACCGAGGACGCCACTTGGTCTACCGGTAAATCTCATGGAGCCGACACCGGCAGCCAGACAGAGGGAGTGTTGATCTCTGCTTTGAACATGCCTCCGTCTGCGACGGTTTACAACGCTGACGGCTCTTTTGGAGGAACCACCACCGCGGATCCCGAGTACTTCAGGCAATATGGCTCTTTCTTCGCTGATGCCCATGGCGCCACCATCAACCCGGTGAGGCAGTTGATAGCCCAGTCGATTGATGGCGAGGGTGACCGCTTCTTCACCAACACCAGCCTTGAGGTAGGCAATATCATCAAGGGTCTCAAGTTCGTGAGCCGTTTTACTTATGATGTGTCAACTTCGTTTAGTAAATCATTCACTCCCAGACGTTTGGAGGTAGGTAAATCGGATGCGAACAACTACTTGAATTACGGTACCGGCAAGGGTTATTCATGGAAGACGGAGAACACTCTCACATACGACCGCACCTTCGGAAAACACACTGTGGGCGGCCTTCTCGCAACGACAGCCAGCAAGGGATATTCCCGTTCATTGAGCGCTTCTGGAACCGACCTCGCCAGCGAGGAGGAATACCTCAGGTTCCTTAGATACGCCAAAGTCGTGAACGCATCTGACGGTCACTCGGGTTTCGACGCCAATGTCGCGGTGATCGCAAGGGCGGCATATTCCTATGATGACCGCTATTTTGTGACGGCTTCCTGGCGCAGGGACTATGCATCCAGGCTCCCGAAACAAAGCAATTACGGAGACTTCCCGGCTGTTACCGCCGCTTGGAAGCTCTCCAATGAGGGTTTCTTCCCCAAGTCCGACCTGGTCACTCTCGCTAAGATCCGTGCCTCCTGGGGACGTATCGGAAACCTCGGGTCTGTGCCTTCCAACTACAAGAACGCTAACCTTGGCTCCTCCAACGAGCTTGAGTGGGCGCTGCCATACGGAGCGGAGATCGCCGACGCCGCCGGTAACAAGGTCTATTTCAACAGTGCCTTGAATAACAAGCTCACATGGGAAACCAGTGAGCAGATCGACTTGGGTGTCGACTTGAATATGTTCCGCGACCGTCTGTCGATGTCTTTCGATGTCTATGACAAACGCACCTACAACCTTATCCAGGGTCAGACCATGAACTGGACATCCTCCATCGGACTGTCAGCTATGCTGGTGAACCAGGGAGAGGTCCGGAACCGCGGTTTCGAGGCGACAGTCGGCTGGAATGACAAGAAAGGCGACTGGACTTATTTTGTCAACGCCAACTACTCTTACAACAAGAACTGGGTCTCAGACATCGGAGTCATGGACGCCAACGGCAACAAGGGTCTGTGGATCGACGGGACAGGTTATTTCCGTGCCATAGCGGACTTCTATCGCACTGAGGAGGGGATGCCTATCCGTTCTTACTACTTGACCGAATGCCTGGGCATATTCCAGAACTGGGATGAGATTTACTCGTACACAAAGGACGGAGAGCTGATCCAGCCTAATGCCCAGCCTGGAGACTTGAAGTTCAAGGACAGGAACGATGATGGAAAGATCACTCTCGATGACCGGGAGTATTGGGGTAACGCCATGCCTAACTCCACCTACGCCTTGACGGTCGGAGGCTCCTGGAAGAATATCTCGGCCAGTGTCATGCTCCAAGGCGTTCTCGGCGCCCAGGCGCTGTACGCCGGAAAGTATGAGATATATAATGAGGGCTCAACCCTGACCAACAAGGAGAAGCGCATCCTGACCGACAGCTGGGTGGAAGGAAAAACCAATGCCACCATCCCTATGTACAAGAGGGCAGATGCCAATGGAAACTACAGCACCCCTTCGACGTGGTATCTAGAGGACACTTCGTATCTCCGTATCAAGAATGTCACGCTCGGCTATGATTTCACATCGTTGCTGAGGAAGTCCGAGCATTTCAAGAGCAAGAACGCCAGCATGTCGGTTTACCTCTCGGGGGAGAACCTCTTCACATTCACGAAATACACCGGTATGGACCCTGAGGTCAACGGTTTTGATGCTATCAAGTACCCTATCTCAAGGATCGTGTCCCTCGGTGTCAAGTTGAATTATTAAGCATGGAGGAATTGAATATGAAAAAGATAGTATTCTTTGTTTTACCCCTTTTGTTCTGCCTTGGCGCATGCTCCGAGTTCCTTGACACCAAGAGTATGGGCGCGGCTAACGTGAACAATTATTTCAACAACGACCAAGAGGCCATTGACATAGTCAAGATCCTTTATTCCGACACCGCCGATGAGGCGCGGTGGGGCCGTGACATATTCTGGGAGCAGTGCGGGGCGAACGATGTCGTGTTCGGCCGTACCTATCCCGAGCTCTACCCCTTGTCCACTTTGACCATGGGCACTACGGAGAAATACCAGAACTGGATTTACTCAAAGTGCTACTCGACAATGGCCACAGCTCAGTGGATAATCGTCCATCTCGAGGAGAAAAAAGCCAAGACACCTTTGACTGAGATCGAGACCCGTACCCTTGGGGAAGCCTATTTCTTCAGGGCTTTCCTCCATTTCACCATCGCTTACCGTCATGGTCTCGGTGACCTTGGCGTGCCTTACAAGCCTTGGGAAGAGTATGAGAACGGGTATAACAACGAGATTCCTCCCCAGCAGCCTTCGGTCATGGATAATTACATGTATATTCTCTCAGACTTCAAGAAGGCCGAGGAATATCTGCCTTGGAAAGGCTCTATCGAGGCTACTTATGGGAGAGCCGATATCGGCCGCGCCCATAAGGTTTCCGCGATCGCTTACCAGGCCAAAGTCTGGGCCTACATGGCCACATGGGATAAAATATGCAAGGAAAGGAACCTGGAGCCCTGGAAAGAGGTCGAATCCATTGTGAACCGTCTCGAGAACGAGTTCGGAAGGGGTCTCAATCCTTCATTCTCACAGCTTTGGTCCTCGGAGTTCGAGGATTTCTGGAACAAGGAGTGCTGCTTCTCGTTCCCTGCCGCCGGTGGCACTTTCGGGACATCCCAGGCGTCAGGAATCGTCTTCGCCGGTATTGTCCTTGATTACTCCGGTTGGGTCACCACCGACGGCCAGAACTACAGCGGCTGGGGCCAGTTCAAGCCCACAGCAGACATTTATAATGAGATGGCCAAGGACAACCATGAAGTGGACGAAAACGGCAAACCCATTAAGAATGAGCGTCTTGCCAAGTCAATTCTCGAATACGGCGATGTGTTCCCGTTCCTTGGCGAGTATTTCGCCTACACTGACATGTCCAATGTCGAGGCCGGTTTCCAGATCAACAAGTACATGGATGCCTTCAAGCATGACCAGGCTGTCGCGAAGGGATATATTCCCACCAGCCTGAACCGGTGCACGCCCCGTGTGAACTTCCACATGATACGTTTCGCTGAGTTGATGCTCTTTCGCGCGGAAGCATGCCTGCATCTTTACGGCACAGATAAGTACGGCGACATAAACGCCATCCGCCGTCGCTCCGGCCTTTTGGAGAAGACCAACCCTTCATGGGCTGACCTTTATCACGAGCGTCGGTGCGAGCTGGCTTTCGAGATGACAGACCATCTTCATGACCTCAAGCGTTGGGTTGTTACTGGGGAGCAGGGAGTGAATCTGGGAGCCCTATACGATCTTGCTTATGCGGAACTTACCTCTCATCCGAATACCCGTCAGACACAATGGTCTCCTGTTAAAGGCATTGTCACGGACAAAGACGGCAATGTGATGTACAACGAGGACGGAACCCCTGTTTTTGATTACCTCTACTGCAGGCCTGTTGAAAAGGGAGGCAAGCTTGTGTGCGAGTATTTCGCTAATGAGGGTGACAGGAAGATGACTTCTGTCGAGGTTGACAGTGTTGATCCAATCTATGGTTATGGTGTCAAGGACGGGAAGTTCATCCCTTACTATGCCCGCCGCAATAATCCGGGAGCTGAATGGAAAGAAGTACCTTATCCCGCCTATGAGACTCCTGTCAAGGAGTGGAAGACAAATAAGATCGCATTCAAGTACAGTGACACTGAGATCACAGCCTCAGGTGGTTTGTACAAGCAGGTTGAATATTGATACACAATTAATTATTAACTGAATTATGATGAAACGTGGAACGCTGCTCAGGTTTGTCATGGCACTTCTGTGCCTGGCGGCTACGTTCCGCGCGTATGCGCAGAATTTGACGGTTCGCGGAACAGTGTCGGATGCGGAGGGACCTGTCGTGGGGGCTGTTGTGCTTTCCGGCAAGGCCAACGCGGTCACGGATCTTGAGGGATCCTATTCCATCTCGGTGCCCGCCAACGCTGTCCTTGAGGTATCCTGTTTGGGTTATGTTTCCCAGAAGGTGTCTGTCAACGGGCGTTCCTCCATCAATATCACTCTGGTCCAGGATGCGGAGGTCTTGCAGGAAGCCGTGGCTTTGGGCTATGGCGCGCAAACCAAGAAGAAGGATTTGAGCGCTTCCGTGGGAGTCGTGAATAACGCCGGTGAGCTTGCCGCCCGTCCGGTGGCATCTGCCTCGGCCATGCTGCAGGGACAGGTGGCCGGTGTGGTGGTCTCCTCCGATGGAGGTTCTCCGACAAGCGGTCCCAGCGTCCTGATCAGAGGTCAAGGATCCCGCAACGGTGACTCCGTCCTGTGGGTCGTGGACGGTGTCCCAGGTGGGCCTATCGTCTCCATGAACGATGTTGAGAGCATTGTGGTTCTCAAGGACGCGGCCTCTGCGGCTATCTACGGTGCCTCTTCAGGGGCTGGCGGTGTGATCCTGGTGACCACGAAGAAAGCGAGTAAGGGTGTGCATGTCGAATATGACCTCGTGACGGGAGTCCGTTCCCTGACCAACCTGCCGCAGTCTCTTGACGGCCCGCAGATGGTTCAGATGCGCTCACAGTCCCTTGCCAACGCGGGCATGTCGGTATCGGCCGCATATGACCCGGAAAGGAATCCTTGGGCGGCGACAACTCGTACCGACTGGTTCAAGGAGGTTTTCCGCCCGGCTTTCTATCAGCGTCACAATGCCGCTCTCAATTATGGTACAGACAATTACAAAGGCCGCTTGACATTCAGCTTCCAGGATAACCAGGGAGTTGTCGTGAGTTCTTTCAGCAAGTCAATAGGACTGCGCTACAATGGCGAGTTCCAGCTGAATGACTGGCTCAAGATCACCGAGGACGCGAGTTTCTCCCGCTCCAGCGGACGCTCTCCCGACACTGGATCAGCATATTCCGGGACCATCCTGAACGCCATCTACATGCCCCGGAGCTCCGAGGTGATACAGTCCTCAGGCCCACTTGCCGGGCATTGGGGTGGTGTTTTCACGGAGGATCCCGCTTATTTCGAGCAGTATGGCAATTACGGAGCCTTGTTCGATGGAATGAACCCAGTCCGTCTCGCTTCTGATTATGACTATTGGGGCGGCGGGAACAGTTTCTGGTCCACGACCGGACTCGAGATAGCTAATCTCGTGAAAGGCTTGAAGTTCCGTACCCAGTTCACCTATAACCTGGGCAACAGCCTGTCCAAGAGTTTCACCCACAGGGTAGTGGAAGTAGGAGCGGCCAATGACGCGAACGGTCTGTCCTGGAGCACCGGGCAAAGCGACTCCTGGCGTGAGGAGACCACCCTCACTTATGACAGGACTTTCGGGAAGCATACGGTCGGCGCTCTGGGTGCTGTCACCCTCAACCACTACAACGGCAGGGGCTTCTCGCTGAGCGGTTCCGGCTTCGAGAATGAGGCGGAGGATCTCCAGTATATCCGTTACGCGTCCGGAAAGACAGGAGACGATTATTACAGTGGCGACGACGCCAATATCGCTTTCATCGGCCGTCTCGCATACAGCTATGCTGACCGGTATTTCGTCACTGCCTCCTACCGCCGTGACTATGCTGCCCGTCTCCCTGACAACTGCAACTACGGTGATTTCCCGGCTGTCACTGCCGCCTGGAAGATCTCCAGCGAACCATTCTTCCCTAAGAACGATTTTATCAACCTGTTGAAGATCAGGGCCTCTTGGGGACGTGTCGGTAATCTGGGATCGGTCTGGATGAACTACAAGAATGCCACCTTGGGTTTCGAGGGTAATCAGTACTACCGGGTGGAAGCGGCGACCTATGGTGTTGAGAACAAGAGAGGTTGGGGCATCATGTTCAAACCGAACACGACGGTCAACTCCACCTTGACTTGGGAGACCTCCCAGCAGGCTGACGCCGGTTTGGACATCGACCTTTTCAAAGAGAGGCTTTCCATCTCGGTTGACTATTACAACAAGCTCACATACAATCTTATCCAGTCCCAGACCACTGGATGGCCACAGACTATCGGATGGGGTGCTATGCTGGTGAACCAGGGACGCATCCGGAACTCTGGCATTGAGGTTACCGCCACTTGGAAACACTCTGTCGGGAAAGATTTCTCTTACTACTTGACAGGCAACTACGCCTACAACAAGAATGTTGTAGTCTCCACTGGAGTGGTGGATGACGAGGGAAATGCCGCTCCATGGTCAGGTGGAGGTGGCTGGAGAATGGTTCCTTGGCTTTACCAGACCGAGGCGGGCCAGCCCCTGAACTCGTTCTTCGTGATCAAGACCGATGGTCTTTTCCAAAGCGAGGATGAGATTTTCAACCACCTTCATGATGGAGCGCTTATCCAGCCTGCCGCGAAGCCGGGTGACCTGAGATTCGTTGACTTCAACGATGACGGAAAGATAAACACCGCTGACCGGCAGTATGTCGGTTCAGTGATACCTCCACACACGTTCGCTCTCACCACCGGATTCGATTGGAAGGGTTTCAATTTCTCAATGATGCTGCAGGGCGTCGCTGGCAATAAGATCGCTTACGTCGCGAAGTCCATGATCCTTTCCGATATGGAAGGAAACTTCAACCGTAGTGTCGAGATATTGAACGCTTGGAGTCCTGAAAACACCGGATCCACAATCCCTCGCCTGTCGAAGAACGATCCTAACGGTAATTTCATCACGGCGTCTGACTGGTATATCGAGGATGGAAGCTATTTGCGCCTCAAGAATATCACCTTTGGGTATGACGTGACGAGATTGCTCCGCAAGTCCCCTCATTTTGCCGGCAGGGGAAGCACCTGCTCGGTGTATTTCTCTGGTGAGAACTTACTGACTTTCACTAAGTATTCAGGAATGGATCCGGAATGCGGCGGCTACGACACGATGAAATATCCTGTGTCCCGAGTGCTCGCTTTCGGTGTAAAGATTAACTATTAAAAAGGAGACAGCCGTATGAAAAAGTATATTTCAATAGCGCTTGCCGCTCTTTGTGCATTCACCTTCTCCTCATGCTCCAAGTTCCTGGATGTGAAGCCTCAAGGCAATTATCTCGAGGAAAAGTTCTTTGAGACGGACGGCCAGGCCATGGACGCCATCTCGTCGTGTTACTATGAGTTGCCTCAGGAATCCTTGTTCGGGCGTGAGATTTATTGGGAGCAAGGTTGCGTCAATGACTTCGTGTGGGGACGCACCCGTTCGTTCAACTCCCTCGCCACATTGACTTACAACGGGGATGAGTCTTGCCTCCGCGATGTCTTCGGACAGGTCTACCAGAAGGGCCTTAACCGCTGTAACTGGCTGATCCAAGGACTTTTGAAAAAGCAGGAGGGAACCCCTCTCTCCGCCATCGAGACCCGTACCCTTGGCGAGGCGTATTTCCTCCGCGCTTTCTATCACTTCATTATAGCCTACCGTTATGGCACCAAGGATTTGGGTGTACCGTTCGTCGCTTATGAGGCGGTCGAGGGTGGCTACAACAACGAGATTCCTCCGCAGCTTGAGTCTGTGATGAAGAACTATGAGTTGATCGTCGCCGACCTCCAGAAAGCGGAGAGCCTTCTCCCTGTCTTTGAGGAATATGGCCCCGACGACCGGGGGCGCGCGCATAAGGCGGCGGCCGCCGCCCTGATGTCCAAGGTCTACGCTTATTGGGCCGGATGGGATCCCTCAAAATGGCCGGAGGTTATCACTTGCGTGAACCGTCTGGAGCAGAGCTACGGACGTGACTTGCACCCCAATTTCTCCGAGCTGTTCTCCTGTGATTTCGCCAACTTCTGGACCAAGGAGTATTGCTGGGGCCTGCCTTCCTATGGCGGGAAATGGCATGCCGGTGACGGAAGTATGGAATTCCCTGGAGTATGCCTGGAGAACAACGGCTGGTCCAGCGAGCTTCCCGCCGGAATGGGTTACAATGGTTGGGGACAGTTCAAACCTTCTTTGGACCTCTACGAGGAGATGTCCAAGGATAACGTGGAGGAAGGCGTGAAAAACGAGCGTCTCTCGAAGTCCATTCTGGAATATGGCGACCCGTTTACTTACTTCGGACAGGCTTTCCGTTTCCACAGTTCTTCCGATGTCGAGGCCGGTTTCCAGATCAATAAGTACATGGAAGCCTTTGAGGCTGAGGACTGTGTGGGTACCACCGCTTTGGATAACGAGGACTGGCCCTGCACCCGTATCAACTGGCCAATCATCCGCTTCGCCGATTGCATGTTGCTCAGAGCCGAGGCTTACCTTATGACCGGAGACGCGGCATCAGCCGCAAAGGATATCAACCGTATAAGGGAGCGTTCGCACCTTAAGCCAATCGGCTCCACGGCCACTTGGACGGATCTTTACCACGAGCGTCGTTGCGAGCTTGCCCTTGAACCTGCCAATGACCACGCATACGACTGCAAACGTTGGGCGGTATTCGGCAATGCGGAGATAAAGGAACTTGCTCTGAACGAGCTTAATAACCACCCGAGGGTGCGCCATTACAAAAACCGTAATGACCCAGAGTCTCCTTACACGGTGGGACCTTATCTCGATTACCAGTCTCCCGTGAAGGTCTGGAAGGAGCAATGCTTGACCTTCCCTTATCCTTCGGAGCAGATAGCCAAGTCGGCAGGTAAACTGAAGAATCCTCCGTCCTGGAACTAATTGACATATAACTAAATATAATACACAATAACACACCTATTAATTAATCCAATTTTTTATCATTATGTTTAAAAAATTAGTTGTTATCGCGGCTCTGGCAGCTTTGGCTGTCGGCTGTACCAAAGAGACTGAATTGGTTCTCTCTAGTGAGTCCGGAACCTTGGAGTACAAGGCCAGTTCTTACACACTTAATGTGACCTCAAGCGAGGACTGGACATTGACTCCTGGTGGCACTTACGATTGGATCACTCCTTCAAAGACCACTGGAAAGATGGGTGACCAGATTACTTTCAATGCCCAGATCAACCTTACCGGGAAGATCCGTTCCGCAAGTTACACTATCACTTCCGGATCTCAGACCAAGACTATCTCTATCAACCAGAAGAGCGGTACAATCGATGCCGCTGTCTCTCTGTCTTTGAAGAATGTAGGAAAGGGTTCGGCTTATTTTGCCTACACGATCTCAACCTCCAATCCTGACGATTACAATGCGTATGGCTTCTATTATGGAACAGACGCTGACATCACGAAAGCCCAGCGCAAAGTGGCTGGTTCAAGTGTCGCCGCTGGCACCAAGGACGTTACTCTTGACGGTCTAGCTGACAACGCTGAGTATTATGCATGGCCTTGGATCACTACTGTGACCGGAGTTGAGGTTGTTGGTGATACGCCCGTGAAGGTTGTCCCTCCTATCTGTGTCAACAAGCCTGAAGATGTCCAGACTACGATCGACGAGGCCGCTGAGCATTCTGTCATCCGTCTTCTTGGCGGTATGACGGTAACCGGTGGTATCGAGATGAAGAGCAACATCACCGTGTCCGGTGGCTGGAACGCTGAGTTCACTGAGCAGAACGCCGCCAGAACCATCATCGAGGGTGGCAAAGAAATCCCTGGTGTCCTTGTTCCTGAGGAGACTAAAGGCGCTGTCATCCAGAACCTTGAGGTAACCAAGGCTGTCTGTATGGAAGCTCCCTATAAACGTGGCGCCGGTATCAATGTCAACGGCGACCTCACCATCGAGAACTGCTACATCCACGACAACCGCTCTTACTCACGCGGTGGTGGTATCGGTTCTGCCCACGATGCTGGATGTCCTTTCACCCTGACCATCATCAACTCTGACATCTCCCACAATATTGCCGAGGATAGCCACGGCGCCGCTATTTATGCTCCTGCCAACACTATGCTCATTATGGTGAACAACCTTGTTTCCCATAACTGGTGCCAAGAGGAGGACGGTTACACCGGAGGTCTCGGTGTCTATGGCTCCTCAGTCCTCATCAACAACACCTTCGCCAAGAACTTCTGCAACGGCGAGGGAGATGGTTTCTACTACAATTACATCTTCCGCTGCGACGGTGATCCGGAAGCCCATCACTTTATTGTCAACAACGTGTTCGCAGGTGATATGTGCCGTCCTTCCAATCCCCATTGCGATGGTTGGACATGGGAACAATTCCCGGCTGACTCATACAAGCCTTGCCAGAGGAATGTCAAATTGGAAGGTCGTGAGGACAAGACTATGGAAGATATATATGTCTTTAAGAACAATATCATCCAGGGTACTATCGGAGGCGATGATAACGGTATGTTCAATACCACTAACGCATTCATCCCCAGCGATTACGACATGTCCTTGATCTTCGCCGACTTCGCCGGCAACAATTTTATGCCCGCGGCCTCTTCACCTCTCGTGAACGCTGGTATCACCTCCGATCCCGAGGTTTCCGCCATGCTCGCGAAGTACGCGAAGGATCTCGCTGGAAATCCTCGTATTGCCGGTGCTTCCGTCGACCTCGGTTGCTACGAGCTTCAGTAAGCAGTAATGATACTGAATAGCTTTTATTATTAATTGGTTTTGGGCAAGAGGGCGGGCCGTCAGGCTCGCCCTTTTGTTATCTTCTAAGACGGACGTAGATGGAGAGTGGGAGGACTTTGCCGAATTTGTCCTTGAGCGCGAGCTCGCCGGAGTCCAGGGACGTGTCTGGTTTTAAATTAAGCGCTTGTCTGACAACAGTTTCCCCGAGGACGGCGGAGAATCCGTTGGAATACAAGTTCAGGACCATAAAGCTATTCTGAGGGGCGAGGATCTGACCCACATTACGCATCATCTCGAAAAGGCACTCGTCCAGTTTCCATTTCTCCCCGTCCGGACCGTGGCCGTAGGCTGGAGGATCAAGAATTATCCCGTTATAGACATTGCCCCTTCGGGCCTCTCTCTTGGCGAATTTCATGGCATCCTCCACGACCCAGCGGATGCCGTCCAGACCGCTTCGGTCCTGGTTCTCATGGGCCCAGGTCACGACCTGGCGCACGGAATCAAGATGGGTCACGTCGGCCCCTGCCGCCCTTGCCGCGAGCGATGCGGCGCCGGTGTAGGCGAAAAGGTTCAGCACCTTCGGCCGCTGCCCCAAGGAAGCGGCTATCTCTGAAGTATTCCGGAATATGTATTCCCAATTCGCCGCCTGCTCCGGGAACACCCCCACATGCTTGAACGACGTCAGCCCCAGCCGCAGGTTAAAGTCCGCGCCGCCGGTGGTCTTCCCGACACCGGCTAGATGATACTTGATCCACCACTGGTCGGGCATCGCCTTCAGGCGGTCCCAAGTGCCGCTGTCCTCCTTCCCGGCCTTCCCGAACCCCGCCCCCGGAGTGAACCTCGTGTGCGTCAACCGCTCCCACTCCTGGTCGGTCATACTCTTGTCCCACAATGCCTTGGGCTCGGGACGGGAAAGGATAAACCCGCCGAACCTCTCGAGCTTCATGCCCCTCCCGGAGTCCAGCAGCTCGTAGTCTTTCCACCTATCTGAGGGAAACTCTGTCGCCATGATGGTGCAAAGATAAAAAAATAGTATCTTTGCCCCGGAAAAATATTGATAATAAATATTCATAACTATGCAGCAGCACATCGATTCTTACGATTTTAAAGGCAAGAAGGCCATTGTCAGGGTGGATTTCAACGTCCCGCTTGACGAGAATTTCAACATCACTGACGACACCCGTATCCGCGCCGCCCTTCCGACGCTGAAGAAGGTCCTCGCCGAAGGTGGTTCCCTTATCCTCATGTCCCATCTCGGACGCCCGAAAGGAGTGACTGACAAGTTCTCCCTCAAACATATCCTCGGACATGTCTCCGAGAAGCTCGGAGTGCCCGTACAGTTCGCCGAGGACTGCCAGAAAGCTGATGAGCAGGCCGCTGCCCTGAAACCTGGAGAGGTGCTGATGCTTGAGAACCTCCGTTTCTACGCCGAGGAGGAAGGCAAGCCCAGAGGACTGGCCGAGGACGCTACCGATGAGGAGAAGGCCGCCGCTAAGAAGGCCGTCAAGGAAAGCCAGAAAGAGTTCGTCAAGAAGCTCGCCTCCTACGCCGACTGCTATATCAACGACGCTTTCGGTACCGCCCACAGGGCACATGCCTCCACAGCGCTGATCGCCTCATATTTCCCGAACGACAAGATGTTCGGTTACCTGATGGAGAAAGAGGTCAAGGCTATCGATAATGTTCTCAAGAACGCCCGCCGTCCTTTCACCGCCATCATCGGCGGCTCCAAGGTCTCCTCTAAACTCGCTGTCCTCGAGAACCTTCTCGGAAAGGTGGACAACCTCATCATCTGCGGAGGAATGGGTTACACCTTCATCAAGGCTGAGGGTGGCAATATCGGCAACTCTCTCCATGAGGACGATCTCATTCCTCAGGCCAAGGAGATTATGGAGAAGGCTCAGGAACTTGGCGTGAACGTGTCCCTCTCCGTCCAGACCCGCGTGACGCAGGAGTTCAGCAACGACGCTCCCGAGCAGGTCGTTCCTTCCCACAAGATTCCTGACGGTTGGGAGGGTATGGACTGCGGTCCCGCTTCGATCGAGAACTGGGCCAGGATCATCCTCGCCTCCAAGACCATCCTTTGGAATGGCCCCGCCGGAGTGTTCGAGTTCCCGAACTTCGCTACCGGTACCGAGAAGATCGCCGAGTGTGTCGCCAAGGCCACTGAGCACGGAGCCTACACCCTCGTGGGTGGCGGAGACTCTGTCGCCGCGGTGACCAAGATGGGCTTTGCCGACAAGGTCAGCTATGTCAGCACCGGCGGTGGCGCCATGCTGGAAGCTATTGAGGGCAAGACTCTTCCCGGAATAGCCGCTATCCAGGAGTAAAATTCCGCAGGCTATGGATCCGCTGGTAGTGCACTGGAACATGAATCCGGAGATATTCCGGATCGGAGGCTTCGCCGTCAGGTGGTACGGGCTCCTGTTTGTCTCGGGTTTCATCCTTGGCTACTGGATGTTCACGAAGTTCTTCGAGCGGGAGAAGCTGGACAAGAACCTGCTTGATCCGCTTCTCTACACGCTTTTGCTCGGTACCCTGGTGGGTGCGCGTCTGGGGCACTGCCTGTTCTACGGATTCGACTATTATTTCACCTCTTGGAAAGGATTCCTGGAGATATTCAAAGTCTGGGAAGGCGGACTCGCCAGCCATGGCGGCACTATCATGCTGATCATCTGCATGTGGTGGTTCGCCAGGAAATACGGGAAGAAGAACCATTTCGACTTCCTCTGGATCCTGGATCACCTCTGCATCGCGGTGGCTTTCGCCGGAGCTTTTATCAGACTTGGAAACCTTTGTAACTCAGAGATCTACGGTGACGTCACGAATCTCCCCTGGGGCTTTATCTTCGAGCGCAGGGGAGAGACGGAACCGAAGCATCCGACCCAGATTTACGAGGCCCTGAGCTACCTTATCCTCGGTCTTTGCCTGGTTTGGCTCTATGTCAAGAAGCTTGACAAGATGTACCGGGGAACCTTTATCGGGCTTTTCTTCATTGGATGCTTCGGGATGCGTTTCCTTATCGAGTTCATCAAAGAGCCTCAGGAAGCTTTCGAGGAGAACATGGTCATAAACATGGGCCAGACCCTGAGCATTCCGTTCATCATTCTGGGAATATGCCTGCTGGTGTATGCCTTCAAGAAGAAGATTCCGGCAAGGGCTGTCATTCCTGACAACCGGCCGAAGAAAGCTGAGCCTACCCACTACGCCAAGAGCCTGAACGGATGATCAAAGCCATATTCTTCGACATAGACGGCACCTTGGTGAGCTTCAAGAGCCACAGGATGTCTGACCGTCTGAAGGACTGTTTGGATAAGCTTCGCGCCGTTGGCGTGAAGCTGTTTATTTCAAGCGGCCGTCACGTGCTGGTTATGAATAACTTGGATAGCTACCCCTTCGATGGCTATATCGCCATGAACGGGGCCTTGACTATCCTGGAAGGGAAGACTATTGACAGCCGTCCGCTTCCGAAGGAGATCTCCTCCAAGGTCGCCAGGATCGCGACGGAGGTTGGTGTCCCATGCTGGTCTTTCGCTGACTCCATTGTCGGAATCAACTTCGAAAACGGGAAATCAGAGGAGGTCTCCCGGCAGCTGAATTTCTTCCCGGAGAACTTTCTGGATCTTGACGAAGTCGCTCATAATCACGATGTTTTCCAGTACACGATTTACATGACCCTCGAGGAGGAAGCCATTTATCTGCATCCTGCCCTGTCAGGGGTTGATTACCAGCGTTGGCATCCGTACTTCACCGACATAGTTCCAGCGGGCTTGTCCAAGTCCTATGGAGCCTCATTGATTCTGGATCGTCTTGGCCTGACTCCCGAGGAGTGCATGGCATTCGGGGACGGTGGAAACGACATTCCCATCATTGAATATGCCGGGATCGGGGTCGCGATGGGGAACGCCACTCCAGATGTCAAAGCCGCCGCCGACTACGTCACTGATTCCGTTGACGAAGACGGAGTCATTTCCGCCCTCCATCACTTTGGTGTTATCTGATCCCCTGCTTGAGCGGCGTCATCCCCGGCTTGACCGGGGATCACTAAAACGATAAACCGGAATTCTTGAGGATTTTCAATGATTTCCGGTTTGTTTTAGTATAACATTTGTAGTAAATTATCAGCTTTGTTTAGAAAAGAATTAAAATTTTAATATGACTGCAAAAAGACTGATTGTCTCGGCCGTGCTGATGGGAATATTCACCATGGCGTCGGGACAGTACAAGACTGGCGAGGCTCCGCGGCCCCAGGCTGACACCTCCAAGGTTGTGATAACGCTTGACGATGCCCTGAAGATCGCCCTCAGCGAGAATGTCGCTGTCAAAGTGGCGGACAAGGAGATCGAGAGAAGCCAGTACGCCAAGAAGGGGACATATTCATCCCTCTTCCCTCAGGTTTCCGGATCCGGATCCTATCAGAGGACCATCAAGAAGCAGATAATGTACATGGACTCCGACAGCGGTGGAGACGGCGAGGAAGGCGGAGGAGGCTTCGGAATGCTGTCCTCCCTTGCCCCTTATTTCGTCAGGATCAATGAGTTGTCTGCCATGATGGGCATGCCGATAATAATCCCTGGCGAGAGCGAAAGCTCCAGTTCCAACAGCGGATTCGCCGTCGGTCGTTGGAACACCTACAACTACGGAGTCTCCGCCCAGATGCCCCTTATCAACGCCCAGCTATGGGAAAGCCTCAGGATCTCGGGCCAGGCCGTCGATCTCGCCGTCGAGAAAGCCCGTTCCTCAAGGCTGGACATGGTCACCCAGGTCAAGCAGGCCTATTACGCCGTCCTGCTCGCCAAGGAGGCCTTCAATGTCTATAGGGAAGTGTATGAGAACGCCGTGGAGAACTTCGTCCAGACCGAAAGGCGTTACAATGCGGAGAAAGCCTCCGAACTTGAATACACGAGGGCAAAGTCTGTCGTCGCCGGAGCCATCCCCAACGTCTATAATGCGGAGAGTTCGGTGATGCTGGCCCTTTGGCAGCTCAAAGCCGTGATGGGCGTGGATCTGGAAAGGAATATCGATGTCGCCGGCTACCTGGAGGATTATTCCGCCCAGATGTTCCGCGACATCCATGAGAACGACGATCCGTCCCTTGACTATAACACGACTCTCCGCCAGCTTGAGTTGCAGGCCGACCAGCTCGCCTCGACCATCAAGATGTACAAGGCGGCTTACCTGCCGACCCTTTCCGCGGCTTTCTCATACAGCATGATCGCGATGACCAACGACTTCAAGTTCAGCGAGTACAAGTGGTCGCCGTATTCTTATGTCGGATTGAGCCTTAACATCCCGATTTTCACTGGCTTCAAACGCCATTATGACGTCAAGCAGGCCAAGGTCCAGGCCGTTGAGCTCGACCTTCAGAGGATAGAGACCGAGAGGCAGCTCCGGATAGCCATCCGCCAGTACCTCAACACGATGGAGACCAATATGAAAAGCTACAACGCTGCCGCTGAGGCGGTCGGGCTGGCCCGGAAGGCCTATGACATCGCCGCAAAGTCCTACAAGATAGGGAAGGGCACGATCACCGAGATGAATGATGCCCAGCTGACCCTCACCCAGGCGAGCCTGCAGCAGAGCCAGGCGATATATAACTTCATCGTCGCCAAGTCCAATCTGGAGAAGACGATTGGAGGGGATTTTATTGATGAGAATGGTGAGGTTGATCTTGAAAAAAAATAAAAACAGAGATATGAATAACACATTAAGGACATTGATTATGCTCGCCGCGGCCGCCTGCATGGTCGCTTGCGGAGGCAAGAAATCGGCTCAGACGGCTCCCGCCGAGATGGAGGAGAACAGGACCATCCTCGTTTCCACCACTGAGGCGGTCACTATGGAAGTTCCTCAGACAGAGGTGTATTCCTCGACTGTCGAGGCTTACGCCATAAATAATATCGCCCCCCAGACACCCGGGCGAATCCAGTCGATAAGGGTCGATGTGGGATCATTTGTGGGGAAGGGACAGATCCTGGCCACCATGGATGCCGCCCAGCTTGACCAGACCAGGCTTAAGCTTGTCAACGACTCGACTGAGCTTGCCCGTCTGAGAAGCCTTTACGAGGAAGGCGGAGTCTCCAAGTCCGACTTCGACGCCGTCGAGATGGCTTACAATGTCAGCCGGCGCTCATATAACAACCTGGCCGAGAACACCTATCTCCGCTCGCCGATAAGCGGTGTCGTGACCGCCCGCAATTACGACCGAGGCGATCTTTACGCCGGCCAGCCGATATTCGTGGTCCAGCAGATCACTCCTGTCAAACTGAAGGTCGGGGTCTCCGAAGCTGACTACACCAAGGTCAAGATAGGAAACCAGGTGGAGATAACTGTAGATGCCCTTCCCGGACAAACTTTCACCGGGAAGATCAATAAGATATATCCCACGATGGATGCTACCACGCACACTTTCATCACCGAGATCCTCGTCCAGAATTCCGACAGGGTCTTGCGTCCGGGGATGTTCGCGAGGGTGAAGGTTGAGTTTGGCGTCAATAACAGCATCGTCGTCCCCGAGGAGTCCGTTGTCAAGATGCAGGGTACCGGTCAGAGGTGCGTCTATGTTCTCAAGCCGGACAACACTGTGGAGAGCTTCATCGTCAAGCTCGGTCGCCATATTGACGGACGTTATGAGATTCTCGAGGGACTGTCCGAGGGTGACGTGGTGACCGTCAAGGGCAGCACCAGCCTAAAGGACGGAGCTAAGGTCGAGGTCTCCAACAAATAATCAGCGAAGCCTATGAGTGTCATTAGATCCGCAGTGAACAAACCGGTCACGACAGCCTTGATCTTCCTGGCTTTCGCGATATTCGGAATCTTTTCACTGACAAAGACTTCGGTGGCTCTTTTCCCGGATTTCGACGCCAACGTCGTGTTGGTGATGTCATCCTATCCGGGCGCCAGCGCTTCCGATGTGGAGAACAACCTTACCAAGCTGCTTGAGAACACCCTCAACAGTGTGGCGAACCTTAAGAACCTGACTTCCCGATCCCGCGAGAATGTGTCCATCGTGATGCTGGAGTTCAAGTACGGGACCGACATCGACGAGGCAAGCAACGACATCCGTGACAAGCTGGATCTGGTCAACTCGTCTCTACCTGACGGAGCCACCGTGCCGGTGCTCTTTAAATTCGGAATGGACGACATGCCTGTTCTCATACTGTCAGCTACGGCCGACAAGAGCATGAACGGCCTCGACAGGATCCTGGACGACAGGGTCGTGACCCCGCTTGGCCGCGTCACCGGAGTCGGTACGGTCTCAGTCGCCGGAGCCCCCTCAAGGGAGATCCACGTGTATTGCGATCCCAACAAGCTTGCCGCCTATGGCCTCAGTGTCGCGGGAATATCCCAGGTCATCGCCGCCGAGAACCGCAACGTCCCTTCCGGAAGCATCGACATCGGATCCGAGTCCTTCTCCCTGCGGGTGCAGAAGGAGTTCAAGGATCCCTCCGAGCTTCTGGACATTGTGGTCAGCACCAGAAACGGCCAGGTGGTTTACCTGAAAGATGTGGCGAGGGTCGAGGACGGCCTTGAGGAGAAATCCCAGGAGTCTTACACCAACGGTCAGCGTTCCGCCATGATCGCTATTCAGAAGCAGTCCGGCGCCAATACCGTCAATGTCGTCAATGCCGCGAAGCAGAGGATCGCCGAGATCGCCCCGACCCTCCCTTCCGACATCAAGATCACTGAGGTCGTCGACAATTCATCCGAGATCCTGAACACGATCAATTCCTTGAAGGAGACCATCGTCATTACCCTTCTGGTGGTCATGCTGGTGGTGTTCATCTTCCTCGGAAGGTGGAGGGCCACTTTCATCATCGTCCTGTCGATTCCTATCGCGTTGCTGGGCTCCCTTGTGTACCTTTTCGCTACCGGGAACACATTGAATATCATTTCAATGTCAGCTCTTTCCATCGCGATTGGTATGGTTGTGGACGACGCTATTGTGGTATTGGAGAATGTATCCACTCACTTGGAGAGAGGGGAGAAACCCAAAGAGGCCGCTGTCCACGCCACCTCCGAGGTGGGTATCTCCGTCATCGCCTCGACCCTCACGATGCTCTGCGTCTTCCTGCCGCTTACCATGGTATCCGGAATGGCCGGAATCATGTTCAAGCAGCTGGGATGGATTGTCTCGATCATCATGATCATTTCCACGACTGCGGCCCTTACCCTTGTCCCGATGCTTTGCTCCAGGATGCTTAAGGCCGGTCCCAAGAACGGGAAACTCCACAGGATGATCTTCGATCCTATCGAAAAAGGCCTTGACAATCTCTCAGCCTGGTATTCCAGGATCATCGGTTGGGCTGTCACCCACCGCAAGACTGTCATCCTCGGGGCTTTCGCCATATTCGTCGGTGTCCTGGCCCTTCTGGCCCCTGGCCTTAAGACCGAGTTCTTCCCGACGATGGACGGAGGACGTCTCTCAGTCTCGATCGAGTTGCCTGTCGGCACCGAGCAGAGCGTGACCGGAGCTTTCGCGAAACAGATCGCTGACCGCCTTGAAGCGGAAATACCTGAGATAGAGGTGCTTCAGTACCGCTATGGCCAGGCCAGCTCGGACAACATCATCGGAAGCATGCAGAACAACGGTTCTTACGTGATTTCGATGAACGTCAACATCGGCTCCATGGAGAACCGCAAGCGCTCGTCCTCCGAGATCGCCGACATCATCCGCAAGGATCTCCGGGAGTACCCGGAGGTGAAGAAGGCTACCGTCACCGAGGGCATGGGCGGAGTCGGAGGTGCCGCCTCTCTCCGTCTTGAGATCTATGGATATGACTTTGACGAGACTGACAGGATCGCCAAGGAGGTTCAGTCCAAGATGCTCGCCGATCCTGCCTTCACCCAGGTCATCCTGAGCCGAGACGACTACACTCCGGAATACCAAGTCGATTTCGACCGGGAGAAACTAGCCCTGAACGGCTTGAACTCAACTACCGCCGCAGCGGCTTTCAGTGCTGCGATGAGCGGCTCGGTGAACTCCTTCTACCGTGAGGACGGAGACGAGTACAACATCCGAGTCATCTACGACAAGCGTTTCCGCACGAGCGTTGAGGATATTGAGAACATCCTGATCTACACTCCATTGGGCGGAGCTGTCAGGATCAAGGATCTCGGAACCGTTGTTGAGTCCAAGGTCCCTCCGACAATCGAGAGGAAGAACCGTGAGAGGTACATCTCCATCACCGGAATCGTCACCAGGGGATATGCCCTCAGCGACGGTGTGGGAGCCACGAACCGGATCCTTTCCGAGACTGACATCCCGAACAGCATCTCCACCGAGATCACGGGAGACTTCGAGGACCAGCAGAGCATGTTCGGGGATCTGATCATCTTGATGATCCTCATCATAATCCTGGTCTATATGGTCATGGCCTCCCAGTTCGAGTCCTTCATGAGCCCGCTTGTGATCATGTTCTCTGTCCCCTTTGCCTTTATCGGTGTGATCATGGGCCTGAGGGTCACCGGAACCGCGCTCGGAGTCATGGCAATGATCGGAATCATCATCCTGCTTGGTATAGTCGTTAAGAACGGTATCGTGCTCATCGACTACACCATCCTCATGAGGGAAAGGGGTATGAACGTCATCGACGCCTCGGTGACCGCCGCCAGGAGCCGTCTGAGACCTATCCTCATGACGACCCTCACGACAGTGCTCGGTATGCTGCCTATGGCCTTGGGACGTGGTGAAGGTTCCGAGATGTGGCGAGGCCTTGGAATGACCGTTTGCTGGGGCCTGTCATTCTCGACCCTTATTACCCTCGTGCTGATCCCGGCCGTGTACTGCGTGTTCGCCTCCCGTCAGGAGAAGCGGAAGGCCCGCAAGAATCAATAGATTAATATTCAAAGAGATGAAAGCGATATTCATAGCATATAATCAGGCCTACGGCGAGGAGATCGTAGAGCTTCTCGACGAGTTCGGCCAGAGGGGCTTCACACAATGGATAGACATCCAGGGCAGGGGAGACGACCAGGGCGAGCCGCATTACGGCAACCATGCCTGGCCGACCCAGAACTATGCCATACTGACCATCGTCCAGGACGACGGCAAGGCTCTCGAACTGATGGATGCCCTGTCCGCCAAGGACAAGGCCTATCCGGACCTTGGCCTGAGGGCTTTCGAGTGGACCGTGGACAAGATGGTGTAGAGTTTGCGAAGAAAGCGGGAATTTGTTATATTTGTGTCTGTCATAAATTTAAAACGAAATGGAAATCACAGCTACAAATGAGAATTTCGCGGAGATCATATCCGCCAATAAGTTGGTTCTTGTTGACTTCTGGGCCACTTGGTGCGGCCCCTGCCGTATGCTCGGCCCCACTGTCGAGACCGTGGCCGGCGAGTACGAGGGGAAGGTGACGGTGGTCAAATGCAATGTGGACGACTGCGAGGACATCGCCGTCCAGTACGGGATCAGGAATATCCCTACACTTATTTTCTTCAAGGACGGCCAGCCGGCCGACAAACTTGTGGGCAACGTCCCCAAGGCTGAGATCACCGGCAAGTTGGACGCTCTGCTTTAATTGCTGATCTTTAAAACTTTAGGATATGAAGAGATTATTTGTCGCGGCTCTGGCCGCCTTCCTCGCCTTCGGTATCGATTCGGGTGCCCAGAACTTTGACAATACCAGGTTCGGGATCACCGCCGGTGTGACCTCCTCGTCTTCCAAGATCAAGAATGTGGACACCAAGAGCATATCCATGTACCATGTGGGTTTAGCCCTTGAGGCTCCTCTCGGAGCGGGATTCGCCATCCAGCCGGAGCTCCTTTATCAGGTAAAGGGCATGTCCATGAGTAACTGGGGAAATGCCACCACCGGAGACATCGGCAAGTCTTTCGAGACGAGGGTCGGTTTTGTCGAGATCCCTGTCCAGATCCAGTGGGGACCTGACCTTTTGGCTTTCCGTCCTTATGGTTTCGTGGAGCCTTTCGTGGGTTACAAGATCTCAGACACCGGCAAAGGTGAGGGGAGCACTTTGAGTAAAGAACTCCAGAAGGTTGAATATGGAATGAGCCTCGGAGCGGGTATTGACATATGGCATATTCAGCTGGCCGCCAAGTATTTCTGGAATTTCGGCACGGTTTACAAGAGCGACATTTCCAAGACCGGCTCGACTATCGGAGGTCTTCTGGACGGAAATAATTTCAATGGCTTCGCCATTTCTGCCGCCATCTTCTTCTAATGGATAGTGAGATGGCCAGAGAGCGCAGGATTGTTTTTTTCTGCTCGGCCAGTAAGAACATAGATCCAATGTACAACCAAGCCGCGAGGGAGGCTATCCGCGCGGCTTGTTCGCTTGGTTACACGATAGTCTCCGGAGGCACTGTCAAAGGCACAATGGGGGAGCTGGCTGACGAGGTGGTCAAGTGTCATGGCCGTCATGTCGGTGTGATCCCGAGATTCATGGCCGATGTCCTTTATCCGGACATGGCCGAGACCATCTGGACCGGCACTATGGACGAGCGCAAGGTCAAGATGCGTGAGGGGACTGTCGCAGCGATCGCTCTTCCGGGAGGCATCGGCACCCTGGACGAGTTGATAGAGACCCTGACCCTCGCCAAACTCGGATTGTACAAGGGGAAGATCCTGGCCTTGAATATCAACGGCTTCTATGAGCCCTTGAAGGCTTTACTGGATCATTATGTGGCGACCGGGATGCTTGACTCTCCCTCAAGGGAACTCATTCAGTTCCCCGGGACTGTCCGTGAGCTCGCCGATATCCTTAAGTGACTTCAAAGATGCTTGACCGGATAAAGACTCTGCTCGGAAGCGACTGGACCAGGACGGTGGACCTGATCCGGTCGTCGCTCAAGAGTGACATAGACCTTCTCGACAAGACCAATGCCTCAATTCTCTCACATGGAGGCAAGCAGATGCGCCCCCTGATCGCCCTTCTTGTGGCCAGGGCGTGTTCGGGGAAGGCCCCTCTTCCCGAGGACAGCATCCGCTTCGCCGCAGCGTCCGAGCTTCTCCACAACGCGACCCTCCTTCACGATGACGTGGCGGACAGCAGCTCCGTGCGCAGGGGGGTCCCTACCGTCATGTCGCTTCTCGGCGGACCGGCCTCGGTCCTTATCGGGGATTTCTGGCTTGTCAAGGCCATGGAGAACATCCTTTCTTCCTCGGAAGCGGGTCATAAGGTGATACGTATTTTCGCCAAAACCCTCAGTGACCTTGCCGAAGGGGAGATGCTCCAGCTTCAGAAAGCCTCCAGCGGCGACACGACCGAGGAAGACTATTACCGGATCATCTACAGCAAGACAGCTTCCCTTTTCGAGGCTTCGGGAGTCTCGGCGGCGATATCCGTCGGAGCCTCGGAGGCCATGGTGGAGGCGGTCCGGGAGTATTGTATTGATCTTGGGATAGCTTTCCAGATAAAGGACGACCTGCTTGATTATTCAGGCGGGGATGTTGTCGGCAAGCCTGTCGGAGTGGATCTCAAGGAAGGAAAGATCACCCTGCCTTTGCTCGGGGCGCTGTCCTCAGTAGGAAAGGAGGAAGAGTCTCGGCTTAGGAATATGGTGACGGGGGCCGGTTCCAGACCGGAGAATGTCTTGGAACTCAGGGAGTTCGTCTTCTCCCATGGAGGAAATGAATATGCTTCCGCCAGGCTGGACGAATTTGTCCTCAAGGCCAGGGCCGCGCTGGATATCCTTCCGGATTCCATGGAAAAAGATTATCTTTCGGAAATCGCTGGTTTCACCGCGCGCAGGGATAAATGAGACTTGGAGACATCATAGGGAGCAAGGGCGCCGCCCAGGTGCTTGAGGGCATGATCCGGGAGGGTCGGGTCCCCCACGCCTTGATGCTCTACGAGAATGACGGCTGCGGGGCGATGGCCTTGACGCTCGCGTTCCTTGGTGAGTTGCTGGGGAGTGAGCACAAGGTTTCCGGCCTGATCCATCCGGATGTGCATTATGTTTATCCGGTGGCTTCTGGCTCCAAGGTGAACGAGAAGGTGGACAAGCTCCGGGCGGAGCTTTTCCTCGGATATTGGCGGGATCTGATGAAGACCAATCCCTATGCCCTTGAGACAGAGGTGGATGACGCTTTCGGTATTGAGGGCAAACAGACGGCCATCAATAACGCTGAGGCAAGGGAAGTCCTTGAGACAGTATATCTTTCTCCGGTGGAAGGAGGGTGGAAGGCCGTGGTGGTATATCTCCCGGAGAAGATGAACGCCACCGCCGCCAACAGGCTCCTGAAAGCCATTGAGGAACCCCCGGAGAAAACCGTGTTCGTAATGATTACCCACGCCCCGGAAAAGGTTCTGCAGACCATCTCGTCCAGGTGCCAGGCGCTCAGGGTTCTCCCGTACTCGAAGGAGGAAGTCTCCGGGACACTGGTCTCCATGTTCGGCAAAGATCGGGACGAGGCTGAAGCCGCCGCTCTCGTGGCGGGGGGAAGTGTGGGTGAGGCGCTTCGCTACCTTGGCGGTAAAGAAGACTACGACGAGCAACTGGAGATATTCTCCGGGCTTATGGAAGCTATTGATTCAAAGGATCTTATATCTGCCTTATCTTTCGGTGACACTCTCTCTGGACTAGGCTCGCGGGAAAAACAGAAAGCTTTTTGTAAATTCGCGTCGGAGAGTCTCCGCAAGATTTTCCTTATTCAGCAGGAGCTGCCTTCGATCGCCGGAGTGACTCCGGGGGAGAAGGACAGGCTGACCGCTTTAGCACTCAAGTGCAAGAAGAGTTTCCCCAGGCAGGCGTTGTCCTGTCTTGACAGGGCGAGGCTTCTCATCGACAGGAATGTGTCCCAGAAGATACTTTTCTGCGATCTTGTGGGGAGATTGTACTCAATTTATTGACCTTCGGGATGGAGAACAGAGATAACGAGACCATAAAATTCGATTGCAGCAGGGGATGTACCGTGACCCGCGAAAGCGAGACCGGCGAGTACGATTGCGAGTACCGCCAGGGATGCTGCAAGCTTGAGTCGTACAACTGGCTCAAAGGTGTGACCCAGGAACAGTACAAGGATCTTTTCGAGGTCCGTTTCAAGAATACCCGGAAAGGGATATATGTCAATGCTTCTGGACAGGGGATCAAGACTGGGGACCTCGTGATTGTCGAGGCTGCCAATGGTCATGACCTCGGGATAGTCACCCTTGAGGGGCCTGTTGTGGGCCGCCAGATGAAATGCAAAGGCGTTGATCCTGAGACGGCTACGTTGAAGAAGATTTACCGCAGGGCGAAACCCTTCGACATCGCTAAATGGCAGGAAGCCATTGCGAGGGAGCAGGACACCATGATCCAGGCCAGGAGGATCGCCGCGGAATTGGGCCTCGACATGAAGATCGGGGATGTTGAGTTTCAGGGGGACGGCACCAAGGCGATTTTCTATTATATCGCCGACGGACGCGTGGATTTCCGCCAGCTCATCAAGGTCTATGCGGAGGAGTTCCGCATCAGGATTGAGATGAAGCAGATAGGTGCCAGGCAGGAAGCCGGTCTGATCGGAGGTCTGGGAGTTTGCGGCCGCGAGCTATGCTGCGCCAACTATATCACCAATTTCCAGTCCATTTCCACCTCTGCGGCGAGAGTTCAGGACCTGTCCCTGAATCCGCAGAAACTGGCCGGCCAGTGTGGCAAGCTCAAATGCTGCCTCAACTATGAGGTCGCCAATTACATGGATGCCCAGTCGAGGATCCCCAAGGTCACTGAACCGCTTGAGTTTGAGGATGGGCCGGCGTATCTCGTGAAGACGGACATCCTCCAGGAGACCATGTATTTCTCATATGAGAAGGGTTCCCTGACCAATGTGTATCCGCTCAAGGCTTACGAGGTCAGGGAGATAATCATGATGAACCGGAATGGGGAGAAACCGGAGTCCCTGAAGAACGATCCGGAGCCTATCGGTCCGCAGTTTATCTCCGCCGTGGGGGACGATAGCATCACCCGTTTCGACAAGCCCAAGAAGTCGAAGAACAAGAACCGTAACCGTAACGGCCGGAATGGCGGCAAGGGGCAACGGCCTTCCAAGGAGCGTTCCTGACCGGTGATGAGAGGGCGTGTCTTTCTCTTTGTCCTGGCTTTACTTGCGGCATCTTGCGCCAGGCCATCCTCCCGCGAGTTCTTTGTCTTGAGGGAGAATGCTGAATATGGTGACACGTATTCATTCTATCTTGACCTGTCGGACAGTTCGGCCACATACGGGATGGACTTTTTCACCAGGCTTGAGAGGAATGGTTTCAAAGCTTTGCCGATGGAAGATATACTCCTGGATCTCAGGTGGTTCTCCCCTTCGGACTCGATCTTTACAGACACGGCCTCAGTGCGGATTGGGGACTATTCCGGGGAGTCATATTTCAAGCGGGATATTGTCACCGGGTATTCCGGCAGGCTGGATATTCCGGAAGTCGGGCAGTGGCGTCTGAAGGCGAGGATCCTCAATGACTCGGAAGCTATCAGGGGATTGGGTGTAGTACTGAAGATAAACTGATGGGACACGATAAACTTAGAAAATTCGCGGAGAACGAGACATTCTCCTGCCTTCTGCAGCCTGACGCTTCGGCGATATTGGACAAGAGCGGGGATCCTTCGCTTGGTCTCCGGCTCCATGACCATCCTATAAAGGGACATTGGAACTCATTGATGTTCAAAAAGGACCAGCCGATAGTCCTTGAACTTGGCTGCGGGAAGGGGGAATATACGATCGATCTTTCCAAAAGGGTGCCGGACCGCAACTACATCGGGGTTGACATCAAGGGGGCGAGGCTTTGGCGAGGGGCCAAAACCGCGACTGAGGAGGGACTTCCGAATGTGGCGTTCCTGCGTACGAGGATAGAGTTCATCGAGGCTTTTTTCGGCCCCGGGGAGGTCAGTGAGATTTGGCTGACGTTCTCGGATCCTCAGCTCAAGAGCGAGAATAGCCGTCTGACCAGCCCGCTTTTCCTTGAACGTTACCGGAGGTTCCTGAAGCCCGGCGGTATAATCCACCTCAAGACAGACAGCCGTTTCCTCCACGAATATTCCAAGGCTGTGGCCCTCGAGAATGGCCTCACCATCCTTGATGCCACGACTGATCTTTACGGGGGGACACCTCCACCCGCCGGGAGGTCATCAGCGTTGTACGAGGTGCAGACGTTCTACGAGAGGATGTTCCTGTCGCAGGGGTACAAGATAACATATCTGGAGTTCAAGATCGACCACGAGGGGCCGTATAGGCATCCTTCGGACTTCGATGCTGACTATTGGCGCTCGATTGAGGGGCCGAGAAGATTTGTTCATTCGCCTGCAGCCTCTTCCCAGAGGTAGAGCCTGTCGCCACGGCGAAGCTTCTTATCACCCTTCCAATCCTCAGGGAAAGACACGGGAATTGAGCAGAGGTCGCCTTTGCGTGCCTCGCTTACGGGCTTCAGATCGACGCGGATCTCTTCGACCCGGCCTTCATAGACCCCGGTTGTCTGGCCAATCGCCAGGAACTCGTCGCCCACCTTCAGGGAATATGACTCAATAAGGACCTCGGCGACACCCAAACGGTCGTACCAGTTGGTCACCTTCCCGAAATAGGTCTTCCGCCGGGTGGCGTGGCTCCCGTATATCTCGCTCCACTGGGCCATCTTTCCGCCCTGGTACCATCCGTCCCAGAAACCCCTGTTGAACACTTCAGCCAGCCGTTCTTTCAAGCCGCCAGCAAGCTCCGGCGTGAAGGTGCCGTCGCAAATGGCATCGGCGGCCTTGCGGTAGCACCCGACGGCTCTTTTCACATATTCGGCGGACCTTGCCCTTCCCTCAATCTTGAACACCTTCACTCCCGCCTCGACCATCTTGTCGAGATACTCTATCGTGCAGAGGTCCTTTGGAGAGAGAATGTAGCGGTTGTCTATCCTTAGGCCTTCGCCTGTCTCGATGTCGGTAAGGTGGTAACCCCTCCTGCATATCTGGTAGCAGTCGCCCCTGTTGGCTGAATGACCGCAGTTGTGGAGGCTTAGGTAGCATTTCCCGGATATGGCCATGCAAAGGGCGCCATGGGCGAACATCTCAAGACGGACAAGATTCCCGGAAGGACCGGTTATCCTCTCGTTATCAATGGCTTCCGAGATCTTCTTCACCTGCCCAAGGTTCAATTCCCTGGCGAGGACGATCACATCAGCGAACTTTGCCCAGAATTTCAAGGCCTCGATATTGGAGACATTCAGTTGGGTCGAGGCGTGGACTTCAAGACCGATCTGACGGCAATAACTGATTGCGGCCATGTCGGAGGCGATGATGGCGTCCACACCGGCCGCCTTGGCGGAATCGAGCGCCTCGCGCATCGGCTCCAGATCCTCTTCGTACAAGACTATGTTGAGGGTCATGTACGTCTTCACACCGGCCTCCCGGCAAATCCGTGTGATCTCGGGAAGGTCTTCCGGAGAGAAATTGTTGGCGGAATGCGAACGCATGTTCAGCCGGCCGACTCCGAAATAGACCGAGTCCGCACCGCCCTCTATCGCCGCCGCAAGGCACTCGAAGTTCCCCGCCGGAGCCATGATCTCTATCTCGTTCCTGTCCATGGAAATGTGTGTGACCGATTGTGACCGCGAATATAACCATTTTCGGATATTTTGGCTATATTGCGGGATAATGGCGGAAATAGGCCGCCGGTTTTTGTTATGCGTATCACATTAAGTATTGAATATTACACTGTCCCGGGGGAATCTCTCTCATATCTCTGGCCAGACGGCAAGGAGACCCCGATGAGTTATGTGTCGAATGGTGTCTGGGTGACGGAAGTCAAGGTCCCGTCCACCTGGAAGGTCGTTGAATACGGCTTCGTCCTAAAGCGTGACGGGAAAACCGTCCGCCGGGAATGGGCAGGTCACAGGTTGAATATTCCTTCCTCGAAGAGAATCAATTCCGTCGAGGTTAGGGACCGTTGGAATGACCGCCCTTCTGACGCCCCGTTCTGGACTAAGGCCTTCACTGACGTCATCTTTGGAGGAAAGTCTCCCGCTGCTAAAAGGCGTTCCGGAGACTTGACTCTCGTTGTCGCCGCACCTGCGGTACGCAGGGGCGAGACGCTGGCGATAACCGGGTCTGGGGCTCTGTTCGATGACTGGAAGAAGTTCATTCCGCTCGCTGAGGGACCACTCTGGCGAGTTACGCTGGATTCGCAGGAAGTTTCTGAATATAAGTTTGTTATTTTGGATGAGAAGATAGGAGCGCCAAAGGTCTGGGAGTCCGGTCCTAACAGGAGGCTCGCTTGCCCCGCCAAGGAAGGGACCCTTCTTGTGGTCAGGGAAGCCGAGCCGGTCTTTGACCGTCAGCCCTGGAGGGGAACTGGAGTAGCCATTCCGGTCTTCTCGCTCAGGTCTGAGGACAGCTTCGGAGTCGGAGAATTCAAGGATATCAAGAAACTTGTCGATTGGGCGGCTGCCACGGGGCAGAGCATCATCCAGATCCTTCCTATCAACGATACTACGATGACCCGCTCCTGGACGGACTCATATCCCTACAACGCCAACTCGACTTTCGCCCTCCATCCGCAGTTCATCTCCCTTCCGGAAGCCGGGGTCAAGAAAACCAAGGAATACAAGGCTCTCCAGAAGGAACTGAACTCTCTCGCACAGATAGATTACGAGAGGGTCAACAACGAGAAGACCCGTCTCCTGCAGGCCGCATTCCAGACCGTTGGTGTGGAAGCTCTTGAGAGTGAGGAATATAAGTCATTCTATTCCGCAAATGAACATTGGCTGGTTCCTTATGCGGCCTTCTGTGTCCTGAGGGATCTTAACTGCACTCCGGAGTTCGGAAAGTGGACTGAGCTGAGCGTGTATTCAAAGAGCGGAGTGGAAGCTTTCCGCAAGGTCCATGAGGAGAAAATGAATTTCTATTGCTGGGAACAGTTCTGCCTTGACAAGCAGCTTAAGGATGCCGTTGCGTATGCCCATTCCAAAGGCATTGCCATCAAGGGAGACCTGCCGATCGGAATCAGCCGGGACAGTGTGGACGCCTGGCAGTACCCCGAGCTCTTCAACCTTGACTCTCAGGCGGGAGCACCGCCGGACGCTTTCTCCGAAGACGGCCAGAACTGGGGCTTCCCGACCTACAACTGGGAGGAGATGGCCAAGGACGGCTATGGTTGGTGGAAGGCTCGCCTTGGGAAGATGAGCGAGTATTTCGACGCTTTCAGGATTGACCATATCCTCGGTTTCTTCCGCATTTGGGAGATTCCTCTGGGCATCAAGTCGGGTTTGCTCGGACATTTCAATCCGGCGTTGCCTTACTCCGCCGACGAGCTTCGGAACCGGGGATTCGATCCCGACACCGATCTTTTTGTACCGGACCCGCACCGTCCTGGTTGGTATCATCCTCGTATCTCATCCCAGAAGACGGCCGCTTTCGAGGCTTTGGACCAGTGGCATAAGGATGAGTACAACAATCTTTACAATGATTTCTTCTATCGCCGCCACAACTCTTTCTGGAAAGAGACGGCTATGCGCAAGCTTCCCGCCCTGCTGGATTCCACCGGCATGCTCGCCTGTGGAGAGGATCTCGGAATGATCCCGGCTTGTGTCCCCGAGGTGATGGACGAGCTTAAGATCCTGTCGCTTGAGGTGCAGAGGATGCCGAAGTCCCCGGAGGATACCTTTGGTAACCCAGCGACGTATCCTTATCTTTCAGTTTGTACGACCGGGTCGCATGACACTTCTTCGCTGCGGGCCTGGTGGGAAGAGGACAGGGAGCTGACTTCCAGGTATTTCCACGAGATGCTCCACTGCGAGGGACTTGCTCCCTCTGTCTGTGAGCCGTGGATTTGCGAGCGGATCGTGAGGCAGCATCTTGAGTCGCCTTCAATGCTTTGCGTATTGCCTTTGCAGGATTGGCTGTCGATTGACGGGGCGGTCCGTTATCAGGGCAACCCGGCTGACGAGAGAATCAATGTGCCGGCCAATCCCCGACATTACTGGCGCTGGCGGATGCACACGACCCTTGAGAATCTCATCTCCCAATCCGCGTTCAACGCTCACCTTAAAGAGTTGATCGCTTCCACGGGCAGATAAAAAGAGGCGCTCCGTTTGGGGCGCCTCTTTAATGATGGATAGTGGTTATTAGTTGATCTCAATGCTGCTGAAGTCAAACTGTCCGGCCTTAGTCGCACCGTCGGAGCCGTAATTCGCTTTCTCTCCAACAGTGAAAGTGACGGAAGTCGCTGATCCAGACCAGGAAACAGTACCGTCACCTACATTCTGTTTCGCGATAGTTCCGGTACTGGCTGTGATAGGAGCGAGTCTCCTCTTACCTTGGGTGGAGATGTTGAAAACAATGCTCGTCATAGCCGCTCCGGTAGTTGTGATCGTGACAGTTCCCTTGGCGTAAACACGGCAGTCATTGGCTGAGGCGTTGACGGTCGGGTTGGTACCGCCGTTTTGTTTATCGATGGTGATGGTGTAATCGCCGGCAGTCAAGGAGATTACTTTTTCCCCGATTCCCGACCATGCTGAGGCGGAATCCCAAGAGATCGTTCCACCTTCTATATTACCACCGCCACCGGGGTTGTCACCACCGGGTTCATCACCGCCACCGGAGCCGGTAGGGCCGACGAGGGAAATGCCGTTGATCTCTGTGGCGATGACATAGAGATATTTGCCTTGGCCAGAATGGTAGATGTAGTAACCCTTGACAGTGACTTCCTTACCATTCAGAGATGAGATGTTTTCGGCGGGTTTCAACATGCTGCCGGTAACGGTGGTTGATCCGTCAACATTGATGTTGTAGTAGTTGCCGGAGATGTTGAGTGTACCCGAGAAGGTCACGAACTCCCTGTCTGATGAGGAATAAGACCCGAATGTGGAAGTTATATCAGCGGCGGCGGGGTGTGTCACGGAGTTCCCGCTGGAGTTGATAGTGACTTTCGCTCCGGAGTTGACCTGGGGCTCTCCCTGATATTCAGTGTATTTGCCTTCCACGACCACCATATCACCGACTTTCGGATTGGTGCCCGGTTGGAAAACAAGAACCCTGGCGCCGTCCTGCTCCATGAGGAAGCTGGTGGCTCCAGCGGCGACAACAAGGCCGGGACCGACCTTGAGCGTCATGTTCTTGTCGGCCTGGGCTATGAAGGTGGACACGCTGACCTGGTCGCCGTCATTGACGAGCGGCTCGCTTGCCTTGCGGTCATTGTAGATGATGTAGGCGGTTCCATCGGACTCTCCGTAGTAGATACCTGTCATGGTGAACTTGGAAGGAACGAAGCTGTCAAGAGTGGCGTAACTCGCCGGTTTGTAGATGACAAGCTTCTTCGGGTAGCCCTGGACGGCCAGGTTGTAGTTGCCTGACTTGTCCTTGGTCAAGGCGGCGCCGTTGATGGTGACTGCGGCGGGCACGTTGGAAGAGAAGGATGAGGTGAACTCTGGACCGCTTATCTTGAATGTGCCGCCAGTCTTGGTGACCTCGAAGTCTTCGACGGAACCGAGAGCGGGCATGCCGTTGAGGGTCGTGGCGGTAGCTTTGAACTTGACATAGTCACCAGGGAAGGAAGAAGTGCTGAAAGAGGAGAGGTTGGAAGCGTCCTTGACAAAGAGGTAATTGCTCCCGTCAGTGACCACATAGCCGTCCTTGGTAACGGATACGACGAGGGACTCCTTCAGCTCGATTTCCTCGCCTTCCTCGGCTGCCGCCGCCTCGGTGACATCCATCGAGGGATCGCCGTCGAACACGCTCTGTATTATCGAACAGGTCTGGGTGATACCCTTGCCGCTGAACTCGACTTTGGCGGTCCTTTCCTCTTCGGTCGTGTTTCTCTTGGCGGTGAAACTGAATATCTTCTGCGAGAGGGCTCTTGTCGACGGGGTGGCGGAAAGCCAGTCGGATCCTTCTTTAATCGTGGTGGTGATCCCGGTTATGTTGGTGTTGACCGGCACAGCGACGATCTGGCGTCTTCCGTCTATTTTGATGACATTCTTCGTGAGGAAGAGGGCGTCTTTGGTCAGCTGGGTGATGGTGACTACAGTACCGTCCTCAAGGGTCACCCTGGCGGTCCTCCAGTCGTAGGACTCGTTCTCCGCAAGTTTGAGGACAACCTGGTCGCCAACTTCGATGACTTCCATCCAATCATTACCGGTATCGCCGATGGTGGCGGTGGAGGACATGATCGGGATCACGAGCTCACCTCCGGTGTAGCTGACATCATAGCTGGTCTTGACGATAGGCTTCTCGCTCTCATTCAGACCTATATTGATTATCTTGACGAAAGAGCCTCCCTGGTCGTCGGTGAGGAGGAAGAGGATCTTGGAGTCGGTGACCTTGGAAGGAGCCTTGATCGAGATCCTGCCCGACAGGTTATCGGTCTTGTGTAAAGTGACTGTCCAGCCGGTGCTCTCGAAGGTCTCGAGCTCGACCTTCGCTCCTTCAGGGGCGATGATCTTGTAAGCTGTGCTGAGCAGCTCGCCATTACGCATCTTAGCGAATACAGTCTCGTCAAACACGAGCTGGAGCTTCTTGGCGGCACTGGTCAGAGGCACGGTGATCACGGTGCCGTCGTTCAGGGTGAATACGGCATCGCTCTCAGTTGTCTCCACGGTCTTGAACAGTCCGGAGGCGTAAGGCCCCTGGCCTTCGACCTTGGTCCAGTTGGTGCCGTTGTCGTAAGAGACCATCCACTGGTCATCCTCGATCTTCACCTTGGGGGTGTTGCTGGTGGAGACCTTGGCTCCGCTTGAGTCGAGCAGCCACTTCCCGTTGACCGTCCAGAAGTAGTTGCCTTCGGCGTCGGCCTTGGCGCTGATCTGGGGTGTTTCCCCGTCTTTTCCGTCCGAACCGTTCTCAATCCGGGCTGTGTTGCCGTCCGAGAATGAGATGAGGTATCCGTTCCCGTTCTTGGTGACTGAATTGACAGTCACCTTGCTCTGAAGGGAATTGACGAGGGACTGCAAAGCCCCGATGTTGGAGTTCATTGTCGAGACAGTGCCCTCCAGAGTCGTGAGCTTGGCTTTCTGGGCATTGATCTCCTCCCAGAGACTCGAGTCATCGTACTTGCAGCCCACGAGGGCGAGGACGAATGACAGGAGGATAAGCAGTGATTTTCTCATGAGTTTGGTTTTTAATTATTTGATGTTCATTTATCGTTTCAAAAACATGCTAAATTAGACAGAAACTCCGAGAGGAGCAAGCAAGGCCTGCCCATGAGAAAAGAAAAGTTATCAACAGGGGATGTTGAAAACGCCTCAAATCATGAAAATAGTTATATTCGCGTAATGATATATTCAGGAATCCAAAATGATTTCATTCGAGAGCGATTACACCGAGGGAGCGCATGAGAGCATAATCCGCCGCCTGGCGGAGACTAATATGGAGCAGACTCCCGGATACGGGCTTGATCACTATTGCGAGAGTGCCAAAGCCAAGATAAGGGAGGCGTTCGCAGTCCACGACGCTGATGTCTGGTTCCTGGTTGGAGGAACCCAGACCAATTCCACCGTGATAGCTTCACTTTTGAGGGAATACCAGGGTGTCGTGGCTGTCGATACAGGCCATATCGGAGTCCACGAGAGCGGGGCCGTGGAGTACACAGGCCACAAGGTGCTGACCTTGCCTGATCATGGCGGAAAGATGGACGCGACCGAGTTGGAAGCCTATCTGGAGGCGTTTTATGCCGATGGCACTTATGAGCATATGGTCATTCCAGGGATGGTGTACATCTCTTTTCCGACAGAGTACGGAACCCTTTACTCAAAGGCTGAGCTTCGGTCTATCCAGGCGGTGTGCCGGAAGTACTCTCTTCCCCTGTTTATCGACGGGGCGAGGCTCGGATATGGCCTTATGAGTGGGTCTAACGATGTTTCCGTCAAGGAGTTCGCTTCTCTTTGCGATGTTTTTTACATCGGCGGCACCAAGGTCGGGGCCCTGTTCGGGGAAGCTGTAGTGTTCACCCACGCCGCTCCGGCACATTTTTTCACCACTATAAAGCAACATGGCGCGCTGATGGCCAAGGGACGGATGCTGGGACTCCAGTTCGACACCCTGTTCACCGACGGGCTGTATTTCAGGATAGCGCGGCATGCGGACGAGATGGCCTCGATTCTTAAAGGGATATTCCTGGAGAAGGGCTACCGGACTTTCATTGACTCTCCCACGAACCAGCAGTTCTTCATCATGACCAGGCAGAGGGCCGCTGAGCTCCATGCCAAGGTCCGGTTCGAAGACTGGTGTCCAGTTGATGAAGACCGCATTGCGGTCCGTTTCGTTACAAGCTGGGCGACGAAGGAGGAGAATGTGCTCGCCTTGAGGGAGATTATTTGACAGAGGGAAAGCAGGCATGGAGAAGGAAAAGGGAAAAGAATGGACATTGGTCATCAAGCCTGAGAAACGGCTCCTGGATGTCGACCTGAAAGGCATATGGAGGTACCGCGACTTGTGGTACATGTACATCAAGCGCGACATCGTCACTGTCTACAAGCAGACGGTTCTCGGTCCGCTGTGGTTTTTCATCCAGCCGATATTCACGACCATCATGTACATGTTCGTGTTCGGTGGCTTGGCAGGAATCTCGACAGACGGTGTGCCACAGCCGCTTTTCTATCTTTCGGGCATCACTCTCTGGAATTATTTCAGCTCGTGCTTCAATGGCTCCAGCAACACGTTTTCCGACAATGCGGGAATATTCGGCAAAGTCTATTTCCCGAGGCTGGTGGTGCCGCTCGCCTCGCTGACATCGAATCTCATAAAGATGGTGATCCAGCTTCTGCTGTTCATCTCGGTCTATATCTACTATGCCGCTATCGGTGGGCCGGTGTCAATCAACTCCGCCGCCTTCCTGTTCCCTGTGCTGGTGCTCATGCTCGCTTTCCACGCCATGTCGTGGGGACTGATAGTCTCGTCCCTTACCTCCAAGTATCGTGACCTTAGGCACCTGGTCGGCTTCGGACTCCAGCTTCTCATGTACGCGACACCTGTCATCTATCCGTTGAGTGTGGCTGGCGAGAAGTATGGCTGGGCCATCAGGCTCAACCCCCTTACCCCGATTTTCGAGGCCTTCAAGTACGGAGTGCTTGGAAACGGATCGCTTTCCTGGGGAGGACTCTTGTACAGCTTCGTGTTCATGGTCGTGATGCTCTTCGTGTCTATTATCATCTTCAACCGTGTCGAACGTCATTTCATGGATACGGTGTAGGTGGCTGTTCTATGCGGGGCTTGCCTTATCCCTGCTGAGGATCAAATGGTTCTGTGAGACCGCCGCCATGCCGGATGCTGTCGAAGAGCTCCGGACAGTCGCCAGGATCCTTGGAGTCGGGATGCTTTACCTTCATCTGCTGTCGCTATTTCCCCGCCGCCCGGTCTATACGGTAGCCAGTCTCTCCCTGCTCGCCGTCCTGAAACTATCGACAATGACTTTCAATGACGCGAATACGCTTCTTCTGTATCCGCTGGCGCTGATAACGGCATCCTCGATGGATACTGACATCAGGATATCCTTGAGAGTCATGCTTGCCTGCCTTTTGGTCACAATAGTGATGGGGCCGTTGACACTCGCGTTGGGTTGGACTGAACCTGTGTTTACGCACATGGGAGCCCTTCGGGGATCATCTTTTGGCATCAGCAACCCGAATATCCTTTCCATTCTCGCGGTATTCGCCGTGTTCCTGGGACTGTATATCTCAAAGGAACGGAGGGAAATGATGATATGGGGCGTTTGCTGGGCCGCGGCAGCGATAGTCTTTTGCTCGACCTTGAGTCTGACGCAGGCGTTCCTGCTTCTCTTCATGCCTCTTGTCTATTCTTTTGCCAAAAGGGAAAGGATCGCACCTTGGCTGCTCGCCTTGATTCCGTCCGCCTGCCTTCTGCTGTCCGTCGTCCTGGCAGCCCACTATGGACCCGGCTATGGCTCCAATTCTTTCGAGAGTCGTTTCTCAATTCCGGCCATGGTTTTCGGGAAATATGGACTGAGCCCCTTCGGGCAACACCTCGGCCTGTCAACCTGGTTCCGGGGTGACACTCCGCACGGATTGGTTATCGACAACGTTTACCTGAATGTCTTCCTATGCTCAGGAGTGGTCGTGGCGGTCATCGCCTTGGCTTTGCTCTCATGGCTCTTTTATATGATCGGCAAGAGGGGAGACCCGCTGCTTCTGGCGATCAGTATCTGCGTCGCCGCCGGAGGTATGATGGAGCATTCCCCGTTCGATGTCTTCAACTTCACCGCATTGTTCTTTGTCCAGTTTCTGGATGATTCTGCCCCTGCTCCAAAGAAGGCCTTCGGAATTATTCTGCCAGTGGTGGCTTTCTGGGCTCTTTGCTATATGTTCAGGCCCTGGCCGGAGAAGGCCTCCCGCCCTGCCCCGTTCGGACGGATCTCGGACATAGAGGCTCCGGAGGGATTCAGGATCGTGGAGGAATCCGGGAGTGGTTTCGGTTCTTTTATCGGGGACTTGCCTTTGGCCAGGCCGGATTCTGTCTTGACCCGCTTCAATGGGGATGCTGCGGAGGATATGCTGGACAATTGTTTCCGTGTGGTTGACTATCCGCTGATCGGCATTGACGAGCAGTGCGCGGATGTCTGCATGCGCCTTCGGGCGGAGTATCTTTACGGGGAGGGCCGTTTCCGCGAGATACGTTTCTACGACACTGCAGGTAAGACACTCCGTTACCGGTACGGAGCCTGCAGGCCGCTTTTGGACAATTACCTCCGGAAGGTGTTCAAATACGCCAATACGGGTTCGCTGAGGAATTCATTGCCAGTGCGAAACCCCTCGGAAGTGGCTCCGGGAGATTTGATCGTTTATGCGGCTGAAGACCGTCCCGGCGAGAAATACGGCCACGCTGTGATGGTGGCAAGTGTCGCTGTTGACACGGTATCCTCCCGTACGGCGGTTCTTCTGCTTCAGGGCAGCACCCCTGCCTGCGACATCCATATCGTGGCCAACAAGGCCGACGGGAAACTGTCTCCATGGCATATCCTCAATCCGGTCTCGGACAGCCTTCCAGTGCTTTCAGTAGGTAAATCAGTCTATTACGAGTCAGACTTCCGGTATTATGAATAATTCGTCAGAGATCACACGCGGCTTCATCACTATAGCCACAGGGAAACCTCATTATTATGAGATAGCCCGGAACTTGCTGCGGTCGTACCGCTTGTTTTCCCCAGAGCCCTTGCCTTTCGCGATAGTTTGCGACCAACAGAACGCTATCACCTCCGAGTTCGACGATGTGATCGTGATCGAGAATCCTTGTTATTCCTTCCTGGACAAACTGCGTCTTCCTGACCTGGTTCCGTATGACGAGACCATCTTCATCGACGCCGATTGCCTGGCTTACAGGGATCTGAACGGTTTGTGGAAGGCCTTTGAGGGAGCCGGGGATTTCTCTTCTGTAGGCTATTCCTATCCTTTCGGCACATCCGACGGCTGGTTCCAAAGGGATGATGCCGGCCCGTTCAAAGATAAAGTGAAATTCACGATGATCCTTCAGGGCGGGCTGTATTTTTTCAGGAAGGGGAAACTTAAGACCTTCTCCTCGGCATGCGGGTACATCCTTGACAATTATGACATGTTCCGGTTCCCCACCTATCCTTCCACGAATCCGATTGATGAACCGATTTTCGCTTTGGCGAGTTCGATCCTCGGTTATCCTCCTGCGATCAGCTACAAACACCTGTTCTGCTACTATCCTCTTTGCGATTCCATCAAGGCGGACATCTCGAGAGGACGCCTGTCGTATCGGTATCCTTATAAGATGCGAGACACCCTGGGACGTTATTTCCTCCATTGGAGCACGGTTGAGACAAGGGGCGAAATGTATGCTGAGGAGGTGCGCAAACTCGAGGCGATGGTGAATTCGGGTTTCAAGCCTCCCCGTCGCTGGGAGTACCGCAACCGCCTGACGGACTGTGTCCGGGTCATTGAGACGGTGGTTTTCAGGTTTATGTATTATCATATTCCCAAGGGTTTGAGAGAGAGATTGTGCGCATTATTCAAATATTTTCGTTAATTTTGCATTTTAATGAATAAAACGATATACAATACTTATGGAATCTCGTAATTATCAGCTTGACGAGGCGAGGATGTTTGCGGACATAACCGATGGAACGGCTATTATAATCAATTCAACCACAGGTATTTATTATGGCTTTAACGAATTCGGGACCGCCATCTACGAGAATCTCCAGGAAGGTTCATCAACCGGGGAGATCCTTTCCGCGGTAAAAGCCATCCCGGGAGTCCCCGATCAGTTCGAGAGTCTTTTCGAGACATTCATCTCCTCTCTGGTCGGATTCGAGATAGTTATTCCTGTGGAAGGGAAAGAGCCGAGGACGGCTGTGATTGATCCCGAGATCGCCAGGAAGGACGATTTCGTGCCGCTTTGTAATGAGTACAAAGATGTCCAGGAGCTCCTTTTCGCCGACCCGATCCATGAGGTGGATGTCGACGAAGGCTGGAAACCAGAATAATATCCTATGGCTGCTATATCGGTAGTAATACCGGTTTACAACACAGAGAAATATCTTTCCCGCTGCCTTGACTCGGTGCTGCGGCAGACTTTCCGTGATTTGGAAATATTATGCGTTGATGATGGCTCGACTGACGGGACCCCTGAGCTGCTTAGAAGCTGTGCGGCGGAGGATGGGAGGATCAGGGTGATCACCCTTCCGGAGAACCATGGCGTCCCGTATGCCCGGAATCTCGCCATCGACCAGGCTCAGGGGAAGTACCTCTATTACATGGATTCTGACGACTGGATCGACCCTGACTACCTTGAGGCGATGTTCTCGGCGGCAGAGCGAACCGGACAGGATGTGGTCATCAACGGCAACTGGTACCTGGAGTATGACGATCCTTCCAAGCGCCGTCATTGCGGACGGTTCGGATTCGTCCACGAGGAGGCCGGATATTACAAGCCGGTGACGGTGCAGTCCAGCTTCTTCCCTACGGTGTGGTGCCGTTTGTACAGGCTTCAATACATTAAAGACCAGGGCATCCGTTCGCCTCTCCTGAAAGGCGGAGTGGAGGATAACTATTTCACGGCCATGGCTGAGATCCTTCAGGAACGGAGCTACATCTTCAACGGGCCGTTCTATCACTATTACCAAAGGGAGGGATCGCTGGTCAGGCAACCTGACGCGGTCTTCCGCCACTTTGAGAATTTCAGGATATTCCTGGATGAGCTTCACAGAAGGAATATCCCTCCACAGGCTGCAAGGCGCTATTACACATTGGAAAAGCTCGTTGTGGACACACCGGAGCGGTTCTCTTTCCTGAAGGGTTTCTTCGAGGATGTAGAGGGGGATGTGCGCGCCTGCCCGATGCTCTACGGAGCAATGGACGCTTATATGATGAAGGCTTTCGTAACCAGTCCGGATTATGGGTCTTTCACCGCCCGTTATGGGAAAATGCCACATCTCAAGATGATAGCCAGGGTATGCCGGGATGGGTATTATCCGAAGATTGAGGAAATTCTTGACGGATCATGGTGGATTAAAGACAAGGTATGACAGAGGATTTTGCTATAGAGAACTGGAGATGTATCCTGGACGGTCTGCGAGGGCGGATAACCAGCGGCCTGTCCGGGGAGGACGAATGCTATCTCGACCTTGCCGGACGGAAAACCGTCCGTGTCGTCATCGGGGATCCCGACGCCTGGAAACTGATCCGGAGGGAGTTGGGATGGGTCATCACATCCCGGACCGATAATCCGGATGCCACGATTTATTTGTGGAAGGAGCCGGATGTCAGGGGTTTTGCCCAGAATATGGTCGGCTGCGGGAAGATCATCGGGGAGGAGGAAGAATATGTCGTGTTCAAGGTCCATCGTGACATCGATGAGAGTAAGGCGATCTCGGAAAGATACCCTTCCGGACAAGTCAACATGGAGGGCGGGACCGTCTATCTCGCATCCGGAAACGAATATTATTACGGGACCGCTTCTTATGAGCCTGAGAAGTGGATTTCCGAAGGCCATCTTTTCGTCCAGATGCTTTTCAGGATATTGAACGACGACCCTTCGGCGAGACTTGTCCACGGGGCATGCATAGGTCTGGATGGGAAAGGCCTGCTGCTGTGCGCCCGGGGACAGAAGGGAAAGTCCACGCTCGCCGTCACCGCCATGCTCAAGGGCTTTGACTTCGTCTCGGAGGATTATCTCATTCTCGAGCGGGGCCAGGAAGGCCTCGCGGCGTCTCCCATTTATTCGATGGTCACCCTGTCGCCCTTTATGTACGACAAGTTGTACGACGGTCTGGGCAAAGCGAAGTTCATGGGGGTCGGACCTTTCAAGGGGAAATACCTGTTCGACATAACGGATTTCCGAGATCAGGTCAGATGGCGTTATCCGGTCAGGGCCTGTGTTTTCCCGGAGATATCCCCGGAAGCCTCAGAGCCAAGGTTCGAGTTGTGCGACCCGGCCGAGAAGAACCGAGCGATAACCCATATGGCGCACTCGACCCTGTTCCAGATGTGGTGCGCCGGCTTGAAGCAGAGGCAGACCGACCAGGAGTTCATGCTCTGGGTCATACGCTCGCTCAGCTCCCTGGATTTTTACAAGATCATCCTGACTCCCGACATTTTCCGCAACGCTGATTGTCTGAGGTCACTTGTCCGGGAAATCTGATATGGACAGACAAGCTATCATCTCTTTCTTTGACAATCTCATAAAGCCGGGGGATAAAAGGAACCGGATAGTGGCGATATGGACCGCCGTGTTTCTCACTGCTGCCCATGCCTTCCGTTGGTTCAATACCGGTTTCAACCACGATTCACTCAAGGTTTTGCAGTATGATGCCAACTGGCAGGCGTATCTTGGCCGGTACCTGGCTCCTGTATATCTGCTTTTCAGGGGGAGATTCGGAGCGCCTTTCCTGATAGCTTTGTTTGCGGCAGCTTTCCTAATTGTTGCGAACATCTTGATGGTGAGGATTTTGCGTATCAAAAAGCCTCTCCACGTCATTATGTTCTGTGCCTTGTCAGCCACAAGCCCAGTCCTCATATCCCTTTTTGCATCGGTATTAACCGCAACGGATCTCCATATCCTGGCTTTGATGTTCGCGACTCTTTCGGTCTATGTGTTGCTTGAGTGTGACCGCAAGTGGGGATGGGTCTTGGCCGCGCTGTTCCTGGCCTGTTCGCTGGCCTTGTATCAAGCTTACGCACAAGTGGTGGTGACACTGATACTTCTGCGTCTTCTACTGGAACTGCTGACCGAACCTGACTATGGGAAAGTGTGGAAAAACAAGGGTAGAATTATCTTGTTCTTTCTTGTGGGTGCCGCGGTTTATTTCGTAGGATACGTCCTGTTCATAAAACTCTTTTATGGACTTGACCTTTCGCAGTTGCCTTCCAACGGAGATTATAACAGCCTTGACAAGATGACTCGCTTGAGACTGGCGGATATTCCGAAATTGTTCGCTGGCCTTTATGAGTCGTTCTCAAAATCGTTCGTCAGGCTTGAGACACGGCTTCTCAGATTCAGGGGTTTCGCCAATCTGACGGCTCTAGCTTGCGTTTTGTATTATCTGTTCAGGGCTGACGCTCCGGTTAAGAGGAAACTCATGGCCGCGTGGCTTTTGCTTCTCTTGCCATTTGGGGCCAACTTCGTGTACATCTTAACCGGAGGAATGGTTCACACGCTGATGATCTTCTCCTATACCGTCCTGTATGGCGGTGTCCTGGCCCTGGCGGAGATGCGGCGCTCTTCTTCAGTGGCTCGTGGCATTACCGTGGCGGCCTTGTCCTTCATAGTCTGGGGCAATGTAGTGTTCGCGAATACTCTATATCTCAGGAAAAACCTGGAGGCGCAGGCCACCCTGTCGGTGATGACCAGGCTGCTGGGAACCATCGAGAGCGTGGAAGGGTACAAGCCGGGGGAAACAAGTGTCGTCCTGGTCGGCGACCTCAACAAATCCAGCGTCAGGCAATTTAGATATGGCTACCCCAGCCTTCACACTCTCATGGATTATAACACTTTCAGCATGACTTATCCCGAGTCCTACGCTGATTATTTCCATTTTGTTCTCGGCTACCCTCTCAACTTCATGTACCAGAATGTTTCCTCGCGCTACGCGAAGATGGATGAAGTCCTTGCGATGCCATCTTTCCCTTCGCCTGGCTGTGCGAAAATGGTTCGTGACACCCTTGTGGTGAGGTTGTCTGAGGATTTGAGCCATTGGAAAATGTAGTGGAAAGGTTTCTGAAAGATGTCTTGGTGTTCCTGTCCGGGCTATTGATTATTTCTTTGGCCTTGGATTTCTTTATTTCCAAGCGATTGCGTGATTCCTCCGGTTTGAATATGGTGATTTGGAGAGATGTTATGGAAGGCAAGGCATCAGCAGAGTTGCTGATATGCGGTGATTCAAGAGCTAATACGGATTGTTGCCCACCTGTTATTGATAGTATTACCGGTCTTTTTTCTTATTCCATCGGAGTCTCAGGGCAACATTTCAGTATAGAGAAATTGCGGTATGACATGTATCGCAGATTTAATGACAAGCCTTCGGTGGTGGTCCAGCTTGTCGATTGTTGGTTTTTTCTTCCGGTCATGAAGTATTATGAGAGCCAGCTTCTACCATGGATGTGGAACACGGCTTTCTTGAAAGATGCTTTCAAACTTGAACCCAGGTACTTTGCCCGTAAATCTTTCCCTTTTCTCCGTTATCATCATGATGATTTGTTCGGCGATAATGTTTCTGACAGAAAACCTATCAGGGGCTTTTTAACTTTCAACCCTAGCACCTTTAGCCGATATAATGAGACTTCTTTTGATTTCTTTGAGAATCATGTCAGAGAAGAGAAATTCCGGACATATCTCTCTGATTTGCTCAACGACGGGATAAAGGTAGTCCTCGTCCAGGCTCCTATCTGCGGAAGTCTCTCGTTCAAAGATTCCACCTTGGCCACAACCAGGGACCGCTTCGGGTCCATAGCAGAGGAATACGGGATCCCTTTCCTGGATTATCTCCAAAGGCCGGTTTACGAGGATTCGACCTTGTTCTTAGACTCTGTCCACTTGAATCAGAGAGGAGCCGTGGTGTTCTCGGACTCACTTGCGAATGACTTGATATCACTCGGAATAATAAAGGATTAGATTGTGACGGTTTCTGTAATAATACCTGTTTTCAACGCCGCGGCCTTCATAGGTAAATGCGTGGAGTCAGTCCTTGGCCAGACGCTTACTGACCTGGAAGCCATATGCGTGGATGACCACTCAGGGGACAACTCCCTTGAGGTCCTGTCCGGTTTCAGCGATCCCCGCTTGAAGGTTATCCGTTTCCCGGAGAACCGTGGTGTCTCGGCCGCCAGGAATGCCGGACTTGAAGCCGCATCCGGAGAATATGTTTACTTCATCGATTCCGACGACTGGCTTGATCCTGACTACCTTGAGGCGATGCTGGCGAAAGCCGTTGAGACCGGGGAGGACATAATAGTGAACTCCAACTATATCGAGGAATTCCCCGAGGCGGGCAAGCGGGCGCTCAGCAGCCGGTTCGGATTTGTAGGGGATGAGCCGGGCTATTACCCCATGGATGTGATACAGAACAAGTTCCCGCCCGTTGTCTGGGCGAGGTTGTTCCGGCGGAAGTTCTTGGATGAGAACAATATCCGTTTTCCCGGTCCATTCGTGCGCAATGGTACCGAAGACATATTCTTCACCGGACTTGCCGGTTCGTACCTGGAGAAAGGTTTTGTGTTCCGGGGGCCGTACTATCACTATCTCCAGCGCCCTGAGTCGCTCCTCCACCAGAAAGACCTTTGTTTCGATAACATAATGAGTTTCAAGGCTCTCCATGAAGAGCGGAAGTCCCATGGGCTGCCGACCGAAGGCCTCAGGCTGTTCTATGGCGGCACTGTGATCCTTGACACGGCCGGGAAATTCGATTCCGCGAAGGCCTTCTTTGCCGAGATCGCCCCTGAGGTCCTGCGCCATAAGGATCTCTATGCCCCGGTCGATCTGTTTTTGATGGAATCTGTCCTTTCTTGCCCTGACTATGCCGGGTTCAAGGCTGGGTTCAATCCGAACATATCCATATCGTTCATAAGAAGCTTGACGCATAAGTGACACTTTTATCAATTCGCTATGACTAAAGGTTTTGTAACGATAGCTACGGGTAAGGAAATGTACTATGCCATGGCAAGGAACCTGTTGATGTCCTATCGGTTCCACAACCATGGCGGCCCGCCGTTCGCCATCATTTGCGACAGGGAGAACAACTACACGGAGGATTTCGATGATGTCGTGGTCATGGATTCCCCGATGTTCTCATATCTGGACAAGTTGAGATTGCCTGAGTTGGCGCCGTATGACGAGACCATATTCATCGATGCCGACAGCCTGGTCCTGCGTGACCTGGGCGGTCTGTGGGATGTTGTCGCCAAGAGTCCAGATTATGGTATTTATGGCGCGGTCCTGGATCCTGACTCGGAGGAGGGAAGGATCGAGTTGGAACGCTCAGGCCCCTTGAGGGAGAGGATGCATTCCCCATGCTCGTGCCAGGGCGGGATGCGGTTCGTCAGGAAATCGCCTGGGCTGGATGGTTTCATAGACTTGTCCATGTACATCATGAGGCATTATGACGAGTTCCAAAAGCCCGGCCATCCGAAGCCTTCAGACGACATGATTCTGCCTCTCGTCTGTTCCATATACGATTTTCCTCCCTCGGAAGACTGGTCGAGGATCTTTTGTTTTCTCCCGGACTCGGTGATCAAGGAATTCGACCTGCTTAAGGGGAAGATCAGTTATGTCTGGAAAGTGAACGGGGAGGAAATGGGACCGGGATGCTATTTCCTGCATTTCGGCAATAAGGCGACCAGGAAATGGCTGTATAACCGGGAGGTTTACCGGTTATCACGGGCGGCCGGAGGGCTTGACCCGTCCAGGGCCGCGTTGGGTGCTATTTGGATGCGTAGCATGCTGGCAAAGGTTTATAACACTGTCAAGTCGGTTGGCTACAAGGCCGCGCTCAGAATTGGTTTAAAAGTGTAAGGTGAAGTAGATGACGTTTAATTCTTTGGTTTTCGCGGCGTTTCTGCCGATAGTCTTCTGCCTTTACTGGTTCGTTTTCGGACGCAATCTCAAATGGCAGAACGCGTTCGTTGTCGCCGCTTCTTATGTGTTTTACGGGTGGTGGGACTGGAAGTTCTTGATTCTGATCGCTATAACCTCATTCTGCAGTTGGGGGAGCGGCCTGCTTATACACAAGTATAGGGATGAACGCCGGAAGGCCAGGTGGATCAGCGCTGCCAACATAATCCTGAACCTGGGGATCCTCGGAGCCTTCAAGTACTATGATTTCTTCGCCCGGAGCTTCGCCGACCTCTTCCTCGGCGGGAATGCGGACGGGATCCTCCTGAATCTTATCCTCCCTGTAGGAATCAGTTTCTACACCTTCCAGGCTCTCAGCTATTCGATCGACGTGTACAGGGGCAAGATCGAGCCAACGAGGGACATAGTACAGTTCTTCGCCTACGTGAGTTTCTTCCCGCAGCTGGTCGCCGGCCCCATCGAGCGGGCTACCAACCTCCTGCCGCAGTTCGGCAGGGAGAGGACTTTCGACTACGGCCAGGCGGTGGATGGCCTGAGGCAGATGCTCTGGGGGTATTTCAAGAAAATAGTCGTCGCGGATTGGTGCGGGGTCTATGTGGACAAGGTTTTCGGGGATATACCGGGCCATACCGGGGTCCAGCTGGCGGCCGCTGCCATGTTTTTCGCTTTCCAAATCTACGGAGACTTCTCCGGATATTCGGACATCGCGATCGGAACTGCCAAGCTCTTCGGGATCAAGCTGATGCGGAACTTCGCCACGCCATATTTCAGCCGTGACATCGCTGAGTTCTGGCGCCGCTGGCATATCTCTCTGACGACGTGGTTCAGGGATTACGTGTATATCCCGATGGGCGGAAGCCGCCGCTCCAAGGGCAGGGTGGCGCTGAACACGATGGTCATATTCCTTGTCAGCGGATTCTGGCACGGGGCCAACTGGACCTTCCTCGCCTGGGGAGCCTTCCACGCCTTGCTCTTCCTCCCTCTGATCCTGACCGGGAATAACAGGAAATACAAGGAGATCGTTGCCGGCGACCGGCTGCTGCCGAATTTCAAGGAGTTCTGCCAGATTCTGCTCACTTTTGCCCTTGTGACGGCCGGCTGGGTGATCTTCAGGGCAGACGACCTGCCGCAGGTGTGGACATTCCTTACCACCATGTTGGAGAGGAACTCTTTGAGAGACCTGTCGTTCCTGATGGATAAGGCATTTGTCTCGAGGACGTTCTGGATTTGCGTCATGCTCCTTGTAGAGTGGATCGGTCGCCGGGAAGAGCACGGCCTCTGTATGAAGGGAGTGCGCAGCACGGTTGTCCGTTATGCGATCTACATGGCCATCATCCTCGTCACTTTGCTGTATTATGACGATGGCTCCCCGAAGTTCATCTATTTCCAGTTCTGAGGTTATGCGCAGGTTCCTGATTCGTTGTCTTGTCTCCGGAGCTGTCTTTTTCCTGGCGTTCGCTGCCATTGATTTCTGCTGTTCCATGGTTGCGGAGCGTTCCGACAGGCAACCCTTCAATGTCTGGCACGACATCATGGGAGGTACTGTGGATGCTGATGTCGTGGCGCTGGGCAACTCTCTGGTGACGCTTTCTTTCAATACAGAATATTTGGACAGCACTCTTGGAGTCAAGACTTACGCCATGGGCTTCAGCGGCTCGCAGTTTGACCGTCAGACATACATGTACTCCCTGTATCGCTCCAGGAACCGTCCTCCGAAGGTAATGGTCAATTTCATAGACCAGAGATCCATGAGTCTCACAAAACGTGTCCCGGACAAGGAACAGTTTTTCCCATGGTTCTTTGATAAGGATTTCAGGCGGGTTGTTTTTCCTGTTGAGCATTTTTCCCTGTCGGAGAGGTTCATCCCGATGTGGAGATGGCGGGAGTTCGGCTTAGATCTCTTTATTTCCAGGCTTGACAGCCATATCACCAAGGGGTTCAAATATGTCTCGTACAGCCTCTCACCATTCCCGGAGGCCTCCAGTAAGCCGATGCGTTTCGGCTCGGATATCGTTGCCTTAACTCCTTTATGGGAGGAGTATCTCTCCCGAAACGCATCAGAGGGCATCCGGACAGTTTTTGTGGTACCTCCGATGTACAAGAGTTATTATTACGTTCCGGGCAGCAAGGAACTATTGGACTCCACATTTCTGGCCTTAGCTCGGAAGTATGACGCTATGTTTCTGGATTACAGTTCTCTTCCTATAAAGGAAGATTCCACCTTCTTCAGGGATCCGTATCACCTGAACGGCAAAGGATCCGAGGTTTTCTGCGACACTCTTGCCAGGGACCTGAAGCGTCTCGGGCTGTGAAGGTATTGTGTGACAGAGGAATAATTCTTATCTTTGTAAGATTGTTTTTGTGCCAATGCAGACGGAAACTACTTCTATATCCATAGTCGTTCCTGTAAAGAATGAGGCCGAGGGTATCCGTGGCCTGTTCGAGGATATCAAACGGATGTGCGAGAAGAATTTTGCCCGTTACGAGATTATCATAGTCAATGATGGCTCCACTGACCGGACGCGGGAGATCTGCCGTGGCCTTCATCCCTTGAAGTACATAGAGTTCGACCATAATTATGGCCAGACTGCAGCTCTGGACTGCGGTTTTAAGCATGCGACCTGCGAATATGTCGCCGCCCTTGATGGTGACGGGCAGAATGTCCCCGGAGACATTCCGGGCATGCTCCGGTATCTCGTCGATAACAATCTTGATGTCGTCTGCGGTTGGCGTAAGCGCAGGCGTGACAACGTTTTAAGGCTCCTGTTGATGAAGATGGCATATTATCTCAGGCAGACTGTCCTTCATGACGGCATCCATGACTCCGGCTGCACTCTGAAGATTTTCAGGAAGGAAGTCCTTGAGGGTCTTGACCTTGTGGGCGGGCAACACCGTTTCATCCCGGCCATCCTCCGGGACAGGGGATGCAAGGTCGGAGAGATTGAGGTGCTGCATCTTCCCAGGCATTTCGGCAGGTCACGATACAGGTCTTTAAGCCGTATGTGCCATGGACTGCGGGACTTGTATGACATCAAGAGAGGTAATTCTACTGGACAACATCCAACATATGTAGTTAAGGAAGCCGTTGATTTTTAGCTTTATGAGAATCCTGATTCTCATATCGTCCCTCGAAGGAGGCGGGGCCGAGCGGATCGCGACCAGGGTAGCGAGCGCTTTGGCCGAGAAGCATAATGTCCACATCATGCCGTTCTCGAAGGCTTCCACTAATCCCTATCCCCTTTCCAAGAAGGTCAAAGTCAATAATGCCGGATTGTTCGACCTCAGGAAGAGTTCCAGGATTCCGTACAGGTATATGATCTCTATCTTTTATGCCTACGCCTACCTGTCCATTGTCCGTCTGTTTTTCCGGCCGGATGTGACATTGAGTTTCCTGAACAAGCCGAACCTCCTCAACGCTTTTGCCTGGGGAGGGGGAAAGAAGATCATGTCCGAGAGAAACAATCCCAGTAAGAAGGGAGAGGCGCATTTCCTTACGGCATGTAAGGCTTACAATGTCGCCGACAAAATCTTTTTCCAGTCAGAGACGGTCAGGGACATGTTTCCCGAGGACATCCGGCGAAAGGGCGTGATAGTCCCGAATCCGGTTGAGGTCTCATGCAAGGCGGAAGGGCAAAGTCTGCGGATCGTGGCCTCCGGACGGCTGAGGCCGCAGAAGAATTTCCCCCTGCTGATCAAGGCTTTCTCGCGGTTCGAGTCCAGCCATCCGGGCCATACGCTTCACATCTATGGTAAAGGCCCTCAGGAAAAGGAGTTGAGGCAGCTGGTCCGGGATCTTTCGCTCGAGGGGAAAGTATTTCTGGAAGGATATGTCGACGATATTCACGGGGCGATAAAGGATGCCATGATGTTCGTGTTGTCTTCGGATTTTGAGGGCATGCCGAACGCGCTTCTCGAGGCCATGATGATGGGGCTTCCTTGCGTTTCCACGTCTTTTGAAGGCTCAAGGGAACTGTTCGGAGACACTTGCGGCTGCTTGTTTGTCCCGGTCGGGGACGAGACGGCCCTGTCAGACGCTATGGGGCGCCTTGCCGTGGATGAGAAACTCAGGAAAAGCCTTTCGGAGAGGGCATCGAGGTTCGCGGACAGATTCTCAACGGAAAAAGTCATTCCATTATGGGAGAAAGAGTTATGAGCAAGCGAATTACACGATTGGTCCTTGTGGCGACCATCTTGCTGCAGTGCTGCGTCATGTTATACTGGGCGGGCCGGAAATCCTCTTTTTATAATGACGAGTTCTACACGTTCGAGTATGCCCAGAATGTCGCCAATAATCTGATTCCATTCGAGTACATGACTTACAGCGATTTCTGGAAGTCGGAGGAGTGGGTGTCGGTCAAATACCTGAAAACAAGGTTCACTGTCGAGGAAGGAGAGAGCGTTTTCGATATTCCGTTCAAGGATTCGTTCAAAAGGTTCTTCGAGAGGCGGAATTACATGTGGATTCTAAATGCCATTGAATCAGTCCTTGGTGACCGGGTGTCCCCGAAGTGGATATGCATCGGGATGAACATCCTCATCCTGGCGTTGTTCCAGTTCCTTCTGTACTATCTTCTGGCTGGCCTGCTGGGACTTGACCGGCGTAACGCCCTGCTTGCCGTTGTCATGTGGGGGTTCTGCCCGTACATCCTTGGGTTCGCGGTTTTCTGCCGGTTCTATGCCTTGGCCCTTTTTCTTTTCCTGATAATCCTCGTGTTGCACCGGCTCATGTGGGACTGCGACTCGGTATGGAAGAACCTCCTCATGGAGTTGCTGGCGGCCTTCCTGTTATACTTGGCTTACAAAAATTCGGAGTTGGTCGCCGTCGCATGCGGAGCCTTGATCGTGTTTTTCACGATCGGGCTTGTGATTCGTAAACGATACGCGCAGTCCCTCTACTACTCGTTGCCTTTCATGATAGGTGGCCTGGTGGTGATACAGAAAACCTCCAAGCTGCTGGACGCCTTTTTACACCCGGCATTATATGCGAATAGATCAGGGAAGCTGTTGCATGCCTTTACCAAACACTCGGACAAGCTTCTGAACAGCTCGTGGTCGGACAAATTGAATAACATGTGGTCGATGATCTGGGAGTTCGGTGACTCGGTGTCCGGATCGTTCTGGCTGTTTGTCCTTGAAGTCGTCCTGCTGGTCGTCCTGTTTTTCCTGGTGAGGAAAAGAATCTCCCGCAAGGTAGACGGCTTCATTGTCATCCTTGCTGGGGTTGCCCTGGTTTTCTGGGTGTTCTGCGCTCTCTATGGGCTCATGTACACCAGGTACCACTCTTTATTGTTCCTGCTGGTGTTCATAGTCGCTTGGTGGGTCTTCGACAGGCTGGCCCGGTCCGATCCTTCCCGAAAGTTTGTGCGGGAATTCGCGATAGGCCTTGTCGCCCTGGGGGCTATATTGCCATTCTTCAGGAGGAATGTAGAATATGTTTACGAGGATTTCAAACCGATAGCCGAGACCATCTCGGAGTATAAGGACACAAAGTGCCTTCTGGTGGCCCCGAGACGTTTCCTGGCGCCATACTCCTGCGTGAATTACCTGGATGAGTCAAACTCCGTTTATGCCATATTCAAGAAGTTCAGGGAGATTGACTCTTTGCCTGAGCTTCCTTACGAGTTCCTTTATTGGACGGAGCATAAGGCGTCTGACCAAAACGTCAAGAGGTTGCTCCATTGGGAAGGCTATTCCATCATGAACTTGTTTGAGACCACCAATTTTGATATCTACCTCTGCAAGAAACCACACTTTGATGACCTGGAAGAGTAAGACATTGGGTAACCCCGCCGCCGGCAAACTGGCAGACTCGCAGGACAGCGTCAAGTTCACTTTCCTCGAGGTCGATCCCCGGAAGGAGGACTTCACCCTCACCGCTACTTTCGAGGTTGAGGATGCTTCGGGCGCTGATTCCCAATCGGGGTATGGAATAGCCGCGGTGGATACTGTGGCGAGTCCATCCATTCACTGCCGCCATCGTAACCATTTGCTCGTCGGGCGTTTCCGCTCCCCGGAGGGGCATAACTACGCTTATGGTCTCCGTGTGGTCGGGGGATATACTGACAAGGATGCCTTGCCCCAGGACGGGCACCGGAAACTGGATCCGTCCCGGCTTTTCCCGACCCAGGATGATGCGGATGTGCTTACTACGGGCGAAAAGAGGCGTTTCCGGCTGGAGAAGACTGAAGATGGTTTCAAGGCCACCATGTTTACCGGAGCCGGGGAAGAGAGTCTCAGCTTTCCCGGCCATGATTTCCTGCTGAAACAGGATAGGGAGAGAATCTATGTTGGATTCGCAATCGCCGGGGATATAAAGATCAAGGTCTCAGAAGTTGTTTTCGAGACCGCGCCCGGCTCAGTGCGCCATACACCCAGAAAAGCTATCATGAACCATATTCCAGATTATCCGTTCGACCGTTCCCTGACGGAGGCTTTGAGCCCATCATCCGGAGATGATCCCATGGATCTGGCCGCCGCCATCCGGAGAGCCGCCCCCGGGGACGAGATCATACTGCCGGACGGGATCTATAAGGGCGGGCCATATTATATTCCTCAGGAAATCTCCGGTAGGTCCGGTAAGCCGATAGTGCTCAAGGCGGAACATCCGGGGAAGGTCATCCTCGACGGTGCGTCATTCACCCTCAAGCTCCCCGTTTTGACATTGCGGGGGAACTATTGGGTTATTGAGGGCATCGTGTTTCGGAACTCTCCGTCCTGCGGGCTATTCGTCTGTGGCTCCGATAACGAGATAAAGCGGTGCGAGGCGTCCTTAAATGGGGATACTGGGATTCTTATCTGCTCATTCCCAGGCACTTCCAAGAATAAATGGCCATGCCGTAACAGGATTGAGAGATGCTTCTCCCATGACAATTGCGATCTGGTATGCGGCAATGCCGATGGCTTCGGAGCCAAGTTGTCTGTCGGGAAAGGGAACGGTTTCTACTATTGCAGGGCCTATCATAATATCGACGACGGTTTCGACCTTTACACTAAAAGCACCCTTGGGCCGATAGCTCCGGTGACCATGAAAAACTGCGAGGCCGCTTTCAACGGGTGGCTCTCTGGAGAGGATCGGCCGTCGGATGGAGCGAAGACAGGCATCGGGTTCAAGCTCGGGGGAGAGAACCAGAAGGTCTCTCATTTTGTCACGAGGTGCGCCGCCCACCATAACGCCAGGATAGGGTTTGACGACAACAGCAATCCTTCCCCGACTCTCGCCTTTTGTGAGGCTTGGGACAATGCCCTTGATTACAAGATTCTCGAGGAGAAGACACCTTTTCTCGCCAGGTACAAAGCCAGGAAGCGCGAACTCGACTCTTATCTGGAGAGGAAGCTTATACCCATGCTGATGTACAAGAATCCTTTGAGCGGTAACCGGTCGGCGGTTGGGAAATTCAAGGGACTCATTCCTGAGCTGGAGTCTTACTATCCCCAGCAAATCAATTCCCAGCTGTGCAGGCAGGCCAGAATAAACGGGTTCTGGTCTCTGAACAGGTACTTCAAGTATGTGTCCTCCGACCAGGAAGCGCTGGAAAAGCTTAGGAGGAATCTTACGTTCCTCGGCTCCCATTTCTTCCGGGGTGAGGTCTGGCCTCGCTTGAGGGATGTCTGCCGGGAGGCCTTCCAAGGCACTACTAAGGAAAAGATCCGCGTCTGGTGCGCCGGCTGTTCTGAAGGTAAGGAAATCTATAGCATCCTCATGGTCCTGCTTGACTTCCTTCCCGCTGAAAAGATTGATCTGCTTGCCACGGACTATAATCTCGCGATGATCCAGAAGAGCCGCAGAGGGGTGTATCCTCTGAGCTCGATAAAAGAGATACCCCCGGAATACCGCCACTATCTCGGGGCCTTTATGCCGGATGTGAACGACCAGTTCAAGTCCTTGAAGTTGCTCGTCCCGTCTTCCCTTCGAGACCAAGTCAGGTTCGGCCTCCAGAATCTCCTCACCGATGATTATCCGGATGGGTTCGACCTGATCCTGTGTCGGAATGTCATCAAATTCTTTGAGGAAGATGCCAAGCGACGGGTCCAGGGCAAGCTGGCGGCTTCCTTGGCCGAAGGTGGTTATCTCGTTGTCTCGGATGACTTGAGGCAGGAAAGGATCGGTGATCCGGAATCTATGGGGTTGTCACAGGTTGAAGGCAGTTGCATATATCGTAAGCTTTAACGCTTGCTATTTGCCTTTTTTTGCTAATTTCGCGTAAATAACTGTCCTGCTTATGAAAAAACTCATTTCCGTAATCATTCCTGTCAAGAACGGATCGAACTATCTCCGGGAGGCTTTGGAAAGTCTTCAGGCTCAAGGATATCCGGCATTGCGGATAATCGTCGTGGACGATTGTTCGACTGACGACACCGCTGCCATAGCCTCAAGCTATGGTTGCAAGGTTTTGTCCCATACCGTATGTAAGGGGCAGGTTGCCGCGAAGAACACGGGTCTTGCAGCCGCGGAAGGAGAGTATGTCATATTCATGGATCATGATGACGTGATGTGTCCAGGAGCCCTTAAAGTCTTGTGTGATTCGCTTGAGGAAGATCCTTCTGTCTGCGCGGCGCAGGCCATGGTGAAGGATTTCATCTCTCCGGAGATAAGCCAGTTGCCTGGGACTGTCGTCCGTTCGGAACCATATTACGGGCTTTTTACGGGAGCGATTCTCATCAGGAAGTCTGTCTTTGACACGATAGGTCCTTTCTCGGAGTCGAGGAATACCGGGGAGATCATTGAGTGGTCCACAAAGATGGCTGCGAATGGCTTTGCTATAAAGAAACTTGATTTTGTCTCAACCGACAGGCGTATCCATAATACCAATTTCGGCAGGACAAACAGGGGAACTGAGTTCAAGGATTACGCCTCCATACTCCGCGAGAGGCTTAAAATAGTCAGGAAATGAAGCAGATTCTGGTCACCGGCGGTGCCGGTTTCATAGGCTCGCATCTGTGCGAGCGTCTTGTCAGGGAAGGTAATGCCGTGATTTGCCTTGATAACTTCTACAGCGGCTCTAAGGCTAATGTCTGGCATCTGATCGGCCATCCGGGCTTCGAGTTGGTCCGACATGACGTGACCGAACCTTACAGGGCTGAGATCGACGAGATCTACAACCTTGCCTGTCCGGCTTCCCCGGTCTTCTACCAATATGACCCGATCCAGACCACCAAGACATCTGTCATCGGCACTTTCAACATGCTTGGACTAGCTAAAAGGACCAAGGCCAAGATTCTCCAGGCTTCCACTTCCGAGGTCTATGGCGATCCCGCGAAGCATCCGCAGGAGGAGAGTTACTGGGGCAATGTCAATCCCATCGGCATAAGATCCTGCTATGATGAGGGTAAGCGCTGCGCCGAGTCCCTTTGCTTCGACTACCATAGGATTCATAATGTCGATGTCAAGGTGATAAGGATATTCAACACCTATGGCCCCAGGATGGCGGTCAATGACGGTAGGGTCGTGTCGAACTTCGTGGTGCAGGCCCTGAGGGGAGAAGATATAACAATCTATGGGGACGGAAGCCAGACCCGCTCTTTCCAATATGTCTCCGACCTTGTCGAGGGCATGATCAGGATGATGGCGTCCCCCGCCGGTTTCACCGGGCCGGTGAATCTGGGCAATCCGGGAGAGTTCACCATGATCGAGCTCGCCGAGAAGGTTCTGTCAAAAGTCGGCGGCAGGAGCAAGATAGTCTATCAGCCTCTTCCCGCCGATGATCCCAAGATGCGCCGTCCTGACATATCCCTTGCTAAGAAAGAACTTGGATGGGAGCCGAAAGTCTCGCTGGATGAGGGTCTGGATGAGGTTATAACATATTTCAGGGAGGTGCTTTCCCGCTAAGCCCTATGAGCGGCCCACTCGATCTTATCCATTCGCGTTGGATAAAGAAGTATAATCTCAGTGACAAGGCGTTTGAGGTCGTCTCATTGCCGGCCAGGAAGTTGTTGACTCCAGGTCGTTTCGATCTGTTCGCCAAGCTTTTTTATGTCCGGAACAGGAAGGTCAGGCCGAGTCTTGCCAGACGGGTGTATTACGAGAACCTCCGTGCTTTGGTTCCCCTTGGCAAAGAGTGGGGCAAGGAAGAGGAAAAAAGCAGTTTTGCCATTCATTTCAGAGTCTTTGACGACCTTATCGATAGTTTTTCTTCAGGGGAGTTTGATTCTTCTGTGTCCATCGTTCCTGTCGGGAAGTCCAATACCCTGATGGACGGTGCCCACCGTATATCCTCTCTCGCTTACTATGGGAAGGATGTGACTGCCTGTATATTCCAGGATGTCGAGGCTGAGAGGTTTCCATACGATTTTTTCATAACCAGGGGCATGTCCCTGCGGGCTGCGGACCTTGCCGCCTTGGAGGGTGTCAACTGGTTGGAAGGAATGGAAATCCTATGCGTGTGGCCCGGGGGCGAAGAGCCTGATTTGAACGGGGCGGAGGTTTTCTACCGCCGTGATTTCAGGCTCGATACCCGTTCTTATTTGATGCTTCGCCATCTTGCCGATCCGGATCGCAATGTGACGGTGGGTGATGCGGATGCCGAGGTCACGGTCAGTTTCATATTCTTTGTCCCTAATAGCGTGGAAGCCATCATGGGCGACGACAGGGTTACCTTCGCTCGAGGCAAGGAATCGGTCGGAAGACTCTCTGAACTTGTCTTGACCTGGGACGGCCGCCGGAAATGGTATGATGGCGGAAGTCTGTCCTTCCTTGGCTTCCGTCTGTGGGCGGGACTTCAGGATCGCTACTGCTCAAGGATAAGCTTCCTTCAGCGCAGGCGTTTTGTCGAGGGGGATTGGCAATATATGCCGCTTAGTGAAAAGGTCCTGAAAAAAATAAAGAAGTGGCTATGAATGAGCGAGTTGGCATATCCGTATTGATCCCGGTCCACAATACCGGGAAGTACTTGCGCAGATGCCTGGACTCTGTCCTCGGGCAGACGTTCCAGGACTATGAGGTCGTCTGCGTCGATGACGCCAGCACCGACGATTCTCCTGGTGTACTTCAGGAATATGCCCGGAAAGATCCCAGGTTCCGGGTCATCACCCTTGAGGAGAACGGGGGAGCCGCATTCGCCCGGAACGCGGCGATGGATGCCGCCCGCGGGGAGTACTGGTATTTCATGGATTCCGACGACTGGATCGACCCTGACTATCTGGAGGACATGCATTCCAGGGCCGTCTCCACCGGGCTGGACATCGTTATAAACGGCCATTGGTATATTGAGCCTGAGAACGGGGAAGTCCCGGTTGTGGCGTCGCAAGAGCCGTTCCCTGAGGGTGAGCCGGCTTATTATCCCCCCGTGACAGTCCAGGGCGGCTTCTTCCCGGTGGTCTGGTGCCGTCTGTACAAAGCCGAGTTCTTGAAAGCCAACGGCGTGAGATTCCCGGAGGTTAGAGGCGCTGAAGACAATTATTTCGTGTTCCTCGCGGATATCCTCCAGGGGAAGTGCTATGTCTTCTTCGGGGCTTTCTATCATTATCTTAAGCGGGAGGGCTCCCTCTCCACCTCAGATGACTATGATTGGCATCACATTGGTGTGTTCAAGGATCTGTCGCTCGTGTTTCGGGAGAGGGGTATCCCTCCTAAAGGAGCGAAGCGCTTCAAATTATGGCGGGGCATGAGACTGGGACTGCACAAGGAAGGAAGGTACTCAGAGCTGCGGGATTTCTTCAAGGATGTCGAGAGTGAAGTCCGGCCCGCAAAGCATTATTACTCATACTATGAACGGGCCGTTTTCAATGCCGTTCTCGCATGTCCTGATTACAAGACATTCCGTAGGCAATACTTCCGCAGGGTCATGGTCTCATGCGGCTATAAGAATATGACAAAATCGCTCCGGGGACTCCTCGAAGCGATTCGTAAAAAACAGTAGTGCGGGTGAAGGGACTCGAACCCATACGCCGAAGCACCAGATCCTAAGTCTGGCTTGTCTACCAGTTCCAACACACCCGCGTTGGCGGACTGCAAATATAATCAATTTTTGTCATTCCCCAGCGCCTCCAGCTCTTTCCTCATGCTCTCCGAGAGTTCCTCTGTCTCCTCCGCTCCGGTGTAGGAGACCTCGGCCTTCTTCTCTTCGACCGCCTGCTGCGCCTCCTCATTCCGTTTGATGGCATTCTCTATACCTCTGTCAAAGATGTTGTGGATCGAGCTGACGAGGTTGAGCCTCACTCCATCCACCTCTTCGTCGAAGATAGGGATCTTCACGCTCTTGTATTTCGCTTTTCCGAGTTTCCATTTCCAGTCGGAGAAGGTGCCTCCGAGGTTGACCCCGAATTTGAACGGCAAGGGCGACCTTATCGCGGCCACATGGTATTTGAACCTCTGGTCGAATCCCTGTAAACCGTTGAGGGCCAAGGTGTACCGGTCGACGTTAAGGATGAACGGGAAGACCTCCAACTGGTTCTCCCTGACTATCCCCCTGACTGACATGCGGTCGATGTAGCTTGAGTCCCTGTCCTTGAACCTCAGGGTCTTGCGCAGCTTGTCCAGGTCCTCGCTCTCGGAGAGGGTGAGATTCCTTCCGTCCACCTTGATCATTCCGCTCAATGAGGGGAGGATGACATTCATCGATGTGTCGATCGAGGCTGTCGCGGCCATCTGGCAGTCCAGCAGACCTCCGAAGGCTTTCAGCATGGGCATCAGGCTGTCCACCGCCGGGAAAAGCTGGATGACTTTCTCTGCTGTGATGTTCGAGAGCATCAGGTCGAATCCGGCGGCAAGGTCTTTCTTGGTGCGTGTGGAATAGAACCCCTCCAGGAAGATCTCGCCCATATTGGTCATGGCGAAGGTGTTTGTCATCTGCAGGCACCTCTCTTTCATCTCAATATTGGTCGAGGCGAAAGATGTCTCAAGGTCGGAGTAATGGATTGATCCTGCCTGTATGCCGACTTTGGCGTTGAGATTGCCCGGGATGACAATCAACGCTGCCGCTCCGGAGGTGTCAGCGACCTCTTTCTCTTCCGGCAGGGGAGTGCTTTGCCCGGATCCAATCGCTGCCAGAAGTTCGTCCAGGTCAATCTTTTCTGAACTCAGGTTGAGATCCAGGTTCAGAATCCCCCTACCTGAAGCGAGGAACCGTCTCAGACCAGACAGTGAACCCTTCGCTGAAATGTCAGAAGATCCGGACCTGATGGTAAGGCTTGAAAGGTCTATCTGGTTGTTAGTGAATTTTCCTTCAAGGTTCTCAAGGTTGTTATCAAGAGGGAATATAGGGGTGAAGACTTTACCGTTACCGACATTGAGGCTTCCTGAAACATTCCATTCCCTTATGAACTTCGAGAAAGAATCGCCGAGGCTGAAGCGCAGGTCCTTACCCTCGAAATCCTTCTCCAGCGATCTGATGGGGTGTCTTCTCCTGAGAGAATCCCTGCGGATGCCTCTCTCCCGTTCCGCCCTCCTGTTCGCGGGGCTGGCTGATAGAGCCAGGGAAGCGTCGTCCAGGGAATACCTGTTTCCTGCCTCCCGCACGAGTATCCCCTTGTTGCGGCTGCTGACATTGAGATATGGAGTCGTCTCCCCATTCTTGGAGGCCTGGTAAAGCTTGTAGGTGTTTTTAGAGTCTCTCAGCCCGACGAAACTGGAATCCTGGTCCATCATCCCGAAGGAGCTTATGACCAGCCGGCCGGTCAGGGGATGACGGTTCTTGGTCCCCTTTACTGTCTCTTCGGAATTGCGGGCGGTGAGGCGTATCCCGCGGCCCCTGAAATATGTCGATGGCCCGTATTGGGCGGACAAGCTGTCAATAGCCGCCGCCAGCCCCACATGTCTTGAGGCCGAGTCTGCCTCAGCCTCCAAAGAGCCAAGCGACAGCGAAGTCCTTCCAAGGAAAGCGTTCAGGGTGTCCCCGAAAGCCCTGATCCTTATGCCAGGGCTGTCGAGAGTTCCCTGGAGACCGATCTTGTCGAAATTGTAGAGATCCAGCTGCGAGAGCCTGAAACTGCCTTTAACATTGCCGTCCAAGTTTCCTTTCGCCTCTATATCAGTTCCTTCCGGGACGAACCTCATCAGGGAGTCGAGCACGAGGTGGACGCGGCTGTCGATCTTGAGCAAGGGGTCGTCCCGGAGGAGGTCGTCCGAGAATCCTCTCAACTGGATGTCCGCGCCGTTTATCTTGAACAGAAGGTCAGATACTCTTGCGGACAAGACTCCGTCCGACATGACGGCCGTGGCTTCAAGGTCGAACCTGCCTTTCTCGTCGATCCCTTCCCATGCCACCTTTGAGTCAGGAACCGTCATTTGGATGGTGATGTCCGGCAGTTTGTCCGTCTCGGGGTTGTAATAACCTTCGCATCTGGCGTCAAGGGAGATTCTCGCGTCTGTGTCGAGTTTCTTGAGTATGGGGAAATTGTTTCCGAAATAGTTTGTCACCTCACTGACGGGCTCGTCCTCCAAAGCGGCGGCAGCCCGTACGAGAATGCTGTCGGCAGACAGGTCAACCGACCCCTCCCCGACGAGATCCAACATTGCTATCGAGGCGGTCAAGTCCTTGATGGAGAACACCTTCCGGTCGAAATCGGTATATACTCCCGTTTTTATCTTCACGGGCAATTCCATTTTTCCCGTCCCGCTGGTCTGAAGAATAATCCTTGAGTCCAGGTCAACTCCAAAATGGTCTTTCTTTCCTCTCACCGTGAGGTGATCCACCGCCGCGGCCACATCGATGCTGTCCGGGATGCTCGTGTAGGAGATGTAGGGTGACTTCTCAAGGCTGACCTTGCCCACAGAAATGGGAGGCATCCGGAATGCGGTAGTGTCATCCTCATCATCCATAGGGATCTTGATTATGTCCCAATTCGCTCTCGTCGAGTCATATTGGCGAAGGAAGATCCTCGGATGCTCCATGACAGCGTGGTGAATCCGGATATTTCCTTTGAGGGCTTCCATGTAATTGAGCGACAGGCTCAGACGTTCCAGGCTGGCGAGGGTGTCCGGCGGGTCGTTACCGACGATTGAGAAACCGTCCACTGTGAGGTTGAGGTTCGGGAAGCTCTTTAGGACAGAGGCTTTGATGTTGGAGAACTTGACCTCGTCGTCGACATATTCGGCCGCGTACTTGCCTGCGATCCTGGTCAGGTACTTCGGGCTCAGAGCCACCTGTATGGCAGTGAAACAAATAATAGCCAACCCCAGGAGAGACCAGAGGGTGATCTTCAGGAACCGTTTATTTCCTTTTTTGTTCACTTCACAAAGATACCATTAATATACAAAAAAAAGAGACTGACCGAAAGAAATCGGTCAGCCGGTCTTTTTATGTGAACTAATTACTGCTCGTCCTGGAGCTGGAGGTGCTGGACGTAGATGGCTTTCATCCTCGCCGCTCTCTTCTTCACAGAAGGCTTCTCGAAATTCTTGCGGGCACGCATCTCGCGGATAGCGCCGGTCTTCTCGAACTTCCTCTTGAATTTCTTAAGGGCACGCTCGATGTTCTCGCCTTCCTTTATGGGAACTATGATCATAACTAATTTACCACCTCCTTTTTATCAAAGCGGGTGCAAAGATATGAAAATTTTCTTAATTTTGTCAAAACAAAAATGTTATTTCAATGGACAGCCCGTTTTTATACAATAAGTATGTGACAGGCCAGCATTTTATCGGCCGCAAAGAGGATTGCGCGATCCTGGCCAACCTGTTGTCCCAGAGTGAGAATGTCGTTATCTGGGAACCTGTCGGGGCGGGAAAGAAGTCCATTGTCCATCAGGTCCTGACCAAGATGCGCGTGTCCGGTTCCAGATTCGTCACCGGAGAGATGACCGCTCTTGACATCCGTTCCAACGAGGCTTTCGCGAGGCGTTTCGGCTCGGCTGTGATCCGGCTGGTGGCCTCGACTCCTGACGAGTATTCCAGGATTGTGACAACCTATCTGCAGGGGACTCATTTCGTGTTCGACCAGAACGCGTACTCGACATCTGACGCGATCCTGTCCACCAATTGGGATCTGGATGATAATGACATCCGCGCCGTTCTCAGGCTCCCATACCGGCTTTCCGCCGACAGGGGAGAGAAGATCATAATGATAATCGATGAGTTCCAGAACCTGGATCTCACAGAGGACGGGGAGAAACTGTTCAAGCTCATGGAGGAGGCGGTTGACGATGGCCGCCGACTGGGCCTGAAGGGTTTCTCTTTCATCTTTCTCGGATCGATGTGCAACGCCATGCGTGACATATTCGTCAAACGGCATTTTTTCTATCGCAGGGTCGAGCGGCTCCGTCTGAGCAAAGTGGATGAGAGGGAGATCGTGGAGCATATAATAAAAGGTTTCCTCGCCAGCGGGAAGGTCGTCGACCGTGACCTGATCGGCGGGGCGTGCCGGTTGTTCAAGTGCAACTTGTTCTATATTAATCATTTCACATCCATCTGTGACTCCCTGTCCAAAGGATATATCATGGAACCGGTGCTTCTCGAGGCGCTTGACACCATCCTGTCGATCCACCGGGGACGTTTCATCTCCATCATGAACGACCTGACGACCTTCCAGGTCAGTCTGCTGAAGGCCATCATCGACGGCTACACGAAGTTCAGCACCGCCGAGGTGATTCGGAAATATTCTCTGAACTCCTCCGCCAACGTCAGGCGCCTGAAGGATGCCCTGATGAAGAAGGAGATCCTGACCTTTGTGGGCGATGACGAGCGCCCCGTCATCTTCGATCCCCTTTTCGAGTACTGGCTCAAGAACTATTATTTCAAGAATATATGAGTAAAAAGAAAATAGCGGTCCTGACAGGCGCCGGGGTGAGCGCGGAGAGCGGCCTGGCCACATTCAGGGGCTCAGGCGGGCTCTGGGGCGAGTATGACCCCCAGGAAGTCGCCTCCATCGAGGGTTGGTACAGGAACCGGAAACTCGTCCTGGGTTTCTACAACCAGCTGCGCAGGCAGCTCTCGGAGGTCAAGCCGAACGCCGCTCATCTGGCTATCGCCGGCCTGGAGAAGGACTATGACGTCACTGTCATAACCCAGAACGTGGACAATCTCCACGAGAGGGCCGGAAGCACGAGGGTCATCCATCTCCATGGCGAGGCCACCAAGGTGCGTCCTGAGAACGGGGAGTATGACAGGACATATTCGGAAAAAGAAGTCATCGATGTCGGGTACGAGCCGGTCAATCTTGGAGATCTTGCCCCGAACGGCAGCCAGCTGCGTCCGCATATCGTCTTTTTCGGGGAGGCTGTGCCGAATATCGAGAAAGCCATCGATGTCGTGGCCGACGCTGACATCATGCTGATAGTCGGGACTTCGCTGAACGTCTATCCGGCGGCGGGGCTGTACCGTTACGCCAAGAATGGGGCCCCGGTGTATTTGATTGATCCTGAAGATGTGGCGGTTTATGACCCCAGGATAACGCATATCCGTCAGGTCGCCACCAAAGGCATGGAAGTTTTCATCAGCAAGTTATGAGCATGTATCTTTTAGGTTATGATGTTGGAAGCTCGTCGGTCAAGGCGAGCCTTGTGGACGCGGAGAGCGGCAAGATAGCCGCCAGCGCTTTTTATCCGAAGCATGAGAACACGATAATATCGCTCAAAGCCGGCTGGGCTGAGCAGGATCCGGAGAGCTGGTGGGAGAACCTGAAGCTCGCCACCACCGATGTGCTCACCAGTGTTATGGCCGGCTCCGACCGGCCATCCATAGCCGCGATCGGAATATCCTACCAGATGCATGGCCTTGTCTGCGTGGACAAGGACGGGAATCTCCTCCGGCACTCCATCATCTGGTGCGACTCCAGGGCAGTCCCTTACGGGGAGGCGGCTTTCAAGGCTCTCGGGAAGGAGCAGTGTCTCGGACACCTTCTCAACTCTCCCGGCAATTTCACCGCCGCTAAACTCGCGTGGGTGAAAGAGAATGAGCCGGCCCTATTCGACAGGATCGACAAGATCATGCTCCCGGGCGATTATATCGCCTACAGGTTGACCGGGGAGACCAGGACGACCGTTAGCGGCCTTTCGGAGGGAATGTTCTGGGATTTCAAGGAGAATCGTCCGGCATCCTTCCTTATGGACTGGTTCGGTTTCGACGAGGGCATCCTGCCGGAGATCGTCCCCACCTTCTCAGAGCAGGGGAGGCTGTCTGCCGCCGCTGCAGCGGAGCTTGGCCTCACGGAAGGCATCCCGGTCACCTACAGGGCAGGGGACCAGCCGAATAACGCCTTGTCCCTGAATGTTTTCGAGCCTGGAGATATCGCAGCCACGGCAGGTACGTCTGGAGTGGTTTATGGGGTAAGCGGTAAGGTCTCGTACGACCCTCTTTCCAGAGTCAACTCCTTTGCCCATGTCAATCATGCCGCCAGTGATCCCAGGCTGGGAATCCTCCTGTGCGTGAACGGGACCGGGATCGCCAACGCCTGGATAAGACGGAATGTCGTTCCGAGGGGTATGATGTACGACGAGATGAACGCGGCGGCGGAAGAGGTGCCGGTCGGCTCTGAGGGGGTCGGTGTGCTGCCCTTTGGCAATGGGGCGGAGAGGATGCTCGGCAACCGGGAGACCGGATGCGGGATCTATGGCCTCAATTTCAACATCCACACCTGGAAGCATCTTGCCAGGGCTGTCCAGGAAGGAATCGCTTTCTCGTTCAAGTATGGAATCGATATCATGGAGGAGATGGGAATGAGAGTCGGGGTGATAAGGGCCGGAGCCGCCAACATGTTCCAGAGTAAGATATTCCGGGACACTCTCGCTTCCGTGACGGGTTCAGTCATAGAGCTTCTGGACACCGACGGGGCCGCCGGTGCCGCAAGGGGAGCCGGAATCGGGGCAGGGATCTATAAGGATCATGACGAGGCCTTCGGAACCCTCCGCAGGGTGGACCTTATCGAGCCCGCCGCCGACCGTTCCAGGTATCTCGAGGCGTATTCAACTTGGAAGAATCATCTTAATAATAACATTTAAAACAAAGATTTCATTATCATGAAAGAGTATTTCCCGCAAATCGGAAAGATCCCCTTCGAGGGACCTCAGGGCAAGAGCCCGTTGGCATTCCATTATTATGAGCCCGACCGCATCGTGCTTGGCAAGAGGATGGAGGATTGGCTGAAGTTCGCCATGGCATGGTGGCATACCCTCGGGCAGGCCAGCGGTGACCAGTTCGGCGGCCAGACCCGCGAGTACGAGTGGGACAAGGCCTCTGATCCGATCCAGAGGGCCAAGGATAAGATGGATGCCGGGTTCGAGATCATGCAGAAGTTGGGTATCAAGTACTTCTGCTTCCACGATGTGGATCTTGTCGAAGAGGCTCCGACTATCGCTGAATATGAGGAGAGGATGAGGATCATCACCGACTATGCTCTCGAGAAGATGAAGGCCACCGGCATCAAGCTCCTTTGGGGCACAGCCAACGTGTTCGGCCACAAGAGGTACATGAACGGTGCCGCCACCAACCCTGAGTTCGGTGTCGTTGCGAGGGCGGCCGTCCAGATCAAGAACGCCATTGACGCCACGATCAAGCTGGGCGGTACCAACTATGTGTTCTGGGGTGGCCGCGAGGGCTACATGAGCCTTCTCAACACCCAGATGCAGAGGGAGAAAGACCACCTTGCGAATATGCTTAAGGCCGCCAGGGATTATGGTCGCGCCCATGGTTTCAAGGGAACCTTCCTCATCGAGCCTAAACCGATGGAACCCACTAAGCATCAGTATGATGTGGACACTGAGACGGTTATCGGCTTCCTTCGCGCCAATGGTCTTGACAAGGACTTCAAGGTCAACATCGAGGTCAACCACGCGACTCTTGCCGGTCACACCTTCGAGCATGAGCTTGCCGTGGCTGTAGATAACGGGCTGCTCGGCTCCATCGACGCCAACAGGGGAGACTACCAGAACGGCTGGGACACCGACCAGTTCCCTGTGGACCTGTTCGACCTGACCCAGGCCATGATGCAGATCATCCGCAACGGCGGTCTGGGCAACGGCGGCTCCAACTTCGACGCGAAGCTCAGGCGCAACTCCACCGATCCTGAGGATATATTCATCGCCCACATCAGCGGCATGGACGCCATGGCGAGAGCCCTTCTGGCCGCCGCGGCGATCTGTGAGGAATCTCCCATCCCCGGAATGGTCAAGGAGCGTTACTCCTCCTTCGACGAAGGTGAGGGCAAGCGCTTCGAGGAGGGCAAGATGACTCTCGAGGAGCTTGTGGACTACGCCAAGACCCATGCCGAGCCCGCCCAGAAGAGCGGCAAGCAGGAGCTTTACGAGACCTTGGTCAACTTGTACATCAAATAATTAGGAAAAATTTTGCTCTCTTCGGGGAAATTACTATTTTTGCAGTCCTTTTATGGCCCGGAGGCTCCGGAAGACC
>CACZHP010000011.1 GCA_902780935.1 uncultured Bacteroidia bacterium | reverse complement strand
GAAAGAGCGTTTAGTCAGTCAAGGCAAGCGGATGAATGTCTTGAATTACATACTTGCAGTGAAACTGTTCGGAATCAACAACCCTGATAAATACATCTCAAGATATGCCCACGTTTATTGACCTTCCTGAAAAGATAGCGGCAGGACTGACTGAATCAACGAAAGAGGTATTCGCTGATGTTTCTCAATTGGAATGTATTAAAGATCTCTTCCTTTGTGGTGGGACAGGACAGTCCATTCAAATGAATCACCGCTTGAGTGAAGATCTGGTTTTTGAGCTGATTGGCCTTCGAAAAGAGCGTCCACAACTCGATTTCGTAGCAATCCTCAGCGAACTGAAAATCAAGTTCCCCGACGCTAGGGAAGAAATTCTGGGAGAAGATCACCTTCAAGTATTCATTAACGACGGTAAAGTCAAGCTGTCGTTTTTCCGCCCAGAAAACCCCGTCAAATCGATGAATATTGGAGCTCAGTTCAACAACTTGAAGGCTCCCGCTTTACAGGAATTGTTGGGAATGAAAGTGTTTGCCCTCTGCGTCAGGACAGTATTTCGGGACTACTATGATATTTACTGCCTTCTTGAAGAAGGATGCAAACTTGAAGAAGCCATCTGTTACGCCAGTTACCTATCCCGTCATAAGATTCGTTCCAAGGTAATGTACTCGCGTCTCCTTTCTCCGCAATTGTTCCAGAGAGAAAAGGACTTTGATAGGATGTTTCCTAAATACGACGTTTCTGCCGAAGAGATTCGTGACAGGGTTAAAGTCGCTATCGAGGCCGAGAATCTTAAGGGTTAAGCTATATTATAGGGGAACTAATAGGAAATAATAGGATGTTTTTCATAGAATAAAATAATTGAGATTTATGAGTGAAGTGTATGACTCTTTTTGTACCTTTACCAAAATACATTTGAGTCGTGTTAGAGAGCCAAATAGAAAAGAGTTTCATAGAGAAACTGTCATCAGAACTCAAATATGTATATCGTGAGGACATTCATGATAGGGCATCGCTTGAGGAAAACTTTCGTGAGAAATTCCAGCAATTAAACCGGGTGCATCTTACCGATAACGAGTTTTCCCGCTTATTGGAAGAAATTACGGAATCAGACGTTTATACAACGTCCAAAAGGTTACGTGAACGGAATACTTTCTTTCGTGAGGACGGAACCCCACTTCAATACACGTTGGTCAACATCAAAGACTGGTGTAAGAATGATTTTGAAGTAATTCATCAGTTTCGTTCCAACACGCGAAACAGTTTCCAGCGCTATGATGTTATTTTGCTAATCAACGGTTTGCCAGTTGTTCAGATAGAGCTTAAGAATTTTGATGTCAGCCCTCGCAGGGCGATGCAGCAAATCGTTGACTATAAAAATGACGTTGGAAACGGATATACCAATTCCCTCCTTTGCTTCATGCAGATTTTCATCGTCAGCAATCAAAAGAATACCTATTACTTCGCCAATAATAACAATGAGCATTTTAACTTCAACGCCGACGAAAAATATCTTCCGGTTTATCGATGGGCCGATGAAAAGAACAATAAAATAACAGAGTTAGATGCTTTCTCGGAAGTCTTTCTGCAGAAATGCAAATTAGGCGAGATGATTAGCCGCTATATGGTACTTGTCGCAAGCGAAAGACGGATACTAATGATGCGGCCGTATCAAATTTACGCTGTGAAGGCAATTACCAAATGCGTTGAGGAAAATCGCGGCAACGGGTATATCTGGCATACTACCGGTAGCGGAAAGACGCTGACCTCCTTTAAGGCATCCACGCTATTGAAAGACAATCCTGATATCCACAAATGTCTTTTTGTAGTTGACCGGAAAGACTTGGATAAGCAGACGCGAGAGGAGTTCAACCGATTTCAGGAAGGGTGCGTAGAGGAAAACACCAATACAGATGCATTGGTAAGGAGAATGCTCTCGGATGACTATTCTGATAAGGTAATTGTAACAACCATCCAGAAACTAGGGATAGCGTTAGACCCACAGAATCGACGCAACTATCAGGAACGTCTTCTTCCTTTGAGAGACCAGAGGATTGTTTTTATCTTTGACGAATGCCATCGTTCTCAGTTTGGAGAGAATCATAAAGCTATAAAGGAGTTCTTTCCTAAGGCTCAACTTTTCGGTTTTACAGGCACGCCCATTTTTGAGAAAAATGCGAGCTATACGCAAATAACCGGAGAAGAGGCGCAGTACAAGACAACGGAGGATGTTTTCCAGAAGGAATTGCACGCCTATACCATTACACATGCAATCGATGACGGAAATGTTCTGCGCTTTCACGTAGATTACTTCAAGCCGGAAGAAACCGATATGATTGGTGAGAGTGTAAAGAAATCGGCCATAGTAAGGACAATCTTAGGTAAACACACGGCCGCGACCAACCACGGACGATTTAATGCTTTGTTTGCAACCAGTTCTATTAACGATGCAATCGAGTATTATCATCTGTTCAAAAAGGCGCTGCTTCAGTTGTCGGGCCATCAGGATTATGAGCCACTGAATATTGCTTGTGTATTCACTCCACCGGCAGAGGGGAACAAAGATATCGCCCAATTCCAGGAAGATTTACTTCAGGAGAAATTGGACAACCAGCAGGCTCCGGAGGAAAAGAAAGACGCACTGACGGAAATCATCAAGGACTACAATAAACAATTTGGAACCAATCATTCCATTTACGACTTCGATGCCTACTATCAGGACATTCAGCAGCGTATCAAGAATCAGCAGTACAGTAATAAGGACTATGCTCATAAAAACAAAATCGACATCACCATTGTCGTTGATATGTTGCTCACGGGTTTCGATTCCAAGTATTTGAATACGCTGTATGTCGATAAGAACCTGAAATATCATAATCTGGTACAGGCCTTCTCTCGCACAAACCGTATTATCAATGATACGAAGCCTTATGGCAACATCCTTGATTTCCGCGGGCAAAAGGACGCTGTGGATACTGCCATTGCCCTTTTTTCAGGCGAGCAGGAGGAAGAGCGCGCCCGACAGATTTGGTTAGTAGAGCCTGTCTCTGTCATCCAGCAAAAGTTTAAAGATGCCGTTAAACAGCTTCGAGACTTTATGTACTCCCATAACTTGCCTTTCAAGGCAGAGGAAGTTCACAATCTGAAAGGAGATGAAGCCAGAGCCAGTTTCATTCAGTGTTTCAAGAGTTTGCAGAGGCTAAAAACCCAGTTGGACCAATATACCGACATAGTTCCTGTCGAGGCCCCGGCCGCTGGATTATTGTGTGAGCCCGCGGTATCTTACGGAGTTTCTTTCTCCGATGACGAACTCAAGGCATTCCGGGGTGCCTATCTGGATCTGGCTCAAGATATGAAATCACGTCGGGAGAAACGAGATAAGAGCGTTTCAGAGGAAGTCGAGGACTTGGATTTTGAGTTTGTTCTGTTCGCATCGGCGTTGATTGACTATGACTACATCATGGACTTGGTCGCCAAGCACGTGGGAGATCCGATGACTTGGAAAATGACCAAGGAAGACTTGATTAATCTCATTCGTTCCAGTGCTAATCTTTTGGAAGAGCGGGAGGATATCATTGACTACATCAACAGTCTGGATGGTGTTAATGGCAAAACCGAACAGGAGATTAAAGACGGGTACGAGGTTTTCAAGACGGAGAAATATGCGCAGGCAATGATAGCTATCGCAGACAAGCATCATATACGTGTCTCTGCTTTACGGTCTTTTGTGAATGACATTGTTGAACGGAAGATTTTCGATGGAGAGAAATTGAATGAACTGCTTGAGCCTTTGAATCTTGGCTGGCGAGACCGCACGCGCAAAGAGACAGAAGTAATGACAGACCTTGCTCCTCTTATCAGACGTATGCTTCCTGGGCAGGAGATTTCCGGCCTATCCGCATATGAAGAATAGTTGATTGTGACAATTATGGCCGATAAACAAATAGAAAAATATCTTCCCAAACTCCGTTTCCCTGAATTCAAGAATGATGGGGAATGGGAAACCTATACCTTAGAAGAGTTATTTGAGATAAGGAATGGCTACACGCCGGCCAAGTCTAATCCCAATTATTGGGAGGGTGGGACCATCCCTTGGTTTAGGATGGAAGATATCCGGCAGAATGGACACATCCTATCCGATTCTATTCAGCACATAACACCGGCAGCCGTGAAAGGAACAGGATTGTTCCCTGCGTACTCTATTATTGTTGCAACTACTGCTACGATTGGCGAACATGCTCTTATAATTACTGATTCGCTTGCGAATCAGCGATTTACGTTTTTGACAAAACGTAAATCGCATGATAAACAAATAGATATGATGTTTTTTCATCAATATATGTTTATCATTGATGAATGGTGCAAAAAGAATACTAATAGCGGTGGGCTTCTTTCTGTCAACATGCCTGCTTTTAAGCAATTAGTAATACCTCTTCCTTCAATAAAAGAACAAAATGTAATTTCATCTCTCTTGTCATCTTTGGACGAATGTATCGCAGCGTCAAAAGAAAAGCTGGCTCTACTCAAAGCCCACAAGAGTGGCTTGATGCAAAAACTATTTCCGGCTCCAGGGAAGACTCTTCCAGAATATCGCTTTCCTGTTTTTTTAAATGATATCTCATGGGATTCTAAAACCTTAGGGGATGTTACAAGGATTGTTAATAAAAGAAATAAGAGTAATCGGAGTTTACCGATATATTCAATTAATAACAAACGTGGATTTGTCATGCAATCTGAGCAATTTGAAGGGATTGATAGTAAAAGCAGAGGATACGACACCTCTGCATATAAAATTGTGACAAGCAACCTGTTTGCGTATAACCCGGCAAGAATTAATGTTGGTTCATTTGGATATAGTGGTGGTATTAAGGAAGGCTTGATTAGTTCTTTGTATGTTTGTTTCAAAACAACTAATAGTGTAGATGATGGTTTTTTGAAGTGTTTTATGGACTCATACGCATTTCAAAAAGCAGTAGAGAATAATGTAGAAGGAGGCATAAGAAACTATTTGTTTTATGATAATTTCTCTCGGATTCATATTTCTATACCTTCGATTGAAGAGCAGAGGAAAGTGGCATCTGCTATCGTCTCCTTTAATCAATTAGAAGAGTTATATTCGAAGAAACTCTCCATGCTTGAAAAGCAAAAAAGAGGATTAATGCAAGTTCTCTTTCCGAATAATAGATAACAAGATATGAAAGCAGCAATCAGAAAATATAAGACCCTCAGGAATATTGTTAACAGATTTAGGGATGAATTAAAGACCTATGATATTCTGTTATTATTCGCGTTTAATAGAACAGGGAAAACTCGCTTATCGGTATCTTTTAAGGACCGAGGTAAAAAAGCTACTGCTGGACCAGATACGTTGTACTATAACGCTTTTACAGAGGATTTGTTCACGTGGAATAATGATTTAGCGGAGGATAAGGAAAGGTTTTTGAAGATTAATGAAACTTCTTCCTTTTTTAAAGGACTGAAAGGGTTATCTCTGGAAGATAAGATACATAATCATTTGGACAGGTATGCACAGTTTGATTTCAAATTCGATTATGATTCTTGGAAAGTAGTATTTAGCAGAGAGATTCCGAATCCGAACTATCATCCAGAGAATCCCAACAACCGTGAGCCTAAAACAATAGTCGAAAGCAATATCAAAATATCGAGGGGAGAAGAAAACATTTTTATTTTTTCCGTTTTTCTTGCGATTCTGGAACTTGTCATATCTGGTCATGAAGAGTATAAGTGGGTTAAGTATATTTATGTTGATGACCCTATTTCTTCGTTAGATGAGAACAATGCTATTATGCTAGCATCTGATTTAGCCGGTCTAATAAAGCAAGATATCTTAGACAATAAAGACAGGCAATTAAATAGAAAATTTATCATATCATCTCACCATAGTTTATTTTTTAATGTGATATATAATGAATTTAAGCATAGTAATTCTAAATCATTCTTCCTCCATAAAGCTAAAGACGAATCATATAGATTACAGTCCACTGAAGACACGCCATTCTTTCATCATATTGAACAATTGTGTGAAATAAAGGAGGTTGTAAGAAAGTATCAGGAGGGAGAGCAGAATAATCCAAGGATGGTGCAATCCAATTTGTTAAAAACCTACCATTTTAATATTCTTCGCTCGATCTTCGAAAAAACATCTATTTTCTTTGGAAGAGAGGACTTTTCGTATTGTTTAGATGGAATAGAAGATAAGGATTTGTACGCTCGAGCTGTAAATATCATGAGTCATGGAAAGTATTCTTTGTATTCACCTAGTGGAATGATGAAAGAGAATGCCGAACTGTTTGTGAAAGTATTTGATGCATTTACGAAAAAGTATCAATTTGAATTACCGGATATTTTCTTTGAATAAAGATGCTACAGAATAACCAAAATGAATTAGGCAAGACACTATGGAATATTGCCAATAATCTTCGCGGGGCCATGATGGCGGATGATTTCCGCGATTATATGCTGTCCTTCCTGTTTTGGAAGTACTTGTCGGATAATTATATAAAAGCCGCACTGAGGGAACTGGGAAGCGACTGGGAACCGCTGGATATCTGGTATAAGCATAATCCCGATGACACGTTCCTCTTTGAGAAACAGATGCGTCGGAAAATACACTATGTGATTGAGCCAAAGTATTTGTGGGATAACATCGTTGACTTGGCAAAAACCCAGAGTAATGACTTACTGGAAACCCTGGAAGCTGGATTCAAGTACATTGAAAACGAATCTTTCGAAACCTCCTTCAAAGGGCTATTCTCTGAAATCAATTTGAATTCAGACAAGCTTGGAAGAGGCTATCCAGATAGAAATAAACTGATTGCTAAAGTTATAAAAACAATTGCCGAAGGCTTAGAGGAGTTTTCTTCAGATGAAGACGCTTTGGGGGATGCATACGAGTACCTCATCGGCCAGTTTGCCGCAGGCTCCGGACAAAAAGCCGGAGAGTTCTATACACCTCAAATGATATCGACCATCCTTTCCAAGATTGTTACCTTGGATTGTCAGGAACCCCGGACAGGGAAGAAGAAAAAGATAGACAAGGTGTTGGATTTCGCATGTGGCTCCGGTTCGTTGCTTCTGAATGTCCGGCACGAAATGGAAGGGTATTCTATCGGTAAAATCTATGGACAGGAGAAGAATATCACCACGTACAACTTGGCCAGGATGAATATGCTTCTTCATGGTGTCAAGGATACGGAGTTCGAGATACACCATGGTGACTCACTTGTGAACGACTGGGATATTCTGACGGAGCTGAACCCTGCCAAGAAGATTGAATTCGACGCTGTGGTTGCCAACCCTCCTTTCAGCCTTCGATGGGATCCAACAGAAGAAACCGCAAAAGACTTCCGGTTCAGCCGTTATGGCGTTGCGCCCAAATCGGCCGCAGACTTTGCCTTCCTGCTTCACGGTTTCCACTATTTGAGTGATAACGGGACGATGGCCATCATCCTTCCTCACGGTGTTCTCTTCCGTGGCGGTAAGGAGTACGAGATAAGAAAGAAGCTACTGGAGGATGACAATATCGATGCGGTCATCGGCCTGCCTGGGAATCTGTTTTACTCCACTGGAATTCCTGTCTGTATCCTTGTCCTCAAGAAGTGCCGGAAGAACGATAGCATCCTTTTCATCAATGCGAGTTCAGAAGAGCATTACGAGAAGGGGAAGCGTCAGAACCACCTTCGCCCTGAAGACGTAAACAAAATTGTCGAAACCTATCAATTCCGCAAGGAAGAGATACGCTATTCTCGTCCAGTTACTCTTCAAGAGATTAAAGAGAACGATTACAATCTCAATATTACCCGCTATGTTAACCTCTCTCAAGAGGAAAAACAAATTGACCTTTTTGAAGTAAACAAAAAACTGCAGGACATTGAAAAAAAAATACAGGAGGCCCGTGACAAGCACAATGCGTTTCTTAAAGAGTTGGGGCTACCACCTATTGTCTAAATAGTCAATCACGGTAAGAGATAAACCATACCTCCGACGACTGCTTAGGTCGATGGTTATCAAATTCGAGAACCCGAGTATCACATGGTTGCCGAACCAGATGCTCCAAAATATGGAAAACAATGATAACACAGCAGGACATAATAAACGATATCCGTAAAGAGGCCTTTGTCAGTTTGCTCAAAAGCGCAGTCTATGCCAGCTTTCCCCGTCCGGTAGCTGATTACTATTGTTCTCAGATTGACGACGTCAATCACCTTTCAAAATATTTGGAAGAGATTTGTCGACAACTTAATCAATAACCTTTGCTCTATGAAAGATTTTGAACTACTCATATACAACACCCCTACCGAGGATGTGAAGGTGAACGTGGTGCTCAAAGACGAAACGATTTGGGCGACACAGAAGGCGATGGCAGCATTGTTCGGAGTGACAGTCGCTTCGATCAGCCGTCATATTAGTAACATTTTTGAGTCCTCGGAACTAGATCCTTCCACGACTGTTACAAAAATTGAAACAGTCGTCCAGAGGGGCTTCAGAGGGCAGATTTCGGAAGAAATCGACTTCTATAACCTTGATATGATTATCTCCGTCGGCTACCGCGTTTCTTCCGCACGGGCAACACAGTTCAGGATTTGGGCAACGTCAGTCTTGAAGGAGTATATCAAGAAAGGGTTCGTACTGAATGACGAACGGATGAAGAATGGAGGGGCCATCTTCGGAAAAGATTATTTCCGGGAGTTGCTGGAGCGTGTCAGGTCCATACGGGCGAGCGAACGACGCATCTGGCAGCAGATAACCGACATCTACGCCGAGTGCAGCATCGACTATGACAAGACTGCGCCGACAACCAAAGACTTCTATGCGATGGTGCAGAACAAGTTTCACTATGCCATTGCCGGCAAGACAGCGGCGGAGATTGTTTATGAACGTGCCGACCGGACGAAAGAGAATATGGGACTGACAACATGGAAGAATTCGCCGGATGGACGAATCTTGAAGTCAGACGTGACCATTGCTAAGAACTACTTGGAAGAGAAAGATATTCGTAGGTTGGAGCGGGCCGTGTCCGGTTATTTCGATTATATTGAAGACCTTATCGAGCGAGAAAACACGTTTACAATGGAACAATTCGCCGCCAGCGTCAATGAGTTCCTGGCTTTCCGACGTTATGAGATCCTTCCTGATCATAGTAAGGGACTGATTTCGCACGAACAAGCCAAAAAGAAAGCAGAGTCTGAGTATTTTGAATTCAACAAGACCCAGAAGATTATTTCTGATTTTGACAAGGAAGTCAATCAACTGCTGGAGGGAAAGAAATAATTTTGAGCCAGTATGACCCCGGAAGAACACCTCCAAGTTCGCAAAATCATTCTGCACAATAGAATCGGTTGCATCGTTGCAAAGATGTCCGAGCTTTTCCGTATTTCCCTTACGGAAGCTTTGGATGTGTTCTATAGAAGCGACACCTGCCGCCGGTTCCATGATGAGAAGACGGGGTTGTATCTTTATGGGGATTTGTACATTATCGATGAATTGGAGATAGAACTGCTTGGGGCGGCAGGAGATAGTGAACTTCGAAAGATTCTTTTTCATGCCCTCAGCCCAGCTGAACAAATATCTGAGGTGGGAAAGTTCAGGCGATTTCTGAAAGGCGGCGTGTCCTTTTGGGACCTTTAACCATCGAGCGTTCATGGTGGATAAGTACGCTTTTCCAAGATTTTTATGGGGCAAAAAGGACGCTTTTCCAAGTATAGAGTATTGACGTTTGGTTATTTGGCAGGATTTTGTTTGGTCATTTGGCGGAGATCCACAGGATGCTCAGAGGATAAAACAATAAAGCTAACTAATTGATATTCAATTGGTTAGCTTGTGCCCCGGGCGGGACTCGAACCCGCACAGCCGTTTCGGGCCAAGGGATTTTAAGTCCCTCGTGTCTACCATTCCACCACCAAGGCGTGACCGCAAGCCTACTGTCAAGCGATTAAGCGAAAACATAAGGCTACGACGCAGCCGCAAAGTTAGTAAAAAGAGAGAATCTCACCAAATATCGGCTCTTGGAAGCATTCATGGCATCAAAATGCTTCCGACACCCTCCAAAAGGCACTGTCGGAAGCATTAAAGGGGCCAATTTGCCACCGTCTACTCCAGCTTGGTGTCGGTCTTGGCCTGGAAACGGGCGACGTTGACGATGAAGCGCTCGTGGGTGCCCTCGCCGATAATTCCATACGTGTCCTGGGCTACCACCTTGAAAGTCAGCCTACGACCTTCAATACCAATTAGTTCCGAGTCGCACCAAACCTTCATCCCTTGGGGTGTGGCGCTGACATGGCTGACATTGACATGCGTCCCGACGGTCTCGAAGCCTTCGTCGAGATAGGGCTGGACGCTGAGCCGGCAGGTCCGTTCCATAAGGGTGATCATAAGCGGGGTGGCGAAAACCCGCACAGTGCCGCTGCCGATGTGGCAGGCGAGAAGCTCCGGAGTGACGATTTCCTCCTGGTAGCCTTTAATTCCTAGTTCGAGCATAGTAGATTCTTCACTTCGTTCAGAATGACAACAAAATCCATGTTCAGAATGACAAACATCTTCAGGCCAGTAGCGCCTCCAGAACGGCAGCGTGATGGCCGGGGAGGACAATGTGGTGGTTGCCAATGGGTTCCGTCAAGAAATATGAGGCAGCGGAAGCAGGCAACTTAAGAACCGTCTGCGTCCTGCAAAGATCCGGCTTGGCCTCGCAGCGAAGAAGATCCCCCTCGCAGACGAAGTGCCTGGACAAATCCCCTGAGACCTTGAAGACCGTAACCGGCCCGGAAGGAAGCTGGCCTCGGATTCCCACACCGATCCCGGACTCGAAATGAGTGTCCAACCCATATGAAGAGACCATGTCCAGCGGCACAGTGCAATGCGAGAAGACGATCTCACCAGTCTCGGGATCAATGCTGGACGGATTGGCTTGGAAACCGCTGACCCCCGAAACAGCCCGCCCGATCATCATCGACAGCATAGCGGGAACATCTCCCTCGCAGCCAGCGACATAGCCCTCGGAATTAAGGCGGGCAAGAGCCAGGCAGCCTGTGTTATGAATAGCGGTCAACAGGTCGAAACACCTGATAGTCAGGCCGGAAAGGCCGTAATCGGTGACAAGGGTCCGCAGTGCCTTATAGAGGCGGAACGCTCCGGGAATGGCCTGCTTGACGGAGGTGGAGAGGGGCACTCCGGCTCCGCCGCGACCAACAACCTCGTTCCAGGACTCCGCGACCTCGTCCTTCAGGGATGAATATTCCTCCAGAAGCTCCTCCATCGGAATATACTGCAGCGATATTCCAAGCTTATCCAAGATCACATCCCGGTCGAAACCGCTGGAAATCAGCCAGTCTGACGGATGACCGACAATCCCGAGGGTCTTATATTCAAGGAAACGACGAGCCTCCTCAACCTTTGAGAGAGCCTCGATTCGAGAACGGATATACGACGGGCTTCCATGCAGGATCTCCCCCCGGAGACCTTCCTGACGCAAATAGGACAGAATCTCCATCGATGCGGCCAGCGAGTTGCTTTTCCCGGAAGTCAGCAGCAGAATCGTCTGGCGGGAAAGGCCCTGCAAGGTAGGCAAAAGTTCCTTGAAAAGGCCCTCGGTTCCACCCGTACGGACGTAAATCAGCGACAAGTCCGTGCCGTAGTCTTCATAATTATCTCCTTGGAAGGAATACTCAAATCCCAGGCTGTCAAGGAATTCCTTGGTCACTGCATCCACAGCTGCCTTGTCGTGAAGCGGTGATGTCAGGGTGAATATTGATATCATAAAAACCTAATTTGTCAGTAAAGATAGTATTTATTAACTTTCGTGACAATTAATAACGCCTATGAGACTCCTGAGACTTCTTCTGGTTTCCGCCACCGCCGCGATCCTGGCGGTGAGCTGCGGCACTTCCCGCCGGGCCACAACCCTCCAGGTCGGCTCCTACAACATCCGTTACGAGAACAAGGGCGACTCCCTTAAGGGCAACGGTTGGGGCCAGCGGCTTCCAATCATCGCCCAGCAGATCCTCTTCCACGACCTCGAGATCTTCGGGACTCAGGAGGGTTACATCGGCCAGCTTGAGGGGATGAAGGCCCTTCTCCCCGGTTATGAATATATTGGCGTCGGACGTGATGACGGCAAGCAGGCCGGCGAGCATTCGGCAATATTCTACAAGACGGAAGTATTTGATCTTCTGGATCATGGCGACTTCTGGCTTTCCCAAACTCCCGACGTTCCGAGCATCGGATGGGATGCGGCCCTCAACAGGATTTGCACCTGGGGCCATTTCAGGGTAAAAGCGACAAAGCAGGAACTTTACTACATGAGCCTCCACATGGACCATATCGGGGTACAGGCCAGAATGGAGAGCGCCAAGCTGGTCGTACAGAAAATCAAGGAGATCTGTGGCGGCAAACCTGTGGTCCTGACCGGCGACTTCAACGTTGACCAGAACAACCCAATCTACAGAGTGTTCACCGGCAGCGGGATTCTCTCCGACAGTTACGAAATCTGCGAGATCCGCTACGCCCTCGACGGCACGGCCAACGGTTTCGATCCCAACAGTTTCACAACCAGCAGGATAGACCACGTCTTCGTCTCGCCGCAAACAAGGGTCATCCGCTACGGGGTCCTGACCGACACCTACCGCACCATGACCCCTGAGGCCCAGAAATACGAGAACGGGAACTTCCCGAAGGAGATCTCCTTCCAAGCATTCCAGGCTCGCACCCCCTCCGACCACTTCCCTATAAAGGTCATCCTTCAGTTGCCTAAGTAATCAGTCCTCAAGACGATTCAAGTCCTCAGTCATCGATGCGAGACGCAGTAATGTGGTTATGGAGGCATAACTACAGTTCATCCAGTAATCTCCCCCATTCCCGGGCTTTCTCCAATTGAATATGGTAGGGATCATTCCATCCTGGGCGTTCTGCTGGATGGTGATATTATCTATCAACGCCTTCGCTTTGGCGAGCGCCAGAAGGTCGCCTGTGACCTCATACAGGTCAAGCCAAGCGTTGGCGACATTGCAACTGCTGTCATCGACCGGAACCTCAAACTTGTATTGCTCATGTACACAAGGGGCGTTGGACTTGTGGAATCCATCAGCTGTCGTGTCAGCATAATCCCAATGGACGAACTGGTCCTCGCAGAAACGAATGAGGTCCACAGCGTTGGAAATATCTGATTCACTAATAGTTCCTTTATCCAGAATATATGAGGCGTAAGGTGCGGCTGTGCAGTTCGTCAGGTTTTGATATGGCTCTAGTCCAAGCACGTTAACATCCTCAAACTGGCCTGTCAACTCGAAACGCTCCATCGCTGTCTCATCCATCCATCGCTCGGCTTTCAGCCTAGCCTGAGAGAATTCACCGAATGAATACCCTTCAAGACGTTGGAAATACCTTAGCAGCGGATGCAGCAGGGCATGGGCATCGTTGACTGGCTCTCCGGTGGCGAAATCCACCTTGATTGGCAGCGATCCATCTTCTCTCTGCAACCGCACATATGTACGGCCAATCTCGACCGCCCTGTCAAGCCATTCATTTTCTCCCGTCACATCGTACAAGTCCAGAAAGGCGTTCCCGGCAAAGGTGGCCTCCATAGTCATCGTCTTCCCCTGATTCTGCTCTTCGCCAGAAGCTTGTGTGTCAAGGTAATATGTGGGCGGGAAAAATGCCAGGGGATCCCCTTCGGGACGGCTTTGCACAATCAAAAAAGCCGCAGCTGAACGAGCCACCTCAAGGGCGTTTTCCTTCCTGTCTGGAAGCAAGCGGGCCACAAGACACTCGTTACGAATAGTGGAGCCTATTATCTTGCATGGATATGTATTTGTCCATAAAGACATGTCCGGGACTGTATTTCCTATCCAGTTTTGTACCTGAGGCATCAGATGGTTGTGAAGGGCTGCCCGAATCGCGGCCTCCTTGTAACTCCTGACCGGGCCGTTATAAGGACCTTTGAACGGGAAATCCCTCAGGAAACTTCTTGAGTAAACCGTGTCTGCGGTCGCCCCTACCAATGCTTCTACTGTCAAATCCACATATGAGGGAGGAATCTGGTTCCAGATCGGAGACAAGTCGGCGTCTGGCCTGTCTGACAGGAAAGACCAACTCCCCTCAACACCCCTTACTGTAAAGCGGTATTTGTCAGTCCCTGGAACAGAAGGCACTTCAAACGCAGGCGCATACATGAACTTCTTAGCGAACTTGTTCCAACAGGGGTTCCTGCCTTCGGAAGCCGGACGGACCGGATGGAGATATTCAGATTCGGCCTGAAGGTTCAGGCGCTCGTAAACCGGACCCCGGCAGCAGGCGGATATAATTAGTGGCAAGGATGCTATAATCGCTATCTTTCTCATACCGCAATTTAAGGAAAGTTATTAATTAATGCTATCTTTATGGACAAATAGTGACATGATATGTACTTCTCAGACCACAACGACAAGATCACATTCATCAATGAATGGGACGACAACCTCCGAGTGGAGGGCAAAGGGACGGTATGCGCTGAAGACCTGGATGCCCGCCCTGGCTCCTTCAAGCCCGAAGAGTATTCCTCACTGGAATTCGACAAGGGAATAACCAAGGTCACAAAAGGCTTCATCGAGGCGTTCGCCTCCATCGAGTGCCTTATCATAGCCTTCTCGGTGAAGAGCATTGAGCGCACACCCGAGCTGGACAAGTACCTGGTAACCAACAAAGTCCTTATCAGGGGCGAATATAACTCCCTCGCTGAACGGCTGGCCAAAGAACTTGGACTCCAGTTCCTCCACTGCGACATTCCCCTGGGCTGGACCAGGTTCGAGAGTGGAGGCGGCTACACAGAGAGTACCAAACGCACCCTTTGCTTCAGGCTGGACGGGCCGCCCTACATCTACAAGGAGATCTTCACTCCTGGAATATCCGCCGGGAACAATGGAGGGGCCGATCTCAGGGAGGATCTCCCCGAGGATTTCTATGTGGGCTGCGACCTTGAAGGTTTCACGTACCACATGCCTGTCAAATGTGAGGAAGCGATCATGAAAAACAAGCAGCTCGGCCGCTTCCTCCGCATCTCCAACCAGCGCCTGAAACCCCGCAAATAATCTTTCTGAATCATCATGGCAAAACTGAAGGACAGCGTCGCCAAACTGGCGAAAGGATTGGGCGGAAGCTTACGGAGGTTCCCGCTGGAGGCTCTGCTGGGACTGACATATTTCATTCTTTTCGTATTGGCGAAAAAGATTGGAGCGGCTCTGGACGGGAAAGACATCTACTACATGTTTTTCTGGTTCTTCCCGCACTATGTCCTGCTGTTCTCGCTCCACAGATTAGGCGGGAAACACCCCGTCTTCAAAGCCTTATACATCCTTTCATGGTTCCTGTGGATCCCGTTGCTGCTTTGGGGCCGGGCAGACCCCGGCTGGACCCTGGCAGTAGCCTACATACTCGCCATAATCCTGCTCATAATCGGCAAAGAACCGCTTGACAACCAGCAATATGGGAAGCATATTCTGGACACTGTCCTAAGTGTGGCGAAAGGTTTCCTGATCGGTGCCTTGATCATGGCGATCCTGACGGCGATCATCGCCTCTGTAAGCTTCCTGTTTGACCTGAACATGTCCGACAACTGGTTCACCCACCCCAACGCTTTCATAGCTTTTGGAGTGATTCCTTTGCTCTGCTGCTCTTTCGTGACCGGGGACAAGGCTAAAGAGAACTGGGACAGGATCATCCGAATCGTCATTGACTTCATCCTCTCTCCGGCCCTGGTCATCTACACGGCCATCCTTCTGCTGTACATTATCAGGATAATTGTCCGCTGGGAGCTTCCTAAAGGAGGCGTTGTCTATATGGTGTCTATATTCATGGCGCTTGCCCTGGCCTGCTACCTGCTACGGACTCTTGCCGAAAAACGTCATTTCGAGTGGTTCTACAAGGCTTTCCCGGCGATAGCCCTTCCTCCTTTGGCCCTGCTTTGGGTTGGGATAATCCGGCGGATAAGCGACTACGGGATCACGGAACCCAGGTTCTATGTCCTGCTCACAGCCATTCTCCTGACCATCTTCACCGCCATGCTGGTGAAAGAGAAAACCAGGAACTTCCAGATGATGACCCTCATCCTGGCCGGAGCGCTGATCCTTTTCACCTATATTCCAGGAATAAGGGCTAAGGATTTTGAGAGAAGAAGCCAGGCGGACAGGCCGGAAGAAGTCATCGAAGAAACCTCAGAAAACATTGAGAAGGTGGAGAGCATCCACGTATGGAACCTCAACGACATCACAGAACCTATTGATCTTGGGGAATATACCATATTTGTCCCCCCAGTCCGTTATCATTACTACGAAGATTCCGAAGTGGCGGTTTTCTACAAGGACAGCACCAGGACCGAAGAACTTCTGAGATGCGAGATCCGCAAGGCTCTGGATGCCCCGGGCGAGGATCCGCTTCCGAGACTCGTTTACAAAAACGACAGTTATCTAGCCTTATTCGACGAGATAAGCGACATCAACAATGAGGATGTCTCTTTCTTGACCCTCCAAATCTCACTATTCCGAAAGCCATAAGCCTTGAATGTCCATTTTCAATCATAAAGGCAACCCGCTCGGGATTAAGGTGACTGACAGCTCATCGATGCTGGAAGCCATTAAGGCTTATGGGATTATCCCATTTTTCGAGAACCCGGTAACGGGATATTCAATAGAAGAGCTCACTCCCCCGGACTGCTGGTTCACGGAAGAGAATCTGGGGCCATGGGACTGGAAAGTGGATGTCGTGCAAAGCGGGGAGATCGTTTACGGGAAGTTCCTCTGCAGCGGGAAATCCGCCTTCGCCACCCCGCAGTGGTATGCCCATCTTCGTAATTGGCGTCTTCACCAAGAGAAGCACAAGCCCACTGCCGAAGGGCGGAAGGTGCTGAGATTCATTGAAAAAGAAGGATCTTGCGTCTCGAGACAAATCCGGGAACTGCTCAACGTAAAGAAAAGCAAGTCGGATTCCATACTCGCAAGCCTCATGAACGGAACCAGGCTGATCATCGGCGACATCCAAAGGGTTTACAGAGGGCCCAATCTTGAATATAAAGGCTGGCAGACCGCCTCATACTGCACTCCGGAGTCCCTGTTCGAGCGTCCGACCGAAGATTTCGGTCCGTGGCATATCGGCGGCAGCACACTGAAATGTGGCTGCACCCCTGAAGAATCCAGAGAGAAACTCATCGCCCACATCGAGGAATTATTCCCGGAAGCGACTGAAAAACAAATCACTAAAATCATATAACCATGAATGTCGGAATTATCGGAGCCGGCCATATAGCCGGGAAAATAGCCAGGACATTGGAATGGACCGAAGGGATAGACTGCATCGCTGTCGGATCAAGAAGCCAGGAGAAGGCCGACTCATTCGCCAAAGAATTCAGGATCCCAAGGGCATACGGCTCTTACGCCGCCCTACTTGACGATCCGGACGTGGATCTCGTATATATCGCCACTCCCCACTCGCACCATTTTGAACCGACAATGGAAGCCCTTGAAAAGGGCAAGGCCTGCCTTGTGGAGAAGGCATTCATGGCCAACGCCAGGGAGACCAAAGCCGTTCTCGGCAAGGCCAGGGAGAAAGGCGTATTCGTGGCTGAAGCCATCTGGACTCGCTACCAGCCCGCCAGGAACATAATAAACAGGCTGATCTCCTACGGCCGTATAGGCCAGATTCGCCAGATTTGCGCCACCCTCTCCCACGGGGTCATGCACCTTCCCCGCATCACCCGTCCGGAGCTCTGCGGAGGCACCCTTTTGGACATAGGGCTTTACCCCCTCAACTTCGTCAGGATGGTTTGCGACAATCCGATAGAAAAGATCGAATCGCAATGCGTCCTGTCCGACGAAGGGGTTGACATTAGCGAGACCATCTCCCTGACTCTGGAAGGTGGAATCCTCGCGACAATCAGAAGCTCAGTGTGCTGCGAAGGGTTTAACACAGCGAGCATAGAAGGCACCGAAGGCTGCATCACCATCGACAACACCAACAATCCCCAGCTAATCCGGGTCTATGGCAAAGGAGGCCGCCTGATAGAGGAAATCGCTGTGCCAGAGAGCATTTCGGGTTATGAATATGAGTTCCAAGCCTGCAAGGACGCAATGGAAAAAGGCCTCATCGAGCCGCCGCAGATGCCGCACTCCGAGACCTTGTTCCTCATGGAATTGATGGACTCCCTCCGCAAAGAATGGGGCGTCCATTACCCGATGGATTAATCTTATTCGATGTAAATATTCCGGAACGCCAGCGGACCACCCTCGCTCTGCAGGGCGATATAACCGGTCTTATGTGATAGCGTCACCACGTTCTCGAGGCTTCCGTTAATATAAACCGTCATCTTATCCCCCTTGCAAATGATCTCCGCACGGTTCCACTCCCCGTCCGGAAGCTCGATCTGAGCCCCGGAATGGACTCTCTTCTTCATAGGGAACTTGACCGCGGGATCGTAAGGAATCTCCTTGATCCTCCCGCCACCAAGACCGACGATGTCCCCGGCCCTACCAGCCATTAATTGGCACTCATAAGCCACGGGCCAGACCTTGTCTCCCGCCTGGATACGCTGGAATATTCCGCTGTTGGTGCCCTTCCCGATCCATTTCCACTCCACATGCAGGGAATAATCCCCGTACTGCCGGGCTGTCCTGAGATAGCCATTGGGCTTGCCGGAAACGACTATGACTCCGTCCTCAACCTTGAAAACTGGTTCCGGGGACTCAGACTCCGTGACCGGCACCCAGCCGGAAAGATCCTTGCCGTTGAACAGCACGGTCTTACCATCCTCGAAATGATTATAGATAACTGTCGGTCGCGAGGCCCTGGTGCTTAGGTTCGGGAACCACATGTCCGCAGCCGTCAAGCCGCACTTTCGGGCCATGTCGATGCTGTACTCCAGCCTCCCGAAATTAGCGTCCACATTGTTGGTGCCGAAGGTGAACTTGATCCCGCGCTTCTTCGCCTCACGGATAATATATTCATTAGGAATAAGATAGCGGGCGCTGATCTCGAGGGCTATCCCGTTCTTCTCCATCACGTCCAAAACCCTGGCTACCCTTTCCGGAGTCCACATCTGATCGAACCGGTCATTCAGGAACTCGGGAAGGAAGAAAGCGTTGGCGAATATGTCAGCAGGCTCGTTGGAGAGGATCTTGACCGTCTGATCCACGATCAGGTCCATGTATTTCTGATCGGAGAGACCCTCCGGCCGCACCTCTTCATTGCGGTAGATTCTGGCGATACGGCCTTTCTGGTCCACGATCGTCATGGCGTCCGTGAATAAGTAGTCAAAGACCCCAAGCGCCTCGGAGGAGAAGTCAGCCGTCCATTTACGGCCTTCTCCCTGCACTCCCCGCAGGAAAGGCATGTCCTTGACCTCGTCGAAATATTCATAGACCTCCTCGTCATTGGCGAGCATCCTGCCCACTCCACCGGCTCCGGCATTGGGAGCGACGCCGTAGTTAATGCCGTAATTCATGCTCATCGCATGAGCCATCCCGGCGGTCAAGCCTCCCTTAAGGTGGACATGCCAGTCGATGACCGGGAAATCCTCCTGCTGGAGACGGATAGCCTTGTCAGTGGACTCGTCAATCGGGGGGAGGGTGTCGCAAGGATTGGTCGCATCGTCTGGCAGACGCTTGATTGTCAGATCCTTGAAGCTCACCGTCCCGTGACCTCCCAAAATACTGATCTTCCCATGGCCCAGGAGCATCTTGCTACGCTCAGGGACCCTGAACGGCTTGTCCGGCTCAGTGTAGCAGACTACGTCCTCACCCTTGACTTTCACTGAGATATTCTTCCCTCTGACAGCTATTTCCAATGGTGTCCATTCTCCCTCGTCCTCAAGAGCCCGATAAAGGTTACGGACATGCAGGAGAGAGCCGGATTTTATGGTTCCGTCAATAGGCCCGCCATGCAGGAGCACCTGATAACCGCTGCCTGTCCCATCGTCATGAAAGGCCACACAGGCGGCTGATCCGCTCTCCGCGAGGAACTCGCCGCTCAGCACGAAATTCTTGTAATCTCCCCTGAACTGATGGGCGGAACCCATCGTGACAGTGAATTCCTTTTTGCCGCAGGAAACGAAGGCGACCGCGGCCAGAACCACGGCAAAAGCTCTTTTTATAAATGATGTTCTCATTCTCCGATTATCTATTTATTTGTTCGCCGTGAAATCCATGATATTGGAAATGACCTCCTCCGGATCGTCCGTTATGGACAAGATAAGATTCTTATACACCCCCCGGGACAGCAGGTCCTCAAGAAGAGGATAGACGGGGATCTGCCTGCTGAAGAAATCTTGCCCGAAGAAAACCATCGGACTGGCATAACCGAACGACTGATAGTGATTCTGGGCCGCGTCCTGGAATATCTCCTGCATCGTACCGGCCGAACCCGGGGAGTAGATGATGCCTCCCTTGGAAATGGTAAGGAGAATATCCTCCCTGACGCTGTTCATGAAATATTTGGCGATGTCAGTAGCCAGAGGGGTTGACGGCTCGTGGCCATAGAACCATGTCGGGATACCGAGGCTGCGGTACATTTCCTGGGGATATTTCTTCCTGACCTCGAAAGCGGTCCTGAGCCAGCCCGGATCCCTGAATGTAGGAGCGACCTTGAGCATAGTCAAGGCATCCTCAAGGTCCTCCTGGCTCTTTCCGGCCATCCAGGCGCCAAGATGGGTCGCCTCCATGGCACCGGGACCACCACCGGAGGCCATAAGTTTCCCTCTCTCTGTCAGGCACTTGCTTATGTAAGCGATGGTGGCGAAAGCGTCATCCGTCCTTTTCAAAGCGTGGCCGCCCATCACGGCGACTACCTGCCTCTCGTCGAAGCGGCTGAGGAAATCGTTCATAGCCTCTCCGATCGCATGGTCATGAAGCGACCGACCGAGGGTCTCCCGGATGTTGTCGCTCTCCTTGCCTTTTTCGATGTAGTCGGCGAAAACCTTTGAATCAAAACAATTAGGGAATGTGTCCTCATTCTCGGGGTCATAGCCGTCATAAAGATACTCAGCCGTGTATAACTTGCTGCGGAACACATTGTACGGCATTCCCATGCGCGGGAACACCAGACAAGACGTGCCTATCCCGTCCTCAAGTTCCTTGGGAATCTCGCAGCCGAAGAAAAAGCAGTCCGAGAAGCGATGCCTGGCGGCGATGTACTGGGGTGCCTTGTTGAAGTCAATATACTGGAACACATAGTGCGTCACGAAACCGGAGCTGTCCGGCGCCGGGAGCTTGTCCAGGCTTTCTATCTGCTTGTAGGAAACAGTAGTGGTCATCATAAGCCTTCAGTCTTTCTATTCTTTATCAAACTGCGGTTGGAGATATTCGCCTATACGGTCAAGCCAGGTGTAGCTGCCGGTTCCCGGGGAGGCCTTCTCCTGGAAGCAGTGCGGCCTGAGAGCCAAGGTGTGGAGCTCGCTTTGGATGCCCATTGCGCGCATCTTCTCCCAAGTCTTCACGGAGTTCATCGCTGCCCAACCGTCAGCGTCGCCGTGGATGAAGAGCATCGGGGCGGTGTCGAGGTCGAACGAGAACTCCGGAGCCAGGACGGCTGAGTCATCATTTCCTCCGCCGGAGTTCGGGCTCTCAAGTCCGTCGGTCAGGGAATATGCCGGGTATATTCCTATTCCCCACTGTACCTTGCAGGAGATTTTGTCGATGTCGTCGATCGGATAATATGCCTTATGCCTTGAGGATGTGACTCCCATGAGGGTCAGGTGGCCGCCGGCCGAAGAGCCCATGATTCCGATCCTGTCGGGGTCAAGTCCTTTGGCGGGAGCCTCGGAACGTACGATACGGATGGCTCTCTGGAGATCCTGCCAGGCGGTGGTGTGCTTAGCCAGACCGGTCTTCGGCCTGGGGGTGCGGTACTTCATGACCACGACGGCCATTCCTTTCTCGTTCAAGTATTTCCGTGCGGGAGCGACCTCAAAGTCCTCCGGACGGTTGAAGTTGTAAGCGCCTCCGGCATAGATAATCTGGATCGCAGTGGTCTTGAGAACGGCGGGAATATGCCACTCAATATAAGGCTTGCACTGGTCAGGCTGGGGATCAGGCATCTTTCCCTCGGGCCAGATATCCTCCGAGGTCATGGTGACACCAGGAACGTCAGCCGCGAACCTGTCCATCAGTTTCTCAGGCTCGCCGAGGGGTCCGAGATAACCCATCTGGGTCATGAACTCGATTCCTCTCTCGAAGCCGAAAGCCCCGTGGCCCTTGCCCGGATACAGATGCAATTCGGCCGGAATCCCCATGCGCCTGAGCTGTCTATAAACAAGAGTGGAGCCGTTCGGTGAATATGGATCCAGCCCGCCATGGTGCAAGCTCATCGGGCAGGTCTTCTCGTCGAACTTGAATGCCTCGCTGAGCTTCACGTCAGCCCCGTAGCCGTCCCTGAGGGCGGGAGTGCCGGTCTCTCCGTCTGTCGTGACATAGGCGGGAGCGTTGACTATCGCCCAATTGATATGGCAAGGGATCTCATCCAGCTTGTCGATCGGCTCGTATGCGGGAGTCTGGGAACTTGTCGCCAACATAAGAGCCAGATGGGAACCAGCTGACATCGAGACAGTTCCGATTTTCTCAGGGTCGAATCCCCTCTTGGCCGCCTCCGAGCGGACCATCCTCACTGCCCTCTGGCCGTCTTCCCAAGCGCTCTGGTAAATCGGGAGGCCGACTGGACGGGGAGTCCTATAGACGAAGTTGACGCACTGGACTCCGATCTTGGTAAGTTCTTTCTGCCAATAGTCAATCAAGTGCTTATCACAGCAATTCTGATACGACCCGCCTGAGATAAGGATCATGCAGACATCCTTTTTGACTGAAGGGTCAGGGGCGTCGAACCATTCAAGATAAGCCACCTTGTGCTTTTCCGGCTTGAAACCTTTCGCCCCGACCTCATAGGTCATCGCAGCGATCTGGTGATCCTGTGGATCAGGCATCTTTCCCTTAGGCCAGATAAGCTCACGCTCCAAGGCGAAAGCCTGCAGGGAGCAAAACAGAAGAACTAATCCTAATATCTTTTTCATATCTTTAAATAATTGATTATTCAGGTAATATGTGATAAACCGCGGATGATTTAGGCTCCGGGAGCGAGATCTTGATTCCATCGGAAGCGAGAGCGGAACCTGTCTTAATCATGGTTTCGGCCGTGTCCACATTAGTGACTTTGTAGTTCCTGGCGGGATCAAGGAATTTAAGGAAGGCGGTATATTCCGGCTCCTGGCAAGTCTCCTGACGGAAGGCCTGTAGCACAGCCTCACCAGTCTCCCTGTCGTGCCAGGCTATCGCCGTCCAGTTGGAGTCATCCTCTGGCCGGTGCCAAGGAGTCAATGGATACATATCCTTGACTAGCAGGTGGTTAAATTTCTTCCACTCTCCAAAGGTCGCCCTTAGGCGGTCATAATCCATATCCACATCGTGGGTGAAAACCTCAGAGATATTATAGACCGGGAGCCAGGAAGCCCTTGTGATGTAGAACGTGCTGCCGCCAGCCATTCCCGGAGCCAATTCGTCCGCCGACTCCTTGGTATTCGCCCCATGGAAGGGAATCCAACGGCAATAAGAAGTGGTCATAGAAAGTCTCAACGCCGTGGTGGTCCTGTCGGCGTCGCTTCTCATGAACGGCAGGCTGCGACGAAGAGACTCTATGTCGTTACGCCCTCCTCCGGATGCGCAATTATCTATATATGTGCACTTTCCGTTCTTCGCACAGAAGTCTATGATCCTGTCCCAAAGCTCATAATGTCCCTGGATGGCAAGATTCTCTGTAATCCCTGTCCTTTGAAGTCCGGTCTTGGTGGCGGTCTTCTCATCGAACCCCTTCCAAGCCTTGACAGGGTTGGAGTTGTTGTCTTCCCTGAAGAGATCCACTCCATTCTCCCCCATCATCTTAGTGATCCTGCCGAGGGTCCACTCCAGACAGTCCTTGTTGCCGAGGTTGCTCGTGTACCGGTGTCCCCTGTTAAAGTCCGCCCACTCGGGATTATAACCGAAATTCCTCGCCAAGTCCTCAACGTCACAAACACTCTCCGGCTCAAACCACGTGAGAACCTTCATCCCGGCATCGTGGCAAGCCTGGTTAGACTCGAGAAAGGTCTTCCCCGGCCACTTCAGGGTGTCCAATTCCCAGGTACCCACCGTGCCATACCAATCGGATGCGACGGTGTTGCCTCTTGGGTCGAGATACCACCCGGCGTCGAACCACCTGAAATCAGGTACAACGTCCTCATAGATAAGACGTTCAAGCGTCCTTTTCCAAGTATAGAAACGCTCAGATATTGACCCGTCAGAATTCGGAAGACCCGTGTCCGCGGCGAAACATGTCGTTGAGAACGGTTTTATCGGATTTCCGGCGGCATCCGCAGAAGGCATATTGTACTTGATGAACCATTCCCTCCAAAGGTTTGTGGCGTCGTCCCTGTCACGGCCTTTGTAAGGCAGCATCACCACAAGGGCGGTCCTGATTTTCTCTCCAGGCATCAGGACGGAGTCGAAGCCGTTGCAATTGCCTCCTTTCATGGCTATTCCCTCATCGCTGCCTGCGAAATCGGCATGCCAGGTACCGGCCCAACCCAGGGCCATCAGCGTGCCACCATCACCATGGACAAGGTCAAAGTAAGGGAAATAGACGTGAGTAGCCCTGCCGCCGGTGGACACAAACGAGACAGTGGTGTCGCGGAGCGGAGTCTGGTAGTCAGCGTATTTGTTGACATGGTCCCCAAGACATCCACGGATCATCGGGTCGCCACCATCGAAATCCAGGACAACGCTCTCAAGGTCTTTCAGTTCCCCGCTGGGCGAGGATCCGATGTTCTCGAACCAAACCGTGTATTCAATTTCCCCGAACTCATTGTTAAGGGCGGCCTCAACCTTGGCCTCAAGATTCTCGTCAATGTAGAAAACCGCCTTTAGAGACTTTCCGGAAGCTGTTGTCAGACAGGTGTTTGATAATATGTCAAAGCCCTTTAATCCCTCATGCGGAACTCCGGCATAGGTGAAAGAGACCGGGATGGCGGAAGGATCCTCGACCCATGAGGCGAACAAGGCTGGACCCTTCTCGAGATCAGCGCAAGGCCTGTCGGTCGGAACTATTGATTTGTCATGTCCGCAACCAACAAGGATGGACGCGGCGACAAACAAGGCAAAAAGAGAGGTTCGCATCGTTGAAAATGTGTGGTTATTCAAAGATAATCACTATTTTTATATGTTCGCTTAAAAAAACCGATTAATTAACGACCTGTTATCATGAGAAAAATACTCCTGACATTATCCGTTCTGGCTCTCCTGCCGGCCATCTCCGCCAATGCCGGAAAGATCGTGACCGACAGCCTCAGCAGCAAAATTCTCGGTGCCACAATCAAGTACAATGTCTATCTGCCGGATGGCTTTGACAAGTCAGAGGCCCTCTACCCTTCCGTTTATCTTCTCCACGGGCTTTACGGCACCTACGAGGACTGGGTGTCCAAAGGCACCATGAAAGAAGTCGCTGACGAGCTTATGCGCTCCGGCGAGGCCAGGGAGGCGGTCATATTCATGCCGAACGCCGGAAACCCCGACGTGAGCAACTACCCCAACGGCTATTTCAATATGCCTGGATGGAGCTTTGAGGATTTCTTCTTCAAGGAATTCATTCCTACTGTTGAGAAGAAATACCGCTGCGTCGGTGACAAGGGCCACAGGGCCGTGATGGGCCTTTCCATGGGCGGCGGCGGAAGCACGGTCTATGCCCAGAGGCATCCGGACATGTTCTCCAGCTGCTACGCCATGAGCGCCTGGCTGGACCAGCAGATCAATCCGAACACTCCCGAGGAGAAAAAAGACAAGTTCTACTATACCTGCAAGGCCGTCAGGGAGCACTCCGCGCTGGATTTTGTAGATAATGCCGACGATGCGACGCTCGAGGCCTTACGCACCGTGAAATGGTTCTTCGACTGCGGAGACGACGACTTCCTTGTCACCCTCTCCTTCGAGCTCCACAAGAAGATGTCTCTCAAGCGTGTGAAGGACGAGCTTCGTGTCCGTGACGGAATCCATAACTGGGAATATTGGCACACCGCCTTCAGGACAGCCCTTCCTTTCGCCTCCAGGAATTTCGATAAGTAACAGCAGATTATCATGAGGAAAATCTTTTACTTGGCCATTCTCACACTTCTTCTGCCGGCTTTTTCCGCCAAGGCGGGAAAGGTGGTGACTGACAGCCTTGAGAGCAAGGTCCTGGGAGCGTGCGTGAAGTACAATGTGTATCTTCCCAGCGGCTTCGACAAGTCAGACAAGCAGTATCCCGTGATATATATGCTTCACGGCCTTAGCGACAACTACACCGCATGGGTTGAGAGAGGGGGTATGCAGACGGTGGCCGACGAACTGATCGGCACCGGGGAACTCAGGGAAGTGGTGATCATCATGCCCAACGCCGGAGGTCCCGACATCCACAACACCTGGAACGGCTATTTTAACATGCCTGGATGGAACTACGAGGATTTCTTCTTCAAGGAGTTCCTTCCTCAAGTCGAACGGAAGTATCGGATAATCAGCGATAAAGGTCACAGGGCCGTGATGGGGCTCTCCATGGGCGGAGGCGGCAGCGCGGTCTATTGCCAAAGGCACCCGGACATGTTCTCGAGCTGCTACGCCATGAGCGCCTGGCTGGAGAACAAGCAAGGCCAGGTCGGAGGTTCCGATACGGTAATAGACAAGTTGTACTATGTCAGAAAGGCCGTGAACGACCATTCGGCGCTCGACTTTATCGACAATGCCGATGACGCCACACTGGAGTCTCTCCGCACGGTCAAATGGTTCTTCGACTGTGGCGACGATGACTTTCTCGTCCGTCTCTCCTTCGAGCTCCACATGAAGATGAAAGAGAAAGGAGTGAAAAGCGAGCTGCGGGTGCGCAACGGGGTCCATAACTGGGAATATTGGCACACCGCGCTTCGGACAGCCCTTCCCTTCGCATCAAGGAATTTCGATAAATAGAAAATGAGATTCAGAGGACTGGGAATATTGCTCGCGGCTCTCACCGCCTCCGTCTTGACCTCTTGCCAGACGGGCGGGAAGGATAGTCATATCGTCGCCTCCGAGGTTGTGATAGCCGAGTCCCCAGCCCCTGACAGCGTATTCCTCTACACCCCCGGAATAATTGAGGGATTTGACGGAAGGCTCGTCGTGTCAGTCGATTACGGCGGCCCAGGCACAAGTGTGCTGGACGGTCCCCGATCCGATTTCGGGGACTACAAGTCCGGCAATCAGATCCGTATTCTTCTTTCAGACGACAATGGAAAGACCTGGCGGGAGACCTCCGCCAGGATTCCGATGATGCACGAGATTCTGTTCAAGGCCGGGAAGTCGCTGTACATGATCGGCCATTCTGGCCGGCTCCTGATCACCCGGAGCGACGACAACGGGGAGACTTGGTCCGAGCCTTCGGTCCTGTGCCCGGAGCCTCGCTGGCACCAGAGCTGCACCCCGGTGGACATCCACGACGGGAAGGTAACCCTGGTCTATGAGAAATGGGTCTCTGACGGCCATCCTTGGCCGGGAGTAGGTCCGGTGCTGATGCAGGCCAAGGTTGGGGACGACCTGACGGAAGCCTCAAGCTGGAAGTTCTCGGACCTTTACAACCCGGACGAGGATATGGAAGCCTCACGGCCGTCCGGCATCCCCTTGACCGACCCCGGAAAGGCCGGCATCCTGGAGACAAATGTGATCAGGGTTTATGACGAGAATAACCCTTTCTACGACCCCTCCGGGAAGTCCGTTGTCCTGATGATGAGGGCCAGCGTCGGTCTTCCTGACATCGGGGTCATGATGAAGGGTGTGGAGAAGACTGACGGGAGCCTTGCTGTTGAAAAGCTCACGAAGAACGGCCGGGAGATGTACTTCGCGCATATTCCCGGAGCCGACTTGAAGTTTTACGTGGTCTATGACCCTGAAAGCCGTCTTTACTGGCTGCTCCATTCCCAGATGGACGGGCGGATGAATTACCGGCGGCGGCTCGCCCTGTCATATTCCCCGGATCTTCTGAAATGGACTTTCGCCGGTCTCGTGGCCGTCGGCCCTGCGGACAACGCCGCTCGCCACTATGCCTCCATGATCATTCATGGGGACGACCTCCTGATTGTAAGCCGCTCCGGGGACGAGCGAGCCAGGAACTCCCACGACGGGAACCTCGTGACCTTCCATAGAGTAAAAGACTTTAGAGATTTAATATATTAACACAAAACTATTTCCAACATGCGACCTTTGAAATTATTATCCGTTTTCGCTTTGACGCTGATCTGCGTGAGCCTATCGGCGCAGCAGGTGAAACTCTCCGACAAGGAACTCTACAACGCCATCTGGGCCATGGGACAGATGTATCCCGACGGATTCACAATCGACCTCAACACCTTGAGACAGCCCCAGAAGGGACTCATGGTCTCGTATTTGGACACCCAGAACAGTTTCGACAAGAAGAGTATCCCGGCGGTGGTGAAGCACGCCCGTGAGCACAACGGTCTCGTGGGAGGGTGGTACAACCCTGAGAACGGCAAGTACTATTTCGACTCGACCAGGATGTTCCCGGAGGACAGCCTTGCCGCGGCCCTGGCATTCGCCCGGAAGAACCACCAGCACACGGTTTATGACGCAGGTAAGGGGATCAACATCAAATCCAACTACGAGCAGAAAGACTGCCGCATCATCTTCGACTGCGACATGGGATCCTCAACCGACGACCTCTTCGCCCTGATGCTCCTGTACCGCTACATGGACATGAAGCGCTGCAACCTCCTCGGTGTCGTGGTTGACCGTATGGGAGCCGCCAATGCCGACGCGGTTGATGTCATGAATAATTTCTATGGCTATCCGGATGTTCCGATCGGCCTTGAGAGGGCGGGAATACATGACCCTAAGGTATTTATCCCTTACCATAATGTAGCTTACGCCCGCACCGAGGACGCTGAGAAGCTATTCAAACAGACTTACAAGAGCAAGGACGAGTACCCGGAGGGCTACAAGCTCTACCGCAAGCTCCTCGCCGAGCAGCCCGACCACAGCGTGACGATCGCTTCCGTCGGTTTCGTGACCTCTCTTTCCCGTCTTCTCCAGTCAGGGCCGGATGAATATTCCAACCTCTCCGGAGTCGAGCTTGTGAGGAACAAGGTGAAAGCCATCTACGCGATGGGCGGAGTTTTCGGCGAGGCTGTCGAGCCTGACTACAACTTCACCCAGGCCATCGATTTCTCTCTGAAATTCTTTGAGTTATGGCCTAAGGAGGTCGATATAATCTTCTGCCCCGGAGAGGTCGGAGACCCTTTGGATTACCGTCCTGAGCAGGTTATCGCCGACATGGACTGGACCGACTGCCACCCGATCAAATGGGTTTACCAGAACGTCCAGTGCGACACCGGCCAGAAGATGTGGGATCCGCTCGCCGTGATCAACGCTGTCGAGGGCGACGACCTCTATACCCTTTCCGAAAGGGGCTGGGTAGAGTTGACGCCCAAGGGCGAGACCATTTTCACCGCTGACCCCAAGGGCAACGCCCGCTACCAGTTGCCGGGCGACCAGGAGTGGTGCGACACCGTCCTGAAGTACATTAGACTGATGGCAATACAGCATTAGAAGCGATATGGTAAAGACTATTCTGGCCCTTTCGCTGCTTGGGGCCATGTTTTCCTGCACTAAACCATGGGACAACAAATATGTGAAAAATGTCGCTCCGGAGACGATCCGGGAATATGAGCACTCGTATTCCGGTACCATGATGTGGTACATCACCTGGTACAAAATTGAGAGGGGTGAGGACGGCAAATTGCGGCTCTTATATTCCAAGGACTGCGAACCGGAGATCACGATCTACAAGTGCCCCGACGACGCTCTAGCGAAGATTGACGGGTTCGTCCGGGAATATAAGCTCTGGAAGTTGGAGAACTCCTATACTCCTAAGTTTGAGGTACTTGACGGATATATGTGGCACACCTCCATCCAGTACGAGAAAGGCTCTGTCTCGACCGGTGGCTCCAATGCCTGGCCACCGGCCAAGCTCCAGGCCGGACTATCCGCCATCGAATCATATATCCAGTCCATAATCGACTCCGCCACCCCCTCCGACATCCTCGGCACCACCTCCCACCCGCTCGACCGCTGACCCTGCGACCTGGATTAGGAGAATGGCACGATATTTAGTACTTTTGTGCTTCGGTTATTTACGAAGGACATGAGTACTAAATCCATCATAGCGGCCGCCGCGGCCATAATCCTGAGCGGCGCCGCACTTTCAGCCCAGTCGCAGAGCTTCAAGCTCGGGCAGTGGACAGAGATACAGAATTCCATATTAAAGGAACTCAACCGCTCATACGTGGACTCCCTCCCTGTTGACCGCATAGAGAGGGCCGGGATCAACGCCATGCTGGACGCACTCGACCCGTACACCATCTATATTCCCGAGGAGGAGAACGAGGATCTGCAGATGATGGTGAGCAAGAGCTATGGAGGCATCGGAGCCGTCATCTACAAGCCCGAGAAAGACGGCAATGTCATAATCAACGAGCCTTACAAGGGCTCTCCGGCCGAGAAATACGGCCTGCGCTGCGGCGACGAGATCATGGAAATCGACGGCCAGACCACCCATGGACTCACCAGCCAGGAGGCTTCCGACAAGATGAAAGGCAAGCCCGGCACCACCGTGAGGTTCAAGGTCAAGAAAGTCTATACCGGAGAGGTCGTGGACATAGATGTCACAAGGGAAAGGATTCATCTTCCGGACGTTGAATATTACGGGATGCTTGACTCGCAGACCGGTTACATCTACCAGAGCGGATTCACGGAGAATGTCTCCGGAGAGATCCGGAACGCTGTCCTGGATCTCAAGAAGCAGGGCATGAAGAAGTTGGTCCTTGACCTTAGGGGCAACGGCGGCGGGCTCATGAGCGAGGCCGTCAACATAGTCTCCCTCTTCGTTCCAAAAGGCTCGCTCGTGGTGTCCTCCAAAGGCAAAGGAGTCGGAGAGCAGCAATATAAGACCACATTGGAACCCATTGACACCCAGATTCCTATCATCGTAATGGTGGATGGCGGGTCCGCCTCCTCCTCAGAGATTGTCACAGGAGCACTGCAGGATATGGACAGGGCTACTGTCATGGGCACAAGGACTTACGGAAAGGGACTCGTCCAGACCATCAGACCTCTCCCCTACAACGGCCAGATCAAGGTCACCACGGCCAAATACTACACTCCTTCAGGACGTTGCGTCCAAGCCATCGACTACGCCAAGAGAAACGAGGACGGCAGTGTGGCGCATATTCCCGACTCCCTCACTCATGAGTTCAAGACAGCCCATGGAAGGATCGTGAAGGACGGCGGCGGCATCACCCCCGATGTCATTGTTAAAGGCCACGAGTACAGCCGCCTTACCTTCTCCCTTGTGTATTCCAACATCATTCAGGAATATACCCTGAAGTTCGTCAGGGAGCACCAGAGTGTGCCGGAGGATTGGAAGATGACAGACGCCGACTGGAAAGACTTCGTGGAGTTCGCCAAGACCAAGGAGTTTGACTACCGCTCAAGTGCCAGGACATATTTCGACCAGGTCAAGAAAGAACTTGAGAAGGATGGGCTCTCCGAGAGCATGAAAGAGCAGATCGCCGCGATGAGCAAGGCTCTGGAAATGGACAAGGAAACCTTCCTCAACCTTAAAAGGGACGAGATAGTGCCGTTCATCGAAGAAGAGATTATGGTCAGGTATTTCTTCCAGGGAGCTGGGATCAAGACCCGCCTCCGCTACGACGACCAGCTAAAGGAGGCACTCACTAAACCACTGATATCTTTTTAGATGACTGATAATGAGTTTAACTAAACTTGGATGGAAAACAGCGCGGGCGGCACTGATGCTCGCGCTTTTCATTAGCACCTCAGCCGCCGCGCAAAAGAAAGTCACAATCAGCGGCCACATCACGGACATAGCCTCAGGAGAGACCCTTATCGGAGCCGGCATTCTCGAAAAAGAATCCGGCCTCGGGGCGGTCACGAACAATTTCGGCTACTACACCTTGACCATTCCGGCCGGGGAATATGACTTCCATTTCTCATACGTCGGCTACTCTGAAAAGGTTATGCGTATCGACATGCGTCGGGACACCGTGGTCAACGTGGCTCTTGAGGCCGGAGAGACCCTTTCTTCCTCCCACATCGTGGCGAGAAAGGATGCAGGAATACAATCAACCTATCTCGGAGCGATCGACATTCCAGCCGCCCAGATTAAGAACACCCCTGTGCTGTTCGGAGAGGCCGATGTGTTGAAAGTTCTTCAGATGATGCCAGGAGTTCAGGGCGGAAACGAAGGATTCTCAGGCATTTATGTCAGAGGAGGCGGATCCGATGAGAACCTGATTATGCTGGACGGAGTACCTATCTACAATGTCGATCACATGCTCGGCATATTCTCGGTTTTCCAGCCGGAGGCAGTCAAGAAAGTCACCCTGTACAAAGGCTCTTTCCCGGCCCGTTACGGAGGCAGGGTCTCCAGCATCGTGGACATCCGCACCAATGACGGTAACATGAAAGAGAACCACGGAACCGTCAGCATCGGGCTCATCAGCGACAAACTCCACCTCGAAGGCCCGATAATCAAGGATAAACTCGCCTACTCCGTCAGCGCAAGGGGAATGCACACAGTGCTGTACGCGCCAGTGATCAAGATGGTGCTGAAAGACGCCTACGCCAACTACTATTTTTATGACCTCAACGGAAAGGTCACGTGGCGCCTTAGCGACCGGGACCGGTTTTATTTCGGCGCTTACCACGGACGTGACCGATTCGTTTACGATGAGAAGAACGAGGGCGAAGGAACCGAGACTATTGGCGCGCAAACCACCTACCATAAGTACAAGGATAGAACCGATGTCGGGGTGTTCTGGGGCAACACGGTTGGATCGGCAAGATGGAACCACGTGTTTAACAGCAAGTTATTCGCCAACACCACCCTCTCCTACAACCGCTACCGGATGGTAATGGGAGCCGGTTCGACGGAAACCGACATTGTGGACGGAGTGACTACGTCCAGCCGGTACCACCTCGACTACCACTCCGGAATACGTGATTTCGGAATCAGGACTGACTTTGACTATACCCCTTCCCCAAAACACCTTGTGAAATTCGGTACTGAATATCTCTGGCACACCTTCATCCCGGAGCGCATGTCGGCCGTGGACAGGGAAGTCAACGGAGCTGAGATCCAGGTTGACACTACCATCCATTTCGCGGACCCGAAGAAAAAATATCGGGGACATGAGTTGTCATTCTATGCAGAGGATGACTTCAGCATCGGAGAGCACCTGACCTTCAACCCAGGAGTACATCTTTCCATGTTCAACACCGAGGGAAGAACTTACTGGAGTCTGCAGCCACGAGTCTCCGCCAAGTTCTCGACAGGCACGGGATATTCATTCAAAGCCGGTTACGCCAGGATGGCGCAATATGTCCACCTCCTGAGCTCAGCGCAGATCTCCCTGCCTGTCGATCTGTGGGTACCTATCACCAAGGACATCCGCCCTGTGACGTCTGACCAGTACTCAATCGGCGCTTACTACGATGGGATCAAAGGTTGGGAATTCTCCGTCGAGGCTTACCTGAAAAACATGAGGAACATCCTCGAGTACAAAGACGGCACACTTATGCTGGGCACCTCCGAGGGCTGGGAAAACCGGGTCGAGATGGGAGAAGGAACCGCTAAAGGCATAGAATTCCTGGTTCAGAAAACCGCTGGGAAAACAACCGGTTGGCTGGCCTACACCCTGGCGAAGACGGACAGGATATTCCCGGACGGGTCAATCAACAACGGGGAGCGATTCCCCTACAAATACGACCGCCGCCACAGCATAGACTTAAGCGTGGACCACCGGTTCAATAAGAAATGGGGTATCAACGCCACCTGGTCATTCGCCACAGGCGGAACCACGACGGTGCCTGTCAGACAGGTTGCTGTCCAATTGCCGGACGGGAACATCTGGGACGCCCAATACGTCGATCACCGCAACAACTTCCGCATCCCTCCGAGCCACAGGCTCAACATCGGCTGCAACCTCCACAAGGAGCGCCGCAGGGGCGAAAGCATCTGGAATTTCAGCGTTTATAACGCCTACAACAGGATGAACCCCAACTTCGTTTTCATGGACTACGGCCCTGACTATGACAACAACGGCAACTACGCCGGAACCAGCCTGAAGATGAAGAAGATCACGATCCTTCCCCTTCTACCATCGGTAAGTTGGACTCGAAATTTTTAGGAAACTATGAGGAAGTATTTAATATTCAGCATATTATTCACGGCTCTCGTAAGCGTTGCCTGCGAGAAGACAATAAAGTACGAATATGACCTGAACGACGGGAAGATGACCATCCTGGGGCAGCTTTCCACCGCTGACACGACGCACTCGATATTCCTTTCAATGAGCTACCCCGACAGGATTGACTCTCTCCCCGGCGCGACCGTGGAGTGCTTTGTCAACGGGGCCAGAACCCTGGCGAAGGCTGTTCCCGCCGGCTACAGGGAAGAAACTGACTGGATGACCGGGGAGACCAGTCTGGTCCCGAACAGATTTCCTTACACGGAATATAAGTTCGAGACCATTTTCAAGCCTGGAGACAAGGTTCGGATCGAGGCAAAGAAAGGACAGATGGACGCATGGACGGAAATGACTGTTCCACAGCCATGTGCCATCATTTCCGTGGACACCGTGACGGTGATCAAAAACAGTGGGGATTTTCAGGACTACGAGCAGGAATATGTCGAATTTACGATTCGACTCAAAGATGTCATAGGAGAAGACAGTTTCTTCTCCATGAACCCGTCAATCACCCGTCTCATTACTTTGAGTTCTGAGCGCAGAGAGGCGTTCGAAAAAACGAAAAAGGGACCTTATAGTCTGAGATACGACACATTCCACGACCTTATCCTTGAGGATGGTTACTCTTCCGGCATAGGAGACCTTTTCGAGGACCTCATGCCAGTAAACTACACCAGATGTTTCTCGGATAAGATGTTCAAGGATTCAGAGGCCAAGGTGAAGATCTATGTCCCCACATATAGATTCAATTATTATATAGGCGATTATTCTTATATAGCCAGCAAGATAGAGGTAGACAATACCGTCCGTGTCTCGGTCAATAGTTTCGACCGTGACTTTTACAACTATCTCCGGGCGATAAACAACATGCAATGCTACGGCTACGAAGTGTCGCCGATAATCGAGCCCACGATGTTGCCGAGCAACGTCACGGGAGGAATGGGTATTGTCAGTGTGGCTTCAGAGTCGGGAATAGATATTACTTTTCCGACCGAGGTCTATCATTGGTAGCCTCTACCAGCTCGTAGTCAAGGAGCCTCTGCTCCAGGTTAGCTGACTTGACGCGGATCCTCACCTGGTCGCCAAGACGATAGATCTTCTTGGTGCGTTTGCCTACGATCCTGTAGTTTTCCTCGTCGAAATCGAAGAAGTCGGACTTCATCTCCCTCAGGGCGACCATTCCCTCGATCATCTCAGGCTTGATCTCAACGTACATTCCCCACTCTGTCAGGCCGGATACAACACCGTCGAATTCCTGGCCGACCTTATCGACCATGTATTCGATCAGCTTGTACTTGATGCTGTCGCGCTCGGCGTTGGCGGCTATCTGCTCCCTCTCCGAGGCATGCTGGCACTGGGCCTCGTAATATTCCTTGTTCTGGCTCTCGCGGTTGTCAAGGTACATCGCCAGGAGCCTGTGGACCATGGTGTCCGGATAGCGGCGGATCGGGGAGGTGAAATGGGTGTAGAACTTGAACGCCAGCCCGTAGTGGCCGATGTTCTCTGTGGAATATATTGCCTTGGCCATCGAGCGGAGAGCTATCATCTGGAAAGCGTCACGCTCGGGAGTGTCCTTGGAGTCAGTAAGCAAGGAGTTCAGGGACTTGGCGATGTCACGCCCTGTAGAGACAGGACCCAGCTTGTAACCGAAGTTGCCCACGAACTTGCCGAGGCTTGCGATCTTCTCCATATTCGGCTCGTCGTGAATACGATAGATGAATGTCTTGGCGTTTTTGTCCTCCTTCCCGTTCATCTTTCCGGAAGTGGCGATGAACTCAGCGACACTCTTGTTGGCCAGGAGCATGAACTCCTCGATAAGCCAGTTGGCCTCCTTCGTTATCTTCTCGTACACCCTAATAGGTTTCCCGGTATCGTCAACCTCCACTTTCATCTCGGGCCTCTCGAAACTGATGGCACCGGAAGAGAAGCGCTTCTTGCGCATTATGGAAGCCAGCTTGTTAAGCTCAAGGATGGCATCCCGTATCTCCTGGGTCACAGCCGGATCCTCCGGCTCCTTACCTTCGGTCTCAATGATCCTCTGGGCTCCCTCATAGTCAAAACGGTAGTCAGAGCGGATCACGGTCCTGCCGAACCAGCGATCCACGACATTGGCCTCAGGAGTCATCTCGAACACTGCCGAGAAAGTCAGCTTGTCCTCATTGGGGCGCAGCGAGCAAAGCTTGTTGGAAAGCTTTTCCGGAAGCATAGGAACTGTCCTGTCCACAAGGTAAACTGATGTTCCCCTCGCCTGGGCCTCCTGATCCATGACGGATCCTGGCTTGACATAATATGAAACGTCCGCGATGTGAACTCCAACCTCGTAGTTGCCGTTCTTCAGCTTGACCAGGGACAAGGCGTCGTCAAAGTCCTTGGCGTCTGTCGGGTCTATGGTGAAAGTCAATGTCTTACGGAAGTCTTTACGACCCTTGAGATCCTTATCGGTGATCTCCTCAGGAATCTTGTCAGCGGCATTCTCAACTTCAGGGGCGAACCTGTACGGAAGGCCGTACTCAGCGAGGATGGCGTGCATCTCTGTCTCGTTAGCGCCAGGCTCTCCAAGCACGTCAGATATATATCCATGCGGATTGGGCTCTTTCCTGTCCCAGCCATCAATGATGGCAGCCACCTTCATACCCTTCTTGGCTCCTTCCGGAAGTGATTCAAAATCAATGGATATGTCATAGGGCATAGTCCTTGACTGCATCAAGACCCAAGCCTGTTTTCCGACAATATGAAGGATTCCCACGAACGGGGTCTTGCTCCTTTCTACGATCTCTATAATCTCTCCTTCCCTGCGCCGACCGCCGTCCCGGCCTTGAGGCCGACCTTTACCCTTGGGCGCTATAACCGGCTTTTTCTCTTTGGTGACAACACATCTGACGATGTCGCCATTAAGGGCTCCACGGGTCTTGGACGCCCTGACGAACACGTCATTGTCTTTTTCACCGCCTTCAGGGACGACGAAAACAAAACCGTCCCTACTCATTTGGACCTTACCGGTCACTTCCTCAAATTTCCGCTTTCCGCCCTGCCTGGATCCGAACCGCTGGTCGCGGTTCTTCTTAAGGGCCTGTCTTCCTTTTTTCATCTCTTATTCTTAAAATCTCCACAAAGTTAGCAAATTCCCCGCAAAGGCAGAGACTTGTGAGCGGATAATGATTATCTTTGTATGATCGCGATAATATTAATTCACAAAAATATGGCAGACATCAAACACGACAGCAGGATAGTCCTGACTCTGGACGCCGGCGGAACCAACATGGTCTTCGGAGCCATGAAGGGTGGAGAGTATTACGGAGAGACCATAACCCTCCCCTCAAACGCTTCCAACCTGGATCTTTGCCTTCAGGCCATGGTCCTGGGCTTCGCGACCATCATCGAGAGACTCGGTGGAGAGAAGCCCGTGGCCATCAGTTTCGCTTTCCCCGGACCCGCTGACTACCCCAACGGCATAATAGGCGGTTTTCTCCCCAACTTCCCGTCCTTCAGGGACGGTGTGGCGCTCGGCCCCTTCCTCCAGAAGAAGTTCGGTGTGCCGGTGTTCATCAACAATGACGGAGACCTTTACGCCTACGGAGAGGCTCTGGGAGGCGCCCTGCCCGAGATCAATGCGAGGCTGGCTGAGGCCGGCAGCTCAAAGCGCTACCACAACCTTATAGGCTACACTTTCGGAACCGGTTTTGGTATAGGAACCGTTATAGACGGCAGGCTTAACAGGGGCGACAACTCTTGCGTAGAGACCTTCTGCCTCAAGCATCCTGACATGCCCGACATCATCGTCGAGGACGGTGTCGCTATCCGCGCTGTCAAGAGAGTTTACGGTGAGATCTCCGGCAATCCGAGCCACGGTCTTGAGCCGAAAGAAATCGGCGCTATCGCCCGCGGGGATGCCCCTGGAGACAAGGAGGCCGCCATCAAAGCTTTCGACAAGATGGGTGAGGTCGCCGGCGACGCCATCGCCACTGCGGTGACTCTGATTGACGGTCTGGTCGTGATCGGCGGCGGAATCATGCATAACCACCAGTTCCTGATGCCCGGGATCCTGAGGACCATGAGAAGCAAGATCCACCAGCTGACAGGTGAGGAGCTCAACAGGGTACAGATGAAGGTATATAACCTTGACGACCCCGCGGAGTTTGAGGAATTCGCCCGCGGCGAGGCCAGGAAGCTGAAGGTTTACGGAAGCGACGACGAGGTTGTATATGATCCCCAGAAGAGGATCGGAATCATGCGCTCGAAGATCGGAGCGAGCAAGGCCATCTCATTGGGTGCCTACGCTTTCGCCCTTTCCGAACTTGACAAGTAGGAGATCCTGCCATGATGTATCCCCTTAAATTCAAACCCTACCTCTGCGAGAAGGTCTGGGGCGGAGAGAAGATCGCTCCTTTCAAAGGAATATTCACCACCCGGAACCGGATTGGCGAGAGCTGGGAGATCTCAGCTGTCCCTGGCCACGTCTCAGTCGTCGAAAATGGCCCCTTCGCCGGGAAATCATTGACTGACTTGATGATAGATTGCGGCGAAAAGCTCGCGGGCAAAAAGGTCGTCGCCAAGACGGGGACCGAGTTTCCCCTCCTTATCAAGTTCATTGACGCCAAGCAGGATCTCTCTGTCCAGGTCCATCCGACCGACGAGATGGCAGCCAGGATCAAACCCGGCCTGAAAGGCAAAACCGAGATGTGGTATGTGGTCGGGGCCGACAAGGGAGCCAAGCTCCTCAGCGGCCTGACTCACGAGATCACTCCCGAGGAATATGAGGAAAAGGTGAACGACAACACTATCATTGATGTCCTCGGACGCTATGATGTGAGAAAAGGAGACGTGTTCTTCCTCCCCGCCGGACGTATCCACGCCATCGGGGCCGGCTCATTCGTCGCCGAGATCCAGCAGACCTCCGACATCACCTACAGGATATATGACTACGGACGCCTCGGACTCGACGGAAAACCGAGGGAACTCCATGTGGAGCAAGCCAAGGAGGCTATCGACTATTCGGTTTATCCCGACTACAGGACGAACTACACCCCGGCAAAGAACGCCGAGACACCTCTTGTCAGCTGCAAGTACTTCACAACCACCCTGTTCGACATGGACAAGATGGTTTCCAAGAACCTTAGCGCCTTGGACTCTTTCGTTGTGGTGATGTGCGTGGCAGGAAAAGGTGAGCTGGTGGACAATGAGGGTGACGGCTCCGTCCATCGCCTTGAGATAAGGCAGGGTGAGACCGTACTTGTACCCGCCACCTCCAGCACCATCGAGTTCCATCCTGAAGGCAAGGGAATGACCTGCCTTACCAGTTTTATCGAATAGATTGATATTTCAAAAAGAAAGAAGGGCGGCCCGCAGGAAACGAGCCGCCTTTCTTTCTTATAATCAAAGACTTCTACTTGAACAGGAAGCTAACACCGATGTTGAATGTGTTCCTGTAGGCGATCTCGTCATCGTAACCGAGGTCCTTGTTGTTCTTCAGGCACTTGGTGATACCGAAGTCATATTCTCCGCGCAGGACGATGGCGTCTGCGATGGTGATTCCGGCACCCACACCCCACTGGGCGTCGAGCGGCCTAATGCTGGGATAGGTTTGACCCGTGCTGAACGAGTTGCCTCCAACACCCAGGTTCAGACGGGGACCGGTGAACAAAGCCAGCCCGAATCCGGCATCCCCCGACGGGAACGTGTATTTAAGGTTGACCGGAATGTTGAAGTAATTGCAGTGGTAAGACTTGTTTTTGTCTGACTTCCCGAAAGTGAATGACTTCCCGTAATGGACTATGTTCAAGCCGGGCTCAAGGGTAAAGCCCTCTATGGCTGAAAACGGATAGTCGAGCATGACTCCGAAATAGAAGCCTGGCAAAGGCTGGAAACCCAAGTCCTTGGCCTTTTTAGCGCTCTCTCCGGAGAGATTCAACATTGAGAACCCTCCTCCGAACGACCACACACCGTCAATGTTGGAAATCTGGCCCGAAGCCTTCGGGCTCGCAAGGAGCATACAAGCCCCCACAAGAGTGAGCAAAACTTTTTTCATATTCGATAAATAATTAATAACCATTCACTTATTTGATTTGAGGCAAGCCCAGATCCTCGAAGGTACGAGGCTTCGGCTTTCCGGGAAGATCCTTATGGGACTTCTGGGTCTTGATCTGCTCGAGAGCCACGTCGATGGCCTTCAGGAGCTGCTCATCGGTTCCGGCGTACTCCTTGATCGGATCGTTGTCGAGAAGGATGTCTGGATCGACACCATAGTTCTCGATGATCCACTCTCCGGTCTTGGGATCGTAGCTGGTCGATCCGGGCACCCTCACATCCGTCCCATCCATATAAGGCAGAGAGCCGCCGATTCCGACTATGCCTCCCCAGGTCCTGGTTCCGATCACGGTGCCGAGGTTGTTGGCCTTGAAGCCCCAAGGGAAGAGGTCTCCGTCGGATGCGGAGTACTTGTTGATCAGCAACACCTTAGGACCCACATGGGCACCATCGGGAATAGTGCTTACCCTGTTGGAGCTGCGGCCGGCGTTCATCCTGTACACTACCCTCTGCAGACGCTCGATGATCATCGGGGAGACGTTTCCGCCACCGTTCTCTCGGTCGTCGATGATGAGGGCTTCCTTGTCGAGCTGGGGATACCAGTAACGAGCGAACTCGTTCAGTCCTTCAGCGCCCATGTCAGGAATATAGATGTAGCCCACCTTGCCGCCGGATTTCTCCTCAACGGTCTTGATGTTCTTCAGGATCCACTCATAGTGCTCCAGAGGATACTCATTGTCTATCGGATTCACAACGACTTTCCTGCCACCCTCGGCGGCCTTCTTGTTGATGGTGAGCTCAACGAGTTTGTCAGCCTTGCCGATGAGGCATTTGTAGATGTTATCCACATCCTTGAGGGACTTGCCGTCGATAGCGGTAATATAATCACCCTCAACTATTTCCATACCAGGTTCGGTGAGAGGGCTGCGAAGCTCGGGCCTGTAGGTCGCCCCGGCATAGATATGGTCGATCTTGAAATAGCCCTTGTCCTTGCTGACCTTGGCTCCGAGAAGTCCCATGGGGATGCGCTCAGGCTTCGGATAAGGACCGGGATTGACATAAGCGTGACCGCTGGCCACCTCGGCGATCATGGCGCCGAGAATATAGTTGAGGTCGAGACGGGTCTTCACGTAAGGAAGCAGAGGCTCATATTTAGCCTTCACACCCTTCCAGTCGCGGCCGTGCATGTTCTCAGTGTAGTAACCGTCACGGAACGCCCTCCAGACCTCATTATAGACCTGGGGCCACTCCTGTGCGTAGTCAACCATGGCGTACATGTTGTCGGTGTCGATCGCCTCGCCTCCGCCAACCTTGGGTGAAGGGAAATTGACCACAGTGCTCTTACCGCGGCTTGAGAGAACAGCTTTCTTGTCGCCAAGACGGTAGCTGATCATGCCATCAGCGCAATCCTCCGTCTTTCCAGAAGCGAAATCATAGGTCTTGACACCGGCTCCACCGCCGAAGCCACCGCCGAAACCACCGCGTCCGCCACCCATGGCGCCACCGGTGAACCAGACCTTCTTACCGTCGCAGAAGAACACCCTGCCACTGAACGGGAGCCTGACCACCCTGTCTATCAATCCTTCAGGATCGATCTTGGTCTCAGCGACTTTCTTCTCCGCAGGTTTTTCTCCGGGCTTCGCTCCAGGGCCGTCAGGACGGCCGGGACGCTCAGGGGCGGCCTTCTCATCCTCTTTGGCGGGAGAAGTCTCGCTGTCGGAAGGCAGAAGCGGAGAAGGAGTGTCCTTGGCAAGCATGACCATATAGGTGCCGGACATGTCTCCGTAAGCATAGTTCCACTCAATGCGGCTGTAGATCGGGGTGAGATCTCTCTGGGCTGTGAAAATCAAGTATTTCCCGTCAGAAGAGAACATCGGGGAACCGGAGCTGTACCATTTCTCAGTGACAGGATACTCCTTGTCGCTGGCGAGATTGCGGACATAGACGATGCTCATGTCATTGGGAGCCGTCCGGGTGTAAGCGATCCACTTGCTGTCTGGTGAGAAAGCCACTCCGTAAAGACCGCCGTCAGGATTGGAATAGACCACCTTCTTTGTCTTAGTGGCGGGATCGACCTCGACAAGACGGTTCTTGCGGTCCGTGTAATACAAATGCTTGCTGTCGGGAGCCCACATCACGTTGCTGATGTAGGTGTCGTTGTCCTTGGTCGCCTGGACTGTCGTCCCGTTGGCCGGCTCGTAAAGATATATCTCATTCTCACCGGTCGAGTCGCTGATGTAGGCGATATACTTGCCGTCAGGGCTCCAGGTGGCGCTTCTTTCGTTCGCTCCGGGGGTCTGGGTGATGTTCCTTGTGATACCCTTGCCCACGGGAACATCGAAAACCTCACCGCGGGCTGTCACAGCGGCCCTCTTCCCGTCGGGGGAGACGCTGACGCCGCGCCCGCTGACCTTCTTGAGCTCAGGACGGGAATATACCAGGTCGGACGTCAGGCTGATATGGATCTGCTCGGCCTTCTTGGTGGCAGGATCAAGCTTGTAAAGGAAGCCTCCCTTCTCGAAAATGACAAGCTTTCCGTTGGTGCTGGGGAACTTGACGTCAAAGTCATCGAAATTGGTGACCTTGGACGTGGCCTTGGTCTTTGTATTATAGACGAATACATTCATCGTCATGTCGCGGTCGGAGACGAAATAAATCTCGTCGCCCACCCACATCGGAAATATGTCCTGAGCCGGGTTGTCGGTGATCTTCTCGACCTTCTTCCCGTCATAGACCCAGACCTCGTCGGCCATGCCACCGCGGTAGTATTTCCAGGTGCGGAACTCCCTCATCACACGGTTGTAAGCCAGTTTCTTCCCGTCGGGGGAATAGCTGCAGAAACCACCCTCAGGGAGGGGAAGCTGCTCCGGCATGCCACCATTGACCGAGACTTTCCAGAGCTTGCCCGGGAAGCCGTCTCCGGTACGGTTGCGGTAGATGACGTACTTCCCATCGACAGTCCATCCCATCACGATGTTGTTGGGGCCCATGCGGTCTCCAAGGTCATCGCGGCTGTTGGTGGAGGTATAAGTCAGCCTTACGGGCTCGCCTCCTGTGGCAGGGATCACATAGACCTCGCGGTTGCCATCGTACTCACCAGTGAAGGCGATGGTCTTTCCATCAGGTGAATAACGGGCGAACATCTCATAACCCACATGGGAAGTCAGGCGCTTGGCCTCACCACCGGCCAGAGGCGCGGTGAAAAGGTCACCTGCGTATGAGAACACGACATCGGTCCCATTGGTGGCGGGGAACCTGAGCAGGCGCGCTTCATCTGCCCTCGCCGCTTGGACAAGGACGAGACCACACGTCAGGGCGATCAATAAGATTCTTTTCATAAATATTCGGTTTTTTTAAAGTGATTCCTATTCTAAACCTCTCGCTCGGAGAAGGGCGCCGGGATCGGGCTGGGCACCCCGGAACATCATGTACAGAACCATGGGCTCTTCGCTGCCGCCCCTCTCAAGGAAGGTCCGGCGGAACTTCGAGGCTATGGCCGGATTGTAAATCCCGTTCTGCTCAAAAAACTCAAAAGCGTCTTTATCAAGAACTTCCGACCAAAGATAGCTATAGTAGCCGGCGCAGTAACCGCTATTGAAGATGTGGTTGAAATACGTCGTGCGGTACCTTGGGATGATCTCGTCGGGAAGGCCCATCTCCTTACAGACCTTTTCCTCGAAAGCGGCCACATTGGAGGCCTGGTCTCCCTCGCTCATCTTCTTGAGGTCTTCAGAAGTCAGCTCGTGCCACTTCATGTCAAGGATAGAGGCGGCGCAAAGCTCGGCAGTCATGAAGCCCTGGTTGAACTTGCGGGCATTAGTGATCTTGGCGACGAGGGAGTCGGGGATGACTTCGCCGGTCTTGTAGTGCTTGGCATATTCAGCGAGGATCTCCGGCTGGAACGCCCAGTTCTCGTTGAACTGGGAGAAGGTCTCGACGAAATCACGCTTGACGCTTGTGCCGCTTACCGACTTGTAGGCGCACTTTGAAAGAAGGCCGTGAAGCGCGTGACCAAACTCATGGAAGACAGTCTCGACGTTGTCGATAGAGAAAAGGGCAGGCTCAGTCCCGGTCGGGGAAGCCATGTTGCCAACATTGACGATGATAGGACGAACATCCTTTCCGTCTTTATCCTGATATTGTTCCCTGAAAGCGTTCATCCACGCTCCTCCCCTCTTGGTGGGACGGGGGAAATAGTCAGTCATGAATATTCCCAGAAGGCTGCCGTCGGAATCGGTCACCTTGAAAGTCTCGACAGCCGGATTGTACACAGGCACATCCTCAAGAGGCTCGACATTGATCCCGTAGATCTTGTGGGCGGCCGCGAAAATCCCGTGGCGGACATTCTCCATCTGGAAATATGGCTTGGTCTGGTTCTCGTCAAGGGCGTACTTGCGAGCCCTGACCTTCTCGGCATAGAAGAACCAGTCCCAAGGCTGGATCCTGGAACCCTTCGGAAGCTTCCCGGCAGCGACATCCTCATCCATAATCTTCTGCATGTCAGCGACTTCCTCCTTTGCCTTGGCATTTGCGGCGGTCTGGATCTCGCTCAGAAACTTATCCACGGCAGCCGGTTCCTTGGCCATCTGGTCGTCCAGCTCATAGGCGGCGAAGGTCTCGAAGCCGAGCATGTCGGCCTTCTCGGCCCGAAGCTTAAGGATTTCAAGCGCAAGGGCCTTGTTGTCGTACTCGTTGCCGTTGTTGCCCCTCGATGAATATGCCTTGAACATCTCCTCTCGGCGTGTCCTGTCCTCGCAGGTAGTCATCTCGTCGGTGTAGGACGAGACCGGTATCCCGAACTTGTCCTTGAAAGCGTTATTCTCCGCAAGAAGGTTTGTCCCGAACTTCTGCTGAAGGCCAGCTATCTTGACATTGATTTCCTTGAGGCGCTCCTGGGACGCGTCGTCAAGATCCACTCCGTTGCGGGTAAAACTCTTGTAGAGATTCTTCAGAACCATCTGCTGCTCCCTTGTGAGGGCACTCTGGTCGGCTTCATAGATCGACTTGACCCTCCCGAAGAACTTCTTGTTCATCGAGATGGCGTTCTCATGTTTTGTGAGAAGCTCAGTGGCTTCCTCGGCAATCTTCTCCATCTCATCCCCGCCATCCGTCTCCTGCAGGTTATAGAGGACTCCGGTGACCTTGTCCAGGATCTCCCCCGACTGCTCATAAACGTCGATGGTATTCTTGAATGAAGGGGCCTCGGGGTTGTTCAAGATGGCCTCCAATTCCTTCTCCTGCTGCTCTATGCCAGCCTTCACGGCCGGAATATAATCTTCAAGGCTTATCTTCTCGAACGGCGGTATGCCGTAAGGTGTGTCCCATTCCTGAAGGAAGGGATTCTTTGTCTGCGTACAAGCTGTCATCGCCAATATCGCTCCTGTCGCTAATATTGTTTTTCTCATAATGTATGGGTCTATTGGATCTTGACGCCGTCGAGGTCAATGAGGGTAAACTGGGCCGCACCGTTGTAGTTGGTCAGGATGCCGGTCACATTGACCTTGGCTCCGCCAAGAATTTTCTGATCAATCGGTGTGTCAGAGAACTTCGCATATCCGCTGGAACGGATCTGGATCTGAAGGTTACTACCATTTGACTTGGGCATATTGAAATACTGGCTCACAGCATAGGCTCCCGCATTATTGATCAGCTCAGTACGATGGTCGCTGACCGTTCCGTAGTTGTAATCACCGGAATTGCCGATCTTGGCGGAGTCCCAGACACCCCACTGAAGATACGTCTTCATCTGCTGAGCACTGAAAGCCCAAGTGGTCACTCCCCACTGCTGGTCCGAGAGGAACAGTCGGTTGGAAGAGGCCTTCTTGTCGGCATTGCTGTCAAGATAGATAAGTACAAAAATCTCCTTGCCATAAGTCAACCCGTTGAGAGTCACCAGTTTCCCGAAAAGCGGACCTTTATATCCCATTTTCAGGTTAGAGTCAATCTCATCCGCTGTGACCACCTGGGGAGACAAAGGACTTCCCTTTGGACCCTTGAACACATGCGAGGCGATAATGCTCTTTACGTCAATATATGCGGTCTCATATTCCCCGGTAGGATCCTCCATGCCAATCTGGAGCATTCCACCATAGTTACCAAGGGCGAGGCCCTGGCATTTGACATATAACATCTGCCCGACCTTATAGTCATTGTACAGAGCTGAGTTGCCGATCTTGACCTCGATCGCTCCGGTCTCATCCTGGATGTAAAGGGAGCGGTAGATGTTTCCGGAAGCATCAGAGGAAATCACCTGGCCTCCAATGATGATGTCCTGCTCGATGTGTACGGGCTTTCCTTGATAAAGGGCCTTCAAGCCGGCAATGGTGGTGTTAGGCTGCATTGTGGCGGCAGCCGGTTCAGCCGGTTCACCTTGATTGCCCAGGACGGGCTCCCACTCTTGGCAGGAAATAACTGTGACTGAGAGCGCTATCGCTATTGAATATATTAACTTTCTCATAATCGTGTCTCCTGCTTTAGAATCTGAAATAAAGGTTCAGCATGTAATTGAAACCAGACATGTAGAAATACTTCGGATCGAAGTTATAGTAGCGGCTCTTGCTGACAGTGTTGTCGACCATCCTGGTCTGCTCGAAACCGCCGGTCTTGACATCCGTCTTATTAAGGATGTTCTTTGCGTTGAGCGAGAATCCAAGCTGGTATTTTCTCTGGATGTACCAGGACTTACCCACACTGAAGTTCACAAGCCAGGCCGGATCGAATTTCTCCTGTGAAGTCATAGCCTCAACCTCTTCAGGAGTGATGGTCTTGTCTGGACCTGCCGTGGCGTAGTCTGTGCGGCTCAACGGACTCATATCGAGATACGAATTGGCGAAATAATCCACGTCCGCGTCTATGAACCAGTAATTGTAGAAATACGACAATCCGAGGCTTCCGGCAATCTGTGGCGTGCTGGGCACGTAGTGCTTCTGATATGTCCCATCCGTTTTCGGAGTACCCTTCCAGTACGGGACGGGAAGGTTCGAATAGATCGGGGAAGCGTTATTGTCGACAGTCGCTGTCAGGATCGGGGTCGAGGTGTAAATATATTCACCCGCCGTGAAGGCGCCGACCACAGAAAGCCCGCTCAATGGAGTCGGAACCTCGAAGCCCAATTCCATTCCCGTGTGCCTCTCATCGATGCCGCTGAGAGCGAAGTTTCCGAATGAGTTGTTAAGGTCGTAATACACGCTCATCACGTCTGTCTGGTCGGTGATATTAGTGTAGAACCCGGTGATACGAAGGCTGTATCCGTTTGTGGCGTACATGTAGTTCAAGTCCGCGGAAAGCGCCTTTGTGTTCTCGATTCCCTTGATAAGGGTGTTCCTGGTCCTCGGGGCAACGAATGCCTTATCGAAATACGGGGCCTCGCTGGAATAACCTGCGTTGGCGTATATCCTGTGTCCACCTGTCAAGGTATAGGTCAGGTTGATTTTGCCGGCGTAGGTAAGGAACGAGCTCTTCTCTGAATTGCCCTTGGAAGTGATCGGGGATCCGTCTTCCTCGTAAGAAGTGTAGATGTCATCTCCGATTTGGATAGGGTTCCCGTCGTCATCCAGACCAGGGAAAAGTCCCTTACGCACAAGACCTTCCCTCCAGAATGAATTGGATCCAACCCTACCTCCAACCGTCACGTCAAGACCGCCGAAAGCGAACTTGCCGGTAGCCCAGGCTTCCCCTTTCAGAAGGTGAGCATAATAATCATAACCATATTTGTCACCCACCTTCAGTTTGCGTGCCTCACCGTGGGAAAGATAGTAGTCAAGGTCGTTCTGAACCCTGATGGCCGATGCGGAATAATCCCTCTCGGCGAACTGGTCAACATCAAGGAAGTAAGAGCCCCCGAGAAGGTCGTTGATTGATTTATAGTACTCGGTACGGTTGTATTTGGCATTGAAACCAGCCCTTACAGCGATGCCTGTCTTAGGTTTCCAAAGGATACTTGTGGCGAGATTGAGGTCGTTCTGGTCCACGTGCCTCTCCTCCAGGGCATATTTCGAACGCCCTCCATCGGAATTGCGGTTGACCGAATAGAGCCTGTCCCAATCCACGTGAGTGGTGGAAGCCTGGTCTGTCTGCCACGCCTCCCTGGCCCAAGCCGCTTTCGTGGGGTTCAGGCGGTTGTAATCCTCATTCGCCATATAGAAATAGCTCGGGAGGTTGCGGTAATAGTCCGGACGGGGATCCGGAGCGTCATACCAGTCAAGTGCTGTGTATCCGTTTTTACCGGTCCTGAAAAGAAGGGTGCTGGAGAGAGCGAATTCTTTCGATGGGGTGTAGTCGTATTTGAGGAAGGTGATAGGCTCGTAGGTTATCCTGTTGCGAGCGTTGCGGACCTTACCGTTCTGATATCCCCAGTTGGAGTTGTACATGTTGTCACCCATAAGGTCGTAAACCTCCTGGGTGGAAGCGTTCTGGGCTCCTCTCTGACCGGGAGCTCCGAAGGTGACCAGAGCAAGGCGATGGACGTCGCCCCAGTTCTTCTCCACACCGAGATAATAAGCGAAAGAACGATAGTAAACACCTTGTAGCCAATCGTTTCCTCCAAGACGGGCGGAAGCGCTCACAGCGTAAGACCAACCTTTATCATTCTCGGGAACAGCCCAGGTACCCATCAAACGAAGGCGGTAGAGGGCGCTGTTGGTGAGGATGCTGAACCTATTGCCTGGACGGACCTGTCCCGGGGTCGCATAGATATTGGTGAGTCCGTTATAGCCTCCTATACCGTAAGGGGATATCTCCGATCCGATAGCGGAGGATTTCGCCCTGGTGACTTCGTTGAGACCACTCCAAAGGGAATAAGGGGAATAACCAGTCAAGGCATCGTTCATCTTCACGCCGGCGATGTACACGTCCTGGGACTCGCTGGCATAGCCGCGGGCCTTGAAACGGACAGTGCTGAAGTTGTAACCTGCCTGGTTGTTGAACACGTCATTCTGGTCATAAAGGATCGTTGGGGTGTCCTCATACCCATTACCGTCCAGGTCGAACTCGCCGAATGAAGAGTCATCCACCTCACCAGCCACGACAGAGGGCGAAAGGCTGAGGTTGAACATATTCTTCACATAACCGTCATTGACCGTCACGTTGACAATGGTCGGAAGATACCCTGGGGCCTCTATCGTAAGGTTGTATATACCGTCAGCCAGTTCGCTGATGAGGAAGTTGCCTTTGGCGTCGGAACGCATCTCGCCAATTTCCGCGGCACCGGACGTCAGCTTTAGCACAGCCCCTTCAATGGGAGTCCTGTCGGCCCTGTTGACTACCGTTCCCTTCACTCCTCCCGTCGGGGTCTGGGCGTACATGACGACACCAGCCAGACAGGCGGCGAGGGCAACGGAAATTCTCTTGAGGATATTCATATTACTTGTTGGATATTACTATGTAAGTTGGATAGTGGTCGCTGTAACCGTTGATGAAAGCCCCGTTGGACGAGGTTCTCTTAGGGGTTCCTTTGTACTGACCCTCCTGCTGGGTCATGAACGGCTGTTGGAACACCCTGCCGTAGAATTTCTTCTTGACCAGAGGTTGGATGCCGAAGGTTCCTTTCGCCGGATTCACGAGATTCTGATTGACCATGATGATGTCGAATATGCACCAGACACCTTGATAAGCGAGAGAGCCGTATCCGGCTTTGATCATCGAGAGGAAAGGATCGAAGAAATCCTCCTTCCCGACTTCGGAGATATTCTCCTTGCCGTGGAGATAAGTCACCATACTCTCATCGAACGGGTTGTCATTCATATCCCCCATCACAACTATCTTGATTCCGGGATATTTCTCCATGAGACTCATGGCATTCTCGTGGATGATCTCGGCTCCCCTGGAACGAAGGTCACCGCTCTTTCCGCCTATCCTGGAGGGAAGGTGGGTAACATAAAAGGCGAACATCTCGTCCCCGATGGTTCCCCTCACCTCAAGGACATCCCTCGTACGGAAATTCGCCTGCTCCTCGGGAGTCATTGAGAAATTGATGGACTGGGAGTCGAAAGTGAAAGGTATCGAACGACTTTCCAGAAGGGTGAACTGGTCCGGTCTGTAAAGGAGGCCGCAGTCCACGCCACGCCTGTCCGGACCATCGTAATGGACAATCTGGAAATTGGCGTCGGCAATCTCTGGCTGGGAAACCAAATCCTCAAGCACGTTGCGATTCTCGATCTCGCTGACGCCCAAGACGGTGTGATACACCTTGTTGTCGTCCTTCATCGCCCGGATCACTTCGGCCATATTGTGGAGTTTCTTCTGGTATTTGACATCGGTCCACTGATTGGCACCGTCCGGAAGATACTCGTAGTCGTTCTTGCCTTCGTCGTGATACGTGTCGAACAGGTTCTCGAGATTATAGAACCCGATCACGTGGGTCTTCTGCACCTTTTGGGCCCCCGCCATGGGAGCGAACAAAAGGGCCGCCAGAACTATTAAGCAAAATCTTCTCATTGGCTATAGCTGTGTTAATATCTTTACCACCACCAAGATACCGAGGCGGGGTTCTCTTCTTTTATGGCTTTCGCTGTCTCCGCACCTACCTTGGCGTCGAGATTCACGAATAATTTGTAACCAAGTTTCTTCTCCAGATCGGCGATAGAGAGGGACAACTCCTTGGTGATCTTGGATGAGTCATATTCCTTATGGACAAGGAAGAACGCGTTCCCTATGAACCCATTGTGCCAAACGGTTCCAGGAGGGTTCTTCTTGTAGCCGAGCACAGCCTTGAAATAGGCGACAGGGACAGTCACCTTTTTGCCAGCGTTATCAAAGCAATACTCCTCGCTTCCCACAGGGACGCAGCCAGTCACGACATACATCGTGTCACATGAGATGGCCCAATTTCTGACCTTCGTCTCAAGAGTTGCCCAAATGGAAGAGTTGAACTTCTTGTTGATCTGGGGCGTCATATTGATGTAGCAGAAAGTCATCGCATTCGAGTCGTATGAAGTCAGCCTGTCGGCGGAAGGGATTTGATGGCCTCTTGCCCTCCATCTGCCCTCAGGCTTGCCGTCATTACCATCCCCAATGGTCTCAATGTAAGAAGCGTTACCGTCCCGGAAACCGTTTTTCAAGACCGGCTGATATTTCTCGGGAAGCCAATTTGTGTCATATGGTTGCCAGGCATCCGTCCTCTTCACGGAACTACCTATATTCCAAGAGCATAGAGGATAAGCCACCCACCAGGACACCAGATTGTCGTAATCCCAGTAGAAAGAGAAATTTCTGGTCTTCACCGCTCCGACAGTCATGGAAACCGTGAAGAACTCGAGACCGTCATCTTCCTTTGTCTGAGGAAGTTCCAGCCATGTCTGAGGGGCGGTCTTGAAGCCGTAGCCTTTGGAATCGGTCCCGTGGCTCGGATCTCCGCCACCACCCGGATCGTCACCTCCCGGATCGGGCGTAGGGCCCGGAGGCTGGACTGGATCAGGGACCACCAGCTTGCTCTGGGTGATGCTGGCGGTGGACGAGCCTCCGGAACTGGTGATGGTCACCGTGGCGTTGCGGATGGCGTCTGTGTTCTCTGAATAGCTCAGGACAATATTGTTGGCGTTTCCGGAACCACTTGAAGGATTGACAGTAAGCCAGGAAGCGGAGGTCGAGATCGTCCAGGTGCCGGTGGCGGAAACAGTGAGGAACTGACTGCCCGCCTCGCCGGTAACCGTCTGGGTCTTGATCGTGACCACAGGGGGAACCAGAGGCTCTTCCTTGCCTCCTTCTCCCGATCCGCCACCGCAGGATGCGACCATCAGTGACAGCGCCAGGAGCGCCGTCACTGATCTCGTCACCGCATGTATCCGACAGCCAGCAACCATACTATTCGGCGAAAGTGACAGCGATCATCTTGATCCGCCTATGGCCGGAAGTGCCGCCGACAGTGAATTTGACCGAGGTGGCCGAACCGGTCCATGTGTCTTTGGTAAAGGTTCCCTTGTCGGCCGTGAGCTCATTGGTTCCCTCTCCGCTGCTGAAGGTGAACTTGATCGAAGTGATCGTCTTGCTTGAGGAGATAGTGAAATTATTGCTTCCGTACACGCGTACCGCGGTGCCGGTGTTGTAATACTTCGGAGCGTTATTGTTAGTCCCCTTATCAAAGGCGATCGTGAAATTCGTCCCCTTATATGATGAGACGGCCTCCGCGTTGGCGTACCCCTTGGACGAGAAGTCAACTGTCTCGGTGTTTCCGGACACTTCGCCGCCGGGAGTGTCACCACCAGGATTGTCATCGCCCGCCCCGGCGATCACGATGTCATTGACCTTGGTCGGGATGACATACAGGTACTTGCCCTGGGAAGTGTGATAGAGATAATAACCGGTGATGGTGACATCCTTGCCGTTCAATGAAGCGATGTCCTCGACAGGCTTGGGAATGCTTCCGGTAACTGAGGAGGAACCATCCACATCGATATTGTAGTAATTGCCGGAAATGTTGAGCTTGCCCTTGAATGTCACATATTCCCTCGTTTCGGAAGAATACGAGGCGAAGGAGGATGTTATGTCCTTCGCTGTCGGATAAGTGATCTCCGCTCCTTCGGAATTGACGGTCACCTTAGGGCTCGCCAGCTGGGGAACTCCCTGATATTCAGCACGTGTGGCCTCAACGGTGACATTGTCCCCAACCTTGGCCTTCCCGCCATAGACATAGATCTTGGCGCCGTCCTGCTCCATGAGGAAACCCGCCTCGGAGGATGCCACAACAAACGCGGGACCAACCTTCAAGACAGCGTCTTTGGCTGCCTCGATCGCCTCGGCGACAGTAGCTTCCTGGCTCTCCGGCGGAGCCGCGGCCTCGAAGGAGAGGATATAAGCGTCAATGACCTCATGCTGGCTCTTGGACTCGTAGTAGTCATATTTGCCGGCCAGGACAACTGTTCCGCCATTGGAAATCTTGGAAGCCCAATCGGCCTTGTTGGCGACGCTGTAGACATAGATCTTTCCGGTCTCGTCCTCGACATCAAAGCTGCAATACTTCTCGTTGAATCCGCTCACGGTACCGGTCAGTTTGTAATGATTCTCTTTGTCAGCTGACGAGATGAAGTCCGCGACCGTCTTGGCCGTAGCTCCACTGTAGTCTTCCTGTTCTCCGGCCTCGAAGGACAGGATCTGGGCGTTCACGACCTCATGCTGGCTCTTGGACTCGTAGTAGTCGTATTTACCCGCCAAGGTTACAGTGCCTCCATTGGAAATCTTCGAGGCCCAATCAGCCTTATTAGCAACACTGTAGACATAGATCGAGCCACTCTCATCCGTTATATCGAAGCTGCAGAACTGCGAGTTGAACCCGCTGACGGTACCGGTAAGTTTGAAGTAAGTGTTCTTGTCCGCAGCAGATATGAACTCATCGACGCTCTTTGGCTCCGCATTCTCGTAATCCTCACCTTGACCTTCCTCGAAGGAGAGAATCTGGGCGCTTACGACCTCATGCTGGCTGTTCTTCTCGTAGTAGGTATACAGACCGGCAAGCTCAACGGTGCCTCCGTTCTTGATCTTGTCAACCCATTCGTCTTTGTTGTTAACGCTGTAGACATAGATCTTACCGCTGTCATCTGTCAAATCGAAGCTGCAGTACTCCTTATTGAAACGACTTACTGTTCCTTTAAGACGGTAGAAATGGGCCTTATCAGCCTTATCAATGAACGCCTGGACGGTTATCAGCTCGAGCTTTGTGAAATCAATCTTGGCAGGTTCTGTGCTGCCGTTGATGGAAATGAGCTTGCTGCCAGCGGTGTATTCCGGAGTAGTTCCCTTGAAATTGACCAGCGTTCCGTAGACGACAACCTCATCCCCGACCTTTAGCTGATCAGCCAATAGGAAGTTTTCACCATTGAGATACTTGCCCCTGTAGACCTCGAGCTGTGTCTCGGCCGTTCCATCAGCGGAGATAAAGTAGGAAGCGTTGCCATAGCTCGGATCGACTTCTACAGATACAACCTTACCCTTGGTATAGACCGTCGCGGAGTTCTGTGTTCCGAGGTCATCTCCATTGTTGTACGCGACCAGCGACTGTGCTTTCTGCAGCGCGGCGGCGACATTGTAAGGATCGGCCGCTGTTCCGCTGCCTGAAGGAGTCACGTTAGGATCCTCTCCCTTCTGACCCTTCTGCGAGACTGTGACTGTCTTGAAGTCAAAGTCAGTCTTAACTTTGAAGGAGGAAGTCCTGTCGTTTGAATTATTGGAAAGGGCGGTCACAGTGACCGACACGGGAGCGTCGGCGGCATTACCGCTTGAAGGGTTGAAAGCCAACCAGTCCGCATCTGTGGAGATTGTCCAGGGACGGTTGGAAGTCACTGTGATATTGCCGGTTCCGCCGCCCTGCTCAAAAGAGAGTTCGGTTTGACCAACAGTAAGGGAGGGAATAGTCGGTTCCGGCTCCGGTTCCTTGCAGCCAGCGAATAATGACGCTGCGGCGAGGATGCTCAAAAACAATTTCTGGATTTTCATTATAGCGCTATTATAATATATTCTCGCAGTTTGCTAATATACAATGAAATGTTCAAAAATCAAAGCGACAGGGCCAACTCGACCGGACAATGATCGGATCCGAAAATCTCATTGTGGATGTCCGTCGATTCTATTTTTTCTCTTAAGTCTTCTGAGACAAGGAAATAGTCGATGCGCCATCCGGCGTTGTTCTCCCTAGCCCTGAAACGATAGGACCACCAGGAATACTTCACTTCATCGGGATGGGTAGAGCGCCAGGTGTCCACGAATCCGGAGTCCAGCAGGACTGAGAATTTGTCCCGCTCCTCATCAGTGAAACCGGCGTTGCGACGATTCGCTTTCGGGTTCTTGATGTCGATCTCTTCATGGGCAACGTTCATGTCGCCGCAGATCACGACCCCTTTTTTAGCCTTCAGGCTGAGGACATATTCCCGGAAAGCGTCGTCCCAGGTCATCCTGTAATCAAGCCTCCGGAGTCCGTCCTGGGAGTTTGGAGTATAGACGCAAACCAGATAGAAATCAGGCATTTCCAGAGTGATGACACGGCCCTCCGCATCGTGCTCCGGGATCCCCATCCCATAGGTCACCGACAGCGGCTCGTGACGGGAATATATCGCCGTCCCGGAGTAGCCTTTCTTCTCCGCTGAGTTCCAGTAGGAAGTGTAACCAAGGTACTCAAGGTCAATCTGACCTGGCTGCATTTTTGTCTCCTGAAGGCAGAAGAAATCGGCGTCCAGGGCGGTGAAGGCCTTGTCGAAATCGCCTTTCCCGGCGCAGGCCCGAAGGCCGTTGACATTCCAGCTTATGAATTTCATCGTAGGGTATCTCTTTAATCAACAATTATTTCCTTAGTCAAAGTCTCGCTTTTGGCATCCCACGAATCGACCGCTGTCAGGGAGACAGTGTAGGTTCCGGGCTTCAAGATCGGCAGCCCTATGGGATCCAGGGCAGTGAAAGATTCAGGAAGATCTTCCAGCGGAAAGGGTACGCTCCAGGAGGGCTTCATCGCGGAAGGATCGGGATGCCTGTAAAAATCAGAGAGGACCTTCTTGGATAGGATTACCTTTCCGTCTTCGGACAGCGAGACGACATAATGATGAACGAACTCGTCGTCAACCCCGGAGGGGAAATCAACGGATATCCCCTTAGCCACTTTTTTCACCCAAGGCTCGGAAGGCATCAGCACGGAGACGTCAATCTTCGATACCGAAGGCGGTTCGTTTGCCGCGGCCCGCTTCGGGAATGGATATTCCTCCAGATGCTTCCCGTTCCTGGCCGGCCGGCTCATCACCAGAGGCTCGCCGATCACTTCCTTGTTGAAGAAATCCATCCTGAAGATCCGCATGTTGCCCTTTTTGTCGAACTGCACCAGATTGCCCTGCGAAAACTCATCCTTGTCCTTCATGGTGGTCTGCCCGGCCATGTCCTCATAGCCTCCGGCCTCGATGGCCATATACCGCACCGAGGCGCAGCCCAGAGCCGTGAAAGAGCCCTGCCAGACGCTCCTGGGATCGTTCAGAGGGAAATGCAGGTGACCTCCGAAGGCCACCACCTGGGGATATTTCGAAAGGATCTCCGGAAGTTCCCTGGTGGCCCAGTAACCGGGCAGGAACGACTTCCAGACCCCGTCCGCTTCTCCCAGGAGGCTTCCGTAAACCGTGTCGTAGAGCATAGGGTGGGTGATCACGATCACGTATCTGGACGGATTCTTGCTGGTGATCTCCTTCAGTTTGCCATCGAGCCACTTGAGAGCCTCCGGACTGTAAACAATCGGACTTGTCCCGTCTGGGGTAATCGTAAGGACATCATAGTCTTTGAGCACACAGTGGCGGCATTCGAGCCTTTCCCCCGCATCCTTATCGACATCCGCCCGGAAGTAAATATCTCCTAAGACGTTACGAATATATTCGGCATCCTTCACCATCGTCCCGCTCCACTTGTAGTCCGGCACGTCGTGGTTGCCCACAGTGTAGATCAGCGGAACCACCTCAGGATTGAGGACCGACTCGTACACCTTTTTGAACTCCTTGATCGCCGGTTCGTTGGGATAGTCGATCAAGTCCCCCGCTACCAGCACCCCGTCCAATCCGTCAGGATCAGTCTCCGACGCCTTGACCCCGAGCTGAAGCAAAGCGTTTTTCCACTTCCTGGAAGTTTCGGGGAGGCCAGTGTTTATGTGCACGTCGCTCACGACTCCGACCGACAGGACGACTGAACTCTCGTCAAAGGCTCCCGGACCGGACTCCGTCCCGACGCAGGAGACCAAAGCCAGCGCCACCACAGCGACAAAAAGAAAATGTTTGATATTCATAATCAATCAGTTATCAAAACCATCTCACCAGGCTCGAGGGATAAAGTGACTTTGCCTCTCTTTACCTCAAAATCCTTGAACTCTTTCCGACCGGAAGCGTCCAGGATCCAGCCTTCCGCCCTTCCGGAGAGTTTGACTCCCTCGGGAACGGTCCATGTCCTTTCGTTGTATCCATTCTCCGAATACGCTATCACTGAACTGTTTCCCATCCAGATAGCTGGGATGAACACGTCTTTCTCATCGGACAGGATCTCTCCGTCCTTGGCGACGGTCAAAATGTTGTCTTTCATCTGGGTCCTGACACCGTTCTCGAATATTCCGAAAGCCGATCCGCTCTCATCGGTGACCAAGGCCTTGCGGGCGAAAGTGTTGAGATACAACGTGATAAGGGTCCTCTTACAGAACTCGTTCTTGAATCTTGTGATACCCTCCTCAACAGAAGGGGAATCCCTGAATATCGCTTCTCCGTTGATGCTCCTGCCGAAAGCCCTGATGTTCCCGTAAATATTGCCGCCACAAGCCTGAGAAGCGGTGAGTGACATCGCCTTGTCAAGCGAGTTATAATGCCAGAACATAGGGAACCATCCATCGGTAATCTTTCCCATACCCATCTCAGCTCCCTCAGTCGTCACATCTATCCCCTTGGAATCCAAGTATTTTACGATATTTTCCTTCCCTTCCTGATCCTGCTCGGCGGTGTGGCCATGCCAAGGACTGATCGGGGATTCCATCCGGATGACCGGTTTGCCATTCTCCAGGCGAGGCCTGGGCACCTTGTTGTGGAAAGCGTCGATGTGGATCGATCCGGCCTCCTGGATAGGCAGCAAAGAGCAAAGGCTGTCGATTCTCCACTTCGAGAGACCCTTCTCCCACTCAGCGGCGTAGCTAACCTTGTAACCCCAGTCTCCGATAATATAACTCCCGTCCTTCTCCCTGGCCAAGACATCGGCTTCCTTATACTTTTGGAACGCCGGACTGTCCTCAAAAGCGTCGAACATGTTGATGTGGAGACTGACGGCGGTGTTGTATTTTTTAGCTTCCCGCATCAGCCAGCGGACACTGTCCAGCGGATCATCGTCACCAGGTCTTTTTATAGACTCGTTACCGCCGAAGAACGCCGGATACTTCGAGTCATGTCCATTGTACTGCCAGCCGACAAGATACACGATCTTCTGGAGACCCGGACTCACGGCGTCCATCCCTTTTATGGCCTCAAGCGCCTGCTCGCAGGTCATGTAAACCGTGCTCCGGCCGTTGTCCCTCATCTTGTAGGCTCCGAGATACTCCTTGTCAAACTCCGCCTGGCAAAGGAACAGCTTGGTCACGAAGACCTTGGAATAGTCATACCTCGGGGTGATATGCCACTCGAACGGCGCTTGCTTGAAAAGGAGGGTGTCCGCCTTTCCCTCGGGTCTGAACACGTCAGCGGACTTCTCCGTTTTACCGCCCTGGCAGCCAAACAGCGCCGCTGATAAAGCGACAGCTGCCGCAAATACAAGAAATCGTTTATTCAGGATCATAATAGACAAAGATAACAAAAGAAAATCTTACATTTGTGTATTAACACTTGACACCTCATGAGTAAATCGTCCTTTTTCTCTTTTTTCCTCCTGGCAGCCTCGCTCTCCATACCCGCACGGGCACAGGATATCGTTTACACGGAAGCCTCTTCCCTGACCCTCACCGGCAAACTCATGGACACCCCGAACCCCTACCACAGGGTTGACACCGTCCGGTTCAAAGGTTTCACAGCCAGCGAAAACAATCAGGTGCGCAACTCCGCCGGAATCGGCGTGGCGTTCAGGACCAACTCCAAGACAATCTCCGTGCTGACTGAATACGGCGATGTGGGCTGGCCCAACAACACGGGAGGCTACTCCGCGAGAGGTTATGACCTCTACATCCGCAGGGACGGACGCTGGATCTGGGCCGGGGCAGGATGTCCTGGAGATCTCAAGAAACCTTTCAACCTGATCTCCGGGATGGACGGAACGATGAAAGAATGCCTGATGTACCTCCCGATCCTCAGCGAGGAATATTCAGTGAAGATAGGCGTGGAGGAAGGCGCTGTGCTTGAGCCGCTTGAGAACCCGTTCCGTCACCGGATAGGGATATTCGGATCGAGCTTCACCCACGGGATATCAACCAGCCGGGCCGGAATGGCTTATCCGGCGATATTCTCGCGTGAGACAGGACTCCAGATGCTCAGCCTGGGCTGCAGCGGCAACTGCAAGCTGCAGGATTATTTCGCCGACGTCCTTGCTGCGGCCGATGTCGATGCCTTCGTATTCGACTCATTCTCAAATCCTTCTCCCGAACAGATAAAGGAACGCCTGTTCCCCTTCATCGAGAAAGTCCAGGCTGCCCATCCCGGCAAGCCGCTGATCTTCCAGCGGACCATCTACCGCGAATGGCGCAACTTCAACACCGGAACCGCGGACTATGAGGCTCGCAGGATCGCGGTTGCCGACAGCCTGATGAAAATCGCCTGCAAGAAGTACAAGGATGTTTATTACATCCACCCCAGCGCTTCGGCTTCGGACCATGAGACCACCCAGGACGGCACCCATCCTTCCGACCGGGGCTACCAGCTCTGGGCCCGCTCCATCGAGAAGCCTGTAAAGAAGATTCTCCGGAAGTACGGGCTGCGCTAACTGGTAGACAAACTATTGATCATCAACAATTTACGCCATCCCTAAGTGGCGAGATGAAGCACTTGGAATATAACTAACATATTATGAATAAGATATTTAAGCGCCAGACGGTTCTTACGGCGGTGGCGATGTGCCTGGCTATTGGCACGATAACAGCCCAGAACAAAACCAGCTATGTGGATCCTTTTATCGGAACGGACGGTATGGGTCATACCTTCCCCGGGGCCTGCGTGCCTTTCGGCGGAGTCCAGCTCAGCCCCGACACCGACTCGATTCCCCACAATATTAACGGAAAATACCAGCCGATGGTCTATGAGACCTGCGCCGGTTACCGTTACAATGATCCCACGATCGTCGGATTCAGTCACACCCATTTCAGCGGCACAGGTCATTCTGACCTCGGGGATATTCTCATAATGCCAGCTACCGGAGAGTTGAAGCTCAATCCCGGCACGGCGGACAATCCGGACAGCGGGTTCCGCAGCCGTTTCAGCCACTCGACCGAGAGCTCCCGTCCGGGACTCTACGAGGTCACTCTCGACGACTACAACATAAAGGCCAGGCTCACAGCGACTTCCAGAGTCGGAGTCCATGAATACACCTTCCAGGAGGAAGGCCACCTCATCCTCGACCTCATCCATGGCATCTATGACTATGACGGCAAGACCCTTTGGGCCGAGGTGCAGGTCCAGGATCCGACCCATGTCACTGGCTACCGCATAACCAACGGCTGGGCCAGGACCAACTACACCTATTTCGCCATCGAATTCTCCCAGCCTGTCATTGAATATGGCTACACAGACCGCCAGAAGATTGATTACAAAGGTGGCTGGAGCAAGTTCGACACGAGCAGGAATTTCGCCGCCATGGCCGGCCGCAAACTCGTCGCATGGTTCAGGTTTGCCACAGACAAGAATCCCAAGCTGACCGTCAAGGTCGCTCTCTCATCGACCGGAACCACCGGAGCGATGAAGAACCTCAAGACGGAGGCCGCAGGCAAGACCTTCGACCAGATCGCCGCAGAGGCCGACAAGGCTTGGGAAAAGGAGCTCTCCATGATGGAAATCACTGGTACTGAGGCGGAAAAGAAGATGTTCTACACCTCCCTTTACCACACTATGATCAATCCTTCAGTCTATATGGACGTGGACGGCTCCTACAGGGGGCTTGACCACGAGATCCACAAGGCGGAGGGCTTCACCAACTACACTGTCTTCTCCCTCTGGGACACCTACAGGGCCGAACATCCGTTCCTGGCTCTTTTCAAGCCGGACAGGGACAGGGACATCGTCATGTCCATGCTGGCCCACTACGATCAGAATGTCCTGCACATGCTCCCGGTCTGGAGCCACATGGCCAACGAGAACTGGTGCATGAGCGGCTACCATGCCGTGCCGGTGCTGGCCGACGCGATAGTCAAGGGCCTCGACATAGACAAGAAAAGGGCGCTGGAGGCCATGGTGACGACCTCAAAGCAGGAGTGGTACTGCGGCCTTGGCGACTACATGAAGCTTGGATATGTCCCCTACGACAATATTTCCACCGCAGCAAGCAACACCCTGGAATATTCCTACGACGACTGGACTATCTGGAACACCGCCCGACTCTCCGGCAACAAGGCCGTGGAGGAGGAATATGCCCCCAGGGCACGATATTACACTAACGTGTTCGACACCGGATTAGGCTACGCCCGTCCGAAATACAAGGACGGTTCCTACAAGAAGGATTTCGACATCATGCAGACGGTGGGAGAAGGATTTATCGAGGGCAACTCGCTGAATTTCAGCTTCCATGCCCCGCAAGATGTCTATGGCGTAATGAAACTTATGGGCGGAGAGAAAAAGTTTGTCGCGAATCTCGACGAGCTCTTCTACAACGACCTTCCTGAATATGCCTACGCCCAAAACGAGGACATCACGAAAGACTGCCTGATCGGCGGATATGTCCATGGCAACGAACCCAGCCACCATATTCCTTACCTCTATGCGTGGACAAGCCAGCCCTGGAAGACGCAGTACTGGATGAGGGAGATTATAAACCGGATGTATCGCCCGGAGATCCGGGGACTCGGCGGCAATGACGACTGCGGCCAGATGAGCGCCTGGTACATATTCGGAACCCTGGGCTTCTACCCGGTCTGTCCCGGAAGCGACCAGTACGTCATCGGAGCGCCTTTCTTCAAGGAGGTCTCGATCACCCTTCCTAACGGGAAACAGTTGACTGTCAAGGCTCCTAAGGTAAGCGACACCAACCGTTATGTGAAGAGAGTCCTGCTGAACGGTAAGGAATATTCCAAACTCTACCTGACCCACTCAGACATCATGGCCGGAGGAGTCATTGAGTTCGAGATGGCCGCTAAGCCCAACAAGTCTCGAGGCCAGAAGCCGGAAGATAAACCTTATTCAATGACTGGTAAATAGTTTTTATGGAAAGAAGAGATTTTATCCGCAAAGGCGGCCTGACTGGACTAGCCGGACTCGGAGCCGCTTCACTGGCTCTCCAGTCTTTTTCTCAAGAAGAGGGAAACTCCTCAGAATCAAGGTTTAACGTCTTGGATTTCGGGGCCAAGGGAGACGGGAAGACCCCGGACTCCAAAGCGATTCAGGATGCGCTCGATGCCGCCGGGAAGGTCAATGGCACCGTCTGGTTCCCTCCGGGAGTGTACCGCTGCCATGACTTGAAAGTGCCCCCCTATGTGGCCCTGATGGGTGATCCTGTGTGGATCTACAGATGCGAAAACCGCGGGGCCGTCCTCGAGCTTGACAGCAAAGAGGCCGATTGCCTGCTGGACATAACGGGAGCCTACGCAGTGAGAATCCGCGGACTTGTGCTTGGTGGGGATCGTTCCGCCGAAAAGGCGATTCACGGAATATACTTGAACAACACGGAGGCCTGGAGCCCGAAAGAAGACACAATCGTTATCGATGACACCAAGGTGATGAATTTCTCCGGCCACGGGGTGTTCCTGAAACGCATCTGGTTATTCATTGTCCGCCACAGCCATTTCATGAGCAACAAAGGCGACGGCATGAGAATACTCGGATGGGACGGTTTCGTGCTGGACAACCAGTTTTCCGGAAACGGCGGGGATGGTTTCAACTGCGATGATTGCGGAGCGACCGTGATGTTCACGGCCAACCGTGTGGAGTGGAACCGAGGCTATGGGCTGTTCATCCACAACGGCGATGACTGGAACGTGACCGGGAATTCTTTCGACAGGAACTTCAGCGCCGGGTTATATGCCTTGAACGCCAGCGCTGTCGCGGTGACTGGCAACGTGTTCCGCCGCTGCGGCAAAGACTCCAATCTTCTTAACCCCGGAGAACGTTCATGCCAGGTCAAACTGGAAGATTGCCATGGTCTGACCATGACCGGGAACGCCTGCCTGGCAGGTCAGGATGATGGCGGAAAGGGACTTTTCACTCCTCAAGTAGGGCTGATTATCAAGAACTTGTCCCATTGCGTTATCTCCGGGAACACTCTCTGGAACGGCTACATGGAAGATATGCTTGTTGAAGAGGGCGGCCATGGCCACGAACTCATCATCAAAGACAACGTCGGCTGTCCGAAAAAGTAGCGGAATAAATCGCCACTTGCCTATCAATCAACTCTTTCGGGAGGCTTACGCCGCTCTTAAAGATCGTTACGCCGCCGTCCTTGGCGGAGGGTTTCCAGTTACCTACAATCTCCCCATTGTAGGCGACAACTGATCGGAATATCCCGTGGTCATTATGGGCATGGTGGGCAAGGCTCGGATCGAGAACCACATCCCGGCTCTTGTATCCGATCAGATACTCATCGTAGGCGGGAAGGAGATGGAGGGTGCCGGATCGGAATCCTCTTGTCCGGAAGTCTTTATGGATGAAGAATTCACGCCCTTTCCAGCGTTCCCGGAACAGTTCGCCACCCAGGGCTGATATTCCTTTTTGGCAATCTCTTACGTTCAGTCCGGACCACCAGGCAAAGTCCTCAAGCGTGGCGGGGCAGTGGCTCCGGTAATAATTCCTCGCGAGAAGGGCGAGAGCCTCTTCACGAGAGATTTCGGGAATATTCGGAACCCGTTCGCTCATAAGGCGATAGGTGTTTCTTGGGCCAAGAGTGCCGCTGCAGACTATCCCTTCCAGCTCGGCCATCCTAAGCTGGTGATTATAGACGAGGTGATCCTCCGGAATGCCGCCCATTTTCAGAGCCTCTCCTATCACATCCTCCGTTGTCTCGCCAAGATCCCCGACAGTCTTTTCGATGATGGACAGGGCTTGATACTTTTCTTTACCGCCGAAGGCAAAGCCCAAGGATTTCGTCCAGCCGTTCATCGTGGCCAGAGCCTTGTCGTAGCATAGGAGTCTCATCCATCCGAAATCCTCGGACGAGACCAGCTGCCAAGTGCAGCGGAGAAGATGTGCCCTAATTATCTTTCCTTCGTCAAAAGCCTGTTTGAAGGCCATGAAAGACGGCTTTTTGGTACGTGAAGCCACCGCCCACCGCATGGACCGGTAGTCCTGCGCCTGGATCGCCCCGAACCACGAGACGACCTCCGAGGGATCCTCGAAGATCGGGCAGATGAGCTGCTGGCTCAGGAGTCTTGCCGAGACAGGGTTCATACTCGGGCAAAGATACTGTTTTTCTTTTTCCGCCGCCAAACAGACGCAAGCCATTTGTATTCCTGAGCGTTCCCCTCGTCCCGTCTTGATGGACGTGAGCGACATTATCGGCCATATTTGCTCTTAGCGTCCCAGCATTTGGGACGATAGGAACATTGCCAACAAATATTAACTTTCATTATCTTTGCTATATTGATCCAGTAAGCAATTAAGGACATGAAACCTTCCCTCATTTCTGTTAGATTCATTTTAGCCATCGCGACAATCGCCGCCATATCACTCTCAATTACATCCTTCGGGACCGGCAGAGGGAGTGCCCTCCCCGAAACCTTCGGGCCTGACGGCCCTCGTCCCACCACCGGCAGAGCCGGCGGTCCCCCCGTTCACGTGGCCACGGGCGGCCACGGTTTCTGGGAGGGCACTCCCTCTGCCGGACGACTGATTGATGATGTGAATGTGTTCGTGGGGACAGATGGGTTCGGGAATGTGTACCCGGGACCACAGCTGCCATACGGCGGCATCCAGATCAGCCCCGACTGCGACGACAAGGACTACGACTGCGCCGCCGGATACAAATACTCCAAGCCCTTCGTGCAAGGCTTCAGCCTCACGCACCTGAGCGGCACAGGCATCCCGGATCTCGGTGATTTCCTGTTCCTTCCGGGAATAGGAGAGGACATAAAGCCCTCTAAACTCGACCACAGCAAGGAAAGCGCCCATCCCGGTTATTACGGTATCACCCTCGACAGCGGAGTCAAAGCCGAGATGACCGCGGCCATTCGCTCAGGAATATTCAAGTTCACTTATCCGGAAAAGAAAGGCGCTTCCGTAATGATCGACCTCGACCACACCCTGAAATGGGACTGCGAGTGGTCCACGGTCAAACTCCTGGACGAATACACCGTCATAGGCAGCAAGGTTGTGGCCGGCTGGAACCCGGGACGTTATGTCTATTTTGCGGCCCGCTTCTCTCAGCCGATAAAAGACTTGACTATCCTCCAAAACGGCGAGCCGGTCATCTACAACACCAAACGGTTCCGCAGCTCCCTGGAGGCCTGGGGCAAAAAACTCCAGGTGGTCGCCCGCTTTACTGGGAATTCGTCACCCTACATTATACGCAAAGAATTAGTGACGGAAGGCCCTCTGAGCGAGACCAGACGGTCCCTGGGCGAAGTCGAAGGGCCGTTCCAACTGGAGATAAAGGTCGCAGTGTCAGGAGTCGGGACGGATGGTGCCTTAAAGAACCTCAATGAGCTGGACGGCAAGGACTTCGACACCACTCAAAAAGAGGCGGAAGCTACCTGGGAGAAGGCTCTGGGAGCATATTCCCTGGACAGCGACGACAAGACGCTAAGGGAGACTTTCTACACCAGTGTCTATCGCACCATGCTCCACCCGTTCGTGTTCCAGGACACTGACGGAAGGTTCCGCGAGCATGACGGCACCATCGGCAAGGCTGAAGGTTTCACCAATGTCACGACCTTCTCCTTCTGGGACACCTTCAGGGCCTTCGAGCCGCTGATGAACCTTGTGAACAGGCCTCTCCAGGCCGACATCGCCAACTCGATGCTCGCCCATTTCGACAAGAGCGCCGAGCGGATGCTCCCCTACTGGTCCTTCTACGGTGGCGAGACCTGGTGCATGATCGGCTACCACTCCTGCTCCGTCCTGGCCGACATGATCCTCAAGGATGTGCCCGGATTTGACTACGAGAGAGCCTTCCAGGCGATGAAGACAACCGCCACGAACGCCCACTACGATTGTATTCCCGAATATACCTCCCTCGGTTACGTCCCCTTCGACCTTGAGAAAGAGAGCGTTTCCAAGACCCTTGAATATGCCTACGACGACTGGTGCATCGCCCAGGTCGCGAAGAAACTGGGCCACGAAGAGGACTATAAGTTCTTCTTGAACAGGTCGATGAACTTCAAGAACCTCATCGACCCCGAGACCGGCTACATGCGAGGCAAGGACTCCAAAGGCGCTTGGCGTACGCCATTCGCCCCGATCGCCTACCAGGGTCCCGGATCCGTCAACGGCTGGGGAGATATCACCGAAGGATTCACCATGCAGTATACCTGGAGCGTGTTCCATGATTTCGACGGATATGTCAAGATCGCGGGAAGGGACAGGCTCAAGAAATATCTC